>JAABSA010000001.1 GCA_011390635.1 Desulfotignum sp. | reverse complement strand
CGATTAAAGTGGTACGTGAGCTGGGTTTAAAACGTCGTGAGACAGTTTGGTCCCTATCTTTCGTGGGCGCAGGATATTTGAGGAGATCTTTTCCTAGTACGAGAGGACCGGAATGGACCAACCAATGGTGTTCCAGTTGTTCCGCCAGGGGCATTGCTGGGTAGCCAAGTTGGGCAAGGATAACCGCTGAAAGCATCTAAGCGGGAAGCCAACTCCAAGATAAGATATCCCATCACGCAAGTGACTGAAGACCCCTTGAAGACTACAAGGTTGATAGGCCGGGTGTGTAAGCATGGCAACATGTTGAGCTAACCGGTACTAATAGGTCGTGAGGCTTAGCCACTTTTTTTTCCCTTACAGGTTTAAACGCTTTCATGAGAACACATTATCATAATATTTACTGCAACGAATTTTTGGATTCATGGGACATGTACCGCCGGCGGTTTTGGCGGATAAAGCCTTCAGAAGTTGCCGGATCCAAACCATCTTAATCCGGTGGTTAGAGCAAAGAGGTCACACCCGTTCCCATCTCGAACACGGAAGTTAAGCTCTTTAGCGCCAATGGTACTGCATGGGAGACTGTGTGGGAGAGTAGGACACCGCCGGATTATCTATCAAAAAGCCCTGACCGGTTACAGCTACCGGTCAGGGCTTTTTTGCTTTACACCAGAGCCCGGCGTATTATAATGCAACACATCTATGTGGCGCATTTTACTGATACAGGAGAGGTCCATGCAAAAAAATCCACACCACCTTGTTATGGGAGAACTCACCGATTTTTTGACCAATAGCATTGTGCCCGATACCCATGATGAACGGTACCGACAAAAAATCGCCCGTCACCTGGTCCAGATCTGCGGGTATGACAGAAAAGAGATCCTCAGCCTTTGGCCGGTGATCATCCATGCCCGGGAAAGATCCGCTTCTCTGCGTATCGATTTTCTTGTCCAATCAGGGGAAAAAACCGGTATGATGGTAAGGTATGCGCCAGGTTCCCTTGTGTCCCGCAGGCTCTCCAATCTGGCTTTGTCCCGGATCGTTTTTTCCTACCAGATTCCTGTCATTGTGACCACCAATGGTGAAGATGCTGAGATCATCAATGGGCTTACCGGCAAGGTCACAGGCCAGGGGATAGATGCAATTCCTGATAAAAAAGCGTTGGACTCCCTGGATGATGACACATTTTTTCCCGAAATTTCAGTTGATCTGTACAAAAAGGCATCCAGAATAGCCTATGCCTTTGAGGTGGATGGGGCTTGCCCCTGTGACACGGATATCTGTGTCATTGATTCAAACAGAACACATCAGGCATAAATGCCACAGCTTTTGTCATAGCCTTTGGCTGTGCAAAAGGCTGTTCAACCGTTGAGAACCTTTGCCAGATAGTACCCGGTATAAGATTGGCTGGTTTGTGCCACATTTTCAGGCGTGCCCCGGGCAATGATCTGACCGCCCTTGTCACCGCCTTCCAAACCTAAGTCAATGATATGATCGGCGTATTTGATTACATCCAGGTTATGTTCTATGACCACAATTGTGTTGCCGGCAGCCGCCAGCCTGTCCAGAACCGATAACAATCGGTTTATGTCATCGGCATGCAGCCCTGTGGTGGGTTCATCCAGAATGTAAATGGTTTTTCCGGTACTTTTTTTGGACAATTCTCTGGCCAGCTTGATCCGTTGGGCTTCCCCTCCGGAAAGGGTCGTGGCAAACTGCCCGAGTTTGATATAGCCCAGCCCCACTTCCGCCAAAGTGGCAAGTTTTACCTGGATGGCGGATATTCTATCAAAGAACAAGACAGCCTGGTTGATGGTCATATCCAGTACCTGGGCGATATTGTATCCCTTGTATCTGATATCCAGGGTTTCTCTGTTGTAGCGTTTTCCTTTGCACACATCACAGGCCACATACACATCAGGCAGAAAATGCATCTCAATTTTGACAATACCATCCCCGGAACAGGCCTCACACCTGCCGCCCCGGATATTAAAACTGAACCGGCCGGATTTATATCCCCTGGCACGAGATTCCGGAGTCTTTGCAAACAATTCCCTGATATGGGTGAGCACACCGGTATAGGTGCCCGGGTTGGACCGGGGGGTTTTTCCAATGGCGGACTGATCAATGTGAATGACCTTGTCCAGATACGAAATGCCCGTGATCTCTTCATGACATCCCACGGTTTTCCGGGAATGGTTGATCTGGTTGGACAGGGCCTGGTACAGGGTGGACAATACAAGCGTGGATTTTCCTGATCCTGATACGCCGGTCACACAGATAAAGCACCCCAAAGGAAAGGAAACCGTGATATGTTTGAGATTATTGGCAGATGCCTTGACAATGGTTACTGTCTTGCCATTGCCTTTTCTGCGGGTGGCTGGCACAGGAATCTTTTTTTTACCGCACAGGTATTGGCCTGTCAGAGAATCTGCACAGGCAGCCAGGTCTTCAGGCGGTCCGGAAAATATGACCCGGCCCCCGTTTATACCGGCACCTGGACCGATATCGATGACATGGTCTGCGGATATTATGGTCTGTAGGTCATGCTCCACCACCACAACGGTATTGCCCAGGTTCCTCAAATCCATGAGGGTTTTGATAAGCCTGGCATTATCTCTCTGGTGCAGACCGATACTGGGTTCATCCAGCACATATAGAACACCTGTAAGCCTGGACCCGATCTGGGTGGCCAGGCGGATTCTCTGGCTTTCACCGCCGGACAGGGTGGCAGCAGACCGGGAAAGGGTCAGGTATTCCAGGCCAACGTTTTCCAAAAAACCCAGACGTTGTAAAAGTTCCCTCAGAATGCCAGCGGCAATGACCTTTTTTTTTCCTGTAAGTTCCAGTGCGGAAATGGCAGCCAGGGCCTTGGGAATAGAAAGGCTGCAAAGTTCCCAGATGGTGTATTTTCCGATCCTGACACAGGCAGAAGCGGGATTCAGGCGGGTACCTTTGCATTGGGGGCAGGCAATAAAATTCATATAATTTTTGATATCATCACGCACAACAGGGGAATCGGTTTCATGAAAGCGCCGTTTTAAATTGGGGATGATACCCTCGAATGTTTTTTTATAGATGATTTTTTTGCCGGCACGTTCCATGTAAAAGCTGATTTTTTCCTGTCCGGATCCAAATAAAAGAGAATGGCGAAATGGAGAAGACAAGTCTTTAAAGGGGGTATAAATATCTTCATTAAAATGGGTGGTAAGGGCATCCAAAAATTCCATGAACTGGACGGAATCACGGTTCTGCCAGGGAAGTACAGCCCCCTGGCGTAAAGAGATATTAGGATCCGGTACGATCAGATCAGGATCAAACTCGGTGACGGTTCCTAAACCGTCACAATGGGGACAGGCGCCATGGGGGGAGTTAAAGGAAAAAGCGGCAGGGGTAAGTTCCGGATAACTGATATGGCAGGTGTGGCAAAAGGCGGCTTCACTGTACAAAATGTCCCGGTTTTGGGTTATATCCATTACGATGACAGTTCCTTCTGACAGGGACAGGGCAAGTTCCAGAGAATCAGTGAGCCGCTTTTCAATGCCGGGTTTGATAATAAGGCGATCCACAACCGCTGCAATATCATGTTTTTTGTTTTTGTCCAGAACCGGATGGTCCTGGGCAGGATATATCTGACCATCCACCCGGATCCTGGCAAACCCTTGTTTTATCATTTTGGAAAAAACAGTGTCATGCCGTCCTTTTTTGTCCCGGATAAGGGGTGCAAGAAGCATGATGCGTGTCTGCTGTTTCATGGCCATGATTCGGTCACAGATCTGGTCAACCGACATGGCCAGAATGGGTTTGCCGCACAGATGACAATAAGGGGTTCCCACCCTGGCGAACAACAGCCGCAGGTAATCATAAATTTCAGTTACAGTGCCCACCGTGGATCTGGGATTGTGGCCGGCGGTTTTCTGTTCAATGGATATGGCAGGAGACAGACCGTCAATGACATCCACATCCGGTTTGTCCATCTGCCCTAAGAACTGCCTGGCATATGTGGATAAAGATTCCACATACCGCCGCTGTCCTTCGGCATACAGGGTGTCAAAGGCCAGGGTGGATTTGCCTGAACCGGACAGTCCCGTGATCACCGTGAGGCGGTTTTTGGGAATCGTCACATCAATGTTTTTCAGGTTGTGTTCCCTGGCACCCTGGATAATGATGTTATCCATGGCAATGGCCCTGATCCGTTCTGTTGTTGGCCTGGAAAACAGCGGTTTTAATTGCCTGCACCAGGCTTGCAGGATCAGCTTTCCCCTGCCAGGCGATGTCATAGGCTGTGCCGTGGTCAACGGATGTCCGGATGATGGGCAGTCCCAATGTGATGTTAACCCCGTCCGTAAAATGGATCAGTTTAAAGGGAATCAGTCCCTGGTCATGGTACATGCAGACCACGGCATCATATTTTTGGTTCACGGCGTGAAAAAAAACCGTGTCCGGCGGCAAAGGTCCTTCGACATCAACCCCTTTTTGTCTGGCAATGGAAACAGCCGGTAAAATGGTGTCCTGCTCTTCTGTGCCAAAAAGGCTGTCTTCACCGGCATGGGGATTGAGGCCGGCCACTGCCAGCCTGGGACGGGCAATATTGAACCGGTTTATCAGAGCAGTTCGGGTCAAAAGAATGGTGTTGACAATCTTGTTTTGGGTAAGGGATTGAGAAACCATTGCCAGGGGGATATGAATGGTTACCAGCACCACTTTGAGCTGTTTGCCGGCCAGCATCATGGCAAATTCAGATGTGCGGGTCTGATGGGCAATCATTTCCGTATGGCCATGGAAACGAGATCCGGACAGAACAAGACCGGTTTTGGTAATGGGGCAGGTGACCAGGGCGGCAATGTCCCGGCGAAGCGCAAGATCCACTCCGGTATGGATATAATCTGCCATGGCACGGCCTATGTCCGGTGTCATGGATCTTGTGGCCGGGGTCTCCAGCGAAAGTGTTGAAACTGCCAGAAGATCAATACAATCGGATGTATAAACACCTTGTTTTGGCCGGGTGATCTGGTGCAGAGACATGGGGCCGCAAAATTGTGAAAGGGCACGCCTCATAACATGGGGATCTCCAATGACAAGGGGTTTGCAGATGTCATACATACCCGGGTACTGCAATGCTTTTACCAGGATTTCAGGCCCTATGCCCAAGGGATCTCCCATGGAAATACCGATGAAAGGCCGGCGGTTTTTATACAATTTTTCTCCAGACATGGATACCATATGTAATTGAAAGGCTTTCATTTGGTTAAAAGAAAACAATATACTATTGCGGGTGGGGATTGTAAATATTATGGGACCTGATAAATTGTGAAACCATTGGTATGATAGAACAAAAAAAAATTCCTGTTTTTTGTCTAAATTGACAAAAAACAAAGAAAAACAAAGAAAAACAAAGAAAAATTTTTTCTAATCAGATTTGTATAACAGGTGAATCAATGAAATTTCCTACAAAAATAAGAACTTGGGGAAGTGACTGTAATTTTTGAAAAAATTCCTGTTTCACAAAAAAAATACTGCAATTTCAATGTGTTGAATAATTGTGCCAAACAAAATGCTCATCTTTTCCTAACACGAATGATCCGGTTTGACCAGGAATGGATATTCGCATAGAAAAACACATACTTTTTTTGGGTCTGCTCGTATTCGCTGAGTATCACGCTAACTTGGCACCATTGATAATAATTCCAATTTTTATGTGAAAAGAAAGGTCTGCTTGTTGAAAACCATGGACGGATTCTGGGCACAGGTTAAATCTCAAATCAAAAAAACAATCCCTGATCACAGCTACAGGATGTGGATAGATCCCCTTGACCTTCTGGAATATAAAGATGGCTGCATCAGTCTGTCTACACCCAATGCGTTTTTTGTCAGACGGTTGAAGGAAAATTACCAGGCATTGTTTGAAACAGAATTCAAAAAACTCGGGCACCCGGTACACATTACCTTTACAACACAAGAAATTCCCAAAAAAGATCCTGATGGCGTATTGGCTGCAAGGGTTTTACAATCCGAAATAAAACATCCGATTCAGGCTTCATTGCCCGGATTCGGTCGGTGCTTCAGCAGCGGCAGGATGCTGAAAAAAGGCTACACCTTTGATGATTTTGTGGTGGGGGACAATTCCAGTTTTGCCTATTCCGCTTCCCTGTCTCTGGCCCAGGGAAAAATGAACGGTGCGGGTATTTTGTATCTTTTGGGCAAAACCGGTCTTGGCAAAAGCCATCTTTCCCAGGCTGTGGGGCATCATGTGATCACCAAACAAAGTGCATTGCGGGTGTATTATGTAACAGCCGAGGATTTTACCAATGAAATGATTTATGCTTTGAAAAATAATACCATTGATACATTCAAGGAAAAATACCGCAAGAAATGCGAGATGCTGATTTTAGAAGATATCCATTTTTTATCCGGAAAGCAGGCCATCCAGAAAGAACTGGCCATTACCCTTGATTATCTGCTGAATGCTGACCGGAAAATTATTTTTTCAGGCTGCGACCTTCCGGATGATATCCCCAAAATGGATGACCAGCTGCGGTCCCGCCTGACCATGGGTCTGGTAACCGAAATTCAGGTGCCGGATTTTACAACACGGGTGAAAATTCTCAGACAGAAATCAAAACACCTGGATTGCATTATTCCCACCCAGGTCACTGAATACATTGCCCAGGAATTGTGCGATGATGTCAGGCAGCTGGAAAGCGGGTTGTTTGGTGTGGCAGCCAAAGGTCAGCTTCTCGGGTGCAATATTGATATTGAACTGGCAAAAAGTGTGCTGGCCAATATCCGCAAACATCAAAAACGTATCACCATTGATGTGATCAAAAAACTGGTGTGTAAAGAATATGCCGTAACCGAGCAGGACCTTGTCTCCAAATCCCGGAAAAAACGCATTGTCAAACCCCGCCAGGTGGCCATATTTTTATCCAGAAAATATACAGACCAGCCCATCAAGAAAATTGGTTCCAGCTTCAAGCGCTACCATGCCACCGCCATTTATTCGGTGAATGCCGTGGAAAAAGAACTGCAGCAGAAAGGTATTCTGTTTGAACAGGTGCAGTATCTGTCAAAAAAGATTGAATCAGGAAAATTTTAGATGGCTATGTGCGCATCGGTCTACAAGCATCTTCAAAAACTTGTGGGCAAGGAGTATGTGACCCGGAACAAAGAAGATCTTCTGTGCTATTCCTATGATGCCACAGGCACCTCCTGTCTGCCGGATGCAGTGGTGTTCCCGGCATCAGAAACCCAGGTGGCAGATATCATGAAACTGGCCTGGGAAAAACGAATGCCGGTCATTCCCAGGGGAAGCGGTTCGGGCATGACAGGGGGGGCGGTACCAATCCAGGGAGGCTTGGTTCTGGTGACCACACGGATGAACAGCATCATTGCCATTGATCCGGAGAATTTTACGGCAACAGTGGAACCCGGGGTGATCGTGTCCCATCTTCACAAAGCAGTGGAAGAGCGCGGACTGTTTTATCCGCCTGATCCGGCCAGCGCTTCCATATGCAGCATCGGCGGAAATATCGGCGAATGTGCCGGCGGACCCAGGGCCGTGAAATACGGGGTGACCAGAGAGTACGTACTCGGGCTTCGTGCGGTGCTGCCCTGTGGTGATATCATCACAACCGGGGTTTCCACAGCCAAGGGGGTGGCGGGATATGATCTGACACGCCTTATTGTGGGGTCCGAAGGTACCCTGGCCCTGGTGACCCGGATTACGCTCAAGCTTTTGCCAAAACCCGAATGCGTGTCCACCCTGGCTGTGTGTTTTGATGACATGCACAAGGCGGCGAAAACTGTTTCCGGCATCATGCGCCTGGCGGTAATTCCCAGGTGTGTGGAATACCTGGATGAAGCATCTTTGGGCCTGGTAAAAGACTATTTGACCTTTGCACTGCCGGACCAGGCCAGCGCCCTGCTGATTCTGGAAGTGGACGGGGATGCACGGACAGTGAAGACCCAGACAGATTTGATCATAGATTTCTGCAAAAAATCCAGGGCACTTAACATCCGCTTGGCACAAGATCAGGATGAGGCTGCTGCATTGTGGGAGGCCAGAAAAGCCTTGTCCCCCATTCTCTATAAAATTGCCAACCAGAAGATCAACGAAGATATTGTGGTGCCTATCTCCAGAATACCGGACATGGTGGCGCGCATTAAAAAAATTCAACAGACATCCGGCCTTACCATTGTCAGTTTCGGCCATGCCGGAGATGGCAATATCCACTGCAATATCATGTATGACAAGCAAAATCCCTCCCAGGCAAAACAGGCCCAAAAAGCCGTGGACCAGCTTTTTGAAGCCACCCTTGAGCTGGGCGGCACCATCACTGGGGAACACGGTGTGGGACTGACCAAAATGGCCTATCTGTCACTGGAGATCGGACCGGTTGAACTGGATCTCATGAAAAAGATCAAAGCTGTGTTTGATCCCCGTCAGATACTGAATCCCGGAAAAATTTTTGTCTGATAGCTGTTAGCCGTTAGCTGTTAGTAAACAGCAGGGAAGAATTTGTGTTTGTTTACTAGAAGCTGATAACTGAGCAATGACGGGTGACGTTTCGCATATGAAAACGGAACAATCCTGTGGCCCTTGTTATCATGCGTTGTTGCGCCCGCAGGGGCATGGCTGTCAGTGGGGTTTTACCGCATAATGGTTGTGGATGAGCAGCTTTTCAAGAATGTCCATTTTGGGGTGTCTGCTGCGCATGATACAGCATCGGATCGACATGGCGCAATGGGAAAAGCACAGCTTGTTGTTCTTACTGAACTCGCCAAAACATTCAGGCATGTCCATTGAATCCTGTCTCTCACGGTCGCTGATAATCATCTGTTCCAAATGTCCTGTCTGCATCTCTCTTTTATTTGTAAAAAATGTGTGTATATGTAAAGCAAAATGAAAGGTTGGTCAACACCTAATTGGTATTGTGCAAGGTGACCATGGTTTCCAGTTTTTCCACCAGAGGAGACAGGGTCTGCTTGTCTTGGGCACTCACACAGATTCCCTGGTGTAACAGCCATTTGTTGTCAAAATCTGTCATATCCACCAGATCCAGCTTGTTAAATACATACAGCACCGGAATTTTATCCAGCTCCAGCTGGGTTAAAATTTTTTCCACAGACTGTTTTTGCTGCATATACCGGGGATTGCTGATGTCAATGACATGCAAAATGATGTCTGCTTCGGCCAGTTCCTCCAAAGTGGCATGGAATGCCTCCAGCAGTTCTTTGGGAAGATTCTGGATAAACCCCACTGTATCGGTGATAATAACCTCGATATCCCGGGGGAACCGCAGGCGCCTGGAAGAAGGGTCCAGGGTGGCGAAAAGCCGGTCTGCCGCAACGATATTGCTCTGGGTCAGGGTGTTGAGAAGGGTGGATTTGCCAGCATTGGTATACCCTACAATGGAAATGACAGGCAGGTTTTTTTGTCTTCTTTTTGCTTTCTGCTGGCTGCGTTGTTTGCGAATTTGCACAATCTCTTTTTTCAGGCGGGTGATTCTGTCCCGCACCCGCCTTCTGTTGATTTCCAGCTTGGTTTCGCCAGGACCCCTGCCGCCGATGCCGCCGGTGAGCCTGGACATGGCTGTATTCTTTGTGATAAGCCGGGGCAGCAGATATTCCATCTGGGCAAGTTCCACCTGGAATTTTCCCTCCCTGGATCTGGCTTGTTTGGCAAAAATGTCCAGGATCAACTGGGTTCTGTCTATGACCTTCATTTCCACAAAATCGGTAATGGACCGGATCTGGGAAGGCGACAATTCTCTGTCAAATACCAGCATGGTAGCATGGTTCTGTATGGCTTTTATCACCAGAGAAGATAATTTTCCTTTTCCCACCACAAATTTGGGGTCGATCTGTTTTCTGCGCTGGATTGCGCTGCCGATAACGCTGATGCTGCTGGTTTTACAAAGCTCTTTGAGTTCCTCCATGGAAGCGGATGCTTCCTGGGGATCCTGGGTGACGGCATTGATCAAAAAGGCATTTTCCCGGCCGGACGCCGGTTTGTGCAGTGCGTTTTTCCGGGACAGTTCGGTTTCCAGGGCCATGATCCGGGACAGACAGTCGATGTTCAGATCATATATGGTGGCTGCGGGCAGTATCTGATAGGGTTCCCGGGTTTCATCCGGAAGCACGTGACCCGAATAAACCGGTCCGGGCTGTCCATCCTTTGTCAGACAGATGGCAGTGATATAGTCTAAACGGAGCAGGGCAAGGTCGGTGAGGTCATCCTGGGTAAGGGGTTCATTCTGCAGGTGGGTGTGGATGCACCGCAGGCCTTTGAGCCGTCCCGGTATTGCCATATGGTCCGGTGTCACAGGAATCACAATGCGGTGTGGGTCTCCGGCAATGACACAGATTGTTTTGCCGTTTCTGTCCACCATCAATCCCACCTGGCGGCGGATATCATGGGATATCTGCACCAGCTCTGCGGCAATATCAGGGCTTATGATATATTCAGGCGCAGATTTTACAGAGTACAGGTTTTCAATGCGTTTGATCTGAACGTTGCGAAGACCTGCCAGATTGCCGTAGATCTCTTTTTTCATTGAAATTCCTGATATCTGTCCGGTGCCAGTTCCTCAAACCGGGTATACTGGTCGTGAAAATGCATCATGGCCGTACCGATGGCGCCGTTTCGGTTTTTGGCCACAATGATTTCAGCAGTCCCTTTTTTGGGGTTGTCCGGCTCCTTGTTGTAAACCTCATCTCTGTAAATAAAGGCAATGATGTCTGCATCCTGTTCCAGAGCACCTGATTCACGCAGATCCGACATCATGGGCCGTTTATCGCTGCGCTGTTCCAGCATGCGGTTGAGCTGGGACAAGGCCATGACCGGGATATCCAGCTCTTTTGCCAGCGCTTTCAATCCCCGGGATATTTCAGCGATCTCCAGGTCCCTGCGGTCGGAATTGAACGGGGCTTTCATGAGCTGGAGGTAGTCTATGATGATCAACCCAAGCTCTCCATGCTTCTGGTAAAGCTTTCTGGCCTTGGCACGAACATCCATGACCGTGATATTGGGGGTATCATCTATAAAAATGGGCATTTCATTGAGAATACCCGCGGCGTCCGTGGCATTCTGCCAGTCTTCCTGGCTGATGAACCCGGTGCGCAGCCGGTTGGAATCAATGCGGGCTTCAGAGGTCAACAGCCGCATGGACAATTGTTCATTGGACATTTCAAGGGAAAAGACAGCCACCGGCTTTTGCTCTTCGAGTGCAACATTTCTGGCAATGTTCAGAGCAAAGGCGGTTTTGCCCATACTGGGCCTGGCCGCCAGAATGATGAGATCCGATTTTTGAAGTCCGGAGGTGATTTTGTTCAGGCGCATATACCCCGTTGAAAGCCCGGAAAGCCCCCCATCTTTTCCCTGCTGTTCTTCCAGTTTATCAATGTTGATATTAATCAGTTCTCCCAGGGATCTGAAAGATCCACCTGATTTTTTTTCCGATATCTGGAAAATGGAAGATTCAGCAAAATCAATGGTATCTTCCACGTTTCCTTTGTCTTCAAGACAGAGCTGGATGATTTTTGAGGCAGCATCAATCATCATGCGCAAGGAGGCTTTGCCCTGGATAATTCTGGCATAATGTACTGCATTTACCGCAACCGGTGCCGCATCTGCAATGGATGCCAGATATGCTGCACCTCCTATGCTTTCCAGCTCATCCTTTTTTTTAAGGGCATTGGCAACCGTCACAAGATCTGCCGGCTCTTCCTGGGCCGCAAGGTCCAGGATGACCCGGAAAATTTTTTTATGGGCACCTTTGTAAAAGTCTTCAGGGGTTAAAATATCGGTGATATCAAACAGCACATCATTGGTGATGAAAATAGCGCTCAACAATGAGGCTTCCGCATCCAGATCATGGGGCGGTGTGCGGTCTAAGAGGGGATCTGACTTTCTGGATCTGATATTGGCCACGAAGTTTCCAACCGTTTTGAACCTGTGCTGACACCGGCCGGGTAACCGGGCAGCACAGGCGGATGTCTTTTATTTTTCCTGTTTTTCTTCTGCTTCAACAACCACGGTGATTTCCGGCTCCACATCCTTGTAGAGCCTTATGGGAACCTTGTATTCACCAGTCTCCTTGATGGGTTCAGCCAGGAGGATGGAACGGCGCTCCACCGATATGTTCTGGCTGTTCAAGGATTCTTTGATGTCGTGAGTGGTGATGGATCCGTAAAGATATATCTCTTCACGGACTTTGGCTTTGAGTCTGCAGACCACATCCTTGATTTTTGCGGCCATCTCTTCGGCCAGTTTTTTCTCTTTGGCAATCTGCAGTTCGAGTTTTGCCCTGGCCTGTTCCATAACGCGTTTGTTCTGGGGCGTGGCAATCATTGCTTTTCCCTGGGGAAGCAGATAGTTGCGGCCATATCCAGCGGCAACCTCACATTCCGAGCCTGCAATACCCAGGGTATCAATGGTTTCTTTTAATATGACTTTCATGTAAACCTCCAAAAAAGGTTCAGCCCCTTTTACATGGGCCGATAGGGTTTGTTATCACTTTTGCGTCTCCAGTTTCCTGAAGTTGATCCAGTTGTCAAAGAATCCAAGGCCGATGACCAGAATGAGAAAATAGATCTGTACGGCAATCAGTCCATAGCAAAATACTTTTAAAAAAGTTGGGGATCCTTTTTTCTGGAAATAAAATGATATAATGGCAATTCCTTGAAAAAAATAAACAAGCATTAGTATAATCAGACAATTGATGCCGACGTATTTTGCAGCGCCAACGGGCAAAGCCAGCAACACGCCCAGTCCGATCACCACCCAGACTAGCAGGTCAGGTGCCTTGAAACGGTTCAAATCCTCCATGTTTTTGAGGATTATTCCGATCCTGCGCAGCAGTTTTTTGATGATCAGGATATTGAGCCATACTGTGGTCATATACGAGACAATGAGCATACCGGGCATAACAATGAGAAATGCGGAGTTCAACACGGCAATCTGTTCCTTGTCAATGCCCATGTCAGTATACAAGGCAGACGTCAGGTGAAAGTACTGCGTGATATAATCCGACACCATATCACCCATGGCTGTCGTCTGAATTCCGGCATACACGACAAATGCCGCCAGTGCAGAACCCAGAACACCGGTAACGGTATAGATCATTGTCCGTTCAATGCCCATATGACGTTCGATGCATTCACCCAAAAACATCCCGGTCATGAGCAGGGCACCAAAATAAAGGGTGTCAAATGCAAATCCACGGGTCATCACCATGAGAATGGCAAAGCTGATGGCTGCTATGATACCGCCGCTGTTCCGTCCCAGTTTCAGCCGGTAAAACAGCACCGGCAAAGGAAGCACCAGCAGGGCAAACACGCCCACAAAAGGGAACGTATAGCTGACGGCAAAGATCAGAATGCACAGGCAGATTCCCAGAACAATGTCTTTGACAGCAGACGGGTAGGGGATGATGTTGGTCACCTTGAAATACTCCGGCAGTCCTGATTTACTGCGGGGGTCTTCCCACAAACGGCAGCAACGCTATCTGGCGGGATTGTTTAATGGCGAGTGTCAATTTGCGCTGGTGTTTGGCACAGGTTCCGGTAATCCGTCTGGGAATGATTTTTCCGCGTTCAGTAATAAACTGTTTAAGGGCTTTGGGGTTTTTGTAATCGATGTCCATGCCGTTGTCCACACAGAATCTGCATATTTTACGCCGCTGGTAAAACCGGTTCTTGCTGTCACCTCTTTGACCTTGACTTTTATACATGATATTTTTCCTCCAATCCTGAATCAGTTCTGGTCATCAGTGACTGTTTCAGCAGTTTGCGTTTCTGTTTGTACTGCCGGTTTATCTGATCCGGATGCCTGCGCTGTTTTCACAGGTTCTTCACTGGTCTCGACACCAGTATCTGCGTCAGTTTTGGTTGCATTCTCAGCAACCGCAGCAGCCTGGGCAGCATCAGAAGCAGCTTTTGCAGCTTCGGCATCTTTGACTTCCTGGGCCAGTGATTCTGCAGTCACGTCATCAGAAACAAGGATGGTCATAAATTTCATGACATTTTCATTGAGGCGCAGATTTCTTTCCAGTTCCTTTACCAGGTCTCCTGTGCCGCCAAAGGTAAGGCATGCATAGTGGCCCCGCAATTTTTTTCTGATTTCATAGGCCAGCTTTTTACTGCCCCAGTCATCAAGGTATAAAAAAATTCCGTTTTCTCTGGTAATGATATCTCTGATTTTATCAAACAGCTCAGTGCGTGTTTGATCCTGAAGATCAGGGTCAGAAATAACGATAGTTTCATACTTTCTCATTTTTTCTCCTTGCGGATATAAAGCCCCGGCATATGGTTCCGGAGCAAGGATTATATACAGCAGCGCCTGCCATTCAGGTGCTTATCAAAACCATTTTATATACCATTACACGCTGTCTGGGTCAAGATCAAAATATTCAGGCGCCATCGGGATGGCGCCTGAATATTTGCTATGACCAATGATGTACAGGGAGGATCGCGGTAAGGAGCCCCTGGAGGTTTGCTGTGACCGGACCGTTAGAGCCGGAGGGGGCCTGGCCGGACATGCAAGGATGTCAGCCTTTCAACCACAAGGGGTGTTGCGTTGTATTATCATTCTGATAAAAACAGGCCCGCGCAGGATCTCGGGCCGGGCGCAGCAAACCTCCAGGGGCGGGCCCGGGACCTGGACACTGCATGGAAGGATGAAAAAAACAATGCACTTATGGCAAATATCCAGCGGTAATTCAAACTGTCTTGCTATTTGCCTTTGGTTGTGGCATCTAATAGGTTTTGATAATCTAAAAATCTGTGTGAAGATGCTTGTGAAAGGAAAATATAGAATGGAGGAATGGTACAACCCTGCTGATGTTGAACCCAGATGGCAGGCATATTGGCAGGATCATCACCTTTTCAAAGTCACCGAAGATCCTGAAAAAGAAAAATATTATCTGCTGGAAATGTTTCCTTATCCGTCAGGGAAAATTCATATCGGCCATGTGCGCAATTATACCATCGGTGATGTGGTGGTGCGGTATAAAAGGATGAAGGGATTCAATGTTCTCCACCCCATGGGATGGGACGCCTTTGGCATGCCGGCTGAAAATGCAGCTATTGACAACAATACCCATCCGGCTGCCTGGACCTATGATAATATCCGTGCCATGCGGGCCCAGTTGAAAAAGATGGGGTTTTCCTATGACTGGGACAGAGAGATTGCCACCTGCCGGCCGGAATACTATAAGTGGGAGCAGTGGCTGTTCCTTAAAATGCTGGAAAACGGCATGGCCTACCGCAAGGAATCTTTTGTCAACTGGTGTGAAAAGTGCCAGACAGTTCTGGCCAATGAGCAGGTGGAACAGGATAAGTGCTGGCGGTGTTCCCGCCCGGTTCACCAGAAAAAGCTGTGGCAGTGGTTTTTCAGGATCACCGATTTTGCCGAAGACCTGCTGGTCTATTGTGATAAACTGCCTGGGTGGCCGGACAAGGTCACGGTGATGCAGAAAAACTGGATCGGCAAAAGCGTGGGATCGGAACTGACATTTCAGGTTGCCGGCATGGAGGCTCAGATACCGGTGTTTACCACACGTCCGGATACCATTTTCGGGGCCACCTTTATGTGCCTGGCACCCGAGCATCCCCTGGTGGAAACCCTGTGCAAAGGAACCAAACAGGAAAAGGATGTGGCAGCTTTTCTTGAAAAAGTCGCTGCCCAGGAGCGGTCCCTGGAGGGCCTGGAAAAATATGAGAAAGAAGGGGTTTTCACGGGCAGGCACTGCATCAATCCTGCCACAGGAGAAGAGATCCCCATTTATACAGCCAATTTTGTGCTCATGGGATACGGCACCGGTGCTATCATGTCGGTGCCTGCCGGAGACCAGCGGGATTTTGACTTTGCAAAAAAATATGGCCTTGAGATTCGTGTGGTGGTGCAGCCGGCCTCCCCCCCCCTGGATCCGGATACCATGGAAACCGCCTATACCGGACCGGGTATCATGGTGAATTCCGGTCAGTTTGACGGCATGGACAGCGAAAAAGCCATTGAAACCATCACAGACTGGCTGGCAGAGCAAGGAAGGGGGAAAAAGGCTGTCTCCTATCGGCTGCGGGACTGGGGTATTTCACGCCAGCGGTACTGGGGTGCCCCCATCCCGGTCATACACTGCCCGGACTGCAAAGTGGTGCCGGTTTCCCAAAAAGATCTTCCCATAGCACTGCCCGAAGATGCCAACCTTTTAGAAAAAGGCGGATCCCCTCTGCCCACGCTGGATTATTTCAAACAGGCGGTGTGTCCCAGGTGCGGGCGCAAAGATGCCAGACGGGATACAGATACCATGGATACCTTTGTGGAATCCTCCTGGTATTATCTGCGGTACTGCTCCCCCAGATTTGACCAGGGAATGTTTGACCCGGCTGCCGTGAAATACTGGGCACCTGTGGACCAGTATATCGGCGGGGTGGAGCATGCAGTCCTTCATTTGCTCTATTCCCGCTATTTTATGCGGGTGCTCCACCATTTTGGCATGATCGATTTCAAAGAACCCTTTACCCGGCTGCTCACCCAGGGAATGGTGTGCAAAGAAACCATGACCTGTCCTGAGCATGGATATCTTTACCCGGAGGAAGCCAGAAAAGAAGCAAATGAAACGTTCGTGTGCACCCGGTGCGGCAAGGATGTTGAAATAGGCCGGGTCATTAAAATGTCCAAATCCAAAAAAAATGTGGTGGATCCCAATGAGCTGTTGGAAAAATACGGGGCTGATGTTACCCGGCTTTTCTGTCTGTTTGCTGCTCCGCCGGAAAGAGATCTGGAATGGAGTGAAGACGGGGTCGAGGGCAGCAACCGCTTTATCAACCGTGTCTGGCGCCTGGCCCTTGCGTGCATGCAAAAGATTGATACCAGCCAGGTGACAGCATTCAAAGGGCCTGCCGGGGATCTGAAAAGCCAGTCGGCCAGATCCCTGTATATCAAGACCCAACAGACCATCAAAAAGGTAACGGCGGATATTGATGAAAGCTTTCATTTCAACACGGCCATTGCCGCTGTCATGGAACTGGTGAATGCGGTCTACACCATTGACCTGGACACATCAGACAATGAAATCAAGGCCGTTGTGTTATCTGCCATGGAAAACATGCTGCTTCTGCTCAGTCCCATTGTACCGCATTTTTGTGAGGAATTGTTTGAGAAAATGGGACATCAAGGATCCATTCTGGAACAGTCCTGGCCCACATTTCGCACAGACAGCATTGAAACAGATGAGGTGCTGGTAGTGGTCCAGGTGAACGGCAAACTGCGTGCCAGATTCAGTGTGGCGGCAGATACTGCCGAACCTGCCATTAAAGATGCGGCCCTGGCAGATGACAAGGTTGTAAAACATATCCAGGATGCACCGGTAAAAAAGATCATCCTTGTACGCAAAAAACAGATACTTGTAAATATAGTGGTGTAACATGAAACTGTCTGGCATCAAAAGCGACAATGGGAAAAAATCGCTCTGTATACTGGCGGGGGTGCTGCTTTTGTTTTCCGGTTGCGGATATCGCCTGGAAGGGGGCGGATATATTTACCAGGGGGTGACCCGCGTGGGGGTGGAGGTGTTTGAGAACAAAACATCCCAGACACGCGCAGCAATCGATTTCACCAATGGGTTGATACGGGAAATTCAGGAAAAATCCGATACAAAAGTGGTCGATCCTGCAAATGCTGCCCGGAGGATCAAGGGCAAGATCAAAGCCATCACTTTTTCGGTTTTATCCCGGTCTTCTACGGAGACAGTGGTTGAAAGAAATGTAACCGCTGTGGTGGATGTTCAGCTTCTGGACACAGACGATGATATTCTGTGGTCTGTGTCCAATTTTTCTTCATCTGAATCCTATATGGTGGATGAAGACAAGATAAATGATGAAGCCAGTATCAATGAAGCAATTGAGATAATTGCGCAACGGATTGCAGAAAGGGTTGTCAGTCAGATGATGGTCAATTTCTAACACAAGCGATATGGTTCAACGACAGGAGTTGCCCTGGGGACTCCTGTCGTTTCATAAAACCTCAGGAGGCATTCACAAGTTTGGATAATCTTGAAATCTTTCTGGAAGCGGTTTTTTTATGGATGATGCCTTTTTGGGACGCTTTTTGAAGCGCAGACTGGTTCTGGCGCATCAATTCCACTGCCGCATCATCGCCGGATGCTTTGGCCGCGCGCACCTTTTTTTCCAATGTTTTCAGTGTGGTTTTTACAGATCTGTTTCGTTGACGTCTCACCAGGTTCTGTTTTGCCCGTTTTTTTGCAGATTTGTGGTTGGCCAATTTGCGGTTACTCCTTATATTCGTCAGTTAACTGTTAAAAAATTTTATGTTTTAAAAAAGAACAGATATAAAATTTTTGGATTTTTGTCAAGGAAAATTTATAATGTCCCTGGTTAAAAACACCATGTCTGTCAGTGGTTTTACCCTTTTGAGTCGGATTTTCGGGGTCATCCGGGATGCAGTGATTGCCATGGTCATCGGCACTTCCGCCCAGAGCGATGCATTTTTTATTACGTTCCGGCCCTTTGATCTGCTCAGAAAAATGTTCAGTGACGGGATATTCAGTATTTCTTTTGTACCCTGGTTTTCCCGGTATATTGAGACCGGCAGAAAAGACCAGGCGGTTTCCATGGTGTTCTCCGCGCTGGTGATGCTGTCTGCACTGGGTGTTTTTCTTGTTCTGTGCGGGGTTTTGCTGGCGCCCTGGATCCTGCAGGTCATGGCACCGGGTTTTGTGCCGGGGAGTGAGCGGTTTTCACTTGCCCTTGTTCTGTTTAAAATCATGGTACCCTATGTCTGGATCATCATGGTGATTTCTTTGTGCATGGGGGTGCTCAACACCCTGGGTAATTTCTGGCTGCCGGGCATGACCCCCCTTTTGTTTAACCTGGTGGTGATTCTGTTCACCCTTTTTGCCGCCGGATATTTTGATATCCCGGTCACAGGGCTTGCCCTGGGCATTATTTTTGGCGGTCTGGTGCAATTGGGCTTTCAGGTGCCTTTCATGGTCCAGCACGGCATGCTGGGGCCTGCCCGGTTTGTGATATGCCACCCGGGTGTTGTTAATACGGCAAAAAAAATGATCCCCTGCATGGTTGGAGCGGCGCCCTTTCAGGTGAATATTCTGGTGGTATCTTTTCTTGCTTCTTTTCTGGCAGAGGGCAGTGTATCCTTTTTGTACTATGCAGACCGGCTGGTGCAGTTTCCAATGTCTTTGATTGCTGTTTCTTTTTCCATCGTATTGCTGCCATTTTTTGCCAAAAAAGCAGCCATTGGGCAAATGACCCACATTACCCCTGTATTTGATACCGGGGTCCGGCTGGTAATGTTTGTGACTATGCCCGCCATGGCAGGGCTCATGGCCCTGAACGACCCTATTGTCAGACTTTTGTTCGGTCAGGGGGCATTTGATGCCCATGCCGTTACCCAGACGGCAGCATGCCTGTTTTATCTGGCAACAGGGTTGTGGGCATTCATCGGATCCCGTGTTTTTGTAACCCTTCACTATGCCGTGTCCAGTATCTGGCATCCATTTTTTGCCGGCATGATCTGCATTTGCACCAATCTCGTGCTGGCACCTGTTTTGTCCGGCCTCATGGGGATCAACGGGCTGGCCCTGTCTGTATCATTGTCATCAGGTGCGGGATTTGTTTATCTGGTGTTTCATCCCCCGGCCCGGGTGAGATTTTCACGGATTCATATGCTGATTTCAGCTTGCCGCGCCCTTTTTTTATCTGTTATAATGGCAATGTCTGTAAGATGGGCTGCGACAATTATCATCAATGATGCACACGGAAAGCTTTTTTTGGCTGCCGGTGTGACTGTTTGTGTGGTGATGGGCATCACACTGGTTTTTCTGGCTGCCGCAGCACTGAAATTTCCAGAGATTGATCTGGTTAAAGACTGGTTGAAAAAGGGTTCACAAAAGGATTGATTTTTATGGTAATGATTGAAAAAACCATTTTTTATCTGGCTCTTGTTCTCATGGTGCTGATCCTGTTTGTAATGTATTTTTCTGAGAACGGAATCAGAGACTATGACCAGCTTACATTGAAACAGGCTCATGTATTGTCCCGCATACAGATTACCAGACAGGAAAACAAAGCCATTGAAAAACAGATTCTGCGGTTGAAACAGGATGCTGCCTATATTAAACACCTGGCAAAGCATGAACATGGTATGGCAGCGCCCGATGAGTTGATTTTTATACAAACAAAAGAATAAAAGGATAGCCATGGACCATGAATATAAGAGCCTGGAGCTGGCCAAAGCATATGAACATCAGGGATATTACCAGGATGCGCTGGATATGTATGACAGCCTCAATGAAACATATCAGGGCACAGACCAGGATATACAGGCTGGTTGCACACGCATGAAAAAGATCCTGGAAAAAGCCGGGCCTTCTGTTTCATACAGCAGTGGACAAGAGCACAAAACAGATGAAAACCAAATGAAAGGCCGGCTGGCAAAAAAAATGGAAGAATGGCTCAGGCTGTTGATTCTAAAAAAAAGACTGGGTATGTATAAGCGGATCCAGTCCAGGTTCTAACGTATCTGCACCATACCTTTATAGATCATTGGGTATCAGCGGGTGTAAACAACGCGAAATCCCAGGCTGTTTCTGACGGCAACGGGTTTGTAAAAACTGCGGTAGGCACTTCTCTGGTATTTGCCGTTCTGGAACCAGCCACCGCCCCGGACAACCCGGTGATCGCCTTTTTTTTCCAGCGGATCAACCATGTTTTCTTTGTATGTGTCGGTCACCGCACCAACGCTTGTCCGGAACAGACTGCGCCCTTTGCAGGCATCCAACACCCATTCCTGGACATTTCCGTGCATGTCGTAAAGCCCCCAGGCATTGGGTCTCAGGGTTTTTACCGGATGGGGTTTAAAATCCCTGGGCGGGTTGGCCAGCCCGGAATTATAACAATACCATGCCGTATTCACCAGAGCCGGCTCCGGTTCCACACAGGAAATGGTGGTGATTGGTCCGCTGGAAAAAGCGGTTGTGCTGCCGGCCCGGCAGGCGTATTCCCATTCTGCTTCCGTGGGCAGCCGGTATCGGGCGGTGTTTTCCAGTGTATTGAGAAATGCGATAAACTGCATGGCCTCATGCCAGGAGACGGAATCCACCGGATACTGATTTCCCAGCCTGAAGGCAGACGGATTGGGTGAAACCAGACGGTTCCACTGGCCCTGTGTGACTTCTGTTTCACCCATATAAAAACTTTTGGAAATGGTTACCTGGTGTTGTTTTTCATTCCATTGCCGGCCTTTTTCAGAAGGAGGGCTGCCCATGACAAACCGGCCGGCCGGAATCAGAACAAACCGCATTCCCAGCTGGTTGGTATGTATTTGTGTTTCATCGGCAGCACCAAATGATATGCAGCATAATACAGTGCACGAAAAAATCAGGGCCTGGACAAGATATCTGGCTAAAAATGTCATTCTAAGATTTCCTGAAATCTGGTAACAAAGTTTTCTGTTATCATTGTTTTACCATAACCTTGGGGGCGTGTCCAATCTTGAAACCGTCTGAACGAAAAAATGTGCAACACAAAAATGATGTGAAATGGTTTTAAAATTTTGTGTGGAATGATATGAAATACAAAAACACCGCATAAAACAGGAGCAAGAGATGACACAAAAAGACAGATTGGCTTCAAAAATAACCACCACCCGAACAAACACCAACCGGAAAAAACAAATTGATCCATCCGGATCCATGGCTGCCGGATCGTCTTTGCTGAAAAAACATGAATTCACCCTGATCATTGCCGGTGCACTGGCAGTAACCCTGGTTGTGTTTTTCTTGTTTTTCAGTTCATCTGATACCGACACACAGACGGTGCCCTCCTTGTCACAGAATGCAAATCCCGGGGCATTAGAAGATCGGCTGGCAACCATGGAAACCGCACTGGAGAACATACAGGCAAAACTGATGACCGGTGCTGGTGCCGGCACCCAAACAGATATGGATGCAACCCTGTCACAGGTGCAGCAGCAGGTATCCCGGCTGGAAGCTGCTGCCCAGATCAAATTTGATTCTCTGACCGAACGTATGGGAAATCTGGAGCAAAAGCTGTCAACTGTTAGTAAAATGGCTGCATCCCCTGCGCCGGTAAAATCTGTGGAAACCACACCCACCGTAAAAAAAGCCCCAAAGGTTCAGGACAAAAAAACCTCAGAGGTGTTTCACACGGTAAAAAAAGGGGAAACCCTGTGGCGCATTGCCCAGGAATATAACACCACTGTGCCAGCACTGCGAAAACTCAACAATATGGATGCGGAGGCCCGGATTTATCCCGGCACAAATATCCTGGTGCGATGAGCCACCACCGCGCTGGGGCACCACCATGCTCAAGCACTGCCTCCGTAGATTACATCCTGCAATCCTTTGACCTGCATGACCAGGTCAGCAACCCTGGGGATGTGCTTGGTGCCGGGAGCGGTTTCCACACCTGATGAGATATCTACCCCCATAGGGGAAACATCGGCAATGGCCTGGCTGATGTTGTCTCTGTTTAAGCCGCCGGCCAGAATCACCGGGTGCTGTGCGGTAATTTTTTTAGCCCGGTGAAAGTCCCAGGTCCTGGCATTGCCGCCGGGCAGTTTTCCCAGCCCGCATTCCACCAAAAAGCCGTCAGCAGATGCATACTGGCCGATGGTATCTAAGCACGGATGCCTGGAGGAAAAAACAGCCTTGACCACGGTCAGATTTTTTTGGGCCAACGCATCCAGAAGTTCCGGCGGCTCTATGCCATGGAGCTGTACACCTGTTAAACCGCAGGCATCCACATGTGCCATGATGGCATCCAAAGTTGCATCTACAAACACCCCCCAGACCGGGACATGGGAGGGAAGGGCCTGTACCACCTCCACGGCCCGGGATATCGGCAGGTGCCGTGGACTTTTTGGGTAAAACACCAGCCCGATGACATCGGCACCTGCCCGGGCGCATGCCGCTGCATTGTCAGGATCGGTCAATCCGCAGATCTTGATAAAGGGGCGAAGGGCGGGAAATTTGTGGGTAAAGGATACTGCCACGGTTTTATGCATCCTGGATCAAAGAACGGATAAATGCCCCGGGATTTTTTGCACGGACAATGCTTTCTCCCACTAGAAAGTTGTATATACCGGCATTTACCCCGTCTGTGACATCCCTGCGGCAGACAATCCCCGAGGCTGCCACCGGCAGGATGTCTTTGGGCAAAACAGCGGCGATACGGCCGGCAGCCGCTGTGTCCACTTCAAGGGTGGCAAGATTTCTGTTGTTGATGCCCACCACCTTTGCCCCGGTCACAAGGGCCTGCTCCATTTCCCACTCAGAAGCGATTTCCACCAAAGGTTCCATGTGCAGTTCACGTGCAAGACTGGTATACTCCGCCTGCTGGCAAGAGGACAGCAATGTGGTGATGAGCAGCACAGACGAAGCCCCTGCCTGTTTTGCTTCATAGATCTGGTACTCATGGATGATGAAATCCTTTCTGAGCACCGGCAGATCCGTGGCAGTGCAGGCGGTTGCAAGATCTGCCAGGCTGCCTTTGAAATATTTCGATTCCGTTAGCACCGACACAGCCCTTGCCCCTGCATCGGTGAAAGCTGCAACAAAGGATCTGGTGTCCAAATCCAGCCGGATATCCCCCTTGGAAGGGGAGGCTTTTTTGATTTCCGCAATAATGCCCACATCTGACGGGCAGCTTTTTGTCATGGCTGCAAAAAAATCAGCCCGGCCGGGCAACTGCTCAACTTTCCTGCGCAAGGCAGCCAGGGGGAAATTGCGCCGGTGCTGCTCCACCTCCTGTTGCTTGATCTCTTGTATGGTTTTTAAAAACCCGCTGATTTTCATCTGTGCCCTTCGCTCTAAGTAAACCGGACCAGCGCCCGGCATTTTTTCATGGCCCTGCCCGAATCAATGGCATCTGCCGCCATTTCTATCCCCTGGTGGATGTCTTTGGCCGCATCAGCCGCCACAAGGCCTGCCCCGGCATTGATCAGTACAATATTCCGCCGGGGGCCTTTTTCACCGTCCAGGATGGCGGCAGTGATGCCGGCATTTGTCTGTACATCACCTCCCATAAGATCTGCGGGATCGGCATAATCGTCAAAATACTGCAGCGGATCCAGATCATAGGATTTGATGCGGCCCCTGGACAATTGGGATACCCGGGTCAGATCCGTGGTGGTGATTTCATCCATGCCGTCGTGGCCATGGACCACAAAGGCGTTTTCCACGCCCAGAAGATGCAGGGCTTTGGCAAACATTTCCGTAAGGGCCGGGGCATACACCCCTACAATCTGGCAGGAGGCGGCAGCCGGGTTGCTCAGGGGCCCCAGCATGTTGAATATGCTGCGGATACCGCATTCCTTTCTGGCCTGTGCCGCATGTTTCATGGCCCCGTGGAAACGGGGGGCAAACATGAACCCGATGCCGATCTCATTGATGGCTTCTTCCACAATCTCCGGATCAAGGTCAAGATTGACCCCCAGTGCTTCCAGCACATCCGCACTGCCGCATTTGCTCGAGATACTGCGGTTGCCGTGTTTGGCCACCGTGATTCCGGCACCTGCCACCACAAAGGCGGCTGTGGTGGAGATATTAAAGGAACCTGAGGCATCACCTCCGGTGCCGCAGGTGTCAATGACCTTTTTGGACAGGGTCTGTATCCGGGCGGCTTTTCTGCGCATGGCCCGGGCCGCGCCTGCCAGTTCCTCGAAGGTTTCACCCTTGGTGGCCAGAGCGGCCATGAATGCCCCGGTCCGGGCAGGGGTTACAGTGCCGCTGAAAATATCTGTGATCATCTCTGCAGCCTGCTCCCGGGTAAGGTTTTGGCCTGCGATAATACAGTTGAGATTGTCAATGAAAGTCATCTATGCCGCTCCTGTAATAAAATTGCGGATCAACCGTTTGCCCACGGCGGTCATGAAGGATTCCGGATGGAACTGGACCCCCTGGGTGGGGTGGTCCTTATGCCGGATGCCCATGATTTCACCATCTTTGGTCCTGGCGGTTACCTGGAGACAGTGTGGAAGATCTGATGCCCGCACTGCCAGAGAATGGTACCGCATCACGGCAAAGGGCCGGGAAATGCCCGCAAAAATATGGTCTCCGTCCGTGGTGATGATTGATGTTTTGCCGTGCATGATCTGTTGGGCATGAACAATGGTGCCTCCGAAGCTCCGGGCTATGACCTGGTGACCGAGACAAACCCCCAGGATGGGAATCTTGCCGGACAAATGACCCACCACATCCAGCGATATGCCGGCATCTTCGGGCCGGCCCGGGCCGGGTGAAATAACAATGGCACCGGGGTCCATTTCTTCCAGGTCCCTGACACTGATTTTGTCGTTTCTGAACACCTCTACTGTCACACCTGTATGCAGCAGATAATGTACCAGGTTAAAGGTAAATGAATCATAATTGTCGATGATGACCACCTGCATGATCAGCCTCCATTGGTATGGGAAAGGGGGGTGTGGGAAAGTGCCAGTTTCAAGGCGGCCCCGACACTTTTTGCTTTGTTTTTACATTCTTCGAGTTCTGTTTCGGGATCTGAATCATACACAATGCCGGCCCCGGCCTGGACTGTCAGGGTCTGGTTTTCCATGACTGCGGTACGTATGATAATGGCAAAATCCATGTTGCCTGTAAAGGAAATATATCCGGCAGCCCCGCCATATATTTTTCTTGGCTGGTCTTCCAGCCTGCTGATGATCTCCATGGCCTTTATTTTAGGGGCTCCGGTAAGGGTGCCGGCGGGAAAGGTGGCAGCAAACAGGTCCAGGGCATCACAGGTCTGTTTCAGGTCACAGGTGATATTGGATACCAGGTGCATGACATGGGAATACCGTTCGATGATCATGGTGTCTGTCACCTGCACGGTGCCGGGTTCTGCCACCCGGCCCAGATCGTTTCTGCCCAGATCGATGAGCATGACATGCTCTGCTCTTTCTTTTTCATCACCGAGCAGTTCATCTGCCAGTGCCTGGTCCTGTTGCTCAGTGGTTCCCCTGGGCCGGGTTCCGGCAATGGGTCTGAGAGTGGCCACTGTGTTTTCCAGCCTGACCATGGTTTCCGGAGATGATCCGGCAATGACCCTGTCACCGAAGTTCATGAAAAACATATAGGGAGAGGGGTTGATGTACCGCTGAGCCCGGTAGAACAGGATCGGATCCAGGTTGGTTCTGCAGGAAAACGGCTGGGAATACACCGCCTGGAAGATATCTCCTTCCCGGATATGGTGCTTGATGGTATCCACCCCGGCAAGGTATCGGGATGGGGGAATCAGGCTTTCCAGGGTCACAGGATCTGTCTTTGAAAAAACAGGGGTCCGGGGCGTGGCGTTCACCATGCGCACAAGCCGGTGCAGGTCGTGCACTGCCAGTTCATATACCCCATCCGGGTGTGCATCTGCATCCAGGTAACAGATGTTCAGACAGGTCAGGGTCTGCTGGACATTATCAAAGATAACCATCTGGTCCGGGATAATAAAATGGGCATAGGGTTCATTTTCAGGCAGGGATACCGGGATGTTCTCAAAAAAAGAGACCATTTCATAGGTCACATATCCTGTCAGACCGGTCCAGAAACGGGGAAGATCCGGGATATGTGCCGGGTGATAACCTGCAATAATGTTGCGGATAACAGCCAGAGGGTCATTGTCATGAGCAATGGTTTGGTATTTTTCTTGGGCAGTGTTTTTATGGGTAACAAGCGTTACATGCTCTTTAAACACCTGCACGCTGCCATAGGCACGCACCCCTAAAAAACTGTACCTGGCCCATCGTTCTGTTCCTTCCACGCTTTCCAGAAGAAACGTTTCCCTGTCTGGAGCATGGCATTTGTTCAAGATGGAAACCGGGGTATCGGTATCTGCAAGAATCCTGGTGCACACCGGTACCACGTTATGGTTTTTGGCAAATTGTCTGAAGCGGGATTTACCGGGAAACTGGGATAAGATCATGGGAACTGCCTGTGGTTATCCAAAGATATGTGACAAGTTTAGGGTGTATCTGCAATGTTCTGGACTGCATTTTTTCCTTTGGCAATCAAAGCTGCATTGTTACGCTGCCGGGCAAATTATACAATTTGCATCGGGTTGTCAAGACAAATGTTTCTATGGACAGAAACATTTTCTCACATTTTCTTTGGGCAATTTCCCGCAAATATGGTACAAGCATGTGCTGGCATCAAAGATACCAAATGAGGACCTAATCTGATGTTATTACTATTTCCCCCTGTGGCCAAACCCTGTGAACCACCTGCAGGGGTGGCATATCTGGCAGGAGCCCTGGCAGACAATGGTATTTTTTGCCAGGTGATTGATGCCAGCATTGACGGTTTTTTATACCTGATCAGCCGGGAGTTGATCCCCACGGATTCCTGGTCTGCCAGGGCATTGAAAAACCGGGACTTCATTCTTGCCGATCTGCGGGATCCGGCATTATATACCAACCAGGACCGTTACCACCAGCGGGTATATGATCTAAACAAACTGCTGACCCTTGCCGTGGATAAGCGGTTCAAAGTGACCTTGAGTGATTATGCGGATCACCATCTGTCTTCTGTGCGCAGCAAAGACCTGCTCACAAGTGCACAAACCTACCGTTCCAATCCGTTTTATGAGTATTTTGAAGACCGGCTTCGGCCGGTGCTGTCCCAATGGGATTCTTGCTGGGTGGGAATTTCTCTGTGCTATCTTAACCAGGCCCTGGTCAGCTTTGCCCTGGCCGGTTGGATTCGGGACAATTTTGTTCATAAAAAACTGGTCATGGGCGGGGGACTGGTCTCTTCCTGGATGAGCCAGCCGGACTTCACCAATCCCTTTACCGGGCTCATTGATGTCATGATACCCGGAGAAGGGGAGATCCCGCTGCTGGAACTGCTGGGTAAACCCGGTACCACAAAGCGGCACTATGTTCCGGATTACGGGTTTGCCGCAGCCCATGACTACCTGGCCCCGGCAAAGATTCTGCCGTTCAGAAGCACTATCGGTTGCTATTGGCGCAAATGCAGGTTCTGCCCTGAAAAAGCGGAAATCCGCCCCTACCGCACCAGACGTGCCGCACTTGTGCTGGATGATGTCATGGAAGTGTATAAGCGGTTTCATCCGGACACGATACATTTTATCGACAATGCCATGACCCCTGCATTTTTACGGGCACTGGCCGCCTTTGGCAATGATATTCCCTTTACCTGGTATGGGTTTGTGCGGTTTGAAAAAGATTTGGCCAGCAAAGATTTCTGCCTTCAATTAAAACGCAGCGGGTGCGGCATGCTCAAACTGGGCCTGGAATCCGGTGACCAGGCTGTCCTGGACAGCATGCACAAGGGCACGGATCTGGCCCTGGTGTCCCGGATTTTGAAAAATCTCAGCCAGGCCGGTATTTTTACCTATGTATATCTGCTGTTCGGCACCAGTTTCGAAGATAAGGCCTCTGCCTGTAAAACCCTTGATTTTACGAGGCACCACCAGGAGTATATTGATTATTTGAACCTGGCGGTATTTAATCTGCCCAGGTTCAGCCAGGATGCACAGGATCTTGATACCAGGGAATTTTACCACGGGGATCTTTCGTTGTATCTTAACTTCATCCATCCAGCAGGGTGGGGCCGAAAACAGGTGAAATTTTTTTTGGACAAAACCTTTAAAAAACAATTGGGAATTGGATCACGGTTCCGCAGGAACCCTGCTTTTTTTTCCTCCAACCACGCCATATTTTTCAATCGCAGCATGGATGACAGACAAAAAACGGCCGGCACACCGGATAAGTGATGATTATCAAAAAAAATGATATGCAAAAGGATATGACATGAGAGCGGAAATTCTGTCCACGGGCGATGAAGTGCTGCTGGGAGATCTGGTGGACACCAACAGCGGCTTTTTATGTGACCGGCTCAAACAGATGGGCATTGTGGTTTCCCAGATTACGGCCATAGGGGATGATGTGGATGCCGTTACAGAAACGATGTTGCGTATTTCCCTGCGGGCCCGTCTCTGCCTGGTCACAGGGGGGCTTGGACCCACCCGGGATGATATCACGGCCCGGGCCTGCGCCAGGGCCGCAAATAAACCGCTGGTGCTGAACCAAGAAGCCCGTGCATCCATGCAGGCATATTTTGACCGCCGGGGATTTGCACTCACCCCTGACAACGAAAAACAGGCCTGGCTGCCGGCATCGGCAGATGTTCTGGTCAATCACCACGGCACGGCACCGGGATTTTGTTTTTTGCTGCACCAGTGCTGGTTTTACTGTATGCCCGGGGTGCCATCGGAAATGAAACAGATGATGGAAACCCGGGTGGTACCGCATATCGTAAAAACCTTTGCTCTCAAAACCAGCCTGCATATCAGACGTCTGACTGTTTTTGGACTTCATGAATCCAAAGTCGGTGCGCTGCTGGATGGGTTTGATGACAGATTTCCCGGTATCCGCCTGGGATTTCGCGCCAGCTTTCCCACCATTGAAGTAAAACTGGTGTATGACGCTGCACGTGCCGGCAACATTGACGGTAAATCCATGATCAAGTCCATGGTTACTGATGATGCATCCATGGATACCGGATCCAGGAATCCTGATACCATAAACACACCCATAAAAGAACCACAAGCCTATATAACCGGGGCAGGACAATGGGTTGAAGACCAATTGAAAAACAAGGTGGTGTCGTTTACCGGCCTGTCATTGGAAGCTGAGGTGGGCAGACTGCTCACCCGGCGCGGCCAGACCCTTTCGGTTGCAGAATCCTGCACCGGCGGGCTGATTTCCCATTTGATCACGGAGGTGCCGGGCAGTTCGGATTATTTTTTATTGTCAGCGGTCACCTATGCCAATACAGCCAAAATAAAGATTCTCAATGTCAATCCCAAAACCCTGGAAACCCATGGTGCGGTCCATGAAACCACAGCCCTGGAAATGGCCTCTGGTGCAAGACAGATCAGCGGATCTGACTGGGCTGTTTCCACTACCGGCATTGCAGGTCCCGGGGGCGGTCCGACACAAAAAACTGTGGGAACGGTGTGTATCGGCCTGGCCGGACCCGGGGTGGCAATATCACAAACCTATACGTTCCGGTTTGACGACAGAAGCAAAAACAAGAAAATGTTTGCCGCCATGGCCCTGGAAACCCTCAGGCGACATCTGACAGACAAGAATGGGGAGCAGGGGTGAAACCACACAGAGAAAAGGAGGTGTGCCTGATCAAAAAATTGCATTCAGAACCGGTTCGGCCCGGTCCGGTGACCTTTCAAGACAATGCCCGGGCAAATATTTTATTATACCATGCCAAAGCCCGTGCTTCAAATTGGGCCTGATGGGCAAGCGAGGACATCCGGTGGTCCCCGCCTTGTTGTATGATGCATTCTTTGGGAGCTTTCATGCTGTCATAAATGATATGGGCATTGGACACCGGCACTACCTTGTCGGCATCCCCGTGGAAAAGCAATACATGGTGGAGGGCGGCTGCCTGGCCGGTGAGGTCAAACAGCAGGTTATTTTTAAAAAAAGCAAGGGGCAGGGCCGGCCGGGCATCAGTTCTCCGGGTGGGGATGTTATGGATGGTCCGGCTTTTCACGGGGGCTGCACACAGCACACCGCCGCACAGGTTGACACCGGTTTTTTCCAGGGCCTGCCAGGCATTGATGCAGATGGCCCCGCCCATGGAAGAACCGAACAACCCTATACTCCGGCAGGTGAGTTCACGTTTCAGAACATGCCCCACAGCCGCCACAAAATCTTTGGTCCGTTTGGCAAGGGAGGTGTCAGTAACAAAATTTCCCTGGCTGTCCCCGCACCCCCGGTGGTCAAACCGGAAAAATGCCATACCGTTTTCCGGCAGCAGCCGGGAGAGTACCTGCTGTTTGGCAGAGTGGCGGCTGCCCTCTAAGCCGTGGGACCCCACCACCAGGGGAGGGTCCATGGTGTCTGGCAAGAACAGCTCTCCTGTCAGGGTAAGGTGATCCACCACAAACTGTGTCTCCATCATTTGCATCTTGTCTTTATGTCATGAAGTGCTTATAATATCAAGTTTTGAATGACACCCATGCCCTGGCGGGCACAATAAATCATGAAAGAATTCAAATGGATTTCCCGGTTCTTTCATATAAAACCGGCACGGGGTATGAAAGCAAAAAGCGGCCTGACTGTTTAAAATAACAGGCACCGACCTTGTAAATTGACTGACATGGCTGCCTGACAGCAGGACAATCAACCTGAACCAGCAGATGAGAAAAACACACGCATGACCATTAAAAAACGCGGTACCTGTGAACTTGAGATCATTGACCTTGCCTATGGGGGCAAAGGACTGGCCAAACCGGAAGGGTTTCCCGTTTTTGTGGACCGGTGTGTCCCGGGAGACAAGGTTCTGGTAAAGATTGTCAAAAAGAAAAAATCCTGGGCCGAAGGCAAGCTGATCCGGATCATCACCCCGTCTTCTCTGCGTCAGGAAGGCCGGTGTCAATACTGTAATTTCTGCGGGGGATGCAAATGGCAGCAGATTCCCTACCAGACCCAGCTTGACTATAAAAAACAGCATGTGGTTCAGTCCCTGGTCCACATCGGGGGGCTGGACCATGTGCCGGTCCTGGATGCGATTGCCTCGGAAAAGGTGTTTGGATACCGGAACAAAATGGAGTTTTCCTGTTCTGCCAGACGCTGGCTCATGCCCGAGGAACTCGCGGATGAGACAATTACAAAGGATCTTGGGATCGGACTGCATGTGCCCGGCACCTTTGACCAGGTCATTGATATCGGCCAGTGTGAAATCATGCCGGATCCGGGCAATAAGATCCTGGATCACATCAGGACTTTTGTAAAAAAATCGGGCCTGCCTGCCTATCACCTGCGCCATCATACCGGGTTCTGGCGGTTTGTCATGCTGAGGCATTCTGTGGCATATGACCAGTGGATGGTCAATATTGTCACCACAGATAAAAATCCGGCCGTTGTCACAGCCCTGGCCCGTGAGCTGGCCCGGGCCTTTGGTGACATTGCATCCATTGTAAACAATATCACTGATGCCAGATCCGGTGTCAGCCTGGGCAAAGAAGAAATACTGCTCCATGGCCAAGATGTGATCACCGAACGCCTGGGCAGGTTTGCATTTGACATATCAGCCAACTCCTTTTTCCAGACCAATACCCGGGCTTGTGAAAAATTGTATGATATCGTTGCCCGATACTGTAATCTCACGGGTGAACAAACCGTGCTGGATCTGTATTCAGGCACCGGAACCATCCCCATCTGGCTGTCAGACAAGGCCGCGCAGGTGACCGGCATTGAGATTATTGATTCAGCTGTGGCAGACGCCCGGAAAAATGCCCGCCGCAACCATATTGAAAACTGCCGATTTTTGCAAGGAGACATCCGGCAGGTCCTGCCGGAACTCAATCAGACCCCTGATGTGGTGGTCATCGACCCCCCACGGGTGGGAATGCACAAGGATGTGGTGGCCCAGGTGCTTACACTGCGTCCTGAAACCATTGTATATGTTTCCTGTAATCCCGCCACTCTGGCCCGGGATCTTGCGTTGCTTTGTCCTGTGTATGAAGTGCAGAAAGTTCAGCCGGTGGACATGTTTCCCCATACCTACCACATCGAATCCGTGGCCTTACTCGCATCCAGGTAACCGGCGTGTCCAGGCAGGGGGGTATGCCACTGCCCGCCAGAGTATATGATCCAAATCATTCAGGGCCATATCATGAATATACCGGGAATGGTCCGTGTTGTGCATGGACGGTTCGCGAACCGCCCATGCACAACACGCCCTTATGCGAAACGCCTATAGGTGTTATATCATGGAAATATCGGGAATAGTCCCGGGTGCTTTTGCTTTGTCCAGGGGTTCGGAAAACAGGCAGTTGAGGATGATCATGTCATCATCTTTTTCATAATTGACCTTATAGGGCAGCTTGTTGAACAACTGGATCATGCCTTTGTTGTGAGGAGATGTGTAGGCGATCAGGCCTTTGATGCCGTTTTCTTTGGCAGCGGTGGCCAGCTTTTCCTGGAGAACTTTGGCAATGCCCATGCCCTGGTATTCTCTGGACACGGAAAAGGCGATTTCCGCCATATTGATAATGGTGTTGCGGAAATATTCGCCCACGGCAATGATTGTTTCAAATCCCAGTTCTCCGATGGTGGCCACCATGGTCAGATCATTGATATAGTCAATTTCAAAGGTGGTTTCAATCTGGGTATGAACAAAACTTTTTTTCTCATGGAAAAACCGGGAAATGATATCCCCGCGGTTCATGGTGTAATAATGTTCTTGAATACTCCGTTCATCTATGGGTTTTGCCGGACGGAAGGTGATGTGGATCCCCTGTATTTCCCTGTTTTCCTCATATTTGAGGGGATATACTCCTTTGATGGCCTGTTTGAATTTGCGGTCCACATCGATGAGGTTTAGTTCTTTGGCCTTGGAAAACAATTCATCCCTGAAATCCGGATGTGCAATACTGATCAGGGCCATGGCCCGTTCTTGAAGGGTTTTGCCGAACAGGTTGACCACGCCGTATTCTGTGGCCACAAACTGGACATCCCCCCTTGGTACCACGACTGCAATATTTGACATCTGTGCTACGATCCGGCTGGTACGTCCATTGTCTGCCGTGGCAGTCATCATGAGGATGGATTTTCCATCCCGGGACATGGCAGCCCCCCGGGTGAAATCCAGCAGACCGTTGATACCGGTATAATTGTTGTAGGGCAGGGCATCTGCAGCCACCTGGCCGGTCAAATCTATGGCCATGGCCGTATTCAAAGAGATCATTTTGTTGTGGCGGCCGATGATGGTGGGGTTGTTGATATAATCCGACGGATGAAATTCAATGGACGGGTTGTCATCAATGAACTCATAGAGCAGATTGGAACCTACGGCACTGCCGGCCACCAGTTTTCCGTTGTTGAGTCCTTTTTTCTTGTTGGTGATCACCCCCATGGAGAAAAGGCGCATCATGGGTTCAGATATGTACTGGGAATGGACTCCCAGATCGTTTTTCTCGGCCAGGCAGACCATGGTGGCATCATTGGTGACCCCAAGGCTTGTCTGGATGGTGGATCCGTCATCAATGAGGCGGGAAATATGTTTGGCTATGGTATTGGCAGTTTCCATTTCCGGCAGGGGCTGGATGGTGAGCAGATCTTCTTCATGTTCCACAATATAGTCCACATCATTGACATGGATAAAGCTTCGTCCTAATACCCTGGGCATGTTAGGGTTCACCTGGCAAATCACAAGATCTGCGGATTCGCAGGCAGCCATGGTGATGTCCACGGAAACTCCCAGGCTCATCCATCCGAAATCATCGGGCGGAGATGCCTGGATCAGGGCGGCATTCAAGGGCATGAGTTTGGATTTGAACAGATGGGGTATCTGAGACAGGTTGATGGGGGTGATGAACCGCTGGTTTTTTTGAATTTTGGTGGGAGATGCCGAGCCCAGATAAAAGGAACGGATATTGAACTGCTGGGAATGGGACCGGTTTGCAATCAGGGTCAGCGGACCGCTTTCAATGCTTAACAGCCGGACAATTTCAAGATCTGTAAACCGGGCCGATGCCTTGGACAGTTCAGCCACCAGGTGTTGGGGTTCACCACAGGATGAGCCGATAAACACCCGCTGTCCAGGGCGTATGTGCTGCAAAGCGTCGGCTGCACCACAGGCTTTTTGCACGTATGCATCAGCCCAATATGTCGTTTTTGGCATAATTATATCTCCAAGTATGTTTTTAGCTTTCTATCATAACCAAAAAACCTGATAATGGGAACAAAAAAGCATGAAAAAAATGAACGGGGTGATAAAATCAGAAAACTGATTATATTTTCATATTTTCATTTTTATCCTTGTGAAATGCAAGGCAATTTTGTATATGTTTTATTTAGTTGCACAATAAATGAAGTTGATTCATAAAATAACGGGGAAGAAATGGGCATATATGAGCGAAAACAAAGGGAAAAACAACGGCGGCGCAGGGATATCATCAATGCGGCCCAAAAGATTTTTTCCGTCAAGGGATTCAACAGCGCAACCATGGAAGAGATTGCTTCTGAAGCCGAACTGAGTCCCGGGACCATCTATCTGTATTTTAAAAACAAAGAAGAACTCCATACATCCCTTTCCATTGATATTCTCAAATATCTGTCCACCCAGATTCACAAGGTGGTGAACCAGGATATCCATGTGGAAGAAAAAATTGAGCGGTTCAGAGATGTATTCATCGATCTGTATGACCATGATCCCAACATTTTGATCAACCTGTTTCACCTGCAGTCAGGGGAAACCCTTCACAATCTGTCGGATGAAGTCATGGCCCAGTTAAAACAAAATTCAGCCCAGGCCCATGGTGCCATCATCCAGGTCATAAAAGAGGGAATCGAAAAAGGTATTTTCATTGATGAACACCCGGTAGCCATGGCTGATGTGCTGTGGGGTTCCTATGCAGGCGTAGTGCTGTGGGTGGACTCTAAAAAAAAGCTCAACAACCAGAAAGATTTTGTAAAGTCCACACTCATCACTGCATTTAAAATTATCATCCAGGGTCTGCAGAAAAAACCCCCCTATCTGCAAATCCTGTGAATTGTCTGGGCATGCCATTCCCCTCTTCCGGAGAAGGTGGGGATATTTTTTTGTTTCAAATGATCTGCGATCATTGAAAACGTGGCTCCCTGTGTGCGCAAATCATGGATCATGGTCATAACTTCATCTTTTGTGTAATGGGTGCCGGATGTATAGCTGGTGGTGGTTTTGGGCGGATGATCTCCAGGGTTGGCAGTGGTCGCCGTGTCATGGCAGAGCATGGTGTTAAGGGTGGTGAAAAACCGGGTTACTGCATGGTGCTGTTCTATCTGCGCTTCCACCACTGTCTCCTGGGCGTTCACCAGCCTTTCCATATTTTCGGAAAGGCTTGCCATATGTTCCAGCACTTCAGGCATGATATCTCGGTGCTGCCATGGTGCATTCTCCTTGGTATTGGGATAGGTCATTCTTCTGTCTCGGTTCATGCGCCGGTCAGGTTCGGGGTAATAGCTGCCCGCCTGGTTTTTTCGCGTGCCAGGGGTTTCTTTTTTCTGGGAGCTTCTCAGATTTTTTAAAAAATCATTCATCACAATATCTCCATGATTGAACGCGATTTACAATATAAATTCAATCGCAACCGATTGTAAGGGGTTTTGCCTGGGCATTGTGTCGTCAAAAAAAATACCACAATATAGTCAAAAATGTCAAAATATTTATGGTATATCTTAATATTTGCTGCAGCAGAGTGCGCTCTATGAGGGGCCCCTGATGGAGTACTGCGAACGGACCGTCAGAGCCGAAGGTCATGATGGTAAGACATGCCGGGATAGTCTTTAAACAGAGGGCGGGTTGCTGTACTTCATTGGTATGTTGTGCGTGCCTGCCGGCAGGAGTGACAAAAAGCAAAAACAGATCCATACCAGGCCCGCAAACACCGGTTTTATGCCATGAATGACCTGACAGCGCCAAAGTGCTGCGAAACACATATGATTTTTTGTCAGACGATTTTCAGGCTTGGATGAACAGATTTTTATAAAATAGAAAGTGTTTCCACAGGTTCAACAAGAAGCCGTTAGAAACGGTTTTTGTGAAACTTTTTTTTGGGTTTTTTTCCCCCGGAATCTGCAGGATTGACTTTTATCTGTTTGCCTTGGTGGACGGTCCTGTTCAGGGCCTTGATGGCTTGATCAGCCTCTGCATTGCTGGGCATTTCAACAAAACCAAACCCTTTGGTCCGGCCTGAAAATCTATCGGATATAATCTTTGCCTTTTCCACTTTACCATATTCTCCAAAAATCGTCTTCAAATGATTCTCCGTAATTTGTTCAGATAAATTGCCGACATAAATGTTCATGTAATAGCCTTATGTTTCGTGTAAATGACATACCATTCTTTTACAGAATAGTGCTCTTTTCATTGCCATATAGTGTGTTTCAGGTTTTATATGGTGTTGGTGTAACTGCCTGTGTAAAAAAAATAGGGTTTTTAGCCAAAAAGCTAAAAACCCTTTATATTACTGGTGGGCCGTGAAGGGATCGAACCTTCGACCTACTGATTAAGAGTCAGTTGCTCTACCAATTGAGCTAACGGCCCGTTGCATTTCAACAGAGGGCAAAATACCAGCCGCAAAACCGGATGTCAATGGTTTTTTCACGAGCCCGGGTGAACAAACCGGTTGACCCGATAAAAGGAGGTTTGCTATAGTTACCTGTTTATATAAAGCAGTATAAAATCCAGCCCTGTCTGGATATCACCTTTTAGACGTCATAAGGAAACCATATGATATTTCCAAAATCTGCAACCTTGTTTGATGAGGCCCAAAAACTGATTCCTGGAGGCGTTAATTCTCCGGTTCGGGCCTGCGGTTCTGTGGGCGGGCAGCCGCTGTTTATTGAAAAAGGAGACAAAAGCCGGCTGTATGATGCCGATGGCAATGCATATATTGACTATGTATTATCCTGGGGTCCCCTGATTCTGGGACACCGGCCCCCGAGCGTTATCCAGGCCCTCCAACAAGTGCTGGAAACCGGTACCAGTTTTGGTGCGCCCACCCATCTGGAAACCCGGCTGGCGAAACTGGTAACCCGGCTGGTCCCGTCCGTGGATATGGTGCGCATGGTCAATTCCGGCACTGAAGCCACCATGAGTGCCCTTCGTTTGGCCCGGGGATTTACCGGCAGGGATATCATCATCAAATTTGACGGCTGCTACCATGGTCATGCCGATACCCTGCTGGTGGCGGCAGGATCCGGTGTTGCCACTCTGGGCATTCCCGGCAGTCCCGGGATTCCAAAATCAGTGACCCAGAACACTTTGTCGTTGCCTTATAATGATATTGCCCGATTCAAGCAGATCATGGAACAGAAAGGGGATCAGGTGGCCGCGGTCATCCTGGAGCCGGTGGCAGGTAACATGGGCATGGTGATGCCCAAAGAAGGATTCCTTGAAACCCTGAGACAGGAAACCCGAAAATATGGCGCGCTATTGATTTTTGACGAGGTCATGACAGGTTTTCGGGTAGCAAAAGGATCTGCCCAGGGGCTGTTCAACATTACACCGGATCTGACCTGCTTCGGCAAAATCATAGGCGGCGGCCTGCCTGTGGGTGCCTATGGTGGCAGGCGGGATATCATGGCCCAGATTGCCCCCGTTGGCTCTATTTATCAGGCCGGAACACTGTCAGGCAATCCACTGGCCATGGCAGCCGGCATTGCCACCTTGAATGCCCTGCAGGAAGAAGGGGTATATGAAACCCTGAACACCCGGACCCACACCCTTGTGAACGGACTTCAGACAGCTGCTGAAGATGCCGGCATCCCTTTTCAGACCGGGCATGCAGGCTCCATGGCAGGATTTTTCTTTACCGACCGAAAGGTGTATAATTTTGAAGATGCCAAAACGAGCAATCTGGACAGGTTTGCCGCTTTTTACAAGGGCATGCTGCAAAGGGGTATATACCTGGCACCATCCCAGTTTGAAGCCTGCTTTGTGTCCCTTGCGCACACAGACCAGGACATTGCTGATACGATAGCCGCGGCAAAAGCGGTGATGGCGGATCTATAGCATATGTCCGGGATACAAAAAATTCATTTGGTGGCTGCCTGTGGCACCGGTATGGGAACCCTTGCCTGTATTCTAAAACAGATGGGATTTCAGGTGACCGGATCAGATCAGAATGTCTATCCGCCCATGAGTGATTTTCTGTCTGACAACGGGATAACGCTTTTTAACGGGTTTGATCCGCAAAACCTGGCCCATGAACCGGATCTTGTGATCATCGGCAATGCCGTCACCCGGGATAACCCCGAAGCACAGGCTGTGCTGGAAAAAAAAATCGCCTGTCTGTCCATGCCCCAGGCAGTAAACCGGTTTATTGCAGGTGATAAGAAAATAATCCTTGTGACAGGGACCCACGGCAAGACAACCACAGCATCCATTATGGCACATATTCTTGCCGTCGCCGGTCTGGATCCCTGTTTCATGATCGGCGGTATTCTGAAAGATTACCAGTCCAGCTTCAACATCGGTTCAGGTGATTACATGGTTATTGAAGGAGATGAGTATGATACAGCCTTTTTTGATAAAGGGCCCAAATTTATGCACTACGATCCTTTTATCACCATCATCACCGGTGTAGAATTTGATCATGCAGATATCTTTACGGACCTGGACCATGTCAAGCGTGTTTTTTCCGGTCTGGTCAAAAAAGTAACCGCCACCAGCCATGTCATCGCCTGCAAAGACAGTCCCCATCTCATGGATATCCTTGCGGATCAAAAAAAACGCACCATTACCTATGGCATTGGAGCAGACTGGTATTTTACAGATACCACACGGCAGGGATTTGTGACCCGGTCCCGAATCCATGGCCCAAACAGGATCTATGACATTGAGACCCGCATGCAGGGACAGCATAATCTGATGAATTTTCTGGCCTGTGCTGCTGCGGCAGATGTTATTGGTGCAGACATTGGCCTGATTCAGAAGGCCATGGCTTCTTTTTCCGGTATCAGGCGCCGCCAGGAAATCCGGGGGATTAAAAACAGGATCACAGTGATGGATGATTTTGCCCACCACCCGTCCGCTGTCAGAGAAACCATTCGCGCAGTCAAACCTTTTTACAGCAAAGGTCGTGTTATTGCCGTTTTTGAACCCAGAACCAACACCTCCATGCGCTCTTTTTTTCAGGCCAGTTATCCGCATGCTTTTGCAGAAGCGGATTTGGTTTGTATATGCAATCCTTCAGTGAAAAAAACAATCCCGGAAAATGAGCGGCTTTCACAAAAAAAACTGGTATCAGATATCAATAATATGGGGGTGGAAGCCCACCATTTTGCCGATGTAACTGCAGTGCTGGCATTTTTGCAGCCCCGGCTGGCACCAAAAGATCTTGTATTGATCATGTCCAATGGTGGATTTGATAATATCCATACCAGACTGCTTGAGATGATTGCATGAAAAAAAACTGGGGCCGCCTTGTCTGCATCGGGATATGTCATATAGTATTGTACATGTATCTGGTTCCCATGGTTATTTATCCGAGATTCGGAAAACAGGGCACCTGGATTGCAACAATTTTTATAGTGGTGCTTTCCATTGCAATTTTCGGCAATGTATGGTTTGGAAAAAAAAAGAAGCAGTAAGGAGATAAGAATGACACAAACCGATCTCAAGATCGAATGGGATAAAGGCTTCAGTGTGGATGTTGCCGAAATCGATAATCACCAGAAAAAAATGTTTACACTTTTTAATGAACTTATTGAATTGAAACAAAAAAAAGCGGATCCCAAAGCGTTCGCCAACATGATTTCCGACATCAATGACTATGCAAAACTGTATTTTTCCACTGAGGAAAAAATTCTCAGGAAACGGGGATATCCTGACCGGGATATCCATTCCAGAGCGCATCGCCAGTTCATCAAAAGTGCCATCAGCCTGCGACGGGAGATTGCAGAAGATGTCACAAACCTGACCATGGAGACCATTCTGGAACTGAGAAACTGGCTTGTGGATCATATTAAAACCAGTGATTCTCTGTATGTGCCTTTTTTAAGAATCCACCAATACATTGAAGATACCAAACAAAAAAATTAAAGCCACACCGTATATAAGACGATATCATGAACAGGCTGAGGGTTTAATGTCAACCTGATAATTGTATGGGAAAAAGCCATGGTATTTGATTATAAAATTTTACCGGTCAGGGACGAAACCATTGATGCACCTTACAGAATCCGGGGATTTTCCGAACGTAGAAGAACCATTACCCGCAAGTTTCGAAGAGACCGGCGAAAAGCCAAAGCTGACAGAAGAAGCAGTGTGCGAGAAGGCATCTTTGTGGATCTGTCCTTTCAAAACAATCGCAGAAAAGGAGTAGACAGGCGCAATGTTTCTGGTGACAGAAGAAAAACCACCAGGGAGTCCGGCGTAAGATCACCTTTTTCAAAAACAGTATAATTTTTTTAAACAGTCTTTAAGGCACCTTATTTTTTATAAGGTGCCTTTTTTACACACATTGCTTTTTTGCAATGATCATCTTCTTTCCCCTTTTTATAAAACTCATTTGAGTTGCTGGTTGGTTTGATGCCGGGAATACAACCGGCAGGTTCACTCTTTATTTTCTCACAAAACATTGGTACACATGATAACGAAACCGCAACCCACAGGAAATTATTTCAATGACAGCAAAAGGCTTTCGTCTTTTGAACAGGCTGCATGAACATGGCGTAATATCCCATCTGGACTATTATTTTGCCACAACCATGGCAGGTGTGTTCTCCGAAGACCATCCTCTGGCAGCGATCTCCTGCGCTCTGGTTTCCAGGGCCCTGGCCGACGGACACATACGCCTGGATATAAAAGCAGCATCGGACACCATCATCCACCTGACACCAGACAATGGAGATATGGTACGTCTTCCTGATTTTGACACCTGGATGAATGCCCTGGAATCTGCATCCATGGTGGAAAATTCCACAGATTCATATCATCATCAGCTTCCTTTGGTTCTGGATTCAGATGGCTGTCTTTATCTGTCCAAATACCATGATTTTCAGGATCGCCTGGTGCAGAACCTGGCTGCCCGCATCCGGTCACATCCCGTGTCCGTGAACCACGATTTCATTACAGGTGCATTGGATCAGTGGTTCACAGGACAGCATCCAGATCATGTCCAGCACCAGAAAGAAGCGGTTTTACAGGCATTGTCAAGCAATTTCACCATTATTTCCGGGGGACCAGGCACTGGAAAAACCCATATCACAAACATTATCACACAGGTGATACAGGCCCATGCCGCATTTTATGGACTGCCCTTTGTGCGGTTTTTATCAGTGGCTCCCACGGGAAAGGCTGCGGTGCGCCTAAGGGATGGGGCAACCATTCATTCCGTATTGATTCCCAAAAAAGACCAGCCTGGATTTGTACATGGGAAAGACAATCTGCTCCCGGCTGACGTGGTGATTATTGACGAAGCATCCATGATTGATATGGCATTGATGACCCGCCTGATGGAAGCCATTCCCCAGACAGCCCGGGTGATTCTTTTGGGAGATGAAAACCAACTGTCCCCGGTACAGGCTGGCGCCGTGTTCACTGATATTTGCAAAACAGATGCCATGGCGCCTTTTGTGGTTTTTCTGGAGTATAATTTCAGATCCGGCGGAAAAACAGGTATTGAGAATCTGGCTACCGCCATCCGGAAAAATGATGTAAATGCCGTGACCAGCATTCTTACAACAGGCCGGTATCCTGATCTTGTGTTCGAACAGCCGCACACAGATTATTACCAGACACTTGCGACCCATATCAAACATGGATATGGTCCGTTCATGGAACAGCAGGATATGATACAATCGCTCAATGCCATGGACAGGTTCAGAATTTTATGTGCCCATAAAAATGGGGAATACGGAACATTACAAATTAATCATATTTGTGAAAAGATTTTGCGCAAGTTTTTTGATTCTGGTATAAGAGGACGGTTTTTTAAACAATTGATCATGATCACTGCAAATGATTATACCAGGGGGCTTTTTAATGGAGATACAGGGGTTGTTTTGAACCGAAAAGGTACCATGACAGCTGGTTTCAAAATGGAGAACAAACTGGTCCGACAGTTTCGTTATCTGGATCTTCCCTCCCATGAACCAGCCTTTGGCGTAACCATTCATAAAAGTCAGGGATCGGAGTTTGAGACTGTTTTGATAGTGATCCCGGACCGGCTGTCCCGGGTTGTCACCCGGCAGCTGCTGTATACCGGGGTAACCCGGGCCAGGAAAAAAGCCATCATTCTGGGCCGCATGGAGGTCATCAGAGAAGCCATGGGCCTGTCTGTAGAAAAAACCTCCAATGTATCCCGTCTGCTGGCCCGTGAACTGGGCAAAAATGCTTCTGATCCTGTCATGGGACCATAACCTGATAATGAAAGAAAAAAAGTGAAAAATCAAGACACCATCCCCCGGCAGATATGGGTATTTTTCTGCTCTGTCAAACTGACGGTTTATATACTGGTGCTGCTGGCTGTTACCTCCATCATCGGAACAGTGGTGCTCCAGAACGGATCACCCCAGCAATACATCGATCTTTATGGAAAAGGCATGTATAACCTGATAAAGGTCTTCCATATTGATGACATGTACCATGCCTGGTGGTTTTTGTTTCTGCTGCTTTTGCTGTGCATCAATCTTGTGGTTTGTTCTGTGGAACGGCTTTCTCTTATCTGGAAAACCATTTTCCCCAAACAGGTGCGGTTTCATCCGGACCGGTTTTTGAAATCTACAACAAAACAGACAGTTACGGTGGAACATAATCCAGACCAGATAGCCGATTCCTGTGAAACCTGGCTGTCAAGACAGGCAGGTCCGGTGATCCGGCAAAAAGACCAGAATACCACGCTGCTGTATGCAGAAAAAGGGCGGTGGACCCGCCTGGGAGTCTTTGTGGTGCACGCCAGTGTCCTGCTCCTGCTGGCCGGAGCACTTGTGGGGGCGATGTTTGGCTTTAAGGCCTCTGTCAGGATAGATGAAGGCGGCCAGATCCGTCAGGTGTTTGCCGCCAAGACAAGAGAGCCCATTTCTTTGGATTTTGCCATTAAATGCAATGAATTCGAGGTGAAATTTTATAATACCGGTGCCCCTGAAGAATTTCGCTCCAACCTGACTATCATAGAAAACGGACAGGAAAGCCTGACCACAGATATCCGGGTCAACCATCCTTTACGCTACAAAGGCATCAATATATTTCAGTCCTCTTACGGCACTGCCACCCCCGATGCTGCGGTGCTTTCCATTGTGGACAACCAAACCGGCGATGAGATCACCAGGACCTTACAGGTGGGAGAAACCATTACCCTGCCCGATGACCAGGGCAGTTTTCTGCTCCAGGGCTTTTTGCCCCATTTTGACTTCAGGGGACACAACCTGGAAGAGACTTTTTTTGGAAAGGTGAGCCTTGCGGGTGAACCAGAAATTCAGATCGGGCTGCCCGTAAAATTTCCCACCTTTGACAAGATGCGCAAAGGCCGGTTCACCTTTGTCATCAAGGATTTTGAAAAACGATATTATACCGGGCTTCAGGTGACAAAAGATCCTGGGGTCTGGTATGTATACGCCGGTTTTATCATGATGATTCTGGGGTGCTGGATCACTTTTTTTATGTCACACCAGTCCTATCTTGTCGCTCTTCAGCCGATGGATGAGGGGGGCACCTGCATCCATCTGGCGGGCAGAACAAACCGCAGCAGCCAGGACATGAAGCGCAGACTTGCAAGAATGAAAACCCATCTGGAAAATCAACTCAAAAAGGTATAGTGGTTATGAACAGTTCCTTTGCTTTGTCGTCGGCCACCTTTATTTATGGACTGGCCACGGTGTTCTATATCGGATCTTTTGCATTTAAACAAAAGAAACTGGCAACAATCGGGTTCCTTGTTCTGGTTACAGGCATGGTGTTCAATACGGCCGGGATCGGGTTTCGGTGGATTGAATCCTATCAGATGGGATTCGGCCGTGCCCCTTTTACAAACATGTATGAATCTTTGGTCTTTTTTTCCTGGACCATGGCAGTACTGTATATTTTTGTGGAACTCAAATACAAGGAACAGGGATTCGGAGTGTTGGTTTCACCGTTGATATTTCTGTCCATTGCCTATGCTTCTTTTGATCCCGGTATCAGTTCTACAATAAATCCGTTAATTCCGGCCTTGAAAAGTAACTGGCTCATTGCCCATGTCGTCACCTGTTTTCTGGGGTATGCCGGTTTTGCCCTGGCTTTCGGTTGCAGCCTCATGTATTTAATCAAACCCGGCCAGGCATCCAAAGACTCTATTTTTAGCCGCCTGCCTGACGGGGAAGTCATTGATGAACTTACCTACCAGATGGTTGTATTCGGTTTTCTGTTTTTGACCATCGGCATCATCACTGGCGCGGTATGGGCCAATTCTGCCTGGGGGAAATACTGGTCCTGGGATCCCAAGGAAACCTGGTCATTGATCACCTGGTTTGTATATGCCATTTTCATGCACCTGCGCATGATGCGCGGCTGGCACGGCAAAAATCTTGCCCTGGTTTCCATTGTGGGGTTCATGGCGGTGATGTTCACCTATTTCGGAGTGAATTTTCTATTGTCCGGCCTTCACAGTTACGGATAATTTGTATGTTTTTCCAACCGTATCCACATCCATATCCCGGTTATGGATGTGGATACGGTTTGTTTGCCGCCGTTTGTAACTTCTCATTTCCTGCCCCATCCCAACCTCATTTTATCTTGACAAGAAATTCAGATATTACTATAGAATAACGCGATTATCCTGTGTGAAGATAAATTGCACCCGGCAGGCAAATGCCGGCTGCAAAAAAATATGGCCAGGTGATGCCTGGATAAAATGGTTATAGGTAACATCAACATTTTAACATTGATGGAGTTTTCATGAGTGAACTAGAAAACAAAACTGAACATGGTTCCGTGGATGGTGCAACAGAAGGTGCCGCCGAAGACCCGAAAAATGACACAGGCCTGGGGCTGGGTGTCATTTTTTTTATTGTGGCATTTCTGATTTGCTTTTTATCCGGATGGCTGCTGTTCCCCAAGCTGCTTTATTCCAAACACGAACAACCCTTTAATTTTGATCATGCGCTGCATGTACAGGAAACAGGTGATTGTGAATCCTGTCACTTTCTTCGGGACGACGGCACCTTTTCCGGGATCCCGAAAATGGCATCCTGCCTGGACTGCCATACGGATGAACCCATGGGAGAAACCAGGGATGAAGCCATTTTTGCCAGCGAATATGTGGCAAAGGAGCGGGAGGTTCCCTGGTATGTGTATGCAAAACAGCCGGATTGTGTTTTCTTTTCCCATGCAGCCCATATTGAAGCAGCCGGCATGGATTGCGTAACCTGTCATGGTCATATCGGCGAGTCGACAACCTCCAGACCCTATGAAGAAAACCGGCTTACCGGCTATAGCCGTGATATCTGGGGGAAAAATATATGGGGAATCAAGAAAAATTCCTGGGACCGCATGAAAATGGATGACTGCGCAGTGTGTCACAAAGAAGAAACCGGCCACCAGGGCTATTGTTTCCAGTGTCACAAATAAACCAAACACAAGAATTGCAAACTTTACAGAGGATTTACATATGAAAGTTGACAGAAGAAGCTTCTTGGGATTGGGACTTGGTGCGGTTGCAGGGATTGCAATTTCCCCGGTTGGGGCCAAACTGACGGATGATTCTTCCATCTGGACCCAGAACTGGCCCTGGACACCTGTTCCACCTGACGGAAAAATATCCTATGATCATTCAGTGTGCAGCCTTTGCCCGGGAACCTGCGGCATTACTGTCAGAAAAATTGACGGCAGGCCTGTAAAAATAGAAGGGCGTGACACCTATCCGGTGAATAACGGCGGGGCATGTCTTCATGGTATCGCCGGGCTCCAATACCTGTATGATCCCTGTCGTGTAACAACCCCCTTGAAAAAGATCAATGACCGGTTTGAACCTATCTCCTGGAAAGAGGCCATCGCACTGGCAGCAGGGCATTTGGGCCGCATTAGAAAAAATGACCAGGCCCATACCCTCGCCTGTATCACGGACACGGATCAGGGGTCTGTGGCGGGACTGTTCAGCCATTTTATGACCGCATTCGGCTCTCCCAACCATTTTGTTATGCCAACCCTTGAATCCTGGCTGGCACTGACGGCACAAACCCTTCATGGCAAGGGGTATACCCTGGGGTTCGATCTGGAGAATGCTGATTTTATTTTGAGTTTCGGAGCCGGTATCCTTGAAGGATGGGGGTCTCCGGTTGCCTGTTTCAAAGCCAATTCCAGCCGGAAACAACGAAAAGCAAAACTCTATCAGATTGAGCACAGGCTTTCCACCACTGCGGCTGCAGCAGACAGATGGATACCGGTCACACCGGGAACCGAGGCGGATCTGGCCATGGCCATGTGCGGGGTTCTGCTGACAGAAAATCTGTTTGATTCGGAATTTGCCGCTGGTTTCAAGGGTGGATTCAACCGGTTCAATGCCATGGTGCAGCAAAAATACCCGGTGGAAAAAGTGGCAGCGGCCACGGGCATCAGTGCTGCTGATATCAAAAAAATTGCCATTGCCTTTGCCAGAGCAAAAATGCCGGTGGCCATTCCCGGTAAAGGACGCGGTGACGGGGCCCAGAGCCTCAAGGAATTTGCTGCTGTGCACACCCTCAACTGCCTGACCGGCAATGTCAACAAAAAGGGCGGCACCTTTATCAAGCCTGTTCACGACTACCTGGCTTTTCCAGACCCTGTCCTGGATACAGCCGCCAAAGACGGATTCGGCAAGGCAAAACTGGGTGCATCTGTGCAGGAAATGGTGACAAACATAAACCAGTCTGCCGATCCGCTGGTTACGGCTTTGTTTGTTTACAATGCCAATCCCTGTTACACCCTGAATGATCCTTCACAGACCAGGGCTGCTTTTGAAAAAATTCCCTTTGTGGTAAGTTTCTCCTCTTTTATGGATGAAACCGCCATGGCCTCGGATCTGATTCTGCCGGTATCCACATTTCTGGAACGTTTGGAAGATGTTCCCTCAAGAGCCGGATTAGCCAATTCCGTTGTGGGCCTGACCCGGCCTGTTTTGGATCCGGTATTTGATACCCGCAGTGCAGGCGATACCGTAATCCAGCTGGCCAAAACCCTTGGGGGTGACATGGCCCGGAGCTTTGCATGGAACAATTATCGGGCATGCCTGGAAGATGTGGCCGCAGGTGTCTGGGAGGACCTGTCCGGGAATGGGTATGCCCTTCTTGCAGAAGGACCGCCCACCGACAGTGTGGAAACCAGTTTTGCCTTTCTGTCGGATAATCCGCAAACCATATATCCACAGGGGGATTATGCTCTCACCCTGGTGCCTATCGACAATATGCGGTTGCCCGGCACTGTGCCGGCTGCTTCTCCCTTTGCCATTAAAACCGTATCCGACCGGGTGCTCAAGGGCAAAGACGTATGTGTGGAAATCAATCCCGATACTGCCAATGGACTTACAGATGGGGGCTTTGCAACCCTGACAACCCCCACAGGATCTGCAAGGGTGCGGGTGAATTTCAACGAAGGTATCATGCCCGGTGTCATTGGAATGGTCAAAGGCCTCGGGCACACGTTTGACAATAAATATGTGGCCGGAAAAGGTGTAAACATACATGAATTAATCAGCCCGGTAATTGAACCTGGTTCAGGACTGGATGCTGCCTGTGGAACGACAGCCGCAATTTCAAAGGCCTAAATGATGTGGACAAACTTTCAAAGAGGTTCTGATGATACAAGATAAAAAAGCACATAAATACGGAATGGTTATTGATCTGGACAAATGTACCGGATGCGGGTCCTGCACGGTGTCATGCATGTCTGAAAATAATATTCCGTTTAAGGAGGATGAGTCCGATAAAAAGGACAGCATCACCTGGATGCGGGTTTATAAGCTGACCAATGGCAAGTCGTTTCCAGACACCCAGATAACCTACCTGCCCAGGCCATGCCAGCACTGCGGCGGTAAAGGAGACCACGGCCATTCCCCCTGTGTGTCGGTGTGTCCGGCCACGGCAACCGATTATGGATATGACACCGGCATTGTTTCCCAGATCTACACCCGGTGTTTCGGATGCCGGTATTGCATGGTTTCGTGTCCCTACCATGCAAGGTATTTCAACTGGTGGGATCCCATATGGCCCGAGGGTATGGAAAAATACCTGAGCCCCAATGTATCGCCAAGAATGCGGGGGGTGGTGGAAAAATGCAGTTTCTGTTACCACAGATACCAGCTGGCCAGGGAAAAAGCATATTACGACGGCACCCATGAAATTGCAGAAGATGCCTATCAGACTGCCTGTACCACAGCATGTCCTGCCGGTGCCATTATCTTCGGTGATTTAAACAACCCTTCCCACAAGGTACACCAGATCGTCAAACCGGATCCCCATCCGGATCCCCTTAACCGGGATGTGGTGGGAAAATCACGCAATCCAAAAGTATTCCGGTTGCTGGAGCGCCTGGGAACCAACCCCAAGGTCTATTACATGTCTGAGCGTGAATGGGTCAGAAAGCTCGGGGACAACTATCTGGATGGTGAATGGGAAAAGGTGAAAAATCATTATGGGGCTGCTTCCCATGAATAGAAAATCCAAAATCTATGTGAGGAGTAATTGAATATGGATGCTGCATTAATACCTGAAGGCGCAAAACGGTGCTCATTTCCCAAATTCATGCTGGGAATCGCCATTGTGGGAGCGGTCCTGCTCTGGGGCGTTTATGCCATGCTGCTGTGCTGGTTCAAAGGGTTGAACCAGACCAACATGAATGACTATTACGGATTTGCCCTGTGGATATGGGCGGACCTGGCGGTGATTGCCATAGGGGGCGGGGCGTTTTTCACCGGGCTGCTCAAATATATATTTAAAGTTGATGAACTGAAAAATATCATTAATTTTGCTGTGATCATCGGGTTTATCTGCTACAGTTCGGCCCTGTTGATCCTGGCCATTGATATTGGTCAACCTTTGCGGGGCTGGTTTATTTTCTGGCATGCCAATGTGCATTCGATGCTCACCGAGGTGGCCTTCTGCCTGTCCTGCTATTTTGCGGTGCTCACCATTGAGTTCATTCCCAATATCCTGGAAAACCGGCAGCTCAACAAGGTGCCGTTCTTTCATCACCTGGCCCACAACATGCACGGTGTTATGGCCATATTTGCGGCCACGGGTGCGTTTTTGTCCTTTTTCCACCAGGGATCTCTGGGCGGGGTGGCCGGTGTGCTTTACGGCCGGCCTTTTGCGGTCCGGGAAGGGCTTTTGATCTGGCCCTGGACGTTTTTTTTGTTCACCTGGTCTGCAGCGGCTTTCGGACCCTGTTTCACCCTTCTGGTGACCCGTATCACAGAAGCGGTTACCGGAAAAAAACTGGTAAAGGACAATGTGGTCCATCTGCTGGCCAAGATCTCCGGATGGATGATATGTACCTATATAATCGCCAAAATCATTGACACCATATACTGGGCCACGGTTACCGCTCCTGGTATCGGGTTTGAAATGAGCCATTTTTATACCAATAACAGTTTTTACGGCTATTGGATACTGGTGACTGAAATTGTCATCTGCGGCGTTATTCCCGGCATTCTGCTTATCAACAAGAGCACCCGGGAAAATCCTACCCTGCGGCTTTTGGCCATTATTCTGGCTGTCATCGGAGTCTGTCTCAACCGCTGGGTTATGGTGCTTCAGGTTGTAGCCGTGCCGGTTATGAGTTTTGACACCTGGGCGTTGTATATTCCCTCCTGGCAGGAAGTGGCCACCACCATCCTGCCCGTGGCCTACGGCATTATCCTGATTGCGGTAACCTACAGATACCTGCCGGTGTTTCCCCAGGAACTGGAATTGAATAAATCCAAGGCACAAGAATCTTAGGAAAGGAGAAATTTTATGTTTCCATTTAATTTTGAATGGGTCTGGGATATCGGCCATATGCTTTTTTTCGGCGGATTCTGGTATGCCATCGGCATTCTGGGTGCCGGCATGGCATACTGTTTTGCCAAGGCAGCCTATGATACCATGAATGATTCAAAAGAAAACCAGCATTAGTTCATTATTTCGATAAGAAAATAGAGCTGATGACTCACCAATCCGGCCCTGTCCTGTTTTCAGGACAGGGCCGGATTGGTTTATGGGAATGGTTTTTTGATCTGCCGGGTTATTTTTCGGGGGCGGACAGAATCCAGTAAAAGGCCCATCCCAGGGCCACAGGAACAAGGCCAATGGTCCCGAACATCAAAATATGGCCCTCCCATGGTTTGATGACCATGGCACAGGCAACCGGAAACACAATTGATATAACAATCGCGGCCCGTTTTTTTTGTGATAACCGGACCATCTTGTTTCCCGCTTTTCCGGCAGGCGGGGGTTTGAGCATCCTGGGCAGAATCAGTATGCCGGATATGAGCAGGATCAGAACCAGAATTTCACTTACACCGGTCACGCGGTTTCCTTTCATTGTGTGTGCTCATTTAAAAATGGTTCTATATCCCAGAGATCCGGTGATTTGTCAATGCCGGCAGATCATTATTCCAGTGGTAGACGCGGCATGCTTCCCTGGCAGGATGTAAATTTTCACATGCGATTGACCCGGTCATTATTCCAGGATGTTCCGGATAAAGGCAGTCATGTGTGACAGCACCACATCCGGTTGTTCCTGGTGTGGGGAATGGCAACAGTTGCTGATGGGTGTTGTTTTACAGTTTCTGACACCGGTTTTAATGGCAGCCAGCTGGGCCGTGGTGCCATAGGGATCATCTTTTCCCTGGAGGGCCAGTACCGGTACCTGAATTTTTTTGAGGAATTTTTGGATATTCCAGTGCACGAAACCGGGGCTGAGCCAGGCATTATGCCATCCCCAGAAAGCCGTGTCAGTGTTTTGATCGTGGTACCGCCCCAGTTTTTCTTTGAGACTGCCTGCAAGGTATGACTGCCTGGCAGCCTTGATGGATGTCAGGGTCACAGGTTCGCAGAACACATGCGCAGCCTCTGTAACAATGCCCTTCAGGCCTGTGGCATGGGAACTGCCGCCGTAAATAAGGGCGATGGACCCGCCATCGGAATGGCCGATGAGAATATGGTCCAGGATACCGGCTGCTGCAAGAATTTTTGGCAGAACTTTTACGGCCTGGGTATGCATGAAGTTGATTTTCCAGGGAAGCATGCCGGCATCGGATCTGCCATACCCCAGCCTGGAGAACACAAATGCGTTGCAGCCTGTATTCTTTGCCAGGTTTACAGGAAAACGTTTCCACATCTGCACACACCCCAACCCTTCATGGAGAAATACAAGTATCGGATGATTTTTTTTGTCTTGGCAGTGCCACTGAACTTCGTACCTGGCATTGTCAACAGTGAGAAAATCGGTCACGGTTTTTCCTTTTTACAGGCAGATATGTAGTCTAAAGTCCGCCAATATTACCGGCCGTTTCGAGCTTTAAGGGCTTCAAAAGCGTTCTGGATTTCTAAAAAGCGCTTGGAGGCCAGATCTGAAAATTCTTTTCCCAGGTGGGACAGCTTATCTGGATGATATTTTTTGATCTGCTGTTTATAGGCAGCCTGGATCTCCTCCCAGGAGGCATCCATCGGTACGCCCAGAATTTCATGGGCAGGTCTTGTGGACCGGGAATATGAACCGTTTGGCCCGGGTTCGGATCTGTTTGTTTTGGTACCAGATTTCTGGCCAGAGCCATTATTTTTTGTCTGAAAACCGGTTGTGGATCGGTTATGGCCGGTAGGTTCCCGGTCATAACCCGCACCCGTACTTCGTTTGAAAAAGAACCAGGGAAGCTGCCCATGCCGGATCAAATAATAGATGCAGTATAAAACCAGCCCGTCATCCACCCATCCCAGAAACGGAACCAGAATTTCCGGGATGATGTCCACCGGGGAGATCAGGTAGGCCAGACCCAGAAGCACAAGAATGATGTTAAAAAGCGTACCCATGAAAAATTTCACCCCTTGTGCAACACATCAATCATGGTAAACAATCGTTTAGGATTGTTGGTGTTTTGAAGTTGTTTTTGCAAAAATAATACCGCATCAAAGGTGCCGGCCACATATATTTTTCGTCCGTTGACATTGTGTGTGAATTCAAACACGGCTGATCCATCCGGAGCTGCAAGGGTGTAAGTGTGCCAGCCATGACCGGACAGATGTTCTTGGGGTATCTGCCACTGGGTTTTCTGAACCTTTGGATCGCGGATCTGCTGGATTTGGGCCGGATCAAAGGCAACCCCCAGCCGGTTGAAATATCCTACCATGGCCCTGGCGGTGCCAGAGGTGTCAGCCTTGCTCTGCTGGTGGCTTTCTTTAATTTCAAGTGTGTATCCTGCAAAGAGGCCGGGAAAACTGTCAGCGGCAAAGGCCATCATGGCCTGGAATCCCACAATCTGTTTGGCCATGTTCGGGGCGATGACAGCCGGAAATCGGGCCCGGGACACACACGCTTCAAGCGCCTGCCGATCACCGCCTGTGGTACCCATGACAAAAGGGATATCATGACGGGTATAGAATCTGGCATTGGTATTGACAGCAGTGGGATGGGTGTAATCAACGGCAATGAATCGACCAACCCTTTTTTGGATATCTGCAATGATGATATCCCGGGTGTCCGGTTTCACAAGGCTGATAGAAACAGTTTCGATCTGTATGGTATTTTGCGAAATCTGCGGGCCGGTCAATGAAAAGGGAATCAGTTCAAAACGGTCGTCGGCAAGGGCCGCCCGGGCCATGGTGGAAGCCACATTTCCCGGAAGTCCGTTGATCATCACATATATCTTTTCCATGGCGTTTCCTTACAGGGACAGTATCAGTTTTGTTAATATCGGAACAGGGGATGTATCCATATTCTGAATCAGCTGTTTCAACGATGCCACTGCCGCAGGGATATGTTGTTCAAACCCTGTTTTTTTCTTCACACGGCTCAGGTGGGCAAATGCCCCGAGTATCTGCAGGTTCCGGGTCAGGGAGCAGAAATGAAAACATTGGGCAAACCGTTGTCTTTGAGCTTCAACGTCAAGGCCAAGACGGTCCATGGCATAGGATACCAGATCTTGTTGCACCTGCTTGGGCAGTGTAACATAGGGATCCAGTAAAAGGGAAGCCAGATCATACTGAAAAGGCCCTGTTCTGGCGGATTGAAAATCAATAAAATAAACGGTTGTATTTTTAACCATGATGTTTTTTGACTGGCAATCCCGGTGCATGAGCCCTGTAAAACCACCGTCCAGGGCTTTTTGTGCCACAAAACAAAATTCATCTTCAAACGTTTCAAAGGAAAGGTTTTTTTTCAGATAGTTGTTCATAAACGCATCCATAAAATACCGGCACTCTTTTTCCAGAATAAGGCCCTTTGAATAGGTGGGGGTCTGGTATGTCCATGCCGGGTCAAACCCGTGTGCACCTTTTTGGGAGAACAGTATCAACTGGTTGATGACCTTTTTGTACATCTGTTTTATGGTTGATTCATCGCAGGTATTGTTAACCTGGTCAACCAGATGGGTATTGCCCAGATCTTCCAGTGCCACCATGCCGGCCAAAGGATCATGGGCCAGTATGCGGGGTACTGGTATCCCCTGTCTGGACAAATGGTTTCCAATATGTACAAACGCCTCCAGCTGGGCGCGGGCCTCACTGCCGGGCAGACAAATGCCATGGTCACAAAGGACAACTGATCCGGGCCGTTTGAAGGAACTGGATGGGGATCTGTTACAGGGTATTGCCCTGAACCAGTTCCGGTCCGATCCGTCACCGGCCATTGCAAAAATTTCGGTATCCTGAATATCTGTTTTCAAGGCAGCTGCGCAGGTCCATTGCCGGGCAACACGGGCATACGCCTCCGGTGTGCCGATATCTTCCCAGAAAATATCGGTACCCACATAGGCTTTGATCTGCCGGTTTTTGCAAAGTTCCGCAAACAGATCAATACTGGAAAAAACCTTTTCAGGTGGCATGTAATCAAAAATCTGCGGGGACAGTACCTGGATACCGGTGAATGCCAGTCCTTTGCCGGGGCTGTTGAAATCGGTTATCCAGCTGCCGGCATCCAGTGCCACCTTGTTGAACTCTTTTCTGTCATGGAGCACCAGTGTGGCAAGTGCGCGGTTACGTAAATGACAACGCCACACCTCTGCCAGATCAACATTGGTTACCACGTCACCATTGATGACAAAAAAAGGATTTCCTGCCATGGCATCTTTCACATTGGCAATCGCGCCCCCTGTATCCAGGATCATTGGCTCGTGGATACAGGTAATCTGTGCATCAAATTGTTCTTTGCCGGTTTCTATAAAATCGGCAATCTGGTCCGGCAGATAATGGGTGTTGACCATGATCTGCCGGCATCCGAAACCGATAAGATATTGGATGGTATGTGCTAATATGGGGATACCTCCCAAAGTAAAAAGGGGTTTGGCAATGGTTTTTGTATGGGGCAAAAGCCGTGTGCCGAATCCTGCGGCCAGTATCAGTGCTTTCATGGGGTTTTCAGGAAATGATCAGCCGGGACAGGCGGTTGATGATCTGTTTGTAATAATCAATCTGGATCTGGTCCTCAGCGCCGTTGATGCCGTTTTTTACAAAAAATCTGGCAGCATTTCGAAAGTTGATCAGCGATAAAGACTCTTTCCGACGGATCTGCTTGCGCTTGTATAAACGGATGCCATAGGAATGGATTTTTTTGGCCCGTTCCTTTTCATCGGGGGGACTTTTCTTTTCTTTTTCAAAATACAGCAGCGCGGTTTCATAGGATTCAAAGAACGGCAGCATAAAGGAGGCAAACCATTTGAGTTTGCGCAACCCCCTGGAGGTCAGGTTCAACATGTCCTGTCGGGTGTTGTCCGGCACCAGGATGCCTTCATTGATAAATCCTTTTATGCACGCGGAAATATGCTCTTCACAGGTGATTTCCTGGTCACAGAAAAATTCGTCCTGAAATATTTTTTGTAAAAACCGGTATCTTTGGACCAGATCAAACAGGGCGAAATTAAACCGGTCCACTTCCAAAATAGCAACAGCTGTAAAGGCGGAGGGCACAAAAAAAGAAATCACCGAGTTTTTATAGTAGTCCAGAATGGGCCGTTTATTGTGCTTGACAATAAAATAGGTCTCATCTGTTATCTCTTCTTCATCTTCATCTGCCAGTTCAATGAAGTTTCTGGATAAAAAGGAATTGATGACGGTGTTGAATGTATTATCCAGATCCAGCAGCAGGGTTTCAGATAATTCCACGTTATGGGCCATCAGTATGTTTAAATAGGTATTGGCCTGCTCGATCATCCCGCCTTTGGCAAAATTATTGTTCGGGCTGTTGAGAATGGCGCTGGCAATGATACCGTGGGGAGTGGCCACCCCTTTTTTGTTGATGGCAGCCATTAATCTGTAGCTGAAGCCTTTGACAAAATCCATATATTCCGGGGCTGTGGCCCTTGACAGGTTTATGTTTTTTTGCCGGATGTATGCTTTGATGGAAATGGGCTCATCAAACCGGATATAAACCTTACCGTATTTTTTTTTTAAAAATTTTCGGGTGCTGATAAGGCCCTTGAGTGTTTCAGGATCTTTTTTACCTCCTTCAATTTCCTTGAGATATGCGTCTTCTTCCAGAACCCGGTCATACCCAACAAAAATGGGCACAAAATACAGGTTGTCACAGGCACCGTTCAGGTATGCATTGATGATCATGGCCATACCGCCCGGGCGGGGTGTCAGAAGTTTACCCGTCCTGCTTCTGCCGCCTTCAATGAAAATTTTGATATTAAACCCTTCATAGAGCAGTTTTTCCAGGTAGGCAGCAAATATTTTGGCATATAATTCCGCGCCTTGAAATGTCCGGCGCAGAAAAAATGCACCGCCTCCTCTGAACAGGGGCCCCAAAGGCCAGAAAGACAGGTTTTTGCCGGCTGCAATATGGGGGCAGGGCATGTTGTTTCTGAACATGACATAGGGCAAAAGCAGATAATCCAGATGGCTTTTGTGACAGGGCACCAGAATCAGGGGGGCTTCGGTATATTTTTCCCGCATCCGGTTGATCTCCTTCTGGTTGACCATCAGCCCTTCAAAAATATTTTTAAATATCCAGGTGAGCATCCAGTTGCCGAAGTTGATAACCCGCAGGTTATAGTTTGCCGCAATTTCATTGATATAGGCGGCTGCTTTTTTGTTTGTTTTTTTTAAAGAGATATTGTTTCTTGCTGCATAATCAGCCAGAAATTCGCGCAAAGATTTTCGGGTCAGAATATCTTCGGTGATCTCCTGGCGGGATTTGAGCACAGGGCCGGTAATGCTTTTACGCTGGCGGTTCAAAATATCCACCAGATGGCTTCTCAGGCGGTGGGTCTGAAATTCTGAATCAAGACAATTGATCTCAGGGCGTGATATGAATTCTTTAAGATTCACCGGCCTTGCAATCTCCACCCGGATTTTTTCCGGATGACGCATCAGTATGTTCACCCGCTTGATAAATCCGGGTTTTGCATGGGTACCAAAGAGAATGTCCCCGAGTCCAGGATTTTTGTGCATGGGTTTGGTGACATAGATGATATCTTCAGGCACTATGATAACGGGTTTTTCCACGCGTTTTTGAAATTCAATCAGATGAAACAATGGATCGGGTGAGGCTTTGATGAACCGGTTGTAAAAATCATCTTCTTCGATCAGACAGACAAATCCGGATTTTCCCGCAAAAATTTCACGTTCCGCATATCCGGAAGCATAAAAATCCTTGAAAGAAAAATGATGAAAAAAATAGTCCAGATGAGACAGCCATATCCTGCACAGGCGTTTGATGGGCAAAAGAAAAAAGAACCGCAGGTCAAATCCCAGTTCCGGATATGGCAGATCAAGCTCCTTGAGCCGGGTATGGAAATATAAAAAATCAAAAAGCCGTTTGTTTTTGCTCACAAAAACAATATAGTCACTTTTGTCCAGCGCGTGTAATTTTTCCAGGTTATGGTCATCAAGGGTAAGTTTTTTAATGAGTTGGTTAAGGACCTTTCTGGCGATATAGCTTTGGTTGCCCGGATAAAGGTTGGTGAAGTAATCATGGGTACCCCCCAGCAGGCAGTCAATGGTGGTGCGAATCCTTTCCCTGGTTCTGGGAACAAGGGTTTTGAGCGACGCAAACAGGTTCATGAAATTTCCCTTTAATATGTGGCCTTGCTGTAATGCACTTGAAACGACTAGGTATTATCAAAACTGGGCTTTAAAGGCAATATTATAATTGGGTGTGTCGGGTGTAAAACCCTCCCAAAATTGGCTTGATAAATCGTTTGGGCTGTGTTATTTTTCTCTTTCCATTGACAAACGCACGGTTCTGTTTAATTGTTGTGATAATTTGGGTATTGAATAAAACTTTAAGGAGGATGTCTTTATGAAAACATTAATCGGTGGTGCTATTGCTGTTCTTCTCGGTGTTGTAGGACTGGCAGTGTGGTTTGGTGAATTTTTGAATCTTCTGGCCGGGGTTATCCCCCCTGTATTGCTTTTAGGTGGCGGGCTTGCACTTTACCTTGGCTTTGATGAACTCAAGGATTCCTGGAAAAACAAGGAAGGCAAAGACGCACCAGCTGATGAGCAATCACGGATTGCCGAACTTGAAAAAGAACTCAACGATCTGAAAAAAAACAAATAAGCTTGGTTGGGCGTATTGTTAATAAGAAGGGCCTGTTTTACACCGGCCCTTTTTTTATGGGCGGAAATCGTTTTTAGCCCTGGCCTCAGTCATAGAGATAATAGGTGCTTGCAATGGCTTTAAATGCAGATAGCCCCGGTTGCCAAAACGCTTTCAAGGTCTTTATGTCTTCTAAGGCAGCAAGGCGGTTACGTATATTTTGGTCTCCGAGTATCAGATCCATGGGCAGCCGCTCATACTCATATTCATAGGGCGGCTGCTTGAAAGCAAATGCATCCGGGTGATGTCTGATAATCATCTGCAGCGCCGTCAGCGATGCGGTATAGGGAGTGAAAACCTCTTTGTCCGTCACATGAATGTGGAACCCTTTGCAGACCTGGTCCTGCCATTTGCCGGATGTGGGCTGAAAACACACCGGCCGGAACCAGGCCCCTGAAATCGCCTGGTTCAGCTTCGGTGCCATTTGGGCGGTGTCCATAAACGGGGCCCCGAATAATTCAAAAGGGAGGGTGGTTCCCCGCCCCTCACTGATATTCGTCCCCTCAAAAATCACCTGGCCCGGGTACACCATGCATGAATGCGGGGTGGGTAGATTGGGAGACGGGGGAATCCATGCCAGGCCGGTATCCTGCCAGTACATGCTGCGCTTCCAGCCGGTCATGGGGACAATGGTCAGATTACACCCCAGATGAAATTCTGTGTTGAAAAACTGACAAATTTCCCCCACAGTCATACCGTGGCGCATGGGGATGGGAAATCTACCCACAAAAGAAGCTGCCTGCTGCTGCAGGACGTTGCCTTCCACCTGGCAGCCGCCGATGGGATTGGGCCGGTCAAGTACAACCACTTTTTTGTTCATCTGTGCAGCCAGTTCCATACAAAAAGAGATGGTATATATAAAAGTGTACACCCGGGTGCCCACATCCTGGATATCCACCACCAGGGTATCGATGTCTGCAAACATCTGTGGGACAGGTACCCGGGAATGGCTGTAGAGACTGTAGATGGGAATGTTCAAATCAGGTTCCATGGTATGGTGTGATTCAATCATATTGTCCTGTTTTTCCGCATAAAAACCATGCTGGGGAGAAAAAATTGCACGCAGCTGTCCTGGAAACAAATCCTGGAGCACCCGCAGTGCATGGGTAAATTTTGAATCAACGGATGCAGGGTTGGCAAGCAGTCCCAGCCGAGCTCCCTGTAAGGCAGACAGGGGATGCTGTTTCAGGTTTTCAAGTCCGAGGGTTACACAGAGAGCCATGTGTTATCTCCATTTACAGTCATTTTTTTCAAAACAAACTGGTTGTGTTTCGATTTCTATCACAGGTGTTGACAAAATTTCAAATCCTCACTAAAAATTGGATTTTACCAGAAGGAGCCCGTTACATGCAATTCAAAACAAGTAGATCCATTTCCACCATCACGCCATATGAGCCTGGCAAGCCTTTAAAGGAACTGGAAAGAGAAAACAAGATCCAATCAGCGGTGAAACTGGCATCAAATGAAAATCCCCTGGGGTTTTCCCCGCAGGTGACCCGGGCGGTTCTTGAAAATTTGTCCAGCATGAACCGGTATCCGGAACCTGTGGCCCATGATCTGTGCGCAAACCTGGCAGATATTTTTCAGGTGGCTCCTGACAACATTGTACTGGGCAATGGATCCGATGACCTGATAGCCCTCCTGGCCCATGGATTTTTAGACCCCGGGGACAAGGCCCTGATGCCCCTGCCATCTTTTCTCATGTATGAAATCAGTGTAAAAACGGCAAAAGGGGTGCCGATAATGGTGCCTTTGTCCGGATTTGACACCAATCTTTCACAGATTGCTGCATCCGTATCATCTGATACAAAAATGGTATTTATCACCAATCCTTTCAATCCTACCGGCAGTATCATTACCCGTGATGCATTCCATGAATTTGCGGCGAAAATCCCGTCTGATGTGCTGATTGTCGTGGATGAAGCCTACATGGAATTTGTCAGAGATACAAATGTATTCAATTCTTTGGCGCGTCCATTGCAGGACCCCAGAATCGTGACCCTGAGAACATTTTCAAAAGCCTATGGTCTGGCAGGATTCAGGATCGGGTATGGTATCATGGACAGGGAGGTGGCAAAGATTCTCAATCGTATCCGCCAGCCCTTCAATGTCAATGGGCTGGCCCAGGCAGCAGCCAGCGCGGCATTGAAAGACCAGGCTTTTTTACGCCACAGCGTTGATACCATTCACCAGGGCATTGATTTTTTAACGCAGAAGTTGTCGGCCATGGGATTGGAACCATTACCGACCCAGTCAAATTTTCTGATGGTGGATGTCAGAACCGATGCAACCGCCCTGTTTTACAAGTTGCTCCGCAAAGGGGTGATTGTGCGCTCCATGAAATCATACGGGTTTGACACATTTTTGCGGGTGAATGCCGGAACACCCGAAGAAAACCAGACATTTATCACAGCATTAAAAGCGGTTCTGCCCCCAACACCCTAACATGAGGCAAAACATCATGTCCCATCGGATCATCACCATTGACGGACCGGCCGGAGCCGGAAAAACAACTGTCAGCAAGCTGCTGGCAAATGAACTGGGATGTGTCCGGGTTGATACCGGTGCCCTCTATCGGGGTGTTGCCTATGAGATTATCCAGCAGGATATCGACTGGCAGAACAATGAGATACTTACCGCATTTCTGGCAACACTTGACCTGAACTTTATTCTGACGAAAGAGGAACCCCGGCTGGTCTCTTCCGGAAAAGATATCACACCCCATATCCGGACACCCCGAATCACCATGCTGGCTTCTGCCACTTCAGCCAGACCCGCTGTCAGATCGGCACTGCTGGATCTTCAACGCAACATCGCACAGGAACAGGATGCCGTGTTTGAAGGTCGTGATATGGGCACAGTGGTTTTTCCTGATGCCACGGTCAAGTTTTTTCTTTTTGCTGATCTGACGGTGCGGGCAAGACGGCGTTTTGATGAAATACAGGATGCGGAAAAAGATTTTTACCGTGTCAGGCAACAGATGGAAAAACGAGATGCAGATGACAGTACAAGATCCCAGGCACCCTTGAAACCGGCGCCTGATGCCATTCATATCGATGCTTCCCATCTGACGGCCCGGCAGGTAGTGACCAAAATGCGTAGATATCTTTAAAATCAATAAAATTTTCAGATAATTTTATTGATTTTTCTTTTACCCATTGCTATAAAGGTAAATTGTACTTGTCCTTTTTGACCCAATTGGGATGAGTAACTAAATTCGATTAGGGGGAATACTATTAATGAACAACATTACTGAAGAAAACGAAAATCAAGACATGAATACTGAAGAAGTGGAGACACAGGAAGCACAATTGGAGGCGCAAGAAGAAACTGACGCCCAGGAAGAAGCCCGGGAAGAATTTGAAGAGCAGGAAGACACTTCCACACCCGATTATGAAATTACCGGTGAAGAATCAATGGAAGAACTTCTGGGCATCTATGAATCCAGCCTTAAAAAATTCGAAGAGGGACAGGTTGTCACCGGAACAGTCATATCTGTGGGAAAGGATATGGTGCTGGTTGATGTGGGATATAAATCCGAGGGACGGATCTCTATTCAGGAATTCATTGATGAGCAAGGCAATGTGAATGTCAAACTCAATGATCGCTTCGAGGTAATGATTGAGGTATGGGACGAGGAAGAAGAAACGGTTCTTTTGTCCCGTGAAAAAGCCAAAAAAGTCAAAGTATGGGATGCCATCAAAGATATCTATGATGCAGACGGTACTATCAAAGGGGTTATCACCAACCGGGTCAAAGGCGGTTTTTCCGTTGATATCGGGCTGCAGGCATTTTTGCCGGGATCCCAGGCAGACCTGCGACCCATACGAAATATGGATGAAATGGTCAACAAGACCTATGAGTTCAAGATTCTCAAGTACAACAAAAAACGCAACAATATAGTGCTGTCACGCCGGGTACTGCTGGAAGCGGAACGTGAAACACTGCGGGCTGCCACCCTCCAGGCCATTGAAAATGACAAGGTCATGGAAGGCATCGTTAAAAATATCACGGAATACGGTATTTTCGTGGACCTTGGCGGTGTGGACGGATTGCTTCATATTACAGATATCTCCTGGGGCCGGGTAAAACACCCGTCAGAACTCTACTCAGTGGGCGATAAAATCACGGTCAAGATTCTTTCTTTTGATTTTGAAAAAGAGCGGGTGTCTCTGGGTATGAAACAGCTCACACCAGATCCCTGGACCACTGCGGTGGACAAATATCCCATTGGTTCTAAAATTGTGGGAAAAGTGGTCAGTCTCACCGATTACGGTGCATTTATCGAACTGGAAGAAGGGGTTGAAGGACTCATCCATGTCAGTGAAATGTCCTGGACCCGTAAGATCCGCCATCCATCCCAGATGGTAACTGTGGGAGAAGAGGTGGAAGCAGTTGTGCTGGATCTCAAACCCGACAACCGCAGAATATCTTTGGGCATCAAGCAGACCCAGGAGAATCCCTGGGAAGTGATTTCCCAGAAATATCCGGTTGGCACCATTATTGAGGGAAAAATTAAAAACATTACAGAATTTGGTCTTTTCATCGGCATTGACGATGATATTGACGGGCTGGTTCACATTTCCGATATTTCCTGGACCAAGCGCATCAAGCATCCCTCTGAAGTCTATAAAAAAAGCGACACCATTCAGGCAGTGGTGCTGGATATCGACAAAGCCAATGAACGCTTTTCTCTTGGCATCAAACAGACCCAGTCCGATCCATGGGAAACCGTTGCCCAGCGGTATGAAGTGGGCAAGGAGATATCAGGAGTCATTACCAATCTGACAGATTTTGGTGTGTTCGTGGAACTGGAAGAAGGTATTGAAGGCCTGGTTCATGTATCTGAAATCAGCAAGGAAAACATCAAAAGCCCCAAAGACCATTACCAGGTGGGTGATACCATTACTGCCAAGGTGATGAACATCAATTCTGATGAAAGGCGTATCGGGCTTTCCATCAAACGACTGGAAGATGATGATGATGACAGATATCTGGAAGAGTTTGCCAAAAACATGAAGCCGGCAACCTCTTCTTTTGGTGAAATCCTGCGCAACAATATCCAGGAACAGATTGAAGCCAAAAAAGTTCAGGGAAACAACAAAGAAGATGAGTAAGATCGTTTTCCATCTGTAACATACTGGGTTTTACGATAATCTGAGGGCCGGATAAAACAGTATTTTATCCGGCCCCTTTTTTTGTAAGAGGACACACATTTATGTTTTCACGACGACATCCGGTTTTGTTTTTTGTGATAATGATGGCCTGCTGTGCCACGGTCATGTTTGTCGGGGTTGTGACCCTGATATTTGTCAGTACAAATATGGTGAAAACCACCACCGGTTCCTATCAAGAATCCAACGGAAATATCGGGATCGTGGAGGTCACAGGCCCGATTCTGTCATCCAAAAAAGTGATTGAACATATTGTATCCTTTAGAGAAGATGAAAAAATCGCAGCCATTATTGTCCGGGTGGACAGCCCTGGTGGAGGTATCGGACCATCCCAGGAAATTTTCAGGGAACTGATAAAAACCCGTAAGACCAAAAAAGTGATTGCGTCAATGGGATCAGTGGCTGCCTCAGGGGGATATTATATTGCTGCGGGTGCCGAAAAAATCATGGCCAATCCAGGCACCATTACCGGCAGCATCGGGGTTATTATGGAATATGTGAATCTCATGGAGGTGGCAAAAAAGATCGGTATCTCCCCTGTGGTCATTAAAAGCGGGGAATACAAGGATATCGGATCTCCCTTGCGGGAACTCGGGGACAATGAGAAAAAACTGCTGCAACAGTTGGTGGATGAGCTCCATCTTCAGTTTGTTACCGATGCGGCCGATGCCCGTGATATCTCCAAAGAAGAGATGGCAACACTTGCGGACGGCCGTATTTATACCGGCCAGAGCGCACTGAATCTCCGCCTCATTGACCGTCTGGGAAATCTGGACGATGCGGTCCAGTGGGCAGGAGAGCTGGCTGGAATTGAGGGCAGGTCGGTGCCGGTGTATCCCAAAGAATCCCCCGTATCTTTTTTGCGCAAAATAGTCCGTACACTACTCAAAGATATCAACATCTCCGGCACCGTAACGGATAATTTCCGGTATATCATCAATTAAAGAAACCACAGAAGACGGGGCCCCGGGGACTGGACCTCCGTCAATCACCACATCCAGGCGGTTTGCAAAATAGTCGTGGAGCAGGGACGGATCTTTAAAAACACGCCCCTGGGGATCTGTTGCAGATGTGGAGATAATGGGATTGCCCAGTTCCCTGGACAATGCCAGGGCAATCATGTGGTCGGGCACCCGGATGCCTGCAGTTTTGCGCTTGGTGAGCATGATTTTGGGAACCATTCTGGATCCTGAAAGTACAAAGGTATAGGGACCCGGCAACAGGCGCTTCATGTTCCGGTATGCAACGTTGGATACTTTGGCATAGGTTGCAATGTCCTTGAGATCCGGGCAGATAAAACTGAAAGGCTTGATCTGACTGCGCTGTTTGATGGCATATACCTGCTCAATGGCCTTTTTGTTCATGATGTCACACCCGATACCATAATAGGTATCTGTGGGGTAGGCGATGATCCCACCCTTTCGCAATATGTCAACCACCTGGGAAATTAGTCTTTCCTGGGGATTTTCCGGATTGATCTTCAGCAGCATAAAAAAATTCCTGTAAAAAGATTTAGGCTGTCCACCATAGCATATCTTTTGCACCTGGCAAATAAAAAAACATGGGTTTCTCAAAGGTTGACCTGTAAAAAAACCGGACATATATTATTGTTCAGTAATAAAAAAAAGGAGCAGGTTATGGAAAAAAAAATTCTCATACCGGTTGATAAATCATGGTCTTCTTTGCAGGCTGTTCGATATGCTGTACATGTATCATCTGTTATCACAGACCTGCATTGTGTTCTTTTTCATGTACAGCCGCCAGTGTCCCTTTATCTTACCGAAGAAGCTGCAAAGGATATGCATGTGCGGGCCCAGTTGAAAAAGGTGACCAAAAAGAACCAGGACGCTGCCATGAAGATTTTGAACGATCTCAGATCAGAAATGACAGCAAACGGGTTTGTGGAAGAGCGCATTGAACTGATCAGCCGGCCCCGGGAACGCGGCCTGGCACAGGATGTTATAGAGTATGCCCAGAAAAACATGCTGGATGCCATTGTAGTGGGACGGCGGGGGGTGACAGGTATCCAGAAATTTTTTGACTCCAGTGTTTCCGATGCGATCCTGGAACGGTCCCAGGCCCTGCCGGTGTGGCTGGTGCAAGGAGAGGTTCAGCCGGATAAAATCCTGGTTGCCATAGATGGATCACAGGATTCCTTACGGGCAGTGGACCATGTGAGTTTCATGGTGTCGGAAAACAAAAATGTCAACATCACCCTGGTGCATGTCACCAACACCGCCCGCAACTATTGCGAAATTGATCTGGATGAAGAACCAGACCCTGAATTTGTAAAAATTATTGAAAAAAAAGACCGTGCCTGTGTTGACGGATTTTATCCCGCAGCCATGGAAAAATTTATGCAAATGGGGATATCAAAAGATCGGATAGATATCCACACCCTTAAGGGCGGCAGGCGCATCGGCAACAATGTGGTTGAATTTGCACAAAAACATAATTTTTCCACCATAGCCTTGGGCAGAAGGGGAATCAACAAATCGTTTTTCATGGGGTCGGTCTCCCGGCAGATCATTGGTGAGGTGTCTGATACAGCCCTGTGGGTTGTTCCCTGATTGATGCTGCGACCGATGCATTTTACATCAGAAAAGATCAGTATGCAGTATCAGTAGCAGCACACAACAGTTTCGGAAGTATCTCCGAAACTGATGCCCAGCGCCCGTGCCGTCATGACCAGTTCGCCGTCTTTTGGGACGGTGCGTATCCGGTTTACGGCATCAGCCAGGGTCACCGGCGCAATGCCGGTGCCGGTGAGAGCCGCCATCATTCCGCATTGTTTTTGGGCTATCATTTGAACCGCATATACCCCGAACCGGGTGCACAACTGCCGGTCAAACTGGGTGGGGGTGCCGCCCCGCTGGAGATGACCCAGGACCACGCACCGGGATTCCTTTCCAGTGAGGTCCTCAATTGTTTGAGCCACTTTCTGGCCGATACCGCCTAGTCGGATTTCTTTTTCTCTGCCTGCCGGGGCTGTGGTTGTATAATCCTGACCAGTTTGCCTGGCACCTTCTGCAGCGATGACAATGGTAAAATGCTTGCCTTCTGCTTCACGGTCCTTTATTTTTTTGCATACCGCCTCAAAAGTAAACGGGATTTCCGGTATGAGGATCACATCAGCACCGCCGGCAAGTCCGGCATGGGTGGCAATCCACCCGGCATACCGGCCCATGACCTCCAGGACCATGACCCGGTTATGGCTCTGGGCAGTGCTGTGGAGCCGGTCCAGGGCATCCACGGCACAGGATACCGCCGTGTCAAACCCGAATGTCATCAGGGTGGCATCCAGGTCATTGTCAATGGTTTTGGGAATCCCCACCACAGGGAATCCATATTCAAACATCTGCAGGGCAACCGCGAGGGTGCCATCCCCGCCGATGGCCACCAGTGCGGACAACCCCAGTTTATCAAAATTGGCTTTTGCCTGGTCCAGGATGGCGGCATCAATCTGCCGGGTCATTCCCTGGCCGGTTTTGGCGGAAAAAGGACCGCTGCTGGCTGTGCCGAGGATGGTGCCTCCCCTCACCAGCAGCCCGTCCATATCCTTGAATGCCAAAGAACTAATTTTCATGGGGCTCAGCAACCCGTCATATCCGCCGTGAATCCCTGTGCTTTCCCATCCCCGTAAAGCAGCGGCCTTGACAATAGCCCGGATAACCGCATTCAGCCCGGGACAATCCCCGCCCCCTGTTACAATGGCAATTTTCTTTGTTTTTGTGTTGGTGTTCATGATTCCTCTGTTGTATCTTAGACAGTAAAAAATACGGTGACATGCATTTGGCATCCTATCAGATAAGATAGTTTCCAACAAACAATTTTACATGTTATAGGCAGGGAAAAATGAATTGGTTCTGCCGCCATAAATGGCTGACAATCATGGGGGTGTTCATTGCCGTTTCTGTTTTCTTCCAGACAGGCCGCACTTTTTTTTTGCCCCAGGAACACATGCTCCGGCATGCGCTGCACGAGGCTGTTAAAAACAGGTTCCCAAAGGCAGCACAGGCACTCAAAGACAGATGCGGTATCAAGCCTTTTACAGAAACCAAAAGTCCGGCAGATCATTTTGACCGGAACCGGGTGATTCTGGTGCATGGCCTGGATGATCCCGGCATCATCTGGCAGGACCTGGCACCGGTCCTTCTGGAAAGAGGATACCCGGTTTTAACCATGTCTTATCCAAATGACCAGGCCATTGCAGCCTCGACCCGTTTTTTCTTTGAGCAGATGCAACAGCTGGCCCAAACAGACCCAGGACCTGTCGCTATTGTGGCCCATTCCATGGGGGGGCTGGTTGCCCGGGACATGCTTACCCATCCCGGGTTTGATTATCCGGGTGCGGTTGCCGTCCAAAAGGTGCCGGCAGTAAAGCTTTTTATTTTTGTAGGAACTCCCAACCATGGCACGCAAATGGCCCGGTTCCGGATTTTTACGGAAATCAGAGACCAGATGTTTCATTTTTTCAGACCGGATACCCACTGGCTTCACTGTCTGCTGGACGGAACAGGGGCTGCCGCAATCGACCTTCTGCCCGGCAGCAAATTTCTGACAGAATTGAACCTGCGCCCATTGCCCGAAGATACCATCATGCATGTGATTGCCGGTGTTATCAGCCCCTGGTCTGGCAAGGGACCTGTGACAAATTTTTTGGGGGACGGTCTGGTGTCTGTGGGTTCTGCAAGCCTTCAAAAGGTGCCATTAACCAGGGTGAAAGGCAACCATTTTACCATGATTCGCAATATAACCAGACACAGCACCAGAGAACCGCCTGCAATTGCTGAAATTCTCAGGTTGCTCAATAATCAGTAGTATCATCACCAGGGGCTTGCTGCGGCACAACATACCTGAGACGCAGCCTTTTAATGACCACCCTGTACCGCATCCCCAGCTTGTCAACTGCCGTCACGGGTTCTACCAAAGAGCCGGTCGAAAGAAAGAATGGTACATGCGATTGCCCTGCAAAGGTCTGGACTCCGGGGAAATTGCCCACAGCGGGATACTTCCTGAACTGGATATGAATTTTTACATGGGTTGACCCTGAAGACCTTGCCTAAAAAGATTAAATTTGGTAAGAGTACGAGTTTATATACGGATTTGTTGGTTTCAAATTCGGCCGGCTGTTTCCAATCTTGTAACGCAGCCCTGAATGGTATTTATAAACATTTTTTTTCCTTTCTGGAGGCATTTTATGTCCATAATATTACCGGATGAAGGACTGTCTTTTGATGATGTCCTTCTGGTTCCTGATTATTCCGCTATTCTTCCTGATGAAGTTTCGGTGAAAACCCGGCTGACCCGGGAGCTTGAACTCAATATCCCCATCGTTTCGGCAGCCATGGATACCGTGACCGAGGCATTGACCGCCATCAGCATGGCCAGGGCAGGGGGAATGGGATTTATCCATCGGAACTTGTCAATAGAAGAGCAGGTTATTGAAGTGGACCGGGTCAAAAAGTCGGAAAGCGGTATGATCGTGGATCCGGTGACCATCCATCCGGATGTGCCCATATCTGAAGTACTCAATATCATGGCCAAATACCGGATATCAGGAATCCCTGTAACGGAAGGGGATAAACTGGTGGGTATTGTCACCAACCGGGACCTGCGGTTTGAAACCCAGCTGGAAAAACCCACAAGAGACGTTATGACCAGTGAAAACCTGGTGACGGTGACCGAAAAATGCACCCTGGAAGAATCCAAGATCATGCTCCACAAGCACAGAATTGAAAAACTGCTGGTGGTGGACAGCAATGGAAAACTCAAAGGGCTGATTACCATAAAAGATATTGAAAAAATTAAAAAATATCCCAATGCCTGTAAAGATTCTTTGGGACGGCTGCGGGCCGGGGCTGCCATCGGCGTGGGATCTGACATGATGGCCCGGGTGGATGCCTTGATCAGGGCCGGTGTGGATGCCCTGGTCATTGATACCTCCCACGGCCATTCCAAAAATGTCATTACTGCGGTAAAACAGATCAAGCATGATTTTCCCGATGCCCAGGTGGTGGCCGGCAATGTGGCCACACAAATCGGGGCCAAAGCCCTTATGGATGCCGGAGCTGATGCGGTCAAGATCGGTATAGGTCCGGGATCCATCTGCACCACCCGTATTGTGGCCGGTGTGGGCGTACCCCAGTTGACCGCAGTGCAGAACTGCAAGGACATTTCCAGGAAAACAGGAATCCCCATTATTGCCGACGGCGGCATCAAATTTTCAGGGGATATTGCCAAAGCCCTGGCAGCAGGTGCCCATTCCGTGATGCTGGGAAGCCTTCTGGCCGGCACCCAGGAAAGTCCCGGTGAAATCGTTATCTACCAGGGCCGTTCCTACAAGGCGTACCGGGGCATGGGATCTGTGGAAGCCATGAAAAAAGGGTCTTCCGACCGGTATTATCAGAAGGATACAAGAGAGGCTGACGAGCTTGTGCCTGAAGGCATTGTTGGCCGTATACCCTACCGGGGTACTGTCAGAGAAAATATTTTCCAGATGATCGGCGGCCTCAAGGCCGGCATGGGATACCTGGGAGCTACCACCATTGAAGATTTGCACAAAAAAGCCCATTTTGTAAAAATCACGGCAGCAGGGTTAAAAGAAAGTCATGTTCATGATGTGGTGATCACCAAAGAAGCCCCCAACTATAGAGTGGAAAGCAGCTGACCCCCATGACCGATCCATCCTGTTTGTTTTACCATCTGCATCTACATACGGAATATTCTTTGCTGGACGGGGCCATCCGTTTGGATTCCCTGCTAAAAAAATGCCGGGAATACAACATGGATGCGGTGTCCATGACCGACCACGGGACCATGTTCGGTGTTGCGGCTTTTTATGAAAAAGCCCGAAAAGCCGGCATCAAGCCCATACTGGGGTGTGAAGTCTATGTGGCACCCCGGACCATCAACCACAAAACCCAGATGGATCACAAAGCACTTAGCCACCTGGTGCTGCTTGCCAGAAACCGGGAAGGGTATGCCAACCTGTGTAAACTGGTGTCTATTGCCCAGCTCAAGGGGTTTTATTATAAGCCACGGATTGACAAAGAGCTTCTGACCGCCCATTCATCCGGTCTGATCGGGTTGTCCGCCTGTCTGAAAGGCGATATCCCCAAGGCCATTATGGGCAATGATATGCCAGGGGCTGATGCAGCGGCCAGATTTTATCTGGAAACTTTCAAGGAGGGAAATTTTTTTCTGGAGGTCCAGGAAAACGGGATGCAGATACAGCACAAGGTCAACCAGGGCATTGCCGATATCAGCCAGCGTTTGTCCATCCCCATGGTGGCCACCAATGACTGCCACTACCTGGCAAAAGAAGACAAAACTGCCCATGATATTCTGCTGTGCATCCAGACCGGTGACACCATGGGCAATCAGGATCGGTTCAAGTTTGATTCCGACCAGCTGTATTTTAAATCTCCTGCAGAAATGATCAGCAGCCTGGGACAGTTTGCCGGTGCCATTGAAAATACCCGGGACGTAGCAGCCCGGTGCAATGTGGAATTTGACGATAAAACCTATCATTTTCCCAGATATGCTACAGATGAAGCAGGCAGTGAAGCACAGATCTTCAAACAAAAGGCCATGGCCGGGTTTGAGGAAAAACTGGGCCGCATCAAAAAAAAGAACCCGGATATTAATGAACAGGAATACCGGGACCGCATTGCCTATGAAATAAAGATTATTCTGGATATGGGCTTCCCTGGATATTTTCTCATTGTGGCCGATTTCATTGCCCATGCCAGAAAAATCGGGGTACCGGTGGGACCTGGAAGGGGTTCGGCTGCCGGTTCCATGGTGGCGTATGCCATGGACATTACCGCCCTGGATCCCATTGAACACGGCCTGATTTTCGAACGGTTTTTAAATCCATCCAGAATTTCCATGCCGGATATTGATGTGGATTTCTGCATTGAAGGCCGTGACAAAGTCTATCATTACACCATTGATCGGTATGGTGGACCAGAATATGTCTGCCAGATCATCACATTTGGAAAACTTAAGGCCAAGGCCGTGATCCGGGATGTGGGACGTGCGTTGGGTGTCCCGTTGTCCGAAGTAGATGAGATCGCCAAGTTGATTCCGGACGGGGCAAAGAATTTGACCAGGGCACTGGCGGAAGTTCCGGCCATTGCGGAAAAATGTGCCCAGTCTGAAGAAAAAAATCAGATGCTGGAAACCGCTTTGCTTCTGGAAGGCCTGCCCCGGCATGCATCCACCCATGCCGCAGGGGTGGTGGTCTCGGACAAACCCCTTAATGAATACCTGCCATTGTTCAGAGGCAAAGAAGGGGAAACCATTACCCAGTTTGATATGAATTATGTGGAAAAACTGGGTCTGGTGAAATTTGATTTTCTGGGGCTCAGAAACCTGACAGTCATTAAAAACTGTATGGAACTGATTGAAAAACAGGGAAAACAGCCGCCGGATATGCAGGACATGGATTATGCCGATGAAAACACCTTTGCTTTACTCCAGAAAGCAGACACCACCGGTGTGTTCCAACTGGAAAGTTCCGGCATGAAAGATCTGATTCTGCGGCTGAAACCCGCCACTTTTTCCGATATTGTTGCCCTGGTTGCCCTTTACCGCCCGGGTCCTTTGGACAGCGGCATGGCAAGCACCTATGTGGAACGAAAGCATGGCAGAGAACAAGTGGTCTACCTGTTTGATGAACTGGAACCGGTACTCAAAGAAACCTACGGGGTAATCCTCTACCAGGAACAGGTAATGAAGATCGCCGCAGTCCTGGCCAATTATTCCATGGCTGATGCAGATGGACTGCGCAAGGCCATGGGCAAGAAAATCGCCGCCATGATGGAAGCCCACAGAAAACTGTTTCTGGAAGGTGCTGCAAAAAATAACCATGACCCGGAAAAAGCCCAAGAGCTGTTTGATCTCATGGAAAAATTCGGGGGATACGGGTTTAATAAATCCCACAGTGCAGCCTATGCTTTGATCGCCTACCAGACTGCGTATCTCAAGGCCAATTTCACCCTGGAATTTATTGCCGCCCTCATGACCAGTGAGCGGGGCAATTCCGATGCTGTGCTCAAATACATGGATGAATGCAGGTCACATGACATCAAGGTGCTGCCGCCGGATGTCAATGAAAGTGATGCCCAGTTCACGGTGTCAGGACAGTGTATCCGATTCGGTCTGGCCGCGGTCAAAGGCGTGGGAAATGCAGCTATCGATGTCATTGCAGGGGTGCGCCAAAAAGACGGTCCCTTTGAAAGTTTGTATGACTTTTGTGAACGGGTATCTTTGTCCAAGGTGAACAAAAAGGTGATGGAAGCGTTGATAAAGTGCGGTGCATTTGATTCCACAGGTGCCAGGCGAAGCCAGATGATGGCCATTCTGGAAGATGCCCTGGACCATGGCAACCGGATGCAAAGGGAAAGGGCTGATTCCCAGCTGGATCTGTTTGCCGATTCCGGTTTGGGGTCAGCTGTTCCCGCAAGTATTCCGATCATGCCCGACATGGAAGAATGGGAGGACAATATCCTGTTGGAGATGGAAAAAGACGTTCTGGGATTTTATATAAGCGGTCATCCGCTGGACAAACACCAGAACAGCATTGCAAAATTTGCCAATGTGAATACCATCACCCTGCAGGAGATGACGGACGGAAAAATGATCCGCATGGGGGGCATCATAAAGGTGCTTAAAACCCATAAAACAAAAAAAGGGGATATGATGGCTTTTTGTGCCATTGAAGACCGCAATGCCAGTGTGGAGGTCGTGGTGTTTCCCAATACCTATGCCAGGTTTCATCCGTTGCTGTCCCAGGAGCAGGTGGTGATACTGGAAGCTGAAGTCCAGAAAAAGGATAATGGTATCAAACTGCTGGCGGAAAAGATTGTGCCGGTGGAACAGGCTGGTGATGAATGGAATAACGGTATCCTGATAGAGGTGGATGCGGCCCGGTTCGGTACAGATACCCTGGAAAAGCTCAAACCCATTGTCCAGCGGTATCCTGGTGATTGCAGCACCTGTTTAAAAATCCAGATCCCGGACACACCTGAAGTCCTGGTAAAGCTGGGGGATGACTATGCGACCTGTTCAGACCCTGATTTTTTCCAGGAAGTTGAGGCGCTGCTGGGCAAGGGCAGTATTGAAACCCGCTGTGCACCGGTCAAGGAAAAAGCCATAAAGAAAAAACCCTGGCAAAGGCATACCAATGGTGCATGAGATCCGGACCGTTGTCTTATATGAAAAAACCGGACAACGCATCGGATTCTTTCATGTTGTGCCCGCCCGCCAGGGCAGGGCATTATTACTAACATCTCACAAAATAGATCAATGAGATACAGAAATCTGGTTTTCCACCCGGATAACCCCTGTGATGCCCCGGACCAGGTGCGCTGCCATACGGGCACAAGCCTTGCTGGTTGCAGTTCCTGTGAGAAAAACCACCCCATGACGTACTGTCACTGTAATGGTTTTGGCATGTACCAGCGTGTCTGCTGTCAGGGCTGCCTTGACCCGGGCTGCGATAAGGGCATCTTCCACCACGGTTGATGCGGTCCGGGGTTTTTGCTGGTATCGGCTGTACAGCTTCGGGTCTGAAGTTTGGCTGCATCCCCAGAAAAACAAAACACATAACAGCACAATGCACCGGAATATAAAATTGGGGAACATAAAAAAGGCTGGCGCATGTACAGTCTTTTTGCGCCGCCTATTCAAAATCATCCAGATCAAGCTTGTCCAGATCAGATAAATCCATATCTTTGAGCAGGTCATCTTCCTCTGGTATGATATCATCATTCATGATCATGGGATCTTTTTTCACAGAAGATGTCTGAAGATCCGGTTCGCCTTGCTTTGGGAAAAAGTGGTCGATCACTGCCAGACTGCCCAGATAAATCAGATAGCCAAGTCCGCCTGCATTCAACAGCAGAATCAGAATTCCCATTACGTTTTTTGTGATCATATTCCATCTTTTTGTTATTTGTTTGACGACTTCAACTTTTGTGTTATATATAACCTTTGAAAAATTGACACAAGGAATTTTAATCATGAGCTGGCTTGGAAAAATGATTGGCGGTACCATCGGGTTTGCATTGGGCGGACCCATTGGTGCTGTGGCAGGTGCGGCTTTCGGCCATGCCTTTGTGGACAAAAAAGAAGATGCCTACCTTGCCTCTATCCCCGGGAGAACCGGTTCTTTGTCTTCCAATGAAGAGGCCCAGCTGGTTTTTTTTACAGCTGCCTTTTCCATGCTGGCAAAACTGTGCAAAGCAGACGGCCAGGTAAGCGAAAAGGAAATCCAGGTGGTGGAAGCATTCATGAAACAGGATCTCCAGTTGGATGCCACTGGTCAGCAAACGGCCAAAACCATATTCAGGCAGGCAGTCCAATCCCACGAAAGCTTTGATGCCTTTGCGATGCAGTTTTATTCTGTGTTCCGGTCCCAGCCCAATATTATCGCCCTGATGATGGATGTGTTGTTCCGGGTGGCTGCGGCGGACGGCAGTCTGGCTGATGCAGAGGAAGCCACCCTGCTTTCTGCTGCCCGTATTTTCCATGTGTCTGACATTGATTTTGGCCGGCTGAAATCAAAATATATCCGCCCGGCCAATAAATATTATGCAATTCTCAAGTGTGATGAAACTGCATCCAACCAGGAGATCAAAAAAAAATACCGCACCCTGGCCACGGAATACCATCCCGACAAGATCCAGGCCAAAGGCCTCCCAGAAGAATTTGTCACATTTGCCAACGATAAATTCAGAGAGATTCAGGAAGCCTATGATCATGTAAGAAAAGAACGCGGTTTTTAAAAAAGCCCTTTTTCCTTTGCGATGCGCATGTATGTATCCACCAGTGTCCGGGGCGGTTCCCACCGTTCCACATCTTTTTTGTCGCACAAAGATATGGCATCGAATTCACACACTGTCACACAAAGACCGCAGCCGATACACCGTTCCAGATTGACAACAGCCGTGATGCCGCTGTCATTCATTTCAATGGCATCCATGGGACAGATCTTTTCACAGGCCAGGCAGCCTGTGCAATTGTCATCGCTCACACACGCCTGAAAGTTGGAGTTGACGATTCTTGCCGGTGCAGCGGATTTTTTGATATTGCTTAAAATCTGGCAGCAGCAGTCACAGCACAGACAGATGTTGACAGGCTTTACCGTGTTGGAAGGCTGGGGAACCAGTCCCTGGGCTACCCCTTTGTGAATGATGTCCATGGCCTCATCCTGGGTGATGGTCCGGCCGATTCCCCGGCTTTCATAGATGTAGGCCCCGCCTCCGAATACCAGACAGGCTTCTTCCATTTTGCCGCAGCCTTTGTCCATCATCGCATGTTCCCGGCGGCAGATGCAGGGTGCCACCAGAATTTTGGACTGCTCTTTGACCAGGTTTTCCAGGCGTTCATGGTCCATGATGTGCAACCGGGTGTTGATGGATTTTTCCACCGGCACCACCCGGAGCTGCTGGGTTTGGGATTTTTGCTGGTCTTTGATGAGATGGGGAACATATTCATTGAAATCCGCAATCAATTGCTTTGTCAATCGGTTCACCTGGTATTCCCAGATGCCCACCACAAACTGCAGCAGCATGAAGGTGTTTTTTTGTTTTTTCCGGATATGGAGAATAAGACCTTTTTCACCCATTTTTTTGAGAACAGGTTCAATTTCTTGCTTTGGTTTTCCACTTTTTTGGGCGATGATGTCAGCGGTTTCAGGCATCATGGCAAGAGACAGGGCCAATTGTGCTTCCTGTGGGGTGAATAGTTGTTTGAGAATGCGCAGTTCAACACCCGATTCTGTAGCGGGAAATCCACCAGGTGTTTTGTCCAGGTGTGCAGCCAGTTTCTTATATAGATTTTCCATGGAAATAGTCTCCAGATTTGGATTGGCAGCGTTACATTTCATATGCTGCTGTGAAAAACACCGCCATCAGGATAAAGGGTTGTAAATTTTTCCAAAAATATGCAGGTCACTATCACATTGTTCATATATAAGATCAACAATTTTTCCCTTGAGGTGATCGTTTTTTTCCAGCTGCACATGCAAATAGTTGGTTGTTACTGCAGTAAGACGTCCTGTGTGTGCATCTTCTGTATGATGTACCACCCCTTCCAGGCAGCGGCCCATATTTGCCTGTATGAATGAAGCCCTTTTTTGTGCCCCCAGTTCCCGCATTCTGCTGCAGCGTTCCTTGATAACGGTATTATCTATCTTCGGGGAATAATGAAAGGCAGGAGTACCCCGTCTGGGAGAAAATGGAAACACATGAAGATAGGAAACCGGCAGTTGCCGGATCACATCAAAGGTGTTTTCAAACTGCCGATCTGTTTCCGTGGGAAATCCTGTCAGAACATCCACCCCTATGCCGGCAAAGGGCAGTTTTTCATGAATGCGCAGGATGGTTTCTGAAAAAAATCCTGCTGTATATGGGCGTTTCATTTTTTGTAAAATCACATCATCCCCGGATTGCAGCGGGATATGAAAATGGTCACAAAGGATTCCAAACGGGGTGGCAAGTGCTAAAAGCCGGTCATCAATCTCATTGGGCTCAATGGATGAAAGCCGGATACGGTGCACTGGTTTTTTTTTCTGGATGGTTTCCACAAGCCTGACCAAACTGGATGGCGGTGTGAGATCCCTGCCATACATGCCTGCATGGATACCTGTGAGAATCACTTCCTGAAAACCCTTTCGGCCAAGTTCTTTTATGTGATGAAACACCATATCCTCTGGCATGCTCACGGAAGACCCCCTGGCATAGGGAACAATGCAGTAGGTGCAAAAGGCATCACACCCGTCCTGAATTTTCAGGTAGGCACGGGTCATGTCGCCGTGCACCGGTTTTTCAAAGGCGTGAAATTGATTGTCCGCACTGTGATCCGCTGGTGTAAAAACCAGAGGAAAAAGGTCTGGCCCATCAATAAGATGATCGGCAATACAGGTTTTGTCCCGGTGGCAGACCACTTCAATGGTGTGGCCGATGTTTTGAATACCTTGTGGATCTGTCTGGGCATGGCAACCGGTCACAATGATGCGGGCACCTGGATTATCCCGGGCAAGTTTGCGGACAGCCTGACGAGACTGCATGCCGGCTCTGGATGTGACGGCACAGGTGTTGATAATGCACACGTCGCAGGATGTTGCTTTTTCGGCCCGGATCATCCCTTTGTCTTCAAGACGTGCCGCAACACCATCAGATTCATACTGGTTGACCTTGCATCCCAGGGTTTTGATATAAAAGGTCTTCATTGAATAATACCGGATCCCAGCACCTTGTTTTTTTTATAAAATACCGCTGTCTGGCCGGGGGTAACGGCATACTGGGGTTCTTTGAAAATGACTTTGCCGGCAGATCCCCTGCGTTGGAGCATGGATGGGGCTGCTTTGTGCTGGTACCGGATTTTGGTTGTAACCTTCTGGATATCATCGGTGTTTTCATTATTCCACACAATATTTTCCACTTCCATGGCGGTTTGTGCCAGATCCTGTTTAAAACATACATGAAGGGTATTGGTCAGCGGATCAATTTTTTGCACATAATAGGGTGCAGATGCCGGGCAGCTTATGCCCCTGCGCTGGCCGATGGTAAAGCCGAAAATACCGTTATGGGTTCCTACCTGCCTGCCGCTGCCATCCACTACAGGTCCTTTTCGAGGTGTCATTGAAGATTTATCAGTGATGAATTTACTAAAATCGCTGCCATGGATAAAGCAGATATCCTGGCTTTCCTTTGCGCTGATGGGTGCAAGATGATGCCGGACAGCCAGGTCTTTGACCGTATCTTTGGAAAATTGTGCCAAAGGGCAGATGATTTTAGAAAGTTGTTGCCTGGACAGCCGTGCCAGAAAGTAGGACTGGTCTTTTTTTGTATCAGCGCCTTTTTCAAGCCATGCATGGAAAATTTTTTGATCAGGTCGTGTCAGGGCATTGATAATAGTGGCATAATGACCGGTTGCCAGGTAATCAGCACCCAGTTTTATCGCCTGGTTGAGCAGCACCCCGAATTTGATTTTCTGGTTGCATACCATGCAGGGGTTGGGGGTTTTGCCCTGGGTATAAGTGGATACAAAATAGGTCACCACCTCCTGTTCAAAGGATGTGGACAGATCCAGGGTGATGATGTCCATTTTCAGCTGGTCTTTAATAAGGTTGATCTGCTTTGGAGCGGTTTCATAGCCAGTGGTGAAATGCAGTCCAAATACATGGGCATATCTTTGCTTCAACAAAAAGCCAGTCACCAGTGAATCTACTCCTCCGCTCAGGGCTACAGCTATAACCGGTTCTTTCATCAGACCAGGGCATTTGTTTTTTTTGTGAACAATCCCATGGCCCGGGTAGGGCATGTCACGATACACATTTCGCACACAGAACATTTTTCTTTGTCAAAGAGCACTTCCATGCCCGGCCGCTGAATATAAAGGGCCTGGGTGGGACAGACTGCGGTACAGGCACCGCAATGGGTGCAGATCTCTTCATCCTTGAATATCTGGTGTTCCGGGGATGAAACCCTTACACCCTGTTCTTTGAGAAAGGCAATTCCTTTTTTAAATCCAGCCCGGGATGTGGAAGAGATTTCCATCACCATGACCCCTTCTTTCCGGCTGGATATTTTTGCACTCAGAATATTGAACAGCAGGTCATATTTTTTAACCAATTGACACACAAGGGCTTTCTGGGCAACTTCTGGCGGAAATTTCAATATAACGATTTTTGCATACAAAACAGGTCTCCCCACAAATTATATCAGGTTGTTTGACTTTTTTATCATTAACAGATAAAAAATTCAATATACCGACCTGATACCGGACAATAAACTTGCTTTACAGGTATGGCCATGAATCGCTTTGCATTTAAACTGTCTACCTATACCTTGAAATACTTTTCCGGTTTTTCCAGGGCACGGATACGGGTCGTGGGCCAGGAGAATATTCCAACAGGTTCCGTGGTTTTCTGTGCCAACCACTTCACCCGCATTGAAACGGTTTTCCTTCCTTTCCATATCCATACGGTTACAGGCAAGCAGGTCTGGTCCCTGGCAGCCCGGGAATTGTTTCAGGTACCGCTGCTGGAAGGGCTTCTCAAAAGATTTGGAGCGGTGTCAACTGAGGCACCCGACAGAGATGATCTGCTGCTTAAAACCCTTTTAACCGGTGGCACCCAATGGATCATCTTTCCTGAAGGCATGATGGTGAAAAACAAAAAACTGGTCAGAAATGGTCAGTTTGTTTTGACAGATGAGACAGGAAACATTCGCCCCCATACCGGGGCCGCTGTCGTTGCCCTGCGGTGTGCTTTTTTTCGTGAGCGCCTGCGGCGCCTGAAAGCAGCAGGTGCACCTGAATGTAACAGGCTGGCTGCAGAACTGGATATACAGGATATAGATGTGGTGCTGGAACAGTCCACCCATATTGTTCCAGTGAATATCACCTACTATCCGGCCAATCCCCGGGAAAATATTCTGGGGTCTATCGCAAAGCTTCTGGTAAAGGATCCTTCCAAACGGGTTATGGATGAACTCATGACAGAGGGGGCGATGCTGTTCACAGGTGTAGACATCACCATCCGGTTCGGTACCCCCATTGACATGGCACCGTACATAAAAGACCCTTACCTGGAAAGTATGCTCATGGTAAAACGCCGGGTGCGGCCTTTTGAGGATCTTACGTCCAGACAGATTTCAAAGCAGATCGCCATAACTGTCATGGAACAGTATATGGCCCAGGTCTATGGGCTTACCACCCTTAACCATGACCATATCATGGCCTGCATTCTCAAACATTTTCCCTATAAACGCAACGGAATTGACCGGTATGAATTTACCTGCAAGGTGTATTATGCCATCACCTGTCTGGTATTGAACCGGATCTGCTATGTGGCGGACGCGCTTTTGCAAAATCAGATACATCTGATGGTGGATGACCGGTTCAAACGGGTATCGGATTTTCTGACTCTGGCAGAAAAAACCGGTGTCATCCGCATGAATGGGAATCGTTTTTTCAAGGACCAGACAAAGTTTTACAAACTATCAGATTTCCATGCCATACGCATGGAAAACCCCATCCTGGTCATGGCCAATGAAGTAGAGCCGGTGGAGCAGGCCCAGGTCTGTTTGAAAAAAATAGCCCAGAAATCACGCCAGCAGATTCTGCACCTGGTGAAAACCCGGATTATTGAAAAAATGAATATGGATTTTACCGCTGATTATACTTCCCACTACATAGAAGGTGAATCCAAAAAAAGACGGATCGGCAAACCCTTGTTTTTGAACCAGCCTCCCGGTGCATCAGGTATTCTTCTCATCCATGGGTATATGGCAGCGCCTGAAGAAATGAGATTTTTTGCACGGTATCTGTATTCACGGGGATTTACGGTTCATGTGCCCCGGTTGAAAGGCCATGGCACCTCCCCTGAAGACCTTGCCCGAACCAGGTATGACCAGTGGATGGAATCGGTTGAAGAGGCCTATGTGGGTCTGCGGCATTCCTGTGAACGCATGGCCATCGGCGGTTTTTCCACCGGCGCGGGCCTGGCCCTTGAAATGGCCACACGGGTATCAGATTTTGACGCTGTCTTCGCGGTTGCTCCTCCCATGCGTCTCAATGATATGGGATCCTATTTTGTGCCGGCTATTAATACCTGGAATGCCATGATTAAAAGGATCAACCTGAAGGGCATGACCAGGGAGTTTATTGAAAACCATCCGGAAAATCCCCATATCAATTATCTGCGTAATCCCCTTTTCGGGATACACCAGCTGGAAAAACTCATGGTGCAGCTGGAACCAAAACTAAAATATATTGAAAAGCCTGTACTGGTGGTCCAGTCCAGAAAAGATCCAGTGGTCAATCCCCGGGGAACCGAAAAGTTGTTCAAACAATTGGGATCACAGGTCAAAGAGTATTATCTGTTTGATTATGAACGTCACGGTATTTTGATTGGAAAAAAAGTGGAACGGGTTTATCAGGCCATTGAAAATTTTTTATTGCAATGGATATGAGATTTCCCCGCTGATGGTCATATTTTTTTGATCTGTCAAGTGACTGGTCAGGACCGCATGCAGTCCTGACCACATCATAACACATTTTACAAACTCAGATATCCTGGTCTGCCAGCATCATGGTGGCAGGTTCCAAAAGAAATTTCTGGTTGGTTTTGTTGCCGTCCTTGAGCACAATGGCCTGGATTTTATTGTCCACAGGCTGTAAAAACAAAGCCTTGTCAAACAATTCTTTTCTGGTTTCCAGCTGAACCGGATATCCCTCTTTGCTCAACGCTTCATCCCGGTGGCTGCGCATGGCAAACCAGATGGAAATAGAAAACTCCTGATGTAAGGACTTTAAATCTTCCAGAATATCGGTGATCTCTCCATCAAAATTGAGACCGTCAATGATCATGATACCGGGCATGGGCAGCTGGGCTTTTTTAAAGCTTTTCAGGTAGTCTTTAATCTTGGTGGTATCAAAACTGGCCTCATTATAACTGATACCCACTTTGTTTAGATTTATATCATCCCACAGACGGACAGCTTTCTGGGGATCCACATAACCGATGCTGTCAACGAGGTTGGTATATCCCTCATTGTACCGCAAATTTATTTTTCCCATGGAATCTTCCAGACTGACATGGACAATCTTTTTATCGTTGAGCAGCTGGGTTAATGCTATTTGCACCAGAAATCTGGTTTTGCCCACACCTGCCCTGGAAAGCACCGCACCAAAATTGCTGTTGGTGATATTTTCAATGCCGATAATTTTTTCAATCGGGCTTCTGAGATTGAGATCTTTTTTTAGCATATTCCCTCTCTTTATATTGCGATCTTAGGCTTTTTTTTCTTCTTGTTTTTGTTTGATGATCTCTTCGGCAATGGACTGGGGAACCTGTTTGTAGGAAGAAAATTCCATGGTAAACTGTGCCTTTCCCTGGGTGGCGGATCGCAAAATTGTGGAAAACCCGAACATTTCAGACAACGGCACCTGGCTTTCAATGACAGACATGACCCCTTCTTCCTGGGAGCCCTGGATGATTCCCCGTCTCTGGTTGATCAACCCCATACATGACCCCTGAAATTCATTCGGGGTTTCAATAACCACTTTCATGATGGGTTCCTTGATGACTGGTTTTGCTTTACCATAGGCTTCCAGAAAAGCGCCCCTGGCTGCAGCCTGAAATGCCATTTCCGATGAATCCACTGCATGGTAGGCCCCGTCATCAATGGTCACCCTGATGCCTGTGACCGGAAACTCCAGCTTGGGCCCTTTGTGCATGCAGGCCAAAAATCCTTTTTCACAGGCCGGGATATACTGGGTGGGAATCCGGCCGCCGGTGATCTTGTTGACAAATTCAAAATCCTCATCACACGGCTCAACAAAACCGGCCACACGGCCGAACTGACCGGCACCGCCGGTTTGTTTTTTGTGGGTGTAATTGAAAACCGCTTTCTGTGTAATGGTTTCTCTGTAGGCGACCCTGGGCTTTCCTGTGGTGACCTCTGCCTGGTATTCACGCTTCATACGCTCCACATAGACCTCCAGGTGAAGCTCACCCATTCCCTGGATGATGGTGTCTCCTGTTTCATGGTCCACATAGGTTTTAAACGTGGGATCTTCTTTGGTAAACCGGTTTAATGCTTTGGACATATTGATCTGGGCCTTGTTGTCCTTGGGTACGATGGAAAGAGAAATAACCGGCTCCATTACGTGCATGGCCAGCATGGAATAATTAATACTGGGAGACACAAATGTATCTCCTGAAGCACAATCAATGCCGAACATTGCACCGATATGGCCCGCCGGGATTTCCTCCACTTCTTCCATCTGGGAGGCATGCATCCGGATGAGCCTTCCTGCTTTGACTTTTTTCCCATCCCGGGAGTTGACCAGGGTATCACCTTTGGCAATACAGCCCTGGTAGACCCGCAGATAGGTAAGCTGTCCGTATTGCCCATCTTCCAGTTTAAACGCCAGGGCCACCGTCGGTTTGTCAAAACTGCTTTCCAGAACAACACTTTCTTCATTGTTGTCCAGATCAATGGCTTCATTGTTAATATCCAGGGGGGAGGGCAGGTAATCAATCACAGCATCCAGTAAAGGCTGGACCGCCTTGTTTTTATAAGCAGATCCCAAAAACACCGGAGTGATCTGCCGGGCGATAACACCTGTTCTGACAGCTGTTTTAATCATATCATCTGTGATATCGGCTTCTTCGAGAATGGCATCGGTAAGTTCTTCTGAAAAAAGAGAGGCGGCATCAATCATTTCTTCCCTGGCAGCACGGGCCTCCTCGACCATGTTTTCAGGAATCTCTTTGACTGCTACTTTTTCACCATGATCTCCTTCAAAATAATAGGCTTTCATGGCCACCAGGTCTATCACCCCTTTATGTTTGTCTTCCAGCCCGATGGGCAGCTGCATTAAAACAGAATTGTGCCCCAGTTTGTCCTTGAGCTGCCGGGTGACTTTGGCGGGATTTGCACCGGACCGGTCACATTTGTTGACAAATGCAATGCAGGGGACCTCATACCGTTTCATCTGCTGGTCCACGGTGATCGACTGGGACTGAACCCCGGATACGGAACACAGGATCAATACCACGCCGTCAAGTACCCGAAGGGATCGTTCCACTTCCACAGTAAAATCCACATGCCCGGGGGTGTCGATAATATTGATATTGTGTTTTTTCCACTCACAATAGGTGGCGGCAGAGGCGATCGTTATTCCCCGCTCTCTTTCAAGGTCCATGGAGTCCATGACCGCACCGGTACCATCTTTTCCCCTGACCTCATTGATTTTGTGAATCCTGTCCGTGTAAAACAAAACCCTTTCTGTAAGCGTTGTTTTGCCGGAATCAATATGGGCACTGATGCCGATATTTCTTACCCGCTTTAAGTCTCTGATCATGTTACATCATCCTTATGAATAAAATTTGCCTTTGGAAAAAAGAACGCAATTTTTGCCAAAGGGTTTGCCATGTCCTGAATTCTGTTAAATAATTGTTACGATTTTATCAAAAATGAATCTTAGGTAAAATTCAGCATATGAAAGACGGTTCTATATCTTATTTGTTTAGTTTTGTCAATGGTTTATTGCAGCCATTTGCTATAAGCCTGAAGGGTTTTCGACTGTTCGCTGCAGTACCCTGTCTCCGGACCCGCCCCCGGCGGTGTGCTGCGCCCGGCCCGAGATCCTGCTTGGCCTGTTTCCATGAGAAGAATGACTTACAGCAACCCGCTTCGGGTGAAAATGTGACATTCCAGCATATCCAACCAGGCTCCCTCCGGCTCTGACGGTAAAGTCACAGCACACCGCCGGGGGCTTGCGCCAGGGTCCTCCTGGTGCACAATCCGGGTACAGCAGATATTTTGTGTACATTTGAAAATTTTCCATAAAATTTTCTTGTAATCAGGACCGAGATTTAATAAATTTTCAATTCGACAAATGAGATCCATAACTGAATATAAATCTTTTTACGTAAAAAAAAGCAATCTATTGAAACATCAGGATCATGAAATATTCTGTCAAACCCTTTGCCAGGGAAGTAAACAGATGGGGATACCTCTTACCCGGGACCAGAAGAACCAGATGGCCTGCCATGCTGAACAACTGGAAAAATGGAACAAAAAAATCAATCTCACAGCCATCACAGATCCTGTGGCCATGGCCCAAAAGCATTTTCTTGATGCCATTGCAATCCAGCCGTTTGTGCATCAGAAAAAAACAGTGCTTGATATGGGATCTGGCGGCGGTTTTCCAGGACTCCCCCTGAAACTGCTTAACCCGGATATGCAGATGCTGCTGGTGGATGCATCCAGAAAAAAAGTACATTTTCTCAAACATGTCATCCGGACGTTGGGAATAGGGGGAATTGATGTCATCCATACCCGGTTGGAAAATTTTCACCAGAACCCGGATTTTTGCGCTCGTTTCGATGCTGTTATGGCCAGGGGCTTTGCCGCTCTCGACATACTTGCCGGTCTGGCAGGCCCCCTGCTGCAACCAGACGGCACCATCTATGCCTTGAAAGGTACCAAAGCAGCAGCGGAGATCTCTTTTGACCTGAAAAAGCAATTTACCATACAATGTGATTACTATACCCTTCCTTTTGAAGGGGCGCACCGATGCCTGGTAAGACTGAACCCAATAAAAAAAAGTTCCTGAATCATTGGGATACAGGAACTTTTTTTTAGGTCTTTACTGTGTTTTGACGGTAACGATACTGTTTTAAAGTACGGTTACATTTTTAGCAGAAGGTCCTTTTTGACCTTCTTCAATATCGAATGAAACCCGGTCCCCTTCATTGAGGGATTTAAAACCGCTTGAATTAATACCTGAGTGATGCACAAACACATCTTTTCCACCGTCTTCTACTTCGATGAATCCAAAACCTTTTGAGTCGTTAAACCATTTTACAATACCATTTGCCATGTCGGCACTCTCCTGTAATAAAAAATAAAAAAAATCTTCTTGCTTTGGGGGTAAACCACATTAAAAATCTGGATATACACCTTACGGCGGAAATAATTGCGCGCCTTTCTCCAAGCGCGATAGACAAATTATATCTTTTAGTTTGCAAATGTCAAGCACTGTTATGCAAAATTAAAAATTTGCTATAACTAGGGTACACTCTATGAGGACACCACCAGGGGCGGGTCCGGGGATCGAGTACTGCAGCGAAAGGTCGATAACCTGGGATACTTATGGTAAATATCCAGATAAATGGGGCTGGAGCTTGACTTTTCACCCGTTTGGCACTAAAAAGACAAGTTTAATACTTAAAAAATTTTTATGGCGTGACATCAATATGTATCCTGATTCGGAGGACGAATGGATTATAAAAAAACACTGAACCTGCCTTCAACACAGTTTGCCATGAAGGCCAATCTGCCCCAGCGGGAGCCTGAACAGCTTACACTGTGGGATGAAAAAAAAATATATGAAAAACTGCGGGAACAATCCAAAGACCACCCGGTTTTTATTCTCCATGACGGTCCTCCCTATGCCAACGGCCATCTTCACATGGGCCATGCCATCAACAAGATTTTAAAGGATATTATTGTCAGATCAAGGCAGATGGGCGGTTTTAACGCCCCCTATGTCCCGGGATGGGACTGCCATGGCCTGCCCATTGAACACAATGTGGACAAAAAACTGGGCGCTAAAAAAAAGGAGATGACCCCGGTGCAGATCCGCCAAGAATGCCGGGACTATGCCGCCAGATTCGTGGATATCCAGCGGGATGAATTCAAGCGGTTTGGTGTGACAGGCCAGTGGAATGATCCGTATCTGACCATGAACTATGCTTACGAAGCCACCATTGCCAGAGAATGCGGGGAATTTGCCCTGGCAGGAGATATGTTTCTGGGTAAAAAACCCATCCACTGGTGCTGTTCCTGCCAGACCGCACTGGCAGAAGCGGAAATCGAATACCATGACCATACCTCGCCATCCATATATGTGGCATTCCCCCTCAAGGATGACCTTTCTTCCCTGATCCCCGATATCGCTGACGATGCGGTTTCCATGGTGATATGGACCACCACCCCCTGGACCATTCCAGCCAACCTTGGAGTGTGCCTGCACCCGCAGTTTGTTTATGCTGCAGTGAAAACCGATTCCCACGGGGTACTGATTCTGGCCAAAGAACTTGTGAAAACGGTCATGAAGACCCTTGGCATTGAAAATTATACCATTGCTGCAGAGCTCAATCCCCTGGATCTGGAAAATAAAAAATGCAGCCATCCCATTTATGACCGGGATTCTGTGATCATCCTGGGAGACCATGTCACCCTGGAAGCAGGGACAGGATGTGTGCATACCGCCCCCGGTCACGGGGCTGATGACCATGCGGTGGGCAAAAAATATAACCTGGACTGCTATTCCCCGGTGGAGGACACCGGTGTTTTTTCAAAAGATGTGGCATTGTTTGCCGGAGAATTCATCTTCAAGGCCAACAAACATATCAATGCGGTGCTGCAAGAAAAAAAAGCGCTCTTAAAAAATGAAAATTTATCCCATTCTTATCCCCACTGCTGGCGGTGCAAGAACCCGGTGATCTTTAGGGCCACCCCCCAGTGGTTCATTTCCATGGACAAGCTGGGTCTGCGGGAAAAAACCCTTGAGCAGATCAATCATGTAAAATGGATACCCTCCTGGGGAAAAGAAAGGATCTATTCCATGATCGAGAACAGACCGGACTGGTGCCTGTCGCGTCAGCGCTCCTGGGGAGTTCCCATCCCGGTTTTTCATTGCAGCGAATGCAAGGGAATCTATGTGACCCGCGCATCGGTGGACAAGATACATGACCTGTTTTCAAAATATTCTTCCGATATCTGGTTTGACAAGGATGCAGCCTATCTGATGCCGGACAAGGCCGTGTGTGAAAAATGCGGCAGCACGGCATTTACAAAAGACCGTAACATCCTGGATGTATGGTTTGACTCCGGGGTCAGCCATGCGGCTGTTCTTAACGAACGTCCAGGTTTGCAGCGGCCGGCTGACATGTACCTGGAAGGGTCCGACCAGCACAGGGGATGGTTTCATTCCTCTTTGCTTACGGCGGTGGGCCGCACCGGTAGTGCCCCTTACAAGGCTGTTTTGACCCATGGGTTTGTGGTGGATGAAGCAGGGCATAAAATGTCCAAATCCGTGGGTAATGTAGTGGCACCGGAAAAGGTGATAAAACAGTATGGGGCTGATGTCCTGCGGTTGTGGGCAGCCTCTGCCGATTACCGGGGGGATGTGAGCATCTCCGATAATATCATCAGGCAGTTATCCGATGCCTACCGCAGGATCCGCAACACCTGCAGGTTCATGCTGGGCAATTTCAGCAATTTTGACCTGAAAACAGATGCCAGACCCCTGGAAAGCATGTGTGAAATGGACCGGTTCATTCTGCACCGGCTGTATCAGGTAACACAAAAATCGATCCAGGCCTATGAAAATTATGAATTTCATACCATTTACCATGCGTTGCATAATTTTTGTGTGATTGACCTGTCTGCGTTTTATCTGGATATCATCAAAGACAGGCTTTATACCTCCCCGCCTGCCAGTCCACAAAGAAAAGATGCCCAGACGGTCATGGCATTAATCCTGGATGCCCTTGTCAAGATCATGGCGCCGATTCTGCCCTTTACTGCAGAAGAAATCTATGCCCATATGCCTGAGGGAAGGGCCAGGAAAGAAAGCATCCACATGGAACCTATGGCAGTGCCTGACCCGGCCTGGCAGAACCCTGAACTGGCCGGAAAATGGCAGCAGATCCTGGCCCTGCGTTCTGAAGTGACCAAAGCCCTTGAAGATGCAAGGAAAGTCAAGCTCATCGGCCACCCCCTTGATGCGGCCCTGGAAATCAAACTGCCGGACACCACTTTTAGAAATATGCTGCAAACCCTTGATCAGGAGCTGTCTGACATTTTCATTGTATCATCTGCAGTGCTTGTGGACAGCCTGGAGCCTGGAGCTTTCCAGGGAAAAGAGATACTGGGGCTTGAAATTGCAGTGAAAAAAGCAACCGGTGAAAAATGTGAGCGTTGCTGGCGGTTCAGCAACGTCATCGGACAGGACAGCAGTCACCCCACTGCCTGTGACCGGTGTACTGCTGCCCTGCAAAAAATTCTGTGACAAAAAAGACTGTTGTGGGAAAAAAAGAACTGATACGCCTGATTCTGGTGAGCGGAACCATCATTTTTGTTGACCAGGTTACCAAAAAGTTGATTGTGATGCACCTGGCCCTGCACGAATACATTGTGGTGGTTGAAAATTTTTTTAATATTACCCATGTGTTGAATCCAGGCGGGGCATTTGGGTTTTTTGCCACCCAGCCGCAGATGATGCGCAAGATTATCTTTTTGTTTTTGTCATCTGCGGTGGCCCTTTTTATCTGCTGGTTTTATACCCGTGTTGCCAGAACCCATGTGTTTTTATCCTATGGCCTGGCCCTGATTTTTGCAGGGGCTGTGGGAAACCTTGTGGACCGGTTCCAGTATGGACATGTGGTGGATTTTCTGGATTTTTATGTGGGCACCGCCCACTGGCCTGCATTTAATGTGGCTGATTCCGCCATCAGCATCGGCATGGCTGTTTTGATCTATCATGTGGTATTCAACAAAATACCCGATTTTTAAAATAGAGGTGATATGCATCCCATTCTTTTTCATTTCAGCGGTTTCACCCTCTATACCTATGGGTTGTTTCTGGCACTGGGTTTCATAACTGCGGTCTGGTTTTCCAAGCGCAATGCCCGGTTTTATGACCTGAAACCAGATGATATTTCCGATCTGTTTTTTGTAATCCTGGTGTGTGGTATCCTGGGTGCCCGACTGTTGTATGTACTTATCAATTTTGCCTATTTTCAGTCCAATCTGCTGGAGATATATAAAATTTGGAAAGGGGGTCTGGTCTTTTTCGGGGGATTCATCGGGGGGGTGACAGGGTCCATTGTCATGCTCAAGATCAAGAAACTGCCGGTTTTCAAAAGTGCGGATACCATCTCTCCCGGTGTTGCCCTGGGCCATGCCATCGGCAGGCTGGGATGTTTTTTTGCCGGGTGCTGTTATGGCCGGGAATGCACACTGCCCTTTGCCGTTACATTCACCCATCCGGAAAGCCTGGCTCCCTTGCATGCTGCTCTGCATCCCACCCAGATATACATGGTTGTGGCCAACCTGTCTTTGTTTTTTATCCTGGTATGGATACAAAAACACAAGCGCTTCAACGGGATGGTTTTTTTAAGCTATATCATTATATATTCTGTTTTCCGGTTTATCATTGAATTTTTCCGGGGAGATTTCAGAGGGGATTTTTTCTTTGACTTCTTGTCTTTATCCCAGGGAATCGGGGCTTTGGTTACCATCATCGCCCTGATCCTGATGGTGAAACTGGCCAGGTCTGCCAATGGCAATAGTTAGCCACAGACATCTGGAAGAATGGATGGGAAAAACATCCGAAACCGGTCTGCCCGGATGCATATTGGTGGGTGGTGAAGATTTTCTGGTACAGCAAACCTTTGATAAACTCAAAACTCTCCTGATCAAAAACAGCTCCAGTTTTAATCTGGAGGTTATGGATGGCCGGTCCACCCCCATGGTGGATATTATTGAACAGGTCACCACTTTCTCATTGCTGGCAGGTAAAAAAATTATTGCAGTCAGGCACGCCCCTGTTTTTGCAACCACTGCCAAAACCGGTGAAATCGTGTATTCACAAAACGATTTTTCCCGGCTGTCAAATCTTGTGGAAAACGGTATGCCAGATGATCATATCCTGGTGATAACGGCTTCTTCTCTGGACCGCCGCAGAAAAATTTTCAAAGCCCTGGACACATCAGGGGTGATCATTGACTGCACGGTTTCCCGGGGTGCCAGAAAAGCAGACTTAGATGACCAGCGGTCCGTGCTCCAGGATATTGCCAAAAAAATATTGGGCCGGTCCGGCAAGACCATTGACCACAACGCATTTTCAAGTCTTGTGGACCGCACCGGGTTTGATTTGGACCTGTTTGCCCAGAATCTGGAAAAACTCATTGCCTATTGCGCACATCGCCGGCAAATTGCTGCGACAGATGTGCAGGCCATTATTCGCCGGGATAAAAAAGATCCTGTTTTTAGTCTGACCAATGCCCTGCTGGACAAAGATGCGGGCCAGGCATTATTTTACCTGTCCTCACTCTTTGCAGATGGATTTCATCCATTACAGATCCTCAAATCTTTTGAAAACCAGGTGCGCAAAATGCTTCTGGTAAAGGCATTTTTGGAGAATTATAGCAGGAGCCACCCTGACATCCCGTTTGCCCGGATGAATTTCAACATGTTTACGCAGCAGATACTGCCGGCTGTAACAGCCCACGACACCCAGGTGAAAAAACAGATTGAAAGCCGGCAGGCAATCCTTGCGGGCTGTGATGATACCCCCCCAAAAAAACAGGCAAAAAAAACACCGGTTTCTTCGGATCTTTTGCTTGCCCCCAATCCCCAAAGCCCGTATCCTGTGTTCCAGATATTTGATAAATCAACAAAGTTTTCCTTACATGAATTATGCCATGCACTCATTGCATTAGGGGATCTGGATTTTGCCTTGAAATCTTCTTCCATGGAGGCGGTGGGGGGGCTTGAAAATTTTGTCATTGTTTTCTGCCAGAAAGGAGGGTGGAGTAATGCAGCGAAAAACCAAAATAATTGCCACCATTTCTAACCTGAACTGCTCAATTGAGTTCATAAAAAGGCTGTACCAGGCCGGCATGAATGTGGTCCGCCTCAACACAGCCCACATGACCCATGATGATGCCCTAACTGTGATACAAAATACCCGGGCTGTGTCTGAAAAAATCGGCATCCTGGTGGATACCAAGGGACCTGAAATTCGTACCTGTGATGCCCGGGCCCCCCTGACCGTGCAACATGGTGACTATATCCGGATGAAAGGGGACCCGGACGGCATATCCCATGGTGATATTATTTATGTTTCCCACAAAGAATTTGTCCGGGATGTGCCCATGGGCAGTTCCGTACTCATTGATGACGGCACCGTGGCCCTCGCGGTCATGGAAAAAGACACGGATTTTTTGACCTGTCATGTGGAAAATGACGGGGTGATCCATGCCAGAAAAAGTGTCAATATTCCGTCCGTCCATGTAAAGTTGCCGGCCCTGACCCAAAAAGACAAGGGGTTCATTGAATTTGCCGCTGACCATAACCTGGATTTCATTGCCCATTCCTTTGTACGCAACAAAGAAGATGTCATGGCGGTACAGGCAATTTTGGACCAGAAAAAATCTTCCACCAAGATTATTGCCAAAATTGAAAACAGCCAGGGGGTTGATAATATCAATGAAATACTGGATCACGTCTATGGGGTGATGATCGCCAGAGGAGATCTGGCGGTGGAAATCCCCACTGAAAAAATTCCTTTGATCCAGAAAAAAATCATCAAAACCTGCATTGAAAGACGGCGGCCCGTGATCGTGGCCACCCAGATGCTCCATTCCATGATTGAGTCCCCAAGACCCACCCGGGCCGAGGTATCTGATGTGGCCAATGCCTGCCTGGACCACACCGATGCCCTGATGCTGTCGGGTGAAACAGCCAGCGGTAAATACCCCGAGGTGGCGGTGAGAACCATGGCCAAAATTGCCAGGGAAGTGGAAACAAACCTGAGCAGTTTCATCAACATTCCCTATACATCGGAAAAAAAGATCACCGCCTATCTGGCCAAAGCGGCAGTCAAGGCGGCCCTGCGGTTGAACACCAAAGCCATTGTGGCGGATTCTCTGACAGGGGACACCATCCTGGCCCTGGCTGCCTACCGGGGAGACAACCCCATTTATGCACAGGTATATGACAAAAAGGTGATGCGGCAGCTTTCGTTATCCTTTGGGGTGTCTGCTGATTATATTCCCATGAATGCCGGTTCCATGGAAACCTTGAAAATATCCATCTGCCGGTTACTGGATGAAAAAAAACTGGCGGATGATTCTTTGATCATTGTACTGGCCGGTAGTTTCGGACCCAGCCACGGAGCGTCATTCATTGAAATCGCCACAGCCGGGACCATGAAGGAAAAATGTGTGATCGCATAAATGACAGGCAATCGCATGGACGTGGTGGTGTATTCATTTATGAGGTTGATTCTGTCGAGATGGCTGCTTATTGGAACAATTCTTCCGCCTTGTAGGAACTTCTCACAAACGGGCCGGCAGCCACTTTTTTAAATCCGATTTTTTGGGCATGCTGCTTTAATGCATCAAAGGCTTGGGGCGGATAATATGTTTGTACCTGCAAATGTTCCCGTGTCGGTTGCAGATACTGACCGATGGTCAACATATCGCAGCCATGATCAAAGAGGTCCTGCATGGTCTGTTCCAGCTGATCGCCGGTTTCTCCCAGTCCCACCATGATGCCTGATTTGGCCGGCATACACGGATCCAGTTGCTTTACCTGTTTAATAAGATCCAAAGACCGCTGGTAAACGGCTTCGGGCCGGACCCGGGGATACAGGGCTGCCGCGGTTTCTATATTGTGGTTGATGACATCCGGCTGTGCATCCACCACGGATTTCAAAGCAGCCATATCCCCTTTGAAATCCGGTATCAGCACTTCCACCCGGATGGTCTGTCTGGTGCGATTTCCCATTTCCCGGAGGGCCTTGATAACTGTGGCAAAATGGGCGGACCCGCCGTCAGGCAGATCATCTCTGGTCACAGAGGTCACCACCACGTATTGCAGCCCTAATTCCAGGACAGCCTGAGCTACCCGGGCAGGCTCCTGCGGATCCACTGCCAAAGGAGGGCGGGATGTGATATTGCAGAACCGGCAGTGCCGGGTGCACTGGTCCCCCAGTATCATGAAGGTGGCGGTATCTTTGGAAAAACATTCAAACATATTGGGGCAGTTGGCTTCCTGGCAGACGGTATGCAGCTTTGCACCGGCCAGCAGCCGGGTCACCTTTGTATATTCTCCGCCCCGGGGCAGATGTTTTTTCAGCCAGGCAGGTTTGCCTTGCCTGGATTTGGTCTTACACATGAATCGCTTCCTTTTGTATATCGAAATTGAACCAGGCACAAAAATATGTGACCAGTTTGTCTTGCACCGCATCCATTGAAATACTGGTATTTTTTTCTCCGGCTTCCTCCAATGCCTGTTCCAAAGAGGTCATGGATATGCCCGACATGCCGCAGGGATTGATCCAGGAAAACGGGGTCAAATCCAATGAAACATTCAGAGCCAGTCCGTGGGTGGTGATTCCGCGGCGGATGGACAAGCCCACGGATCCGATTTTTTTTACCCCTTTCCACATGCCGTGGTTTTTAGGATCCCGAATGATCTGTACCCCGAAATCCCCGGCTGTCCGACCCATGATTTCCTCCAGGCCGAACACGAAATCCGCCACCCCGATGCATGCCTGCTCCAGATCGATCACAGGATACAGCACTGCCTGGCCCAACCCATGATAGGTGATGTTGCCGCCTCTGTCTGTCGCAACCGTTTCAACCCCCCGGGTGTTCAAAAACGTTTCAGAAACGATCAGGTTTTCTTGGCCCCCGTTTTTGCCGAAGGTGAACACAGACGGATGCTGCACAAAAAACAAATGATCCGGCAAAGAGCGGTCCCGGATCTTGGCATTGCGCGCGTCAACCTGAAGCGCCAAAGCACGCCGGTATTCCAGGACGTTCAAGTCCTGGAATACACAAACGCGTTTGTCTTTTGCTATCCTCTCAGGCATGGCTTTCTGGCAGCTGCCACCTCGTCTAGACGGCCCACCTTGGGAAGCACTGGTGCCTGTGTGAGTTTTTCAGGCGTGGTTTCGGCTTCTTTGGCAATGGCTTTCACCGCTTGGATGAACTGGTCAATGTCTTCTTTGGATTCGGTTTCCGTAGGTTCCACCATGAAGGCTCCTTCCACCACCAGGGGAAAATACACCGTGGGGGGATGGAATCCGTAATCCAGAAGCCGTTTGGCCATATCCATGGTGGTGATATGGTGTTTTTTCTGATGGGCATCATTGAACACACATTCATGCATGCAGGGCATGTCATAGGGCAGATTGAGTGTGCCTTTGAGGCTTTCTTTGATGTAATTGGCATTGAGTACCGCCAGGCGGGATACATCCAGCAGCCCTTTGGCCCCCATGGACAGGATATAGGCATAGGCCTTGATCATCACCCCAAAATGGCCGTAAAAAGTGTGGAGCCGTCCGATGCTGTCTGGACATTCTGTAACGAATCTGAAGGTATCCAAATCTTTTTCTATCCTGGGTATGGGCAGAAACGGGATGAGTTTTTCAACCACCCCGACAGGCCCTGATCCGGGACCGCCGCCGCCATGGGGGGTGGAAAAGGTCTTGTGCAGGTTGAGATGGAGCACATCAATGCCCACTTTGCCGGGTTTGACAATTCCCATGATGGCATTCATGTTGGCCCCGTCCCCATAGACCAGGCCGCCTTTGGCATGGACAATGTCACAGATCTCTTTGATGTTCCGCTCGAACAGCCCCAGGGTGTTGGGGTTGGTGATCATGATGCCGGCAGTGTCTTCATCCATGACCGCTGCCACAGCCTCGGGCTCCAGAACACCTTTTTTTCCGGATGCAAGATTCACGCTCTTGTATCCGCACAGGGTGGCGGATGCGGGGTTGGTGCCGTGGGCCGTATCCGGAATAATGATCTTGGAGCGCTGTCTGCCCTGTTTTGCATGATAGGCATGGATGATGAGCATGCCTGCCAGCTCTCCGTGTGCCCCGGCTGCCGGCTGCAGGGTCATCCCGGCAAAGCCGGTGATCTCGGCCAGGTATTTTTCCAGGTCGTACATGAGCTGCAAAGCCCCCTGGGAGAAAGCTTCACCTGCCAGGGGATGGGCCCCGGCAAATCCCTGGCGGGCCGCCTGTACCTCATTGGTTTTGGGGTTGTATTTCATGGTGCATGATCCCAACGGATACATGCCTGAGTCCACTCCGAAATTCCACTGGGACAAGCGGGTGTAATGCCGGACCACATCCAGCTCGGACAGCTGGGGCAAATCAGGGGTATCCCCGGTCAGGGCAGGTTCAAGGGGTACTCTGTCCACGTCTGCTTTGGGCAGGGAAATGGCGCACCGGCCTTCCCGGCTTTTGTCCCACACATTGGGTTCATTGAAAATCAGTCCTTTGGTTCCTGGCTGACGGGTCATTATGCCACCTCCTTTGCCAGTTGATCCATCTGCTGTCTGGACACTTTTTCCGTTGCGCAGAACAGATAATGGTCTGTGAGTTGGGGATAGTACGGTTCCAGATCCAGCCCGGCAAACACGCAATGGTTGTTGATCAGTTCAGCACGTTTTTCCTGGAACCCTTTGGGCACTTTCATGACAAATTCATTGAAAAACGGCTGGTCAAAGACCGGTTTAAAACCGGCAGCGGTCAGCACGGATTTCAGGTACACGGCTTTATCATGGTTGAGCTGTGCGATCTCCCGGATGCCGATCTTGCCGATGGTGGAAAGATACATGGCGGCTGTCATGGCATTGAGGCCGTTGTTGGAGCAGATGTTGGATGAGGCTTTTTCTCTGCGGATATGCTGTTCTCTGGTAGACAGGGTCAGCACATACCCGTCCTCCCCGTTTGTGTCTTTTGTCCGTCCCACCAGCCGGCCGGGCAGATCCCGCATGAGTTTGGATGTGCCTGCCAGCAATCCTAAGCCCGGACCGCCGAATGTCTTGGCAATCCCAAGGCTCTGGCCTTCGCCGGCCACAAGGTCGACCCCGAAAGATCCCGGATTTTTCAACATTCCCCAGGACAGCGCTTCGGTAAAAGAGGTGATGAACAATAGTTTTTTGGCATCTACAATTTTTTTGAAAGCGCCCAGGTCTTCAATGTGCCCGAAAAAATTCGGGGACTGGACCGCCACACCGGCAATACCCTCCATGGATTCCAATGCGGTGATGTCGGTGACACCTTCTGCAGTATGGGGTATCAATACCATCTTATAGCCGGTGGGTTTCAGATAGGTGTCTATGATCTGCCGGTGGCTGGGGTGCACCAGATCAGACACGGCTATTTTGTCGGCGTTTTTGTTTTTGCGCAGAGCTATGAGGGCGCATTCAGCCAGGGCTGTGCCGCCGTCATAATGGGAAGCGGTGGCAATGTCCATGCCCAGCAAATCTGTGACCATGGTCTGAAATTCATAAATACCCTGGAGCGTGCCCTGGCTCACCTCGGGCTGGTACGGGGTATAGGCGGTGGCAAACTCCGATCTGGATGCCAGGTAGGGGATGATGGAAGGGATGTGGTGGTCATAACTGCCGGCCCCGATAAAACAGGTATATCCCTTGCAGGCAATATTTTTTGAGGCCAGTTTTTCCATGTGTTCATTGAGATCCCACTCGCTCAGAGGATCCGGCAGGTTCAGACCGTGTTTTGTTTTCACGGCATCGGGTATGGTGTCAAAAAGATCATCCAAAGAGGTGCAGCCTGTTACAGCCAGCATCTCTTTGATGTCTTCCTGTGTGTGTGGCAAATAACGCATGGGTCTTATCCTTTCAACATCTCAAGGTATGCTGTTTTGTCCATCAGACCGTCCATTTCAGTCGGATCGGACGGTTTTATCTTGATGATCCATCCGCCCTGGTAGCAGTCTTCATTCACAAGCTCAGGGGCGTCTTCCAGGTTTTCATTGACTGCAACCACTTCTCCTGAGATGGGCATGTACATTTCAGATACTGCTTTTACCGATTCCACAGATCCGAATTCATCTTCTGCTGAAAACGCATCCCCCACTTCCGGCAGTTCCACAAACACGATTTCCCCCAACTGATCCTGGGCATAATCGTTGATGCCGATGGTGACGGTATCTTTTTCAAACTTTGCCCATTCATGGTCTTTGGTGTATTTTACATCTTCAGGTAAATTCAGATCATTGATCTCTTTCATAACAGCCTCCTTTTGGTTTAGATAAAATGACTCATTTTTTTTCTTGCGGTTCTGTCCGGCCGGATGTCCTGCACAATGGTCACATGAATGGATCGCTTGCCTTCTTTGAGGGTCAGAGGAGTTCCTGGTTCCAGCGGTTTTGAGACCATGACAAAGCCGCAGGCAATGCCTTTGATTTTTATATTGTCAGGAAGGTTAGGGGTGGCGATGCTGACAATTTTATTGTCATGCCAGGTGATACCCATATCTGTGGCACAGGTAAGCACATGCCCGATCTGTTCCTGGTTCTGGTCAAATACACCAGTGTCCTCGCCGGCAGCCACTTTTCGCAGACTGTCCCCTGCAAAAGGGAACACAAACACATCACCATCTTCAGAAACCAGGGCATCCGCTCCGAGAAAGTCTTTGGTAAAGCCGGATTTGTCCTGCGTATAGGGCAAAGCAAAATCCCAGGGATGGTTCATGAACTTATAATGGCCGATATCCTGGTGGGACAAAGGCAGGCAGGCACCGGCCCGCAGAGAATCCCTGGCACCCAGACCGCAGGCGTTGATGCCATAAGATTCTCCTGCTGCAAGCACATCCTGCCACAATGACACAATGGCATCGGGGGCAAGGAAAATTTCAAATCCAAACTCTCCTGTATATCCGGATCTTGACAACAGCACCGGGGTGCTGTCATTGAGTTTTACCACATTGGCACCGTGATTTTTGGGATCAAAATGGCCTTTAAAGGAAAAATAGGGCATCCGGTCAAAAACCTTGTCAGAAGACTGGATCACGTTGGACAGGATCCGGGCCGCATTGATCCCCTGGATATCCATTTTGGCGATTTTTCCAGACAGATCTGCAATAACGGCATCCCAGTGTTTTTTATGGGTGTTAAGATGACGGGCAACGGGTCCGCCCATGCCGGCATTGACGCAGACCATGAAATCGGTATCACCAAATTTGTACACAATGGCATCATCCAGGCAATGGCCTTTTTCATCTAAAAAAGCACCATAAATGCACCGGCCTTCCACCAGGGAAGTTAAATCCCGTGTAAAGCAGAAGTTGAGGACAGAAAAAGCATCTTTCCCTTCCACGCTGATACAGGCCATGTGGCTGGTGTCAAAGATTCCGGCTGACTGCAATACAGCCAGGTGTTCGTTTTTGACCCCGGTGTCATACCACAGCGGCATGTCATATCCCCCGAAATCAGCCATGTTGGCATTGGCATCAAGGTGCCACTTATGCAATGGTGTGGTTTTTAAGCTGGTATTCATAGCAACTACCTTTATATATATTGTGGCGTTAAAAAAATTATTGGTGCTCATTGCCCATGGATTAAAAAATATAGGGCACTTTTAAATTGTATGATTTATACACAACAAAGGTCTCCACCGATCGTACCCCTTCAATCTTGGAAATTTCTTCCGTGTAAAATTCCAGGAGGCCGAATCCTTTTTTGAACAGGACCAGAACCAGCAGGTCAAATCTTCCCGTGACCACACTGGTGGAAATAACCCCTTTGAGCCGGCTGATTTCCGCGCCTTTTTCCACCAGGTTCATCTCGGACAGCTTGATACCGATGATCACCACCCGGTGGCCGGGCAGGGTGGCAGGATCCACCAGACCGCAAATTTCCAGAACCCCTTCTTCCTGGAGCTTGTTCACCCGGGATCGAACGGTATTTTCCGTTATCTGAAGTTTGTCCGCTATTTTTTTAAATGATTTTTTACCGTCTTTGAGCTCTCTGATGATATCAATATTGGTCTTGTCGATTTTCATTCTGCCTCTTTTTATGCTGACGAAATGATGAAAACATAAATTTATTTTAATTATCTTGATATTTAGACCAGTATAATGATAATGTCAATTACATTTTGAAAAATGTATGAAAATGGTAATATAAATGTAAAAAAATAATAATTTCCTTATATGACAGGAAAAAAATCGCAAAAAAATAGCTATATCCCAGGGAGAGTGTGATGGCGCAAAAAATTATGGTTATCGGCGGGGGACCGGGCGGATATGTGGCAGCATTGCGGGCCGCATCATTAGGGGCGGATGTCACGGTTATTGAAAAAGAAAATTTAGGGGGAACCTGCCTGAACTGGGGGTGTATTCCTTCCAAAATTATGAAAAACACGGCAGATATTCTGTATAAATGCCAAAGGGCGAAGGATTTTGGCATTCATGTGGATGGGCCGGTGCTGCCGGATATGGCAGCACTTATGACCAGAAAAGAAAAAATTCTGGAATCCCAGCGCGCGGGCATTGCAGGACTGCTCAAAAACCGGGGTGTCCGTGTTGAGAACGGAACCGGCCGGGTCACAGGCAATGGATCCGTCCAGGTCACAGCCGGGGATGGCAGTACCAAATCTCTGATCTGGGACAAACTCATCATCGCCACCGGCACCACACCCATGAATGTGGCTGATTTTGCCTTTGACGGCAAAAAAATTCTGTCTTCCAATGATATCCTGATGCTGGGCCATATTCCTGAATCGCTTACCATTGTAGGGGGAGGGGTGATCGGTTGTGAATTCGCCTGTATTTTTGCAGCTCTCGGCACAAAGGTGACCGTAGTGGAGGCTCTGTCCAGACCGTTGCCCCTCCCATCGGTGGATACCTCCATATCCAAGCTGCTGCTGCGGGAAATGAAAAAACAGAAAATTACCGTGCTTTGCGACACGGTGGTCACAGCCTGTGACACATCCGGCAAAGGGTGCACCATTACCCTGGCCAAAAGTCCGTTCACCGACAATCCTAAAGCCAAAGAACCAAAAACCGATACCCTGTCATCGGATCTCATGGCGGTGTGCATCGGCCGTATCCCGCTGTCATCCAACCTGGGCCTGGAAACCATAGGTCTTGACACCCCGGTACCGGGATGGATCCCTGTCAATGACCGCATGGAAACCGCTGTTGAACATGTGTACGCCATCGGGGATATCCTGGGACCTGCCAGGGTGATGCTGGCCCATGTGGCCTCCCATGAAGGCCTGGTGGCAGCGGCAAATGCCATGGGACAGGATGAAACCATGGTCTATGATGCCGTTCCCGGGGCCATTTTCACCATGCCGGAAATCGGTACTGTGGGAGTAAGCGAAGAGGAGGCCCTGCAAAAAGGCCTGGACATTGACACTGCATCAGTGAATTTCCGGGTATTGGGCAAGGCCCACGCCATTGACGAAATTGCCGGAGAAGCCAAAATGATCGTGGAAAAAAACACGGGCCGGGTACTGGGGGTGCATATCATCGGTCCCCATGCCACGGATCTGATTGCCGAAGCCACCCTGGCCATTGCAAAAGGATTGACGGTAAAAGATATCGCTCATACCATCCATGCCCATCCCACCCTTGCAGAAATCATGGGAGAGGTGTCATCCAAAGCTGTTGGCATGCCGGTGCACGCGTAGAAAATGAATTTTTCGACCGCATCTGTTACCGTATGATCCGGGGTGTGTCTGTTTTTTTACAGAGAGACATAAAACCATCCTGCATAGAACCATGGCAGGATACCCCGGAGATACGGACGAATCATGCCCCAAGATAGGCTTTTTTCACTTCCGGGTTGTCCAGCAGTTCATGGGTTGGACCTTCCAGTACCAGGGAGCCGTTCTCAATGACATATCCCCGCTGGGCGAATTTCAGGGCCAGCCTTGCATTCTGTTCCACGAGCAGAATGGTGGTGCCCAGTTTGTTAATTTCCTTTAAGGCGTCAAACATGTCCAGCATGAGGATCGGTGCCAACCCCATGGAAGGTTCATCCAAAAGCATCATCTGGTGGCCGGACATATATCCTCTGCCCACGGCAAGCATCTGCTGTTCTCCGCCGGACAGGGTTCCGGCCAGCTGGTGCCTGCGTTCTTCCAGCCGGGGAAACAGATCGAACACCCATTTTTTATCAATGTCGATCTGATCTTTGTCTTTTCGGGCAAAACAGGCCAAGATGAGATTTTCAGTCACCGTGAGGTTGCCGAATATCCTGCGGCCTTCGGGCACATGGGAAATGCCCAGTTTAGAGACCACCTTGTCGGCGGAGTATTTCATAATATTCTGACCGTTGAAATCCATCACAGATCCGGGCTCACAGGGGATCATTCGGGAGATGGCCCGCAGGGTGGTGCTTTTGCCGGCACCATTGGCACCTATGATGGTGAGAATCTCTCCGGCTGCCACGGAAAAACTGATACCGTGAAGGGCCTTGATATTGCCGTAGGATACGTTCAGGTTTTGAATGTTCAGCTGCATCAGGTCATATCCTCCTTGCCCAGATAGGCTTCTATCACTTGGGGATTGTTCTGGATCTCTTCAGGAGGGCCTTGGGCGATCACCTCTCCGAATACCAGGGTCTGGATCTGTTCACACAGTTCCATGACAAACTTCATCCGGTGTTCAATCAGAAAAATCGCCACGTTGAAATCCTGGTGCACCTGGCGGATAATGCGGATCATTTTCACCAGTTCATCCGGTGTCATGCCGGCAGTGGGTTCATCTAAAAAAAGCACTTTGGGATTGGTGGCCATGGCTCGGGCCATTTCCACCCGGCGCTGGGCCCCATAGGGGAGGCTTGTCACAAGATCGTCGGCATATTTTTCAATATCAAACAGCTGCATGAGACGATGGGAATTTTCCCTGACCTGGTTTTCCTGGTCCCGGCAGGCCCTGGTGTTGAAAAACGCACCGAACAATCCATAATCCAGCTGTGCGTAATGGGCCATGCGGATGTGGTCCACCACATTCATATGGCGCCACAATGCAAGGTTCTGAAATGTTCTGCCCAGGCCCCTGGCAGCAATTTCATTGGTTTCAAGGCCTTTGATATTTTGATTCTCCAGAAGGATTTCCCCTTCAGAAGGGGTGTACACCCCGGTAATCAGGTTGAAAACTGTGGTTTTGCCGGCACCGTTGGGGCCGATGAGACCAAAAATCTGCCTGGGTTTAATGGTCAGGTTATAGTTATGAACAGCCCGCAGTCCACCGAAAAAGTGGGTCATGTTTTTCACATGCAGCAGTGCGGTCATGGGGACACTCCTTGTTGGCGTTTGTGTTTTGCTTGCAGCAGTTTTTTTGTATTGATCTCCGTAAAAGATATCAATCCATAGGGCCGAAATATCATGACAAAGATCAAAATCAATGGAATGATGATCCATTTGAACAGTTCCAGGGGCCGCAGGGCTTCACCCAGTACATTGATACTCACCGCGCCTACTATGGAGCCCACAATGGAATTGAGGCCGCCGAAGTAGACCATGGCCAGAATTTCAGCCAGGCGGTTGATGCTGAACATACCCGGATTGATATAGGTGAGGACATGGGCGAACAGCCCGCCGGCAATACCGGCCCAGAAAGCACCGAACATGAAAGCGGTCATTTTGGTTTTACGGGTTTTAACCGTCATGGACTCAGCAGCAGCTTCATCATCTCTGACCGTGTTCAATGCCTTGCCCAGAATCGAGGTGACAAAGTTGTGGATGACCCAGATGCACAGCAGGGTCCAGATAAAAATCACCGGCAGAGGGGCAAGATCCGGCTGTCCGCCCATACCCCTGGCACCACCGATGAAGTTCAGGTTTTCAACCGCAGACTTGACAATAAACATGAATGCCAGGGAAATAATGGCCAGGTAATCACCCCTGGTGCGAAAAGAGGGAATGGCCACGGCCAGTGAACCGATGGCTGCAGCAGCTCCCCCTGCCACCAGCACCAGCGGAAAAAGATAGGGACCCAGGGCCGGCGGCAGCAGGGCGGTGCCGAAAATTTTGTCATTGGTGAACAGTATCAGGGTAAGAATGGAAGACACATACGCCCCTAAAGCCATGAACCCGGGATGGGAGCAGGAAAATTCCCCCTGGTACCCGTTGATAACATTGATACTCACCGTGAGGATGATGGAAACAAGGGTGAGTTTGACCACCAGGACCCGGTAGTCGTTAATACCGGCCCACAAATGGAGAATGCCATAAAAACAGACCAGGTGGATAACAGCGGAAAGCCATAACGGCAGTTTTTCCAGCAGTGCGGCCCCGGGATTGGTGATAAAACAGGAAAGCTTTGCCACCGCCAGTACCGGAATAACGTATACAACCAGGTCATAGGCAAGGGCACCGGGTATCATCACCGGTTCCTTGAGCATGATCAACGCCCCGAAAAGCACCGGTATCTTGGGCAGACCCAGGTAATAGGAGATATAGTCATACCCCCAGAAATATTCAATCAGCACCGCCGTGAAGATACCCAGAAACCAGCCCAGCATGGGTACTGTTGAAAACATTTGTTTGAATTTTTGTAAAATTCCCATTTGACGTTCCTGTGAGTGTTGGTCAAGAATTTAAAGGCGGAGCTTGGTGCTGTGTTCCATTCCAAAAAATCCCCTGGGCCTGAAGGTCAGGATGATCAGTATAATGGAATAAGCAATGAAGTCCCGCAGGGTGGAGGGAAAGACCGTGGCCACAAAGATTTCAATGAACCCCAGAAGATAACCGGCCAAAGCAGCCCCCTTGATGGAACCACGGCCGCCTAAAATCGCTGCCACAAATGCTTTCCACCCCAGCAGCACCCCCATGTAGGGATCTAAGATAGGGTATGCCTGGCCGTAGAGAATCCCGGCCACGGCTGCCAGTCCTGCTCCTACGGCAAAGGTCAAGGGTGCGATGATATTGATGGAAACCCCCATGAGGGGCACCGCCAGAAAATCATAGGACATGGCCCGCATGGCCATGCCCCATTTGGTTTTCTGGATAAAGGCATGCAGCGCGAGCATGAGCAGCAGAGAGATAATGATGATCATGGCCTTGACATTGGTGATATAGATGCCCCCGATATGATAATTCACTGTTTCCATCAACGGCGGAAAGCTCAACCGCTTGGCACCCAGCATGATCAAAATGCCGGTTTCAAAAATAATGCCGATCATCAGACCGGTGATGGCAGCCGATGCCCGGGGGGCCTGGCGCAAAGGACGGTATCCGGCCACTTCCACAAACACGCCGATCCAGGATGCCAGGAACATGGTCACCACCACGGTGGCAAGAAAAATCACCGGCGGGGGTACCAGACCGGTTAAGACCGCCAGAAACACGGTGGCAATACCGAATCCGATATAGGTGCCCACCATGAAGATATCGCCATGGGCAAAGTTGAACAGCATCAACACCCCGTACACCATGGAATATCCGATGGAAATTACGGCGTAGAAGCTGCCCCGCTGCAGGGCATTGATAATGTTTTGCAGGATATAATTAAAGGATTCTATCAGGGGTTCCATTCACCGACTCCTGTTGGGTTGGACAACTGCTGCAGGCCCAAAAAAGGTCCTGCAGCAGTATGATACAGTTAAATGGTCAGGGACTTTGGTGGATCAGGGGCAGCTGGAGCCGTAGAATTCATATTCTCCCTGGTTGTTTATTTTAACGATGACCGCACATTTGATGGGGTCCCCTTCTTCGGTAAAGGTCATTTTACCGGTGATACCGTCAAAATCCTTTATCTGGGCCAGGGCATCCCTGACCGCTTCCCTGTCTTTTTCTATGCGGCCGGTGAGTTTGCCGGCATCCTGGATGGCCTGCTGGGCAAGGCGCAGCGCATCCCAGGTAAGAGCAGCCACGTCATCGGGAATATACCCATAGGTGTTTTCATACCGGTCAATAAAGGCTTTGGTTGCGCCTTTGGCGCCGGCAGCTGCATAGTGGGAGGAAAAAAACAGGCCGTAGCATGCTTCACCGCACAGTTCAACCGTTTCAGCCGATCCCCAGGAATCGGATCCTACAATGGGGCCATCCCAGCCCAGATTTTTGGCCTGGCTGACAATCAGAGGCACTTCATTGTAATACTGGGGGGTGAACAGCACCTGGGCACCGGATTTCACAATTTTTGTAAGCTGGGAGGAAAAATCGGTGTCCTTGGTGGTGAAGCTTTCATAGGCTACCACACTGCCGGCTCCGTGTTTTTCTTCCCAGGCCTGTTTGAATACTTCGGCCAGTCCCTTGGGATAGTCGGATGCCACATCATAGAGAACAGCGGCTTTGGTAAATCCGAATTCATCGGTGATAAAGTTGGCCACAACCGGTCCCTGGAAGGGATCCAGAAAACAGCCCCTGAAAACATAGGGCCGGTCCAGGGTGGTGTTGGGGTTGGTGGACCAGGGACTGATCATGACGGTTTTGTATTTATTGGCCACTTCTCCTGCAGGCACTGCCTGTTTGGAAGACTGGGGACCGATAATGGCCAGCACATCATCCTGGGTGATCATCTTGGTATTGGCTTTAACTGCGGATTCCGCCTTGGACTCATTATCTTCAATGACCAGTTCCACTTCGTATTTCTGGCCGCCCACTTCCAGGCCTCCGGCTTTTTCAATGTCCTCCAGCCACATTTGGGCAGCATACTTGGTGCCTTCTCCCACCTTGGGGATATCTCCTGTCAGCGGGGCATTGATACCGATTTTGATAATGGTTTTTCTGGCACTGAAGGCCAGGGGTGACAATACCATGGCCAATGCCATTGCTACGACCGTTAGTACAGCAATCTTTCGCATACTCCCTCCTTTGAAAAATTCGATTAACATGCTTTTTGATCATCCCATATGAAAAAATGGGGAAAACCAAAATTTTTAATCCCGATTTTGCGTTAAAAAATACAGGTACGGCTCATTGTGCCAAAAATAAGGCCAGGATACAATGAACCAAAGGGTGAAACATAAAATAACTCTATATGTAAAATCAGGAACGAAGTAAAGAAATAATATGCCTGGGCATGCAAGAATTTTTGTTTTTCATGATTATTTGCTGGGCGGATTGATGTCAAATTCACTCATCTTGTACAGAAGGGTTTTATAACTGACCTTGAGAATTTTGGCAGCCCTGGACCGGTTCCATCCCACCTTTTCCAGAACAAAGGCGATCACATCTTTTTCCACCCGGTCAGAGGCTTTTTTCTTGATTTTTTTCAAGGAGATCTCTTGAAATAATTTTTCAGAGCTGGTGGACAGGTCCACGAATTCTGATATGAGATTGACCCGGTCATTGGCAAAATCCGGGTGCACGTTTTTTGTTTTGCCCTTTTTGACTGAATCATGGGCAGTAATATCGGGCACAACGGCATGGGATTCCTCTGCCGGCATCTCGTCAAATATTTTATCCCAGGAATTGATGACCATCTGTTTTTTAATGCAATTTTGCAATTGGCGCACATTGCCGGGCCATGGATAATTGCACAGCCGGGCCATGGTATCCGCATCAGGCTTGCTGCCCGGATTGTTGGGGTATTCTGATTTGTAAAGCCTGAAATAATATTCAACCAAAGGCGGTATATCTTCTGTACGTTCCCGAAGAGGGGGGATATCAATTTTGATGATATTAAGGCGGTAAAAGAGATCTTCTCTGAATTGTTTTTGTTTGATGCGTTTTTCCAGATCATGGTTTGTAGCGGCAATTACCCAGACATCAGTTTTAAAATCCTGATCCGATCCCAGAGGAGAAAATTCACCGCTCTGGAGCACATGGAGCATCTTGGACTGAAGGGACAAGGGCATATCACCGATCTCATCCAAAAACAGCACCCCTTTGTGGGCGGACTGAAATTTCCCTGGTCTTTTTTTGTGGGCACCGGTGAATGCCCCTTTTTCATATCCGTACAACTCACTTTCCAAAAGGGTTTCAGGCAAAGCGGCACAATTTATTTTGACAAAATTATGTTCGGTTCTGGGGGATTCTCCATACAGATTTTGTGCCACCACCTCTTTGCCCACACCGGTTTCACCTGTTATCAGAACATTCAAACAGGTATTGGCCACATGGCTGATTAATTCCTTTATTTTGAGTAAGGACTTGCTGACGCCGATAAGAGGAGTGGTCATAATACAATTACTCTTGTTTTTTAAGGTTGCTTTCATCCAGAAGCGCGATGATTTTTTCTTCAATTTTGAACAGGTCAACCGGTTTGAAAAGCACCACATCTGCCCGGGCTTCAGACGCAAGAGCCCCGGGTTGGTCACCGTACCCGGTCATGGCAATAATTTTGAGATCAGGGTATTCTTTTTTCACGATGGAAATCAACCCTACACCGCTGATGTTGGGCATGACAAGATCTGTAATCAAACAATCAAAATCGTGGGTTTTTTCCCTGAGCAGTTTCAATGCGGCAAACCCATCCACAGCTGTTTTGACGTTATATCCCATGGAATTGAAGAATTCAGAAAAGGTGGATAAAATATCTTCATTGTCGTCTACAATTAACAAACGTTTGGGGTCTGCCATTTTTGTATGCCTTAATAAAAAAAGGATTGGTTCATATAAACAATTAGTCCATATAATATATGGATTCAGACATGCAAGTAAAAAAAACAAAAACAAAAAAAAGGTTGGTCACCGGCAACTTGCTTTACCCATGAATAAATATTATAAGGCCTGTGAATCATTGTATTTGATTGTTACCAATCAATATGGATGGAATAATATCCACTATAGATAAACAAGAAGGATTTTTCAATGAAGAAAACAACCATACGCAGCACAGGCATGTTTGTCCCCCCCAATGTGGTGACCAACCATGATCTTGAAAAAATCATGGACACCTCTGATGAATGGATCCGTCAGCGCACAGGCATTAAACAGCGATACTGGATAAATGAAGAATGCGGTGCTTCCGATCTTGGGGCAGAAGCAGCAAAAATGGCTTTGGCAGATGCTGGATGGTCTTCCGAAGATGTTGATTTTATCATCTTTGCTACCTTAAGTCCGGACATTATGTTTCCGGGTTCAGGGTGCCTGATGGCAGCCAAACTGGGCCTGGACAAAACACCGGCACTCGATATCCGCCAGCAGTGCACCGGTTTTTTATATGGCCTTGCCACAGCAGATGCCTACATCAAATCCGGCCTTGCCAACCGGGTGCTGCTGGTGGGAGGAGAAGTACATTCTTCAGGGCTGGATAAATCCACCAGGGGACGGGATGTGACGGTTATTTTCGGGGATGGGGCTGCGGCTGTCTGTCTTGAAGGCATTGAGAACGATGAAAAAGTAGGGCTTTTGGCATCCGCCCTGCATGCCGATGGTAACCATGCCGACTCTCTGATGACGGAGCTGCCGGCTTCAAGGCTTCCCCGGCGGCTGCCTTCTGGTGTTGCAACAGATGATCCGCGGTATTATCCAGTGATGGACGGTCCCGCCATCTTCAAAAAAGCGGTGCGGATGCTGCCCAGGGTGACCAATGAAGCCTTGAAAAAAGCAGACATCAGCCTGGATGAAATTGATCTGGTGGTTCCTCACCAGGCCAACAAACGGATCAACCAGGCATTTGGCCAGTTCATGAAACTGGATGAATCCAAAATATTTCATAACATTGAAAAATACGGCAACACCACGGCAGCCAGCATTCCTCTGGCCCTGCACGAAGCCATGGCCCAGGAACGGGTGGGAAAACCCGGAGATACGGTGCTTTTTGTGGCACTGGGTGCGGGCCTGACCTGGGGGGCTTCGATTTTTCGGTTTTTTTAACCGATTTTGCCGGCAAACAGGGACCTGATATAGAATGCTGCTGTAGTATCCAAGTGGGTTATGCTGTGGTCAGGATTCTGGTTTTTTTCGGCCATTTCCTTTCTGATGCCGGATGCCAGCACTTTTCCAAGCTCAACCCCGAACTGGTCAAAGGGATTGATGCCCAGAATAAACCCTTCAAACACGGTCCTGGCCTCATAGAATGACAGCAGCATACCGATGCTTTCCGGTGAAAGGTCTTTTACAACCAGCAAAGAGGAGGGCCGGTTTCCAGTAAAGGCCCTGGCAGGCACCTCATGGTCCATACCTTCCGCCAGGGCCAGGGTCTGGGCAATGAGGTTCGCCCACAATTCCTGGTGGTTGAAAACCCCTTTGGATGTGACCTGCTCCCCTGCATATCCAGGTGCAAGCACCCCGATGAATTCCACAGGAAAGGCAGGCCCCTGGTGGGCAAGCTGAAAAAAGGAGTGCTGGGCATTGGTGCCGGGCTCTCCGAAAACAATGCTGCCGGCAGGCCGGAGCAAGGGGATTCCATTGCTGTCCACCCCCTTGCCAAGGCTTTCCATATACAATTGCTGAACATGGGGTGCCAGCTTTGAAAGGGCGCTGGAATAGGGGATAATGGCCTGTGCAGTGTAGCCAAGAATCCTGGTATTCCATATGCTGATGAGGGCTGCCATGAGAGGAATATTCTCAGATTCGGCCGCACAAAGCGCATGGCTGTCCATGGTGTGGCACCCTTTTAAAAACCGTTCAAACACATCAAATCCAAAAGCCAGCGCCAATGGCACCCCGCCGACGGCAGATGAAACCGAATACCGGCCCCCGATGAAATCAAACATGTCAAAACTTTCCAGCACCGGGTTGGACGGGTCATCACCGGGACTTCCCTTGGCAGTAATGGTCACCAAATGATCCCGGGGCAGCAGGTTGTTACGTTCCAGATAGGCCTTGGCCTGGGCCAGATTGGCCAGGGTCTCCGTGGTGGTATAGGATTTGGATACAATGATCCATAAACAGGTGTCTGGATTGATATCTGCTGTGACCTGTGCAAAATTGTCAATATCCACATTGGACAGAAAATGCAGAGCTATCTTGGGTGTATGGCATGACTTCAATGCTTCATACACAAATTCACACCCCAGATAAGACCCGCCGATACCCACCACCACAACATCGGTAAAGGGCTTTTTCCGTGTGCCTGTTAGGCTGCCTTGTCGGATTTTTGCAGAAAAAATATCTATGGCCCGGGTGACTTTTTTAATATCGTTCATGATACCCGTATCTTCGGGCACCAGGTTGGTATCAACAAGAGCCCGGGCAGCAGTATGCAGTGCTGCCCGGTTTTCTGTTGTATTCACCTTGTCTCCCAGGACCATCCGGGAAAACATTTTTTTTGCTCCGCTTTTCCGGGCAAGGGTCACAAGACTATTTTTTATCTTTTGATCCAGGCGCTGGCGGGAAAAATCAAAAAACAAACCCGGCACAGTCAGGGAGAATTGTTCCAGCCGGCCAGGGGCTTTGATCATCTGTTTTAAATGAAATTCCGGCGAATCAAACCGGGAAGCCTGGTTTTGCAGCGATATAAAACTGTCTGAATCATACATGGGTAAATATCATCCTTCTTGCTATGACGATTTGATCTATTTCAGTTTTCTGCATAGCTGTTTCAAACGTAGGTGTTATTCATACGTTCATTGGTTGGCTGATAGTTTTGTACCAGTATTTGCAGGGAGAGTAAAGAGATTATACATCAGGGAGGGACCCTCGCATGTGAAGCCGCGTTGAACCGGTCGGTATGGATGCCGCCCCGGAGGTTGCCGCCCTGCATTATAGATACCCTGGATCGCTTCATCAGGACGATTTTTTTCAACATCGGTCAATAAGTTGTTGACAGCCGACTGCCGGGGCGATTAATACTAAGTCCTATGAATCCAAACGACCATACCATCAAAGACAAGCTGCTGGCAAAAGGCGTGGCCATGCCCAACCCTGATTCGGTTTATATTGCCGATGATGTGGATCCGGAAAGGATCTCCGGGGATGAAGTAACCATATTCGCCGGATCCAAAATTGTGGGGAAAAATACCCTGATTCTGCCCGGTACAACCATTGGCTATGAAGCACCCGTGACCATGGAAAACTGCCTGGCCGGGAAAAATGTCCGGCTCAATGGCGGGTATTTTCAGGAAGCGGTGTTTTTAGGCGATAATGTATTTGGATCCAACGCTCATGTCAGGTCCGGTACGATTCTCGAAGAGCAGGCTGGTGCTGCCCATACGGTGGGGCTCAAACAGACCATTTTGTTTCCTTTTGTTACCCTTGGCAGTCTGATCAATTTCTGTGACTGCTTCATGGCCGGGGGTACCAGCCGCAAAGACCATTCAGAGGTGGGGTCCTCTTTTGTGCATTTTAACTATACCCCCAACCAGGACAAAGCCACCGCTTCCATGATGGGCAATGTCCACCAGGGGGTGATGCTTGACCAGCATCCCATTTTTCTTGGCGGGCAGGGGGGACTGGTGGGGCCGGTACGCATCGGATTCGGCTGCCTGACAGGGGCGGGCTCCATTGTCCGCAAAGATGAGGAACGTTATGACAGAATGATTCTGGCAGCAGGAACAAAATCGGTTTCTCTGCCCAGGCGGCCGGGGCTGCATACCGGAACTGTACGGATATTCAATCACAATATCCGGTATATTGCCTCCCTGACAGCTTTAGGTGCCTGGTATATGCATGTACGCCCCCTTTTTGTCAAAGACGATTTGTCCAAAAAACTGGTGTCAGGTCTCCAGAAAACCCTGGCCGGGTGTATACAGGAACGTATCAGGCAGCTGGAAAAATTTTGTGATACGCTCAGGGCCTCCAAGGCCTGTGAAAGAATGTTGTTTAAAATGGAAGCCGTCAGAAAACAGTTTGATGCAGATATGGACCAAAACTGTCTGACATCTCAAGGCCAGACCTTTGTCACCCAGATCTCGGTACTGGCAGCAGAAAACAAAAAAGACTATATATCGGTTATCCGGAAACTTGATGCCAAAACCAAATCATTGGGATCCGGATGGCTGCATAATATTGAAACCAGTTTATCAGAACAGCTGAAGATTTAAAAAATCACATCAGGGATATATTATTCATGACAAAATTGTTTGGAACAGACGGTATCCGTGGCCGGGCCAATGTCCATCCCATGACCTGTGAAACCGCCCTCAAAACGGGCAGGGCAGCCGCACTTCTGGCCCAAGAACTCGGACAGGAGCAGGTGGTCATCGGAAAAGATACCCGCATTTCCGGGGACATGCTGGAAGCGGCCCTGGCAGCAGGTGCAGCATCTGCTGGTGTGGGTGTGGGTCTGGCAGGGGTGATACCCACACCCGGGGTGGCATTTCTGACCGCTCATCTGAAAGGGGTCGGTGCCGGAATTGTTATTTCAGCTTCCCACAATCCGTTTTATGACAATGGTATTAAAATTTTTCAGAAAGGTGGCATCAAACTCACAGATGAACAAGAAAATGCCATTGAAACCAATATCCGGGAGCCCCACATTGTTCCACGGGATAAGGTAGGGAAAATATCAATTATTCCAGATGCTTTGGAAATGTATGCCCATTTCTTACTGGACAAGTTTCCTTTCAGGAAACTATCTTCCCGGATAAAGCTGGTGGTGGATGCATCCAATGGGGCGGCCTGTGATATCTGTCACCTTGTATTTCATGACCAGTTGTTTGATGCGGTATTCATCCATGATGGGCCGGACGGGTTCAATATAAACAAAGACTGTGGCTCCCAGCATACCCGGGATCTCCAGGAACAGGTTTTGTCCCGAAAAGCTGATCTGGGAATTGCCTTTGACGGGGATGCCGATAGAATGATTGCCGTGGATGAGATGGGCAATGAAATTACTGGTGACCGGATACTGGCTATCTGCGCCATACATGCAAAAACAAAAAACCAGCTGAAAAACAACATTGTTGTAAGCACAATAATGAGCAATATCGGGTTGAGCAAAGCATTGGAAACCCTGGGCATCGATCATGTCAAAACCGGGGTAGGGGACCGGAAGGTGCTGGAAGAAATGAAGCGGTCCGGTGCGATCATGGGGGGAGAAGATTCCGGCCATATGATTTTTCTGGAAGACCACACCACCGGAGACGGTATATTATCATCTTTGCGGCTGCTGGCGGTGATGGCAGAAACTGGCCAATCTTTGGCAACGCTTGCTCAAATAATGCGAGTGTATCCCCAGGTATTGAAAAATATAACAGTGAATGCATCCCGCCCGGATTTTACGCAGATTGCACCCATAGCCCGAACCATTGAACAGGTAGAAACGCAGCTGGCGGGAAAAGGGCGGGTACTTGTGCGGTATTCCGGAACCCAGCCGCTGCTGCGGGTGATGGTGGAAGGACCGGAAAAAGAGGTGACAGAAGCCTGTTGTGAAAAGATCTGCCAGGCCATACGGGAAAACATCTGAGCTCTGCCTGCGGTTTTGACCCATGGATACACCCGGCCAGATTTTTTTGAAGGCCGATTATCATTTGAAGGCCGATTATCAATAGAACAGACCGGTTTTTCAGATTTGCTGGAAAAAAAATGAGATCCGGGTTTTACGGCCGCTACCAAAAGAGAGGGGCTGGAATCCTTTGCATTCCAGCCCCTCTCTTATTATTTCTACAATACTACAGTTTGTTTGTTAATCGCGCGCAACCCCCAGCAGGTGCAGCAGGTGGATGAACAGCCCCATGAAATCCAGATACAGGCTTAATGCACCCATGATGGCGCCCTTGCGGACCATGGCCCCGGTGGCGTTGTCCGGCATGGTGACGGCCATATTTTTGAGTTTTTGGGTGTCATAGGCGGTCAGGCCGGTGAAAATGAGCACGGCGATCATGGATATAATGGTCTGCATCATGGTGGAACCGATGAAAATATTCACCACCATGGCAATGATCAGGCCGATGAGTCCCATCATCAGAAACTGTGCCATGCCGGTAAGGTCTTTTTTGGTGACCATGCCGTAAACGCTTGCTGCTCCGAAAGTGGCAGCACAGACAAAAAATGTGGACACAATGGATGCGGCTGTGTAAATGAGAAAAATGGGTGTCAAAATGAGACCGTAGGCCACTGTCAGGGCCACGTATAAACCCGTGGCTGTAGTGGCCTGCATTTTCTGTACCCTGGCGGAAAGATAACCGCACATGATAATCAGGCCGATGAAAAGTACAATGGGCATGACCGGATTGCCGTGAAATGCCTGGAGCAGAACCGGACTGCGGGAAACGAAATAGGATGTAAACCCGGTCAGAACCAGACCGATGGTCATCCAGTTGTACACGCTTCTGATAAAGGTGTTCACCTTTATCATGGTAGTGGTTTGGGCAGATGCAGTGTTCATTTTTTCCTCCGAAAATTTTGGGTTGGCTTACTTCTGTTGCAGGCAATATAACATCTACCCCCAGGATTTCAAGATTATTATTTGGTTATATATCGATTTTGCAGCGTATCCCAACGGTTCCGGATGAATTCTGAAACAGGCAAAACCTAAAAAGTTTACATAATATATATTATCGGACTTTATTCGTTGCCGGGTTTTTACAATTCTACCCGCTACCTGGCTTCGGTATTACTCAGACACCTGCACAGGGCTTGGTCAATATCTGGGGATCTTCCCGGAGTTGACTTTTGGTACTGAATCATTCTATAAATATAATCTTTGATTTTGCAGGGATGGATGCATACAGGAAACGACATGGAACAACCAAAAAGCGGTCATATCTATACGGTTTCTCACCTGACCCGGGAAATAAAAACCATTCTCGAGGATCGGTTTTCCTTTGTCTGGATTACAGGCGAAATCTCCAATTATGCAGCACCGGCATCGGGCCATTCCTATTTTTCCTTAAAGGATGCCCAGGCGGTCATCAACTGTGTCATGTTTAAAAATCAGAAGCGGTCATTGAAATTCGCCCTTGAAAACGGGTTGAAAATTTTCGGCCTGGCCCGGTTAACTCTGTATGAACCCCGGGGCAGCTACCAACTGATTTTTGAACATGTGGAACCCGAAGGTGCAGGTGCCCTTCAAAAAGCATTTGAGCAACTCAAAAAAAAACTGGGAGATGAAGGCCTTTTTGATGCGGTTCATAAGCAACCCCTTCCGTATCTGCCTCAAAAAATTAGTGTCATCACTTCTGGTACCGGTGCTGCAGTGCGTGATATCATCCATATAGCACAGCGCAGATTTCCCAACTGCTGCCTTCAAATCGTTCCTGTGATGGTCCAGGGAGATCCGGCCCAGAATGAAATTGTATGTGCAATTGAAGCAGTAAACCAGCAGTGCAGCTCTGATGTGATCATCCTGGCCCGGGGCGGTGGTGCCCTGGAAGATCTGGCTGCCTTTAATTCGGAAATTGTAGCACGGGCCATCTTTGCTTCCAAAATTCCGGTGGTAACGGGTATCGGCCATGAAACAGATTCCACCATTGCTGATTTTACAGCTGATGTCAGGGCACCTACCCCTTCGGCAGCAGCTGAACTGGTATTGCCTGAAAAAAAACAGCTGGCCAGGCATATCACGGACCTGCACTTTTCTTTGTCCACTGCCATAACCCAGAAACTTGCCTTTTTTCATCAGAAAGTGGATGATCTGCACAGCCGCTTGAAAAGCCCGGTCCAGGTTGTGGCCAATGTCAAACAGACAATAGAAACCCATTTTCTGCGCATGCAGCATGCCCTGGACCGGCAGATATTTCATGGTACAGAAAAACTGTCCTGGATATCCCAGGCACTTTCCGGCGCAGCACCCCAGCTTCAAACCCGGACCCGGCAGGTGGCTGATTTGTGCAACCATTTGGCAATTGCCATAAAAACCTGTATTTTTGAAAACAAACATCAGGTCAGACAGGCTGCAGCAACACTTGCAGCACTGGATCCCGCATCAGTTTTAAAAAGAGGCTTCAGCATTGCCCGAACCTTGCCGGACAAAAAAGTAATCCTGGATGCCGACACGGTGGCAGTTCAGGATAGGGTTGAAATTATTTTATCCAAAGGACGTATTCAGACACGGGTGGAGAAGAAAATACATGGCAAAGACAACATTTGAAACTGCTTTAAAACAGCTTGAGATCATTGTAAAGGAAATGGAATCCGGGGATCTGCCCCTGGAACAGGCCCTGAAAAAATATGAAACCGGCATTGAAAAGGTCCGATACTGTATGCAAATCCTTGACAGCACAGAAAAAAGGATCACCCAGTTGACCCGGGATCTGGACGGGTCACTTGTGGAAGCCCCGTTTGATCATGAATGATCATAGCTTTAACTTGTCTGCCTTTTTACAGGAACAAAAGGCTCTCGTAAATACCGGGCTGGAAAAAATTCTGGGGCAATTTGATTCTGACCGGGAACTTGTGCAGGCCATGACCCATTCCCTCATGGCCGGAGGAAAGCGATTGCGTCCTGTCCTGGCAATAGCCTCAGCCCGTGCCTGCGGAGGCAATTTTTTGTTTGCCGTGCCCGCTGCCTGCGCCCTGGAAATGATCCACACCTATTCTCTGATTCATGATGATCTGCCGGCAATGGATGATGATGATCTCAGGCGGGGTTTTCCCACCTGCCACAAAAAGTTTGGTGAAGCCACGGCAGTGCTGGCTGGGGATGCCCTTCTCACCCATGCGTTTTATATATTGTCCTGCCCCCATACCCTGTTTGATCATGTTCCCAAACCGGAAAATCTACTGGAACTGATTGCCATAATTTCTGAAGCTGCGGGTGTTAACGGCATGGTCGAAGGTCAGGTACTGGACATGCAGTCTGACTGCAAAAATACGGAACAAGGGAATAAATCTTTTCTATTGGATCATCTCATACATATCCATGCCTTGAAAACCGGCCGGATGATTTGTGCCAGTGTGGCAGCCGGTGCTGTGAGCGTCGATGCCCCCGACGATTTCAAACAGCATCTGGCAGGATATGCCGCCAATGTGGGGCTGGCGTTTCAGGTCATGGATGATATCTTAAATGTGCAGGGAGATCCAAAAAAAATGGGGAAAGCCGCAGGATCAGATGCAGTGAAAAACAAACTGACCTTTCCTGCGATTATGGGGGTCAAAGGGTCTATTGCCTATGCAAAAAAACTGACAAACGAGGCCTTGAAGGCCCTTGAAATATTTGACGGCAATGCAGACTCCCTTCGGGCCATTGCCGGATATGTGATTAACAGGGACCGATGACATGCTGCACAGAACTGATATGCTTCACAGAACAATTGATGATATTAATCATGATAATGTAAATACTATCAATGATGGTATTGCAGATTATAAAAAGGTCAATAAAACAGTGGCACTGCTGAGAGATATCAAAACACCCGCCGATTTCAAGCACCTTTCCCGCCACCATCTGCCGGATCTGGCCAAGCAGATTCGGGAACGCATTATCCAGGTGGTCTCTAAAAACGGCGGCCATCTGGCCTCCAGTTTGGGGGCTGTGGAACTGACCCTGGCCATCCACTATGTATTTGATCTGCCCACAGACACCCTGATCTGGGATGTGGGTCACCAGTCCTATGCCCATAAGCTTATCACCGGCAGAAACCAGCAGTTTGATACCCTGCGCCAGTACAAAGGTATATCCGGGTTTTCGAAAATTAAAGAAAACCTTTGTGACGGTTTTACGGTGGGGCATTCATCCACCTCTATTTCTGCTGGGCTGGGTGTATGCTGTGCCAAATACCTGAACCAGGATGACTCCCATGTGATTTCGGTTATCGGGGATGGGTCCATGACTGCGGGGCTGGCCTATGAAGGCCTGAATCAGGCCGGGGATTTAAAACGCAAGCTTATTGTGATCCTCAATGACAACGACATGTCCATTTCCCGGAATGTGGGGGCATTGTCATCCTACCTGAGCCGGACCTTTTCCGCCAAATATCTCCAGACCATGCGCAATCAGTTCGGAGCATTTTTAAAATCTTTGCCCAAAATCGGGGAAGACATGTACCAGATTGCCAAGCGATCCGAAGAATCCTTTAAAACCTTTGTCACTCCCGGCATGCTTTTTGAGGCCTTTGATTTTGATTATTTCGGTCCCATCAATGGCCATAATCTGGACCACCTCATTGATATTCTGGACAATATCAAAAACACCGATTCGCCGGTACTGCTCCATGTCACCACGGTAAAGGGCAAAGGGTATGAGCCGGCTGAAAAAAACCCGGTGTATTTTCACGGCGTAGGGTCATTTGCCGTGGATACCGGCAAAACCAATGCATCCCCCCAGGCAATACCCTCCTATACCGAGGTGTTCGGGAATCAGATGGTCAAACTGGGCAAATCCCATCCCAACCTGGTGGCAGTGACCGCTGCCATGCCTGAAGGCACGGGTCTCATGGAATTTTCCCAACAATTTCCGGATCGGTTTTTTGATGTGGGTATTGCTGAACAACATGCAGTGACCTTTTCTGCCGGCCTTGCCACCAAAGGCATCCGGCCGGTGGTGACCATTTATTCGACATTTCTCCAGCGGGCCTATGACCAGATTCTCCATGATGTCTGCATTGATGGTCATCCTGTGGTCTTTGCCCTGGACCGTGGCGGTATTGTGGGAGAAGACGGCCCCACCCACCACGGCCTGTTTGATTTTGCCTATCTAAGATCCATGCCCAATATGACGGTGATGGCCCCCATGGATGAAAATGAACTGGCCCGTATGCTGACAACCGCTGTAGGGCATGACGGTCCCATTGCCCTGCGCTATCCCAGGGGCAAGGCTTCGGGCGCGCCGGTGACTGACCCTGCCCTGCCCCTGGAAATCGGGAAAGCCAAGGTATTGTGTGATGGTGATGACCTGCTGATCATTGCCATCGGCAGAGGCGTGGTGGAGGCTTTGAAAGCCTGTGATATCCTGGCATCTGAAGGAATAGCCGCAACGGTCATCAATGCACGGTTTGTCAAGCCTCTGGATGAAACACTTCTGCTGGCAAAAGCCAGGGTGCTGAAAAAAATCATTACCGTGGAAGAGCATGTTCTGGCAGGGGGATTTGGATCAGCTGTGCTTGAGTTGTTCATGGACAAGGGGGTAACCGATCTGTCTGTCAAACGTATCGGCATTGACGATCGCTTTGTGGAACATGGCCCCCAGAAAGTGTTGCGAAAAGCATACGGCATTGATGCAGATGCAGTGGCAAAGGCCGCCAGGGAACTGCATGGCCGGGGATAGACACCTTTTTGGATCCCGATGCCGGCTGGACCAGCTGCTGGTGGATAAAGGGTTGATTCGTTCCCGAAACCGTGCCCGGGCCATGATCATGGCAGGCAAGGTTCGGGTGGATGACACGCCTTGTGACAAACCCGGAACCCGGATAGCTGCAGATGCATCAATCATTGTCAAAGAGGCGGATCACCCCTATGTGAGCCGGGGGGGACTCAAGCTTGAAAAGGCATTGACAGCCTTTGCCGTCAGTGCCCAAGATAAAATCTGCCTTGACATCGGGGCCTCCACCGGCGGGTTCACAGATTGTCTGCTCCAATTCGGGGCCAAAAAAGTCTATGCCGTGGATGTGGGATACGGGCAGCTGGCCTGGTCATTGCGCAATGATTTGCGGGTTGTGGTTATAGAACGCACCAATATCCGTTACATGCCCTGGGAAGCCATCGGCCGGACAATGGACCTGGTGGTGGCTGACACCTCTTTTATCTCCTTGAAAACAGTGATACCTGCGGCGCAAAAATTCATGGGAAACGGATCCCGGGTGATCGCTCTGATCAAACCCCAGTTTGAGGCGGGAAAGCAATATATCGGCAAGGGCGGTGTGGTAAGGGACCCTGATATAAGACAAAAAGTGGTAACAGACATTTCACAGTTTTTCACAGACAGCGGCTATGACGTGGAAGGTGTGCTCCCCTCCCCTGTTCTGGGTCCAAAGGGAAATACAGAATATCTGATTTCCCTTATTTTCAATGGCCATTAAAAAAAACACTATGAATTTTATGCAATTTTTATTATTACACGTTTATTATTTAAACAGGACGTTTTTATTAATTGTTTAAAGGAGCAGTAATGAGCGAAGACATCAAAACCATGAGAAATGTGGCATTTGCAGGCCATGGAGGTGCGGGCAAGACAACTCTTGCTGAAGCTATGCTTTTTAAGGTGGGGGTGACCAACCGTCTGGGAAAGGTTGAAGAAGGCAATACTGTGATGGATTTTCAGCCCGAAGAAATCAAAAAACAGCAGAGTATCAACACCTCATTTATTAAATACACCCATAGTAAGCATACCATTACATTGATGGATACGCCTGGTGATCAGAACTTCTTCTCAGCTGCAAAAACCTGTTTTCCGGTTGCAGACGGCATGGCATTTGTCGTAGATGGGGTGGGCGGGCCTTCCGCCATGACCGAAGAGGCCGCTGCATCTGCTTTGGAATATAACCTGCCCGGATTTGTCATTGTCAACAAACTGGACAGGGAAAGATCCAATTTCTCCACCTGCGTGGATGCCTGCAATATTTCTCTTAAAAAGAAAATCATCCCCATATGTTATCCCATCGGCAATGAAGCGGAATTCAAAGGAATTGTAAACATAGTCACCAACAAGGCATTTGAATATAATAGCGAGGGCAAAGCCACCCAGGTGGATATCCCAGGTGACATGGCCGATGAAATGGCCCTGGCAAAAGAAGAATTCATTGAAAATATTGCAGAACTCAATGATGACCTGCTTGAAAAATACCTGGAAGGCGAGGAGCTGTCTGAAGAAGAAATCAAAACAACTTTTCGTAAAGGCATTTCAGAGGCACAGTTTTATCCGGCCATCTGCGCATCTGCCACCAAAATGATCGGTATTGATATGGTGCTTGATTTTATCAATACCTATATGCCCTCTCCTCTGGACCGTGGGGACTGGATCGCAAAAGACAGCAATGGAGAGGATGTGGTGGTGTCTCCTGATCCGGATGCCGAGTTCTGCGGCTTTGTATTCAGCACCATTGTGGATCCCTATGCCGGCCGATTGTCTTTGTTCCGGGTTATTGCAGGGTCTCTTGGAAAAGAGGGCAATTTTCTTAATGTCACCAAAGATACCAGGGAAAGATATTCCCAATTGCTTGAGATCGCAGGAAAAGAACAAAAAACCATCACCGCTGCAGGGCCTGGTGCCATAGTGGCAGTGGCCAAACTCAAATCCACTTTAACCGGTGATACCCTCACAGGGGGCAGAGAAATTCAGATTCCAGCCCCTGCTCCCATGCCCCCGGTTATTTCTTTTGCCATCTCGCCCAGGTCCAAAAATGATGAGGACAAGATCCATGAGGCATTACGCAAAATTTTGCAGGAAGATACAGGCCTTGCGCTCAAACGCGAAGAAGAAACCAGACAGACCATCCTGTCCGGTCGTGGCCTGGTGCATATCGAGGTCACCGCAGACAAGATCCAGCGCAAATTCAATGTAGCCATGGATATCAATACGCCCAAGGTGGCATACAGAGAAACCTTTAAGAAAAAAATCCGGGTCCAGGGAAAGCACAAAAAACAATCCGGGGGCCACGGCCAGTTCGGGGATTGCTGGATTGTTCTGGAACCGCTGCCCAGAGGGAAAGGATTTGAATTTGTGGACAAGATTGTTGGAGGCGTGATTCCCAAAAACTATATCCCGGCGGTTGAAGCCGGGATCCGGGAAAGCTCCCGGTATGGTATTCTGGCAGGTTTCCCCTGTGTGGATTTCAGAACGACCCTGGATTTCGGGTCCTACCATTCCGTTGACTCTTCTGAAATGGCTTTCAAGACCGCCGGTTCCATTGCATTCAAGGCAGCAGCCAAGGATGCCAGGCCCGTGCTTCTCGAACCTATTATGAAGGTGTCAGTGAAGGTGCCGGATGCCAACACCGGGGATATCATGGGGGATCTCAACTCCAGACGCGGCAGGGTTCTGGGCATGGATTCCGAGGATGACAAACAGATCATCAATGCCCTGGTGCCCATGTCGGAAATGCTTCGCTATGCTCCGGATCTAAGCTCCATGACCGGTGGCAGGGGCACATTCACCATGGAGTTTGCCCAGTATGACGAGGTGCCGCCGGATCTTTCCCAGAAAATCATCGACCAGGCCAATGCGGAAAAAGAGAACAATTAGAACAACAATGCGCTGCTGCGTTGATGCAATACTGCTGCGCTGCAGTAAATTGATACGCCCCTGAGTTCCGGGGTATGCATGTAGACAGACCAGGGGGAGGCACCTGACACAAGTGCCTCCCCCTGCATATTTTCAAACACCCTTCTCATATCCTTGTCAGCTGATATAGTTCAAAGCAGGTCCCGGATCAGCCGGAAGGAAGATACTTCGGCCTGAACCAGAAGATGGCCCAGGGTCGCTTTTTTTGTCTTCCAGACGGATATGTCTGCCAAAGAAAATGTGTAAAAATCCGCTATAGGGATTCACCGGTGAGTCTTGTAAAGATTTCCTTGTAGGTGCGGGCCGTATTGTCAATGACCTCTTGGGGCAGTTCAGGGGCCGGCGGGGTTTTGCCCCACCCGGAGTTCACCAGCCAGTCCCGGACGGCCTGCTTGTCAAAACTTTTCTGTCCCCGCCCGGGTGCATAGTCGTCCAGGGGCCAGAACCTTGAGGAATCCGGTGTGAGTACCTCATCAATAAGAATGATTTCACCATCCAGCACACCAAATTCAAACTTTGTGTCGGCAATGATGATCCCTTTTTCCAGGGCCAGGGCAGCGCCTTTATTATATATTTCCAGGCTCAGGTTCCGGATTTTTTCAGCGGTTTCTCTGCCCAGAATGTCAACGGTATGTTCAAAGGAAATATTGATGTCATGGTCCCCCACTTCGGCCTTGGTAGACGGGGTGTACAAAGGCGCATCCAGTTTATCCGATTCTTTGAGGCCCCGGGGCAGCTGGATGCCGCACACCTGGCCGTCTTTTTGATAGGATTTCCACCCGGATCCTGAAATATACCCTCTCACAATGCATTCCACGGGCAGAGGATCCGCTTTTTTGACCAGCATACTGCGTTTTGCCAGGGCATCCCTGTGGGGCCGGCATACTTCAGGGTAAGCATCCACATCAGTTGTCACAAGATGGTTGCCCACAATGTCCGCCATCTTTTCAAACCAGAAAACACTGATCTGGTTCAGCACTTTGCCCTTGTCCGGAATAGGATCCGGCAGCACTACATCAAAGGCGGACAACCGGTCCGTGGTAACCAAAAGCAGCGTGTCTTCAAAGTCAAAAATATCTCTGACCTTGCCCTGGCGTTTCAACGGCAGGTCCTTAAACCGGGTTTGGGGAATGGCATTCATGTTGTATCTCCTTGTTTTTTTATCATCACGGGTTACAATTACGAGTGGCATTTATACCATGGAACTGTTTTTTTTTCCAGAAAACTGACACGGTATTTTTTCAAAGTATGAATGTGCAAGTTTTTTCAATAAAATAGTTACATTTTTTTCATACCGGCATTGAGGCTTGACGTATGCAGGCGATCATAATATTGTTGGGTAAAAATACATTTTGGATGTACTGGTTTATTCGTGCAAAGAGGTTCTTTATGCAAAGATGTTGTTTGATTCTGTTTTTTTGCCTGGCAGCTGCCTGGTGTCCGGCAGTGTCTGCCGGGGACAGTGTCCGCTATTCCCTGCAGGAATTATCCCGGACAGCCAATGAAAATGCCCAGACCATACGGATTGCCGAAGATGATGTTTTTATTGCCGAACAGGAAAAAAACCGTGCTTTATCGGTTCTGACCCCGCGGGCAACAGCCTATGGCAGCCACACCAACTACAAAGATACAAGTTTCACATCACCGGACACCACGACGGTGGGTGTGAGACTCACCCAGTCTTTCACCATCAACGGCAAGGAACTCATTGCCTATGAAGTGACCAAAAAAGGCATGGACAAAAGCCGGTTCTCTCTGGAAAGCATCCGTTCTGATTACCTTCTCCAGGTGGCACTGTCCTATTTTGAAACCCTGAGTGCCAAACGGCTTCTGGAAATTGCCCATGCGGATGTCCAGCGCCTTGAAGCCCATAGAAATGCGGTTAAAGAAAAACTGCGGGTGGGCAGTGTCACCAGGACCGATCTGTTCCGGGCGGAGGCTGAATTGTCCAGAGCCATGAGCGACCGGGTGATGGCTCTGGACACCTTGACCCGGAACAAGGCCCGCATTGTAGAACTGACAGGCATTGGTGATAATTTTGTCGTTTCTGATGAAGATATCACGCCCCTGGACGGGTTCAACCCGACCCTTGCAGAAATCCAGGGAACTGCTTTGGAAAACCGGTGGGAAATAAAAGCAGCGGAAAAGAACCTGGAAATCGCAGATCAGACTATTTCTTATGAAAAAGGTGATTACTGGCCGAAACTGAACCTGGAAACAGGATACAGGGAATCGGATATATCATACGGCTCCAGCAGTCTGCCCGGTGGCCTGGGGGGGATTGCTGAAACCGATTCAGAAGATGCCTATGTCCAGGCGGAACTGGTCTTTACGTTGTATGACGGAGGGTTGCGTAAAGCACAGATCCAACAGGCTGTGGCCAGAAAACGGCAGGCAGAGCAGGCCCTTTCACAAAGCCAGAAAGAAATTATCCTGGAATCCAAAGTGGCTTTTTCTGAATATGAAACCGCCAGCAAAGTGTTGATAAATCTTGCAGATGAGCTCACGTCTGCACAGGAAAACCATAAGGCAGTCGAGATGCAGTACCGATACGGCATGGCTGATATCATTGATATGATGGATGCCAATACATTGCTGGTGCGGGCTGAACGCAGCATATCCAATGCCCGGTATGCCCTGCTGCAAACAATTTGTAAAATATTGCACACCCGGGGAGAATTACTGGCTTATCTGCTGGAATAAGCCTGAAGCGTTTTTGCTCTTTTAATAAAAATATAAACACCAAACCTGTTGCAAAGGAGTAGGATTATGTATGAAATCATTGCAAATCCCGAAGACTATCAGATTGACCGCTTGATAAACGGCACCGATGATGCCAACATAGAATTGACCAAACAAGAGCGCAACAAATGGGCAGGTGAAATTGTTAATTTCAGTGAAAAATTGACGGAATTTGCCAAAAAATCAGGAGAACTGGCCCGGCTGCTCCAATCGGATGAAAAGATATCTGCTACACCTGCATCATTGAAAACACTTAAAATTCAATTATTTGCCATTAATGATGCATTGAATTCCGCATTGGACATTGCTGACAAACTGGAGTCCGACATCATCCAAAAATAACATATATCTGCTATGCCACCATTTTCTGCCGCAGCAGATGGTCTGTGATTACCAGTGCCAGCATGGATTCACAGACCTTGTTGATTCTGGGGATGGCACAGATATCATGCCGTCCTCTTGTGGAAATGACGGCGGGCCGCCCTTGCTGATCCAGGGTTTTCTGATCCAGTTGGATGGAGGGAATCGGCTTGACATGGACCCGGACAACAATGGGCCCGCCGGTAGATATACCGGCCAGAATGCCACCGCTGTGGTTGGACAAAAAGCCGGTTTCATCCATCTGGTCATTGTTTTCAAACCCGGTCATGGTTGCCGCCTGGATACCGGCACCGATCTCCACCGCCTTGACCGCACCGATGCCCATCATCGCCCTGGCAATCTCAGCATCCAGCTTGTCAAACACCGGCTCTCCGATTCCGGCCGGAACCTGAAGCGCTGTGATCTGGACCGTTCCGCCTAAAGAATCCCCCTTATGCTTCATGGTTTTAATCCGTTCTTCCATGGTGCGGGCCGCTGCCATATCCGGACATTGCAGATCATTTTGTGCTGCTGCCTTGGCATCAAAATTTTGTACAGCGATTCCCCCCAGGGCCAGTGTAAAACTGTGGATCTGAATTTTGTACCGGTCAAGAACCAGCTGGGCAACGGCCCCGGCTGCCACCCGGGCAGCGGTTTCCCTTGCTGATGCCCTGCCCCCGCCCCGGAAATCTCTGATTCCGTATTTTTTGTGATACGTAAAATCTCCGTGACCCGGCCGGAACAGATTCGCAATATCAGTATAAGATTTGGAATGGGCATCGGTATTGTGGATGACAATGGTAATGGGCGTACCGGTGGTCCTGCCCTGGAAAATACCGGACAGGATAACGGGTGTATCCGGTTCTTTTCGCCTGGTGGAGGCAATGCCCTGCCCCGGCTTTCTTTTGTTCAGTGCTCTCTGAAGCACGTCCTCGTCAAGGAAAAGCCCTGGCGGGCATCCCTGGATGACAACGCCCACTGCAGGGCCATGGGATTCTCCAAAGGTCGTGATGTGAAATGCCTTGCCAAAACTAGATCCGGACATGGTCACGTCTCCTTTTTATCATTTCGGCAATGTCTTTGGGTGAATAGGCAGTGGTATCCACTGTCATGCATGCCAGTTTTTCATAGATGGGTATCCGCCGGGCCAGAATATCACGGGTTTCATTGTACAGGGACCGGGTGGTGAACCTGGGCCGGGATGCCTGGTTCTGTAAATCCGCGCCCAGGCGCCGCACAATGGTGCGTACGTCAGCTGTCAGCCAGACCACAAACCCGTAACGTTTCATAACGGCCTGGTTCTCAGGAGCCATCACCATGCCGCCGCCCGTGGCGATTACCTGGTTTTTTTGGTGTACCAGTTCTTTTAATACCCGGGTTTCCATCTGTCTGAAAAAATCCCATCCCTTCTCTGCCACTATTTTTTCAATGACTGCCTTACACCGGGTTTCGATAATTTTGTCCGTATCTGCGAAATTACAGGACATCCTATCTGCCAGAAGATTTCCCACGCTGGTTTTGCCGCAGCACCGATACCCGATGAGGATCGTGTTCACGGGTGTTTCACTTTTTTTTGGCATCGTATTACAGGGCATCAAACACATCCCAGAATCCGGGAAAGGATTTGGCCACACAGGCTTGATTTTCAATCTGCATGCCCGGCACAACAAGCCCTGCAACGGCAAACGCCATGGCAATGCGGTGGTCGTTAAAGGTGTTGATGAAAGCGCCTGTTGGCGATCCCCCTGTGATCTCAAGCCAGTCTTCTCCCTGGGACACCTGAACCCCCATTTTTTTTAGCTGGGAAGCCACGGCATGAATCCGGTCGCATTCTTTTTCCCGCAAATGCCCGATATTGGTGATTTTTGTGGTTCCTTTGGCAAAGGCTGCCACCACGGCAATGGCCGGAACCGCATCCGGGGTATCAGACATGTCCACGTCCACTGCAGTGAGAAAACCACCTTTTACCGCCACGCTGTTGTCCTCAAAAAACAGAGAGCACCCCATTCTTTCAAGAATATGAATCTGTTTAAAATCTCCCTGCAAAGACCGGGAACTGATATTTGCCACCCCGATCTTCTGCCCTGTAATAGCGCCGGCTGCCCAGAAATAGCCGGCATTGGACATATCAGGTTCCACCACAACCGTGTCGGCCACATAGCCCTGATTGCCGGGTACCACATAGATTGTGGGTGTAATACATGATGCGGTTACCCCAAATTGTTTCATCACATCCAGGGTCAGACCAATATAGGGAGAAGATACCGGCGGCCCGGTAAGTTTTATGGTCAAACCGTCTTGCATGAACGGTCCTATCAAGAGCAGGGCGGACAGGTACTGGCTGCTTTTGGAACAGTCCAGCAGGGTTTCTCCCCCTTGTCTGCTTTTCCCCTGAATGGTCACCGGTGGAAACCCCTGGGGAGTGTCGGAACAAGTATCAATGCCGATCCGGCTCAGGGCATCCAGCAGTTCTCCCATGGGACGGGTGCACATGCGTGCATTTCCCGTGAGTGTGTAGGGAGTTTTTCCCAGGGCGGCAATGCCGGCCAAAAGCCGCATGGATGTCCCGGAATTGTCCAGAAAAATGGGGTCGTCACATGGGGCGGGATATCCGGAAAACCCTGTGATATCAAACGTATCCGGGGAAATTTTGGCAATTTTGGCCCCCATGCAGGAGAGGGCATGGGCAGTCAACCTGATGTCCTGGGAATCCAGCAGATTGTGTATCCGGCAGGTGTCTTCAGATAATGCCGCACAAATGAGCATCCGGTGGGAAATACTTTTGGAGCCGGGCACAATGACCGTCTGTTGTGAAATCTGCCTGAAAGATATAAGTTTCATGAAAAATACTACCTTATGGTATAGGGTTTGGCATGGTATGGGGGTTGGCAGACCTGGTGATCCAGAACTGTTTGCCGCATTTTTTCCACAGCCGGATAAATTTTTGTCCACAGTTCAAACTGTGCGGCGGCCTGGGCCACGAACATGGCCAGTCCATCAATAACCGTGCATCCTTTTTTCCGGGCAAGGCGGATGAGCCGGGTTTCCAGCGGAGAATAGACCACATCCATGACCACCGTGTCCGGGGTAAGGCATTCTGCAGGACAAGAAAGCACATCAGCGTGTGGATCCATGCCCATGGATGTGGTGTTGATGATGATGTCAAAACAAAGACCTTTGATTGTATCCAAGGGGACAAATCGGGCATCATAGTCCATTGCCAGCCTCCTGCCCTTTTTTTGGGATCGGTTGGTGATGGTCAGGCGGCCCTTATGCCCATGGATGCCAAAGGCTGCAGCCCTGGCCGCCCCGCCGGCACCGATGATCAGTACATTTTTTTCGGCAATACCAAAGGGTATCAAAGGAAAAATGACTGCCTGGCTGTCGGTATTGTATCCCAGCAGCCGGCCATCCTGATTGACAATTGTATTGACCGCACCAATAGCCCGGGCCTGGTCATCTACCCAGTCCAGATGGTGCATGACGGTTTGTTTGAACGGGATCGTTATGGATGCCCCCTGGATATGCAATTGTCTTATGGCTTCAATGGCCTGCCCGATATCCTGCGGAGCAAACGCCAGGTACACGGCATTAATCCCGTTGTCTGCAAATGCCCGGTTATGGACCAGCGGACTTTTGGAGTGGGACACCGGGTTGCCGAGCACACAGAAAAGCTGTGTTTCTGCTGAAATATTTTCCATGGTTATATCTCTTCTGTGACAAAAAACAGATAAGACCCCGGGATTTTTAGGGATAATACCTGGACCCTTCTACTCTTTTTTAACGATAAAGGACTGGATACGGTTCCCATCCATATCCTTGACCGTTGCCGTCCAACTGTCGATGATAATGGATTCACCGGGCTGGGGAATCCGGTCAATCTGTTCAAGAAAAAATCCGGAAAAAGTGTCATAATTGACGGATTCGGGAATATTGATGGATATTTCCTTGTTAAGGTCATCCACGTCTATCCTGCCTGCCACAAGCCATTTATTGCCTTTGAGGCGGACAATATCCGGTACCAGCCGGTCGGTTTCATCAATAATTTCGCCTATGATCTCTTCTACCACATCCTCTAACGTCACCAGGCCCGCTACACCGCCGTGTTCATCCACCACAATGGCCATATGGCTTTTTTTGGCTTTGAATTCCTGGAGAAGTGAATCCAGTTTTTTGGATTCAGGAATAAAATAGGGTTTTTTCATGATGGTTTTTATATCCAGGGATTCGGTTTTTTTTTCATCACTGATCAATTGCTGAAAGCTGGCAAACAGATCTTTCACATGCAGAATGCCGATAACATTGTCAATGCTGTTTTCAATTACCGGAATCCGGGAATATCCGGTTTTTAATATTGCCTGAATATCCAGGTTTTCCGCCACATCCACCACATACATGTCCGCCCTGGGGGTCATGATCTCACAACAGGAGGTATCATCAAATTCAAAAATATTGGTGATATATTCTTTTTCCGCTTCCTTGATTTCCCCTTCTTCCTCCACCATGGTCATGAGTTCATCTTCCGTAACTGTATGGTATTCCTGGCCAAATGAGCCATGAAGTTTTGGCACAATATTGAGCACCATGATCAGGGGCCAGAAAACTTTGGAAAGCCAGTACAGCGGATAAATTACACCCCTGGCCACGAGTATATTGTTTTGTGTTGCTAAGGATTTGGGGAAAATTTCTCCAAACACCAGGATGGTCAACGTCATGCTTCCGGTGACAATGGCCACGGCATAAGAGGTGAAGTGGGAAATGGCAATGGATGTGGCCAGGGCGGATGCACCGATATTGGCCAGGTTATTGCCGATGAGAATGGTGGTTAAAAGCGTGTGGGTATCTTCTTTCATTTTTACAATCAAATGCCCGGTTTTCGATCCATCTTTTGCGATATGCAGGGCTTTGATTTTTGAAATGGTAAAAAGAGCGGTTTCAGAAGATGAAAAAAAACCGGATAATACAAGGCAAATAATCAGCAGACTTACCTCAAACGTCATCAAAATCGCATTTTCCTTAAACGGGTGTAAATAGTTTTTACAATTACTTTAATAAGGTTTGGCGGCCTTTGTCAAATAGCAATTTAGACAGCCGCCCTTGCCCGGCCCCGGGCAACAAGCCTACAGCAATTTTTGCGGCACGCCCTGTGGCACCGGTACCTCCCAGCAGCCGCCTGACCACACCAAGTTTTTGGGTATATGCAGGCAGGTTGTTCAGCATGTCCAGAGCGGTTTTACAAATTTTTTGCGGACTGGCATCTGTCTGGAGCAGTTCCGGCATCACCTGACTGCCGACAATGATGTTTGCCAGGCCGGCATATTTTACCTTTACCACGGTTTTAGCAATCCTGAAACTGAAGGGAGACATTTTATAAATAATGACCGTGGGAATTTCACACAGGGCTGCTTCCAGGGTGATGGTGCCGGATGCGGCTATGAGCATGTCAGCCTGTTCAAAAATCTGCCCGGGATTTCCATAGATTATATCAAACAAACCGGTTTTTTCATGGGAGGCCAGAATGGTTTCAATCTCTTTTTTCGGTATGGACGATGCCCCTGACACCAGAAACCGGGTATGTGGCACAACGGTATGGATCATTTTTGCCGCTGTCACCATCAGATGCAGAAGATTGTGTATTTCAGTTTTTCTTGATCCCGGTAAAAGACCTATGATCCAGGGATCTGAACCTGTTGCATTTTTTTTGCCGGTACGCTGCAAAGGATAAGGATATTGGTCCACCAACGGATTTCCTACATAGGTGGCAGGTATCTTGGCTTTTTTATACAATTTTTCTTCAAAAGGAAAAATCAGTCCTGCATGGTCCACAAACTGCTTTATCTGCCGGATTCGGGAGCGGTTCCATGCCCATATTTTGGGGGTGATATAATAAAACACCTTGGCACCACTGTTGTGTTTGGCAAACCGGGCAGCCTTGAGATTGAATCCTGGATAGTCTATGAGAACAAGCAGGTCAGGCCGGGTTGTTCTCAGCTGTGATGTGAAACAATCAAAAGCCTTTTTGATAGACCTGAACTGAAAAATGACTTCCGTCAGCCCCATGGCAGACAGGTTTTCAATGGAAAAAAACAGATCAACTCCGGCATCTGCCATACAGGAACCGCCGATGCCCGAAAAGGTCAGTGTCGGATCAAGGCGCTGCATGGCCGTCACCAGGTATGCCCCGTGAACGTCACCGGATGGTTCTCCGGTCAATACCATGATATGGCCGTTGCTGCACCTCATGGGATATCATCATCGGTCAACGCCGCAATGGCAATGTTGTGGCGATCAGCCAGGTCTATCATCTGCTGCCGGTCAAATGCCAAAGATTTTCCCGCTTCCAGAATAAGCACCGTGGCACCGGCTTTCACCATGGTCCGGATGGTATCACACCCGGAAGACGGCAGATCAAACCGCAAGTCCTGCTGCGGTTTGGATAATTTTACCACCACGGCCCCAATCCCTTTGGCAAGAAGCCCGCCCCTGGCGATGGCGGCATCGGTTCCTTCAATGGCTTCCACCGCCAGAACCGTGCCGTTGCTGATCACGATACACTGACCGATATCCAGTCGGCCAATGGCTTTGGCCACCTTCCATCCCTGGTATGCATCTTTTTTTTCCGCCCTGTCCAAAGACCTTCGGGTCCAGCAGCCGGCCGGGCTGACCAGTTCCGGCAGCAAAAAAGTGGAAGGTTTGATCTCAATACCCAGTTCCTGCATCAAATCGGCAAACGCACTTAATATGGTGTTGTCATGGCTGTAACCGGTTTTTGCGATAAAGGCCAGGGCTTTGAGATCCGGGCGTATATCCGTAAATATATTTGTTTTACAGATCGTTCCCAGCATCACTGCCTGGTGAACATCATGGTGTTTGAAAAATTTCACCAGCTTGGAAACCTGGCCCAGATACAGCCATTGAAACGGATCCACCTCCTCAGCCAGATCCGGATCTGTTTCTGAAAAAAAACCGGCACCAACAACGGTAATCCCTTTTTGTGCTGCTTTTTTTGCAAACAGCAGTGGAAATTGTCCACCGCCTGCGATAAGTCCTATTCTCATGGGTTTATCTGGTAATACCCCGGCTGGAATTAACAATGAATTCTGTGAAATTTTTTACTTCCGGAATCTGTTCCACTTCCGCCTTTACTCTTTCGGATGCCTGTTTGACGGTCAGTCCGATTCTGAAAAAAATCCGGTAGGCTTTTTTAAGTTCCCCAAGGGTAAAAGCGGAAAATTGATACCGCTTGAGGCCCACATTATTGAGGCCGTGGAGGGCGGCCCGGTCTCCAGCTGCAATGACATAGGGCGGTATATCTTTGACAACAGCGGATTTGCCGCCGATATAGGCAAAATCACCGATTTTGACAAACTGGTGAATGGCCACAAGCCCCCCGATGGTGGCATGATCTCCTATTTCAATATGCCCGGCCAGCGTGGAATTGTTGGCAAGGATCACCTGTCTGCCGGTTTTGCAGTCATGGGCAATATGGGTATAGGCCATAAGATAGTTTTCTTCCCCCACCTCAGTGATACCACCGCCGGACTCGGTTCCCCGGTTGATGGTGACAAATTCTCTGATGATGGAACCCCGGCCGATGGAAAGATAACTTTTTTCGCCATGGTACTTCAAGTCCTGGGGGGCACCGCCGATGGCGGCATACTGGAATATCTGGCAGTCTTCTCCGATGGAAACATAACTTTCAATGGTGGTGTAGGGACCGATGGTGGTGCCGGACCCGATACGTACATCTGATTTGACAATGGTATAGGGACCGATGGTAACATTGGTACCAATTTCAGCCGACCCGTCGACAATGGCTGTGGGGTGAATCATTTGGACTCCGATTTAAGTATGATGCTTTCAAGTGAATTCAGCCGTTTTTCAAGGGAAATGAGTGTTTTTCTCATACCCGGCAGCCGGCTGATGATAGTAACGACCTTGCGCCAGGTGTTGTGGGGCATATGGGGAATGCCCGAAACAATCTGGTTTTCACTGACAGACGCGGAAACACCGGCATAAGGACCTACAATGACATTGTCACCAATGGTCAGATGTCCGGATATACCGGCTTTTCCTGCAATGATGACATTTTTTCCCACCCTGGTACTGCCTGCGATACCTACCTGTGCCACCACCAGGGTATTGTCCCCGATGGACACATTGTGGGCAATATGTACCTGGTTGTCGGTTTTTACACCGGACCCGATGCGGGTGATGCCAAGAGTTCCCCGGTCTATGGTATTGCAGGCACCTATTTCCACATGATCTCCGATCTCAACATGGCCGGTGTGGGACAATTTATAATGGGTCCCGGCATTGTGCACAAACCCAAACCCGTCAGATCCGATAACAGAACCGGAATGGACAATGACGTGGCGCCCAAGGATTGTATGGTCCATGAGGGTCACATTGGGGTTGATAATGGCATGATCTCCCACAACACAGCCTTCTCCGATATATACATGGGGCATGATATGCACATGGTCTTTGATTACCACATGGTCTTTGATCACCACATGGGGGTCCACGGTCACGTGGGACCCAAGGGTGCAGTTACTGCCGATAACCGCCAAAGGACTGATACCGGGTACAGGTATGGAAACCGGGTGAAAGCGGTTTACCAGTTCAAAAAACGCCAGTCTGGGATTTTGGGTCAGCAAAAGACAGGGATGTGTAACCGATGTCGTATCACAGTCCAGCGGGACAATCACAGCACCGGCACGTGTCTGGTCCAGGCGGGACAGATAGGAGGCATCACCGGCAAAGGTGATATCTGCTGCTGCAGCATTATCAAAGGCAGATACACCTGTTATAACCTGTAATGGATCCCCTGCCACCTTGGCATCAATCATGGGGGCAATATCTTTAACAAAAAGTTTCATGGATCACAGCGCTTAACTGCCCTGGGCCGCGGTCATGGCATTATATTTTTCAATAACCAAGTTGGTAATATCCACCTGGTCAGGAATATAAATCACACCGGCATTTTTTCTTTCTATTATCAGTATATATTTTTCCTTTTTTCCCAGTTCATTGGCAATGTCAAATACCGCTTTTTGCATTTCATTGATCAGTTTGATTTCAAGACTTTTCAATTCATTGGCAAAATCTTCCTGCATTTTTTTGAAATCATTGATCTGGTCTCTGAAATCCCGTTCTTTTTCCCGCTTTTTTTCATCACTGAGAACCAGAGCTTCCCTCTCAAAGGACCGGTTGATTTCATCCAAATCCTGTTTTTCTTTTTCCAACCGGCCTTTGAGTTCCTGTCCCCTGGTGTTGAGAACTTTCTGGTTTATTTTGCCGGCACTGGATTCCTTCATGATTTTTTCAAAGTCAATCACACCAATCTTTGCCGCATCCGCAGCAAAGGCTGCTGGTATAAATCCCATAAACACTATCCATATAATACTTACAAGCCATATACGCTTCATAATTTCCTCCACAAAAAAATAAATATTTTAAAAAAATGCACCGATGGAAAAATCAAACTGGCCGTCACCGGTATCCATGACATCCTTACCTTCCACAACAATGCCATAGGCAAGCCGGATGGGGCCCATGGGAGAATTCCACCGCAGTTCAAACCCCACAGTCGAAAACTGATCTGTCAGATCAATATCTTCACTGAGCCGGTACACATCACCCCGGTCATAAAACAGGACACCGGCGACCCCCATGTCTTCCTGGATGGGAAAAATCAGCTCCAGATTGAATTGAAGATATTTTTCGCCGCCCCGCAGAATAGGATCACCTTTATCCTGGGTACTGATGTCATATTTATCAAATCCCCTGACCGAATTGATACCCCCCAGGTAAAACCGTTCCCAGTCCAAATCAATATCACCCTTGGTCCGGTCATCCAGGTATCCGCCTTCCACATGGAAACCACCGGTGAATTTCCAGAACAAAGGGATCCAGAATCCTGACTCGGCAATGTATCTTGTGTAATCAATATCACCGCCCAGAAACTCTCCGGCATACTGCACGGAAAGTTTACTGAAAACCCCTTTCGTGGGCAGAAAATAATGATTTCGGGAATCATAGCTGATATAGGGTTTGATACTGGAAGTAAAAAAATCACCTTCTGTTACATTGGTAAAGGCGGTCTGCACCTGTTCCACTTCAAAGTCTTCAATATTGTATTCAATGCCTATGGCGGTGTAATCCCACAATTGCCTGTAAGAGGACCGCAGCGTCATACCGATGGAATTCCGTTCATAATACTCGTATTCTTTTTCAAACTTATAGATATTAATCCCTGCGGAAATGGGTTTGTCAAAAATCCATGGTTCGGTAAAACCCAGGTCGTACAAAGCGGTTTCTCCTGACATCCTGGCCAGCATTTTCAGGTTCTGTCCCCGTCCAAACAGGTTTCTTTCTTCCAAAGATACCTGGCCGAAGGGGCCGTCAGCCGTGGAAAAACCCCCGCCAAACGCAAAATTTCCCGTGGCTTTTTCCGTTACCTTCACCTCAAGATCCCGCTGGTCCGGAATGTCAGTTCTAACCGGGTTTATATCAATATTCTGGAAATAATCTATTACCCCAAGATTACGGTAGGACCGCTGGATACCGGACATGGAATACCTGCCCTGCTCTTTTACCGCCAATTCACGCCGGATAACCTTGTCCCGGGTTTTGGTATTGCCCGTGATAATGATCCGGTTGAAATACACCAACTCGCCCTGCTCAATTTTAAAAGTGATATTCACCTGATTGGTTGTCTCATCCTTTTGAATCAAAGGGGATACATTGACATTGGCATATCCCTGGTTGGCATAAAAATCACTGAGGGCCAGAAGGTCCTTTCGGATCAGTTCCCGGTTGTAAAGATCCGTCTTTTTTGACTGCATTTTTTCAAGCAGCTCTTCTCTGGTGGTCAAAATGTCACCGGTGATATCCACTTCCCCGGTTTTATACTGGTTTCCTTCGGCGATCCTGAAAGCAATGGAAATACTTTCTTCTCCCATTTCCACTTTGGGATCCGACACTTTGACATCAATGAATCCGTTATTTTTGTAAAGCGATTCAATGCGTATGACATCATTGTCCAGCTCTGTCTGATCCAGTTCTCCGGAAGTGGTGATGAAAGACCAGAATCCCTTTTCCCGGCTCTGTATGGTTTTTTTGATCTTTTTATCATTAAAATAGGTGTTTCCTTCAAACGTGATGGACTCAATCTTTATTTTATCACCTTCATCCACAACAAACACGATGTCAGCCTGGTTATTCTCAAGGGATTTAATTTCATAATGAACGGTGCAGTTATGGTAATTTTTTTCCGTATACAGGCGCTTGATTTTTTCCACATCCTCATTTATTTTATATAAATTGAGAATGGAACCGGTGCTGGTATCCACCGCCCCGAACAATTCATCGTCCTTATACACCCTGTTTTGTGAAAATTTGATATTTCTGACACTGGGTTTTTCTTTTATGCTGAAAATAATTTCAACCCCCTGGTCCAGCTCTTTTTTCGTAATCACCACGTCATCAAAATACCCCATTTTATACACCTGTGCCAGGTCTGTGGATAATTGTTCCGGATCCATGATGTCACCGGGTTGTGAGGTAACAGCCCGTAAAATAGCATCAGAATCAACCCGGCGGTTGCCGGTAATGGAAATATTGGCAATGATACGTTTTTCATATAATTCACCAATGATGCTCCGGGTCAGGTCAGTCACCGCTGAAAATAAGCCTTCCATCTGTTCTGCCTGGGAATAAAAAGTCAAGGGCGGCGTTTTTTCATAGATATTGTACATTTCAGTATCTATGCTTATCCCTTGACCAGCCATGAAAATAGAACCGGTGATGATTTGGTCCACACCCAGTCGGATACCTTCCTGCCTGAATCTGGCCGCATCCCAGGCATCCTTGTCTGAATAATCTGTGACAAAAACAACCCTGGCACCTTCTTTTTCCAGGCTTTTTTTGAGCATCAGCGGCAGATCATCCCCAAGTTTTTCACTGGCCCGGGGTGCCAGAACAGAAAAAGGGAAAATGGCTACACTGACCTGCTGGTCCGCGTAAAGCCGGGAAGTCAGGCAGAAAAATACAATCAACAACAAACCGGTTATATTCAGTGCTTTTTTCATATTATTCCTTTGTAAATGCCGGTACGACAATACTGCCCCGGTGGATAGTTACCATTTTTTCCATCATATGAGCCAGTTTCATATTATGGGTGACCACAATGACTGTCATGCCCAGTTCTTTGTTCAATTGGTCCAGCAATGCATGGATACTGTCAGAGTTTTTTTCATCCAGATTGCCGGTGGGTTCGTCCGCCAGCAGCAGATCCGGTTTCATTACCAGCGCTCTGGCAATGGCCACACGCTGCTGTTCTCCGCCGGAAAGATCTTCCACCCGGTGAAAAGGCCTGTCTGCAAGTCCTACCCTTTCAAGCATATTTGCGGCCTGTCTTTCAACAGTTTTTTTGTTTTTCCGGGCAATGAGTCCCGGAATCATGACATTTTCCAGGGCAGTAAAGCCCTGGAGCAGATAATGAAACTGAAAAACAAAACCGATCCGTTCATTGCGAAAGGCCGCAAGTTGTTTATCACCAAGGGAAAACAGGTTCCGATCCTTGAATATGACCCGGCCATGATCAGGTCTGTCCAGGGTACCGATGATATTTAAAAGTGTGGATTTGCCGATGCCCGATGCCCCTACCACGGCCAGGGTTTCTCCCTGGGTGATAATGAAGTCTGTTTCCTTGAGGATTTCAATGGACGCAGTAGGGCTGGCAAATGTTTTACTGACCCGCTCCAGACGTATGAGAACCGACCGGTATTCATCCATATCGTATAGCCTCAAGCGGGTCCATTTTGGATGCTTTGTATGACGGGTATAACGTAGACACAAAACAGATGAAAACCGCACTCCCCGAAATCAGCAGTACGTCCAGAGGCTCCAGCAGCACCGGCAGGGTTGAAAAGGGATAGGCTTCGGGCAGCTGGATGAAATCATAGTGCTTGAGCAGCCAGCACACCACAATTCCGGAAACGGTTCCCAGAAAGGTGCCCAGAACACCTATGACCAGGCCTTTGATGATAAATATTTTTCCAATAACCCCATGGGTGGCGCCCATGGCCTTGAGAACCGCAATATCTTTGGTTTTTTCCATGACCATCATAATCAAAGCAGAGGCGATATTAAATGCAGCCACAAGGATGATCAGGGTGAGAATAATAAACATGGCAGTTTTTTCAAGCTTTAAAGCAGAAAACAGGCTCTGGTTGATTTCCATCCAGTCTCTGGCGTAAAAGGGATATTCCAGGTCCGCCAGAACCTGTTTGCGGATCTCTTTTACGGTGAAAATATCATCCACCCAGATGCCAATGGCGGAAATTTTTTTGGTATCACCGGTGAGCATCTGGGCCTGTGCCAGATTGACATAGGCCAGCATGCCGTCATATTCAGACATACCGGAACTGAAGGTTCCTTTTACCACAAAGCGTTTCATGGAAGGTATCTGACCTACGGGGGACACAAAGGAGCGGGTGGACATGAGAATGATGTTGTCACCCGGCATCACCCCTACGGAATTGGCAAGTTCTTTTCCCAGAATGATGCCGGGCAGATTGTCATCCTTTTCATGGACAGACAGGGCTGTCTCCAGGGCATCTGCATCAAATCCTTTGATCAGAGATGCGCTGCTGGCGGGGATGATGCCCCTGACCATGACCCCTGAAAACGCATGACGGGTCCGGATCATGGCCTGGCCGAACAAAATGGGGGATGCATCCCGAATCCGGGGGTGATTCTGCAAATCCTGCAACATGGTTTCAAAACCATCATAGGTGCCATTGTAATTCATGAGCAGTATATGGGGTTCCAGTCCCAGGATGCGCCGGCGAAATTCGCTCTCAGCACCGCTCATGACCGCAATCACTACCACAAGTGCCATGACCCCCACCATGACCCCGGCCACGGACAAAAACGAGATCAGGGAGATAAACCCTTCTTTGCGTTTTGCCTTGAGGTAACGCCTGGCTATGAAAAATTCAACCCCCATCTGGTATTAATTGCTATGCTTCATATGAGGAAAAAGGATGACTTCTCTGATGGAGGCGGCATCTGTGAGCAGCATCACCAGGCGGTCAATGCCAATGCCTTCTCCGGCGGTGGGGGGCATACCGTATTCAAGTGCCTCCACGTAGTCTGCATCCATGATATGGGCTTCTGCATTGCCTTCATCCCGCTGGCGGACCTGCATGAGAAACCGGTTGTACTGGTCTTCAGGATCATTGATTTCAGAAAATCCATTGGCAATCTCCCGGCCGCCGATGAACAGTTCAAAACGGTCGGTGAGATCGGGATCTGCATCGCTTTTTCGGGACAAAGGAGAAACTTCCACAGGATAGCCTGTGATAAAGGTGGGCTGAATCAGTTTGGGTTCCACCAGGATATCAAAGAGTTTGGTCAATATTTTGCCATGGCTCTCTTTTTTGGTGATCTGGATATTATTCTTCTGAGCAAAGGCAAGCAATGCTCCGGTATCATGCAAAAAGGCAGGTTCAAGGCCACCGATGGTGCACAAAGATTCCATCATGGGGATCCGTTTCCATCCCTGTTTAAAATCGATGGAATGGCCCTGGTAGGTGACAATGGTCTGGCTGGCAATCTGCATGACAATGGATGCAAACATCTTTTCCGTCAGATCCATTAAATCCTGGTAGTCAGCATAGGCCTGATAAAATTCCACCATGGTAAATTCCGGATTGTGCCGGGTGGAAACCCCTTCGTTGCGAAAATTACGGTTGATTTCAAATACCTTTTCAAACCCGCCCACCACCAACCGTTTCAAATACAACTCCGGAGCGATTCTCAAAAACAGTTCCATGCCCAGGGCATTGTGCCAGGTTTTAAAGGGGGTGGCTTCAGCACCGCCTGCCAGGGGCTGCATCATGGGGGTTTCCACCTCCATGAATCCATGGTCCTCAAAAAACCGCCGCATGGCCGCCACAATCTTGCTTCTTGTCACAAATATGTTTTTGGAGGTATCATTCATGATCAGATCCAGGTAGCGCTGGCGATACCGTTTTTCCGGGTCTTTGATGCCGTGAAATTTTTCGGGCAAAGGCCGGACCGCCTTGGATAAAAGCCGAAACTGTTTTGCCAGTATTGTCCATTCACCTGTCCGGGTCTGGAAGACAGGGCCGGTCACACCGATAAAATCACCTATGTCCAGCTTTTTGAACAAATCATAGGTATCATCTCCCACCGTGGATTTTTGAATATACATCTGCATGTGATCAGAACCGTCCTTGAATCGCACAAAAGAGGACTTGCCCATCCGGTTGACGGCCATAATCCTGCCGGCCACTTGAAAGGTTTGGCCCTTCTCCCCCAAGGAATCGGGATCTTTGGCAATGGTTTCCTTGAGCTCGAACAGGGTGCAGGAAATTTTAAAATCGTTGGGATACAAAGAAATTCCCATTTCTTTGATGGTGTTAATTTTTTCTTTTCGAAGCTGAATGATCTGGCTGTCTTTGTCCATGGGTTATATTGCTTTCATTGAGGGTGCTTGCAGAATATCTGGCATCTTTTGCCCACCCGGGTTGTCAGGTTGTGTTTTATATTTTTCACATGATAAAACATAAATAAATAGCCCGATTGCCGGGTGGTTGTCAAGATTTTGTTGCGGTTTGTCCCGGGGCGGCGTTTGGAAAAACAATGGTAAAAAGGGATCCTTTACCGGGAATGGAATCAAAATCAATCATTCCGTCATAGGTGTCAATGAGGCGGTGAATGATGGACAGACCCAGTCCCGTTCCCTCTGGTTTGGTGGTAAAAAAAGGATCAAATATGTGTCTGGCTTTCTGCCGGTCAATGCCCTGGCCGTTATCCTGGACGGTCAGATAAATGCGGTTGCTTCTGGGAGAGGTAAGGGTGATGATAATTTTTCCCTTTCCGTAAATAGATTGGGCTGCATTTTTAATGAGGTTCCACAGGATCTGCTGGAGATGCACAGGGTCGATGACAACACACAAAGACTCATCAACATGGGTGAAAATCTGAACCCGGTCCTTGAACTCCTCTGTGTTCAAAAACAAAGAAACCACATCAGTGACAGCCTCATGGATCATAACCGGTTTTGCATTTGCCCGGCTTGGTTTGGCAAACAACCTGATTTCATTGACAATACATTTGAGCCGTTCGGTTTCCCGCAAAATAATTTTCATGAGCCGGTCTTCATGGCTTCCGGGCATTGCTTCCTCCTGGAGCAGTTGAATGGATCCTGCCAGAGATGCCAGCGGATTTTTGATTTCATGGGCAATGCCTGAAATCATTTCATCCACTGCCTCCATTTTTTCCACCCGCCTGAAGTGGGCCTGGGTGATTTTTAAATCCTGACGGGCCCGTTTCAGCTGCATGGCAAGCTGCCCGCTCAAAAAGGCCACAGCAAAACAGGCAGCCATGATGATGATGATCCGGTACAGAATATGACTGGGGTCTATGTTCAAGGGAACAGGATTGGTGCCCAGAAATGAAGGGATGATCCTGTGATATTCCATAAAGATGAGCAGCCCGTATTGCAGGGCAGATACCCCGGCAATAATCAGGCTGCCTTTTTGCAATACCAGCATGGCGCAATAGATAATGATCAGCAGATACAAAAAGGTGAACATGGAATCAAAACTGCCTGTGACATAAATGATCACTGTCACCACAAAGGTGTCTACCAGGATCTGGATATAGGAAAGTACCTGAAGCTGCCTGCCCTGCTTGAGCCAGATCCCGTATCCTACCGACAAAACCAATATGATTGCAGACAGATAATACAGGGTGACAAAGGGCTGGGAAAAAAAAGACAGGTTTTCACCGGTGGAAAACACCAGGCTGGAAAAAATCAGTACAATGCAGAACATCACCCGGGCCAGAATGATCCACTTGAGCTGTTGAATCATGTCATACTGTCCCTGGAAAGGTTCAGATGATACCTGGTTATGCAAGGCTAGAGATTTCCCGCCATGGTGAATATGGGCAGATACATGGCAATGACAAGTCCCCCCACCACCACACCCAGAAAAACCAGCATGAACGGTTCGATCATGTCCGTAAGGTTTTTAACAGACTGGTCCACCTCATCATCATAAAAATCCGCAATTTTTTCCATCATGGTATCCAGGGCACCGGTGGATTCCCCTACGGAAATCATGGAACAGACCATGGAGGGGAACACCCCGCTCTCCAGCAGTGGGTCTGCCATGGAACGGCCTTCAGCAATACCGGATTTCACATCTCTTATGGCAAACTCCACAATTTTGTTGCCTGAAGTTTTGCCCACAATGTCCAGTGCATCCAAAATAGATACCCCCGAAGAGATCATGGTACTGGTGGTTCTGGTGAACTTGGCCACCGCCACTTTCCGGATCAGCATTCCCACTACCGGCAGACGTAAAAACATGTCATCCATGAGTATCCTGCCTTTTTTTGTCTTGTAAATACGGCGGATGATAAACGCCGTAGCCGCAAACCCGATGATTATCCACAGGATATTTGCCACCACAAAGTCACTTAAGGCCACCACTATCAGGGTGGGAGTCGGCAGGGCAGACTCCATACTGGCAAACATTTCCTCAAATACCGGAATGACAAATACCAGAATAATGGCCACTACGATGATGGCCACGATAATGGTGATAATGGGGTAGGTCATGGCACCCTTGACCTGTTTTTTTAGTTTTGCCATTTTTTCCATATAGGCAGACAACCGCCCTAAAATAACATCCAGAATACCGCCGGCTTCCCCAGCAGCCACCATGTTCACAAACAATTCATTAAAATCATTGGGAAATTTTTGTAAGGCATCGGCAAAGGTTTCCCCGGATTCCACAGATTCCTTGATTTTTTTCAGGTGTTTTTTAAAGGTGGGGTTTTCCTGCTGGGCCTGGAGAATTTCCAGACATTGCAGCAACGGCAGACCAGCATCAATCATGGTGGAAAACTGCCTGGCAAAAATAATCACATCACTTTCTTTTACACCGGGCTGCAGAAAGGAAACATTTTCAAAAAGGTCTTTGGGCTTTTTCTTGATTCTCCCGGGAATTATTTTCCTTCTTACAAGATTCTGGCGGACCTGTTCGACAGTTTCCGCCTCCATTTCGCCTTTTACGGTTCTGCCTCTGGGGTTTTTACCTTTCCATTGATAAATAACAGGCATATGATTTCCTTTTGATTAGATGGTCCAAAAATCCAATGGCCACTGATTATAACAGAACAGCAGGATTTGTAAAATTGAATCAGATAGTCTATATAACATCCATTATGCAATCTGAACAGGAGTTGATACGTGCCTGACAAAAAAAAAGGCATCCGGGCCGGCAGCATTATCACCAGCCACGTAAATGCAGATTATGATGCCATCGCCGCCATGCTGGCTGCCCAGAAACTCTACCCGGATGCGTTGATCATTTTTCCCGGTTCCCAGGAAAAAAGCCTGCGTGATTTTTTTATCTCATCCATGAGCTATCTGTTCAACATGGCAGACCCTGCCTCCATTGATTTTTCAGATACCCATACCCTGGTTCTGGTGGATACCCGGCAGAAAAACCGACTCACCGGTGTACAAGACCTGCTGGACAAAAACAATCTCGCCATCCATGTATATGACCACCATCCTGCGGGACCTGACGATGTGACAGCCACCATGGAAATTTTCAAACCCTATGGTGCCACCGTCACCATATTGACTGAGATACTCCAGGAAAAAAATATCATTCCCACCCCGGAAGAAGCCACTGTCATGGCCCTGGGGATATATGAAGACACCGGGTTGTTCACCCATTCTTCCACTACCAGGCAGGATTTTATCCAGGCAGGATACCTTTTGTCTTGCGGTGCCAGCCTCAACACCATTGTCAGTCTGGTGGTCAGGGAGATCAAGGCGGAACAGGTTACCTGGCTCAATGAACTGCTCAATGAAATGACCGTCCACAAAATCAACGGTATTGATGTTCACATATCCACCATCTCTTCTTCCGCCTATATTACGGACCTGGCATCCATTGTCCAGAAAATTGTGCGCATGGAAAGCCTGGACCTGTATTTTGCCATTGTGCTCATGGGCAACAAAATCAATATTATTGCCAGAAACCGGATACCGGAAGTGGATGTGGGCAAAATTCTGTCGGGTTTCGGCGGCGGCGGCCATGCGTATGCCGCATCCGCCAAAGTGGAAAACCATACCCTTACCCAGGTGGAACATATGGTCATTGACCAGGTAAAAGAGGCCACCACAAAGATACAGGTGGCCAAAACGCTGATGTCATCTCCTGCCATTACCATTGGACCGAAAGCTTCCTGTGAAAAGGCAGGCAGTATCATGACCCGGTATAATATCAACACCCTTCTGGTGGTGGATGAACATAAAAACGCCTATGAAGGATATATCACCCGCCAGGTGCTTGAAAAAATTTTTTTCCACAAACTCAAAGACAGACCGGTGGAAGAATACATGAATTCAGAAGCGACATCCGTCTCATCAGATGCGGACATTGCCGAGATCGAATATAAAATCATCGAAGAAAAACAGCGGATTATCCCGGTCATTGACAATGGCGGGATCACAGGTGTTATCACCCGCACCGATCTGCTCAATTATCTGGTTGCCCACGATAAGGCGGTGAAACATACAGACCAGCTTATCTTTAAAAGACAGAATACCAAAAAGCGCAGAATCCACAATATCATGGAGCAGCGGCTGGATGCCGATACCCTGGATCTGCTCAAATCCATCGGCAGAACAGGAGATGAACTCAATCTCAGACTTTATGTGGTGGGCGGGTTTGTCAGAGACCTGCTGTTGCAGCGCCGGGTGGATGATATTGATATTGTGGTGGAAGGTGACGGGATCGCTTTTGCCAAACACTTTGCCCAAAAAAGGAACTGCCGGGTGAATACCCACAAAAAATTCGGCACTGCTGTGATCATATTTCCCGATAATGTCAAAGTGGACGTGGCATCCGCCCGGCTGGAATACTATAATTTCCCCGCTGCCCTTCCCATTGTGGAAAAAAGCTCCATCAAAAGGGATCTGGCCAGACGGGACTTCACCATCAACACCCTTGCGCTGAGCCTGAATCCGGACAGCTTCGGCACCATGATTGATTATTTCGGTGCCAATCGGGACCTGAAAGACAAAACCATCCGTACCCTCCATAATCTAAGTTTTGTGGAAGATCCCACCCGGATATTCAGGGCCATTAAATTTTCCAACCGGTTCGGTTTCCAGATCGGCAAGGTGACATCCAATCTCATCAAAAATGCCATTAAAGTAGACTGCTTTAAAAATCTGAGCGGGCTTCGGGTGCTGTCGGAACTCAAGCAGATATTCAGTGAAGAAAACCCCATTCCTGCCATTCACACAATGGAAACCTACGGGCTTGAAAAAGTCATTCACCCGCGGCTTGAGATCAATCCCCATACCTATCAAATGTTTGAATCGGCAAATAAAGCCCTGGCATGGCATGATTTGCTTTATGTGGATGAAACATACCCCAGGTGGGCGGTGTATTTTATGGTACTGCTCAACCGGTGTTCCTTTAAGGTGTGTGAACAGATATGTGACCGGCTGATGATGCCGGTCAGTGAAAAGTGCCTGCTTTTGGAAAACCGGTATAAAGCGGAAAACCGCCTTGGTTTCATTGAATCCGCTTTCCCGATCTCCCGCCAGAAACTGTACTGGGCATTGATCAATTTTAAGACTGAATTTATCATCTATATGATGGCTCTGTCAAAAAAAGAGGCGGTTCGCAAAGCCATTTCCAATTTTTATACCGATTACCGGCATGTCAAACCCCTGATAAGGGGAAAAGAGCTGATCAAAATCGGGGTGAAACCCGGACCGGCGTTTACCCGGATTTTAAATGAGGTGCGCAATGCCAAGTTGGACGACGGCCTGGATACCCGGGAGAAAGAGATTGCTTTTGCAAAAGAATATGCCCGGTCCAATGGGTTGCTTTTTTAATATTGATTAAATCGTGCCTTTCTGATACTCCCCCCGGGCATGACGTATATATAACAATGTTTTTTTGAATTCAATTTTTGTTTACGAAAGATGACCCCATGAAGAACGCAGATTTTTTAACCGGCATCACCACCTCAGGCACCCCTCACCTGGGAAATTTTGTGGGCGCCATCCGGCCGGCCGTGGCATCCAGCAAAGATAAAGATCTGACATCCTATTATTTTCTGGCAGATTACCATTCATTGATAAAAAACCATGATCCTGAAAAACGCCGGGAATCCACCCTGCAAATTGCAGCAGCCTGGATCGCTTTGGGTCTTGATCATGAAAACTGCGTATTTTACCGGCAATCGGATATCCCTGAAATCCCCGAATTAACCTGGATTCTTACCTGCCTTACAGCCAAAGGGCTGATGAACCGGGCACATGCCTACAAGGCAAAGGTCCAGGAAAATGAAACCGCGGGCAACAAGGATCCTGACCAGGCCATTACCATGGGGCTGTTCTCCTATCCCATTCTTATGGCCGCTGATATTCTCATGTTCAATGCTGCAAAAGTACCCGTGGGAAAGGATCAGGTTCAACACCTGGAAATGACCAGGGATATTGCAGCAAGATTCAACCATGTGTATGAAAAACTGTTTATCCTGCCCGAAGTGGTGGTGGATGACAACAGCGCCGTCCTGTCCGGCCTGGACGGCAGAAAAATGAGCAAAAGCTATGACAACTATATCCCGCTGTTTGACACGGAAAAAAGATTGCGAAAAATGATCATGAAGATCCAGACCAATTCTCTGGGACCGGATGAACCCAAAGACCCTGACACCTGCACGTTGTTTTCCATTTACCGGGCCTTTGCCACACAGGAAGAAACAGTCGCCATGGCGGACCGGTACAGAAAAGGCATTGCCTGGGGAATCATGAAACAGGAACTGTTCGAATATATCAACACCATTCTGGCAGATCCCCGGCAGCGGTATGATGACCTGATGAAAAACCCCAAAGATATTGAAGCCATTCTGGCCAAAGGCGCGCATAAAGCCAGGCAGTATTCGGTGCCGTTTCTGGAAAAAATCCGGTCCGCCATCGGCATCCGGTCACTGGGTTAGACCGGCAATCTCCCGGGGGGTCAGGTACCGCCAGGCCCCCTGCTGCAAATCACCTAAGGTTACATTGGCCATGCGGATGCGTACAAGCGTTTCCACACGGTTACCGGTTTTTCCCACCATCCTGCGGATTTGTCGGTTCAACCCCTGCTTGAGAACAATGGAAAACATATTTTCTGAAATTCGCCGAACCCTTGCTTTGCGGGTTTTTTGTCCCTGGATCACCATGCCTTGTGCCATGGCGTTAAGATCTGCATCCTTTACGGGATGACCGGTTGTGACCCGGTATTCTTTTTCATGGTTATGGGAAGGATGGGACAGCTTGTTGTGCAGGTCCCCGTCATTGGTGAGCAGTACCAGGCCCTGGGAATCCTTGTCCAGCCGGCCGACAGGAAAAATCCGTTCCGGTATCTGCACCAGCTCCAGAATAATCCGGTCATTGTGCTTTTTGGCACAGGAGGTGACCACACCTTTTGGTTTGTTCACGGCAATATAGACAAACTCCTTGTTCCGGGAAAGACAGACCGGTTTGCCGTCACACACTACCTTATCCGTTATCGGGTCTACCTGTGTTCCCAACGTCGTGACGGTATCACCATTGACCTGTATGCGGCCCTCAACCATCAGTTTTTCTGCGGCCCGCCTGGAACATACCCCTGCTTTGGCCAGAAATTTCTGCAGCCGCATAAGGCCGTTTTCAGGTTCAGGACCGGTAGTCGGCATTGATCTTGACATAGTTTTCACTGAAATCGCAGAACAAAAAACTATCTGCATATTCCCCCAGGTGCAGATCCAGGGTGATATAGATATCTTTGGCTTTCATGACCTGCGCTGCCTGTACTTCCGCCTCTTTTCCCAGCCACCGGCCCTGGATCACCAGGGGGACGGTATCAAAATACAAGTCCATCAGATCTTGGTCCACTCTGGCACCGGACCTTCCGGCAGCAGCCGTGATCCTTCCCCAGTTAGGGTCTTGTCCATAAATAGCGGTTTTTACCAGGTTGGAATGGGCTATGGCCTCTGCAGCCCTGAACGCATCTTGTTTTGCTGCCGCACCCTTCACCGTGATCTGCACCACCTTGGTTGCCCCTTCTCCGTCTTTTACAATCTGTCTGGCAAGATCCAGGCAAACCGTTTCCAGCAGATCCTGGAACACGGCCAAAGAAGTCTCGTTTTGAATAACAACCCCGCCGGTACCCCCGGCAAGACACAACAAAGTATCATTGGTGGAGGTATCCCCGTCCACGGTGATGCGGTTGAATGATTTATCACAGGCGGCGGTCAGTGCTGATTTCAGATCAGGGACACTGATGGCGGCATCTGTGAGCACATAGGCCAGCATGGTGGCCATGTCCGGCCGGATCATGCCCGATCCTTTGGCGACCCCTGCCATGTGTATGGTCTTTATGCCCTGATCAGTATCAATATCAGCAGTCATGTCCACCATTTTGGTGCGAAGATCTGTTGTCAGAATAGCAGCGGCAAAATCTTCAAGCGTTCCCGCACAAATTTTGGTTTTGAGCTGCGGCACCCCGGTTTCAAAGGCATCCATGGGCAAGGGCGCCCCGATTACACCGGTGGACGAAACCATTACAAGGTCCCGGGGAATGCCGAACACATCAGCCACCAGCTTGGCAGAACGCTGTGCATCCGCTATTCCCCCCTTTCCGGTAAAGCAGTTGGCATTGCCCGAATTCACCAGCACGGCCTGACAAATACCCTTTTGTATCACCTGCTGCCCCAGGATCACCGGAGCGGCCTTCACCTGGTTTTTTGTAAACACGGCAGCGGCAGTTGCCGGCCTGTCACAAAAAATCAGTCCCAGGTCTTTGCGGCCGTTTTTTTTGATACCGGCATGGATACCGGCAAATGAAAATCCTTTCATATGGATTGGATAACTCCTTGGCATAACAGATTCATCAATGGCATATCCGTGCAAATAAGTGTATTATATCCATGGAAGCACACCGTGTAAATGGATATGTGAATGGGCCAGATATTTGCTATAAGACATACGCCCGCCAATGTTTCAGTCTGCTCCTGCCATTACCGTAGATTCACGTTCCATTCCCACATCAACACTTTGTGTCGGGACATCACCAGTTTTTTGGTAACGCAACCACAAAACCCATTGTAAAAAACAGGGCTGACGGCTAATATTTTTATTGACCCCAAAATATCCAGATACCATTAATGTGACCGAAAATTTTTCATATACCGACAAATGAGACAAAAAATGCACGATCCTGCACCCCGATATATCATGGCAAAGAACAAAGGACGGCTGGAAGAGAAAATCCGTGCGTCCCGGGATATGCTGACATGCTGCACCCTGTGCCCCCGCCAGTGCCGAGTTGACCGGACAAAGGGTGAAAAAGGGTATTGCGGTGCCGGCAAAAAAGCGGTGGTGGCAAGTTTTGCCCCACATTTCGGAGAAGAACCGCCTTTGGTGGGAAAATACGGCTCAGGAACTATCTTTTTTTCCCATTGCAACCTTAAATGTGTTTTCTGCCAGAACCATGACATCAGTATCCAGGGATATGGCCGGACAGCAGATACCGACCAGATTGCGGGTATCATGTTGTATTTGCAGGAAGACGGCTGCCACAACATCAATCTTGTGACACCCACCCACGTGGTTCCCCAGATTCTGGAAGCCCTGGATACAGCCGTTGCCCATGGACTGCGCCTTCCGCTGGTGTACAATTGTTCAGGATATGAAAGCATGGAAACCCTTGAAATTTTAAACGGAATTATCGATATCTATATGCCGGATTTTAAGTTCTGGGACAATGCGGCTGCAGCGCAGTTCTGCCATGCAAAAGCCTACCGGCAGACAGCGCAGAACGCTATACAGGCCATGTATGCCCAGGTGGGGGATCTGGTTGTGGATGACAGCACCGGCATTGCCTGTTCCGGACTTCTGGTGCGGCATCTGGTGATGCCCGGCCGTGTAGCAGACACCCGGTTGATTTTACAATTTCTCAAAGAAGAGGTATCTGAAAACACCCATGTGAACCTGATGTCCCAGTACCGGCCCATGGGAGATGCGGCCCGGTTTCCCGATCTGTCACACCCATTGACGCCGCAGGAATTTAAAACAGCCCTGCACATAGGAAAGGAGTCCGGCCTGAATCTGATCAGGTGAGCTCAGCTTCAGCCCTCTTTGGCATCATCTGCTTTCTGAAATTCCCCAAAAAGGTCTGGAATTGATCAGGTAAATTCCTTGACAAACGGAGCCAGATACCATATTTGTATGTGCAATGCTTTGGGATAAGTATATCCGGCATCAATACTTCTGGTGTAACACAGGCTCGATACAATGAATCACCCCCATCATTTTCTGGAAGATTGTTTGTTTTTCAATGTAAATGCATTTTCACGACAGTTGTTGAAACTTGCGGAAATTAGTTTTGCGCCGTTGAACCTCTCTCCTGCCCATGCCTCTTTGATGCTGATCCTGTATGAAAATCCAGGCATCAGTCCCAAAAAACTGGGGGAACTTTTGCAGCTTACCCCGTCCACCATCACCAGGTTCATCGACTCTCTGGCCAAAAAAAAACTGGTGAGAAGAAAAAGCAGCGGTAAAGCAAGCGCCCTGTATTCCACCGACAGGGGGGATGATCTCAAATCCGCTATTGCCAAGGCATACAAGGCATTTTATATCAATTACAGCCATATACTGGGAGATCATCGCGCCCACAGCCTGGCCCTTCAGATCAACCAGGCCAACCGAGAACTGGCCCGGTTTTCCATGTCAGAGCCGGACCATGATCCAGACCTTTAAACTGACCATTGAATACGACGGCACCGGGTTTTCCGGGTGGCAGCGCCAGGCGGACATGCCTACCATCCAGGGTGAGCTTGAATCGGTGCTGGGGATTATCCTGAACCAGAAAATCGCGCTTGCCGGATCCGGCCGCACCGATGCCGGTGTCCATGCCCGGGGCCAGGTGGCCTCTTTTTGCGCAGATACAGCCATGGATCCCCAGCGCTTGAAAAAAGGGGTCAACAGTCTTATGAAGCACCCCATTGTCATCAGAGAATGCGCCATTGTGTCCAATGATTTTCATGCCCGGTTTGCCGCGGTTTCAAAGGAATACCATTACCATATTCTCAACAGACAGGAACCCTGTGCAGTGGGCCGCAGCTATATCTGGCATATCCAGACCCCTCTGGACGTGGAAGCCATGAATGCGTGCTGCAGGTATATGTGCGGTATCCATGATTTTACATCCTTTGAAAACACAGGTTCCCCGAGACGGTCCGCTGTCCGGGAGGTATTTTTCGCCCGGGTGGAGAAACAAAAGGACAGCTGCCTGGTATTTATGGTCTGTGCCAATGGATTTTTGAAAAACATGGTGAGAAATATGGTGGGGACCCTGGTTGATGCTGGCAAACAAAAAATAACACCGGAAGCATTTGAAAGCATTTTATCAGGTCGAAACAGAAGGCTTGCCGGCGCCACTGCACCCGCCAGGGGATTATTCCTTACACAGGTGAACTATGCGGGAAACTGATTTATCCATTGACAGGGGGGGGAACCGCTTTTTTTTCAGGGTCTGATTCTGGTTCCCGGATTTTTTGAATGTGCCGATTGTAATGGGCAATGATATCCCGCCGGTAAATAAGACCGATCAGCTCTTTGTGATTGTCCTGGTTCACCACTGGCAGGGCATCGATATTTTTCTGGGTCAATTTGTGCAGCACCGTGTTCAGATCTTCCGCAGGCGTAGTAATGATCAAATCTGAAATCATGATATCCTTCATGACCACCAGGTCTTCAATGTGGATGGTAAAGATCACCTCCCGGATATCATTGGATGAAAAAATACCGGTAAATTCCCCTTTGGCATTCAGCACAGGAAAATAATGCTGCTTGGTAGCCTGAAAAATGGACTTGAATTCTGAAAACGGCATGTTTTCATTGACACACTGCACCTTTTTGATCAAATGATCCAAGCTGCCCACCTTCATGGTCTGGAGGATGTCCATCATGAACTCACCGGCATGGGCCGGGGAATCCACCCGGGATTTCACCTGGTTCTCAAAAATGGTGAAGCGCTGGGACAAAAGATAGCACAAAGAACACACCAGCAGGCTGGGCAACAGCAGGTGATAGGAATTGGTCATTTCACTGACAAAAATAATGGTGGAAATGGGGGTGTTGGAAACTGACGTAAAAAATCCGGCCATCCCCACAATCACAAATGCGCCCGGATGGGTGACCACCGTGGGGATAATCATGTGGAATATTTTGCCCACAGCCCCGCCCAGTGCACCGCCGATGACGACGGATGGCCCGAACACCCCGCCGCTGCCTCCGGAACCGATGGAAAAGGAGGTGGTAAAAATCTTGCCGATTGCCAGGGCGATGAGGGTGGAGATGGCCACCTGGTTGAAAATGGCATTCTGGGCCATGCCATATCCGAATGCCAGGGTATAGGGCAGAAAAAACCCGATAATGCCGGTGCACAGACCGCCGATGGCGGGTTTTATATGGTTGGGGACCGCAAGTTTTTTAAAAAACCCCACCAGGCCGTAAAACACCTTGACATATATATAGCCGAACACCACCAGGACCCCTGCCAGTATTATATAAGGTCCCAGTTCCAGTGGGTTTTGAAATTTGAACCCTGGAGAATCAAACAATGATCCCCAGCCGAATACCAGGCAGAAAACACAATATGCCACCACCGAAGAGATACCTGCCGGAATAATGACTTCTGATTCAAAATCCGGGTCCCGGTACAATACCTCGGCGGCAAACAGGGCCCCTGCCAGAGGTGCCCGGAAAATACTGCCCACCCCGGCACCGATACCGGCGGCCATCATGATGCGGCGCTCTCGTTCCGACAATTTGAACCGGGTGGCCAGAAACGAGCCGAAACCGGAACCGATCTGGGCGATGGGCCCTTCCCTGCCCCCGGAGCCCCCGGTGGTCAGGGTGATGGTGGAAGCAATGGTCTTGATGATCGGAATTCTGCCCCGGATCATGCCGCCCTTGTTGTGGTAGGCATCAATGGCGGCATCGGTGCCGTGGCCTTCAGCCTCGGGCGCAAAGGTGTAGACCAGCCAGCCCGACACGATCCCTCCCAGGGCCGGCAGAATAAGCAGCATCCACCGGTTGAACGGCGTATTGGTGGAGGGCAGCAGGGCATGTTCGCCTGCCGGGGCATCCGGCCGGTATCCGGCCATCATGTCCAGAAAATAATGCATGCCAAGACCGCACAGATAATGAAAGACAATGGCACCAAGACCTGCGATCAGGCCGATGAGCACAAAATAAAACAACCATCTGAAGGCCACTCTGAAATCAAGTGATGCCATGTTCCCGGGTCCTTTCAGTGGTTCAGGTTTTGCGAAGATCCGAAATGCCGCTTACGATGATGTCAAACAGGGTCTGTACATCTTTTTCTTCCAGACAGGAAAACGCCACCCGGATGTTTTTTTCTCCAATGGAAATGAGCCCTACTCCGTACTTATCCAGCAGGTGCAGCCGAAGTTTTTCCGCATCCACATCCTTTAGGCGGATACACATGAAATACCCGGAATTAAAGGGATAGACATCAAAATATTGTGCATATTCCAGATTTTCCAATACCTTTTTTATCTGGCGTGCCCGCTGTTTGAGCAGGGCAAATTTTTCCTTTTTCTGGGCTTTGTAATCCGGATCTGCCATGGCCTTGAGCAGGATGGTCTGGCCCAGATGGGATGCATTGGAAATATTGCCCCGGATGCAGCCTGCGGTTTTTTGTTCCAGGGCCTGGTAAACACCTGCAAGATCTTTGTCGGCTGCGAGACCATAGGTCACAAATCCGACCCTGAGTCCCCATACATAGTCCTCTTTTGTGGCGCCATCCAGTTTGACGGCCACAAGGCGTTTGTGTTTGCCGGCAAGTTTTGCAAACAAGGATTCTTTGCTGGTCTGCTCCTCAAAAAACAGACCGAAATACGCATCATCGCAGACAGCCACAACGTTTGTTCCTTTTTGGGCAATGTCCAGAAGAACGGCAGCCACCTGGTCAGCCTCATCCTTGCGCAAAGAGTATCCGCTGGGATTGTGGGGAAAATTGAGCACAGTGATTATCTTGTCGTTTTTTGCGGCCTGTGCCCGCAGAACCGATGCAAAATCATCTATGTTGAATCTGGTCAGTGCATCATCATAGGCTTTGTAGTGCACTATCTTTGCGTTGTTGCGCACTGTGAAAGTCATGTTGTAGTTGCCCCACATCATGTCCGGCATCACAATGACATCTTCCTTGTTCACCCACATATCTGAGAACACGCTGACACCGTGGGTAATGCCCGATGTCACTACAGGCAGGCTGATGTCACAGCCAGCCAAAGAAGGATTTTTGCAAAAAAGGTTATTTTTCCATTGTTCCCGCAGCCCGGGTATCCCGAAAGACGGTGCATAAGACAGATAGGCATCCGGTGCAATACCTGTGACATACCGGGTCACAGACGGCAGATGCATTACGGTATCCCCCTCTTTGGCAATGCCGATGGTGGCATTGATCTTATGGGCTTTGGCTTTGGCCTCTGCACTCTGGCTTAAAATGCCCCTGGGAAAAAACAATGCCTTGCCCATATCGGAAAGCATGTCATATATATGGGGATTGGCTTGTGTAATGGTGGAGTTCAATTGTTGTGCAATCACATTCATGGGTTCATTTCCTCAGCGATACAAGGATCAAAACAAACGTTTGCATGTCCATGCCGGTTTCATAAAATAAAAAACTCTGCGGCTTTACAAGAGGTGAAAACCACAGAGTTTACAAAAACGGTCAACGATACAGACTATCTTCTCTTGGATGCCTTGATGGGGTTGATCTTCTGTTTTTTGATTTCAGCTGCGGTCTTGATATGGGTGGCAATATTGCAATTGCCGTTTTTCCATTTTAAAGACGGGTCAGGTGCTGCCGTGCAATACATGCCTGTGGGATATTCAGAAATTCTCTGACATCCCATACATTCATCCACAACCGGCAGGCAGTTGCCCTCATTATAGCTGCAGCCGGCGGTTGTCATAAATACGCAGTCATCCCCTTCTCTTACAGTCGTACAAATCATGATAAAATTCCTAAATACTGTTTCATTAATTTATAAAAGCCCAAAAAACCCTTTTCTGTGGAGGTGATTTCGGCTGTTTTGTCTGGCACACGCCTGCCTGAGACGATAAACCGTAACTCAATATCACAAAATATGATATAATGTCAATCATAGATTTTTCTTGTGCCTTCAGGAGGCAAGTGCGCAGCCCTGTTATTTTTTTATGGGAAAAACCCGGGGAAAGGTGTATAACCCTTATCTGAAATCCGAAAATAACCAACCACAACCAGATGAATCATAAAACCATGATTATTTCCACAGCCATTGACGTTTTGAAAATTGAAGCCCAAAGCATTTTGGGTCTGGCAGCCAAACTGGATGAGGCATTTGAAACCCTTGTGCATGATATCTGTGCCTCACCCGGGCGGGTGATAATTTCAGGTATTGGAAAATCGGGTCTCATCGGCCGAAAAATTGCCGCTACCTTGAGCAGTACCGGCACCAATGCCATGTTTCTGCATCCGGTGGAAGCGGTGCATGGAGATCTGGGAATGGTGAGCCCCCATGATGTGTTCCTTGCTATTTCCAACAGCGGTGAAACAAGCGAATTAAACCAGCTGCTCCCGGTGATCCGGGATATCGGCTGCCGCCTGGCCGGATTTACCGGAAATCCATCATCTACCATGGCAGGATTTTGTGACCTGGTGATTGACACCGGGGTGGAAAAAGAAGCCTGCCCGTTCAATATGACCCCGACTTCCAGCACCACCGCCCAACTGGCCATGGGAGATGCCCTGGCCATTGTGTTGATTGATAAAAAGAAGTTCAAAAAAAGTGACTTCATGAAATCCCATCCCGGCGGGGCTCTGGGCCAGCGGCTCTCCTGTCAGGTGGGAGAAATCATGTTCAAGGCAGCCCAGGCGCCCTGCACTTTTCTGGATGAAACCATGGCCACAGCCCTTGAAACCATGGACCGGTTCAGTATAGGTGCCGTGCTGGTGCTCAACCGGAATCATCAAATGGTGGGTATTATTACAGACGGTGATATCAGGCATGCCCTGGCTTGCGGCATGACTGATTTTGCCGGCATGCCGGTGGCGGAGATCATGACCAGAAATCCCCATAGTCTGGGCGTGGATGCCTATGTGTATGATGCCCTGAATCTTATGGAGAAATATGAGATTACGGTGTTGCCCATTGTGGATACCGGCGGCCGTCTGGAAGGACTTTTACATCTGCATGACATCCTTGGCAAAGGATCTTTTAAATTCAATGGAGGAAGTCAATGATACCCCAGGATCTGTGCACCAACATCCCGGTTCTCGGCAAAGCCAATATCATTTCTCCCATAAAACGGAGAAATAAAACAGACAAAGGGCAGAAACAGTTTATTTCCGATGATGCGCGTATCATTGTGGATGTCCAGGCAGAATATGTCCAGGACGCGATTGATACCAGCCAGACCCTTCTCAGTTTTGAACAGGCCGGCCCCAGGGAGCATATTTATTTTGATCCCAGCAAGCTCAAGTGCGCTATTGTGACCTGCGGCGGGCTCTGTCCGGGGTTGAATGACATTATCCGGGCCATTGTGCTGGAGCTTTACCATATATACAATGTCAAGACAATATATGGTATCCGTCATGGACTTCAGGGCTTTGTTCCGGAATATGGACATGATGTTCTGGATCTGACTCCGGCCACTGTATCAGGTATCCAGGACATGGGTGGCACTATTTTGGGATCCTCAAGGGGCAGTCAGGATATCGGGGTGGTGGTGGACTGTCTGGAGCGTATGAGTGTCGGCATATTATTTATGGTGGGGGGAGACGGCACCCTTATGGCCTCCAAAAAAATTGCCGATGAAATAGACAAGCGCAACCTGAAAATATCTGTGGTGGGAATCCCCAAGACCATTGACAATGATATTTTTCTGGTGTCCCGGTCATTCGGTTTTGACTCTGCCGTGGATGTTGCCACTTTGGCCATAAAAGGCGCCCATAATGAATCTGAAGCTTATCCCAACGGCATCGGGCTGATCAAGCTCATGGGCCGGCATTCCGGTTTTCTGGCAGCCACGGCTGCCCTGGCCCAGCAGGATGGCAATTTTGTGCTCATACCGGAAGTTGATATTGATCTGTATGGCAAAACCGGATTTCTCCAGGCCCTGGAAAACAGGATTAAAACCAGAAAACATGCAGTGGTGATTGTGGCGGAAGGGGCTGGTCAGAATTTTTTTGAAGACAAGGAGGAAAAATTTGATGCCTCAGGCAATATCGTGCTCCAGGATATCGGTTTATTTCTCAAAGACAAAATCACCCAATGGTTTGCGGACAAAAACATCCCCATTTCCTTAAAATATATTGATCCGGCCTATATCATCCGCAGTCTGGCGGCCAATGCCAATGACAGTGTATTCTGCGGGCTGTTGGGGCGGGATGCGGTGCATGCGGGCATGGCAGGAAAGACCAAGCTTTTGATCAGCTTCTGGAACAACCATTATGTCCATGTGCCTATGGAAGCATCTGCCGGCCGGCAAAAGCGGCTGGATCCCAACGGAAGACTTTGGCAGTCTGTTCTGGAAGCCACAGGCCAGGATGCCTATTTCAGAGAATAATTTTATAGGAAAGAACTGGAGAACCCACTCCAATTCTTTCTTTGTTGTGCCCGTCAGGGCATGCCCGTTATGATGGGCAAAAGAACCGGGTTCAGTACCCTATTTCTGTAAACTGGTTGTTTTTTATGGTAATTAAAAACAATTCTTTACGGGCCGCACCGGTTTGATCAAAAATCGTATTACCGGTCACCCCTTCAAACAGACGGCCTTCCACCAGGGCATCCTTTAAGCGTTGCCGGGAATCCACAGCGTCATCCATGGCTGTCAGAAAAAAAATCTGCACCGTATCATAGGAAATTGCTTCTAAAAAACCGGGAGGCTCTGCGTACAGTTCGGTGAATGCCTTTTCAAACCGGGCTGTGGCAGGTTTTCGGCTGTTGCCGAAATAGCCGTCTGTGATCACTGTATTGCGGTTGTATCCTTTTGTCTGGGCCAACAGGCTTTGCTGGTGCCAGAGATTGGTGCCCAGCAGAATCATTCCTTTTGCATCGTTAAACGCCAGCTGGGGAAGGATCATGTTGATCCGGGAAACCGAGTCCGGAATAAACAGGGCCTCAAAATCAATTAGGATTTTGTTGGGGGAATCAGGGTCTTTTTTGTCACCAATCAGTTTCCGGATTGGAATGGAAAAGTCGGTGCTGCTGCCGTCATAGGCTTCTGCACCCACCATCTGGCCGTTGTATTCATCCACCATATCCCGGAACATTTGCATATGCAGTCTGCCATACCGTTCATCAGGATACAGCACGGCCACTTTGCTGATTCCCCGCTTTTTGAACACATAGGCGGCAAGGGTCTCAACCTGCATCTGCGGGGTGATAAAATTGGAAAACAGATAGTCTCCGGTCAGGGGGAAGTCTGCTTTCTGGGTCAGGGCAATCAACGGAATCTGAAGTTCCTGGGCCCGTGATCCGGCTGTCTCCACCTCTAAAATCGGACCTATGATGCCCATGACATGTGCCTGGTTGAGCTCATCCACGCTTGCTGCCGCTTTTTGGGGATCTGACTGGGTATCTTTGACAATGATGTTAAAATTTCGGTCATAGGTCTTTGAAAGATCCTGGATGGCCAGCTGGATCCCTTTTAATGCTTTTTGGCCGTAAATGCCATATTTTCCCGACAGCGGCAGCAGGCATCCGATAGTATCTTTTTTAAAGGTGGTCTGTTTGATAAGGTCCATCAATTCTTTTGCATCAGATGTGTGGACATGGTCGGGAAAGGTGTTCACAAACCGGGTCAACACTGCCAGGGCATCGGAATATTCCCGGGCTGCGGCATGGCCCACCCCCAGCCAGTAGAGCAGCAAATGTTGGGGAACCGCCAGATTTTCCATTTGTAAAAATGTTTGGATCAATGACGGGTCCGTTTTTGCCAGCAACCGTTCAACGCCTGAAATAACCTGCTCGTTCAAGGGTTCTTCAGGGGCCAGGGCAGCGGCCTGGTTATAGGCGGAAAAAGCCTCTTTAATATTTCCCTGTTCCAACAATTTTAGTGCCTCAGCCATAAGTATTTTCACCAAAGCTGCGTTTTTTTGCTCTTTTTGCGTTTCCAAAGGCGCAATGTCATCAACAGGTTTTTGAACGGTTTTCGGGGCACATCCCCAGACAGCTGTCAGAAAAAAAACAGCCATGATCCAGGCCATGCTGCGGAACAATAAAAAATGGGGCAATTTCATATATGCTCTTCTGGTCATCAAGGTTATTGTCATGTGTGGATTATATGTAAAATAACGGCCTATGTCAAAAATTCTTTAGCCAGTGCCCTGGCTGCATCCAGTTGGGATGGCTCAAGCCAGATGATACCGGGTTCTTTTTTAAACCAGGTGAACTGGCGCTTGGCATACCGCCTGGAATCTCGCTTGAGCAGGTGAACTGCCTGGTCAAAGGGTTGTTTACCTGTGAGAAACCATCCCATATGGCGGTACCCTATGGACTGCATGGATTTAAGATCCAGGGAATATCCTTTTTCGACCAGGTCTGTCACTTCCGCCAGAAGGCCTTGACGGATCATGGCATCCACCCGGAGGTTGATGCGGTCGTACAACAGGTTGCGGTCCATAAAAAGTCCGATGGTCAGACTCTGGTAACGGGGTGATGAAAAATTGTGTTCTTGCTGTCGAAGGGATATGGGGCTGCCTGTTGTCTTGAAAATCTCAAGGGCCCGGATGATGCGGAAACTGTCTTTGGGGTGAATTTTTTGCGCAGCTGCAGGATCACAGGTCTGCAGCTGCTGGTGAAGATAGGCACTGCCTTTTTTTTCCAACAGTGCTGTCAATTGTGCCACGATTTTTTGACACACAGGTTGTGAACGGAACAGGCCATATAAAAGGGAGCGGATATACAGGCCTGTACCCCCGGCAACAATGGGGACCCTGTTTCTTTCGCAGATCTCTTCTATTTTCCGGGCCGCCATCTGTGCATACCGGCCGGCATCAAAATTTTCGACAGGATCGACAAAATCCACCAGATGATGTGGGGCCTGTGCCAGTTCACCGGCATCCGGTTTGGCAGTTCCGATATCCATATATTTATAGATCTGCATGGAATCGGCACCAATGATCTCCCCGCAAAAATCTTTGGCCAGGGCAATGGCAAAATCTGTTTTCCCGATACCTGTGGGACCGCAGATGGTGATGATTTTTTTCATGAATAAAAAGCGTATCTGTCTTTTGGTCAATAATGGTTGACATTATTTGGCAGATGGTTTTATAACATAATCCTTTAATTAATAACAATTAATTAAAAAACACACAATGTAACATATGAAAGATAACAGCAGTTTTATATTTTTCTAAAACCGGGCTGTTTTACACTTTGGCTGATATTGATTTTTAGAACTCAACAGGAGAGACAAACAATGGAATCAAAAAAAACCGGATCAGTGGTGGTGATTGGTGGCGGAATTTCGGGCATGCTGTCGGCACTGGATCTTGCAAACTCCGGATTTTATGTTTATCTGGTTGAAAAAGGCCCGTCCATCGGCGGTGTCATGGCCCAGCTGGACAAGACTTTTCCAACCAACGACTGTGCCATGTGAATTATCTCACCCACACTGGTCGAGGTCGGCCGGCATTTAAACATAGAACTTTTAACCCTTTCTGAAGTTAAAAATATCACCGGTGAAAAAGGCAATTTTACCGTTGAAATATTGAAAAAACCCCGATACGTCAGAGAAGACCGCTGTATTGCCTGCGGGGCCTGTACCGAAAAATGTCCAGGCAAATTCGATGACACCTATAATGCGGATCTTAAAGCACGAACCGCCATTTACGTGGAATATCCCCAGGCCGTGCCCTTGAAATATGCCATTAATCCGGATGTCTGTCTGAAACTGACCAAGGATAAATGCGGCACCTGTGAAACCGTCTGTCCCGCGGATGCCATCGACTACACCATGACAGAGGAAATGCTGACCATTGCTGCCGGTTCCATTATCCTGGCTCCCGGTTTCAAACCCTTTGACCCATCCAGGTTTGATAATTACCAGTATGCCAATTTTCCCAATGTGGTTACCTCCATGGAGTTTGAACGGATTCTGTCCGCCACCGGTCCCACCATGGGGCATGTGACCACCTTTCCCAAACTGCCTGCCAGCCCCAAAAAGAAAAAAGACAAGCTGCTGGCACAAAAGCGCAAAGATCCCAAAAAAATTGCCTGGTTCCAGTGTGTGGGATCCAGGGACATCAACAAATGCGACAATCCCTATTGTTCATCGGTGTGCTGCATGTATGCAGTTAAAGAAGCTATTATCGCCAAGGAACATGCCGGCAATGACCTGGAATGTTCCATCTTTTTTATGGACATGCGCACCCCGGGCAAGGAATTTGAAAAATACTACCAGAATGCCAAACACAAGCACGGCATCAATTTCATCCGGTCAAAAGTGCATTCCGTCACAGAAGATCCGGAAACCGGAGATTTGACGCTTCGGTATGTGGATGAACTCGGCCAGATCATCACCGATACCTATGACATGATCGTATTGTCCGTGGGCCTTGAAATTTCTAACGAAACCCGGGACCTGGCCAAAAAGCTTGACATCGACATCACCTCCAGCGGATTTGCAAAGACACACTCTTTTGAACCGGTGACCACTTCACGGGACGGCATCTATGTGTCCGGGGTATTCAACAATCCCAAAGACATTCCTGAATCGGTTCTGGATGCATCTGCAGCCGCTTCTGCTGCCGGAGATTATCTGGCTGAAGTACGCAACACCCTGACAAAGGAAATGCAGGTGGTAGCGGAAACCAATGTGGTGGGGGACCGGCCCAATATCGGGGTGTTTATCTGTGACTGCGGCTCCAATATTTCCGGTGTGGTGGATTGTCCCGATGTCACCGAATATGCCGCCACCCTGCCCTATGTGACGGTGGCCGAAGAAACCACCTACGCATGCAGCCAGGATGCCCAGGACAAGATGGTGGAAATCATCAAAGAAAAAGGCCTTAACCGCATAGTGGTGGCCGCCTGCACCCCGAAGACCCATGAACCGCTGTTCCAGGAAACCTTGAAAAACGCCGGATTGAACAAATATCTGTTTGAGATGACCAACATCCGGAACCACAACTCCTGGGTCCACAAAAACAATCCCGACATTGCCACTGTTAAAGCCAAAGATCTGGTGAGAATGGCGGTTGCCAAAGCAGCACTGGCCCAGCCTTTGAAAGAGGAAAAGATCAATGTCAATGCATCGGTAATGGTGGTGGGCGGTGGCCTGGCCGGCATGACTGCGGCAAAAAGTCTTGCATCCCAGGGATATGAAACCCATATCATTGAAAAAAAGGACTGTTTGGGCGGAGAAGCCTTAAAATTATGGAAAACAGCCCAGGGCGAAGATGTGCAACAAGAACTGGGTGCTTTGATTGCGGATATTACATCCAATGACAAGATAGTTGTCCATACAAACACCACCCTGGAAGGGGTGGAAGGATTTGTGGGCAATTTCATCTCCCAGCTGAAAACCGATGGAAAAACCACGGCACTGGAACACGGAGTTGCGGTACTGGCCACCGGTGCCAAGGCATTTGAACCCACTGAATACAGCTTTGGCAAAGATGACAGAATCATCAGGACCCTGGATCTTGATAAGATGTTCAAGGAAAATGATCCAAAACTGGATACGATTGCGTCTGCAGTGTTCATTCAGTGTGTCGGCTCCCGTGAGCCGGAACGGCCTTATTGTTCCCGGGTCTGCTGTACCCATTCCGTGGACAATGCCATTGCGTTAAAAAATAAAAATCCCCGGATGGATGTGTTTATTCTGTACAGGGATATCAGAACATACGGGGAAAGAGAACTGCTCTACAAAGAAGCCAGAGAAAAAGGGGTGATCTTTATACGGTATGATGTGGAAAACAAGCCTGAAGTAAAGGTGGAAGAAGACTGCCTTAAGATCACCCTTGTTGACCATGTATTGAATCAGCCGGTGACCATCCATGCGGATCTGCTCACCCTTGCGGCGGCCCTTGTGCCCAGAAAGGATGAACGGCTGGCCAATTTCTTCAAAGTTCCCTTGAATGATGAAGGGTTTTTTGTGGAAAAACATGCCAAGCTGGGTCCGGCGGAATTTGCCACAGACGGTGTGTTTGTAGCGGGATCCGCCCACTATCCCAAACCGGTGAACGAGGCCATTACCCAGGGCCGGGCTGCCGCGTCCAGGGCATTGACTCTGCTGGCCAAAAAAGACAATCTGTTCACCTCGGGCACCATTGCCAGTGTGGATGTACAAAAATGTACCGCCTGCGGTGTGTGCGTGTCCATCTGCCCCTATAATGCCCCGTCATTTGTAACCGAAGGCAGATTTGAAGGCAAGGCTGGTGTCAATGCGGTTCTGTGCAAGGGCTGCGGCCTGTGTGTGGCATCCTGTAGATCCGGTGCCATCCATCTGCGGGGATTTGATACCAACCAGATTCTTTCACAGATCTTTGCTTTGGATGAAGTAAGTTAGATAAAAAATGCTAAAGGAGATAAGAATTAATGGCTGATGATAATATAAAAATTGTAAGTTTTCTGTGCAACTGGTGCTCCTATGGTGCAGCAGACCTGGCAGGGGTGAGCAGGATGGAATACCCGGCTGACATACGTGTGATTCGGATCCCCTGTTCCGGACGTATGAGTCCCAAGTTTGTTTTGTCCGCCTTCAGAGAAGGTGCTGATGCCGTGTGGGTGTCCGGCTGACATCCCGGCGAATGCCATTACCTGGACGGTAATTACTATGCGAGACGAAAATTTGCTATGATGGGCAACTTGCTGGAACATATGGGTGTTGACCGGGACCGGCTGCATTTTTCCTGGATTTCCTCTGCCGAAGCCACCAAGTTTGTGGATGTGGTCAAGGAAATATCCGACAAAGTCAGGGCACTCGGCACCACCAAAAAATTTGCAAAGGACTATACCAAATAAAGGTTATATCATGGATACCTGTATAGAAAAAATAAAGGCGATCTGCACAGACCTGCTTGCAAACGGGGAAGTGGAAAAGGTGATCGGGTTTGCCGGCGGATCCATCCCCATGGCCACCCGGCCCATTGCCGTCACTTCAGAAGCAGATGTGGAAAAACTGGTTTTCAATGCCTTCTGCGGGCTGAATCTGGCCAATTATGTATCAAAGAACAATCTGCCCAAAAACGGTGCAAAGATTGCGGTGGTGGCCAAGGGGTGTGATGCCAGAAACCTGGTTACCCATATGGTGGAAAACCAGGTGCCCCGGGAAAAGGTTTTTATCATCGGTGTACCCTGTACCGGCATGGTGGACAAACGCATGATCGCACAACGGTTTGAAGATGAAATTACCCAATGTACCCAGGATGGTGATACCCTCACAGTTACATCGGCTTTACAGCAAGAGGTCATTGCCAAAAAGGATGTGCTGCGGCACAACTGCCAGTACTGTACCCACCGCAATCCTCCTGTGTATGATGTCATGTCGGGCGATCCGGTTGAAGAACAGATTCTTGACCAGCCGTTTCCCGATGTGGACCATATCGCATCCATGGATCCGGAGACCAGATGGGATCATTTTGCTGAGTTGACCAAAAACTGCATCCGGTGTTATGCCTGCAGAAATGCCTGCCCCTTATGCTACTGCCCCACCTGTTTTGTGGATGAATCCTCTCCCCAGTGGGTTGGCAAGGGCCAGGATAAGACCGACATCACAACCTTCCATTTTCTGCGGGCCTTTCATTGTGCCGGCAGGTGCACCGATTGCGGTGCCTGTGTGGAAGCCTGTCCCATGGGAATCAATGTCAGGGATTTCACCCGCAAACTCAACAAAGACGCTTTGGACCTTTTTGGATGGGAAGCCGGCATGGATCTTGACCGGCGGCCGCCTCTGGATGTATACAGTCCGGATGATCCGGATGATTTTATCAAGTAAACAAAATAAGGTACGCATATGAACTTCATTACAATTGATAAAAGTAACTGGACCAAAGGCATTGAAAAGTCCAGAGGGACCTATCAGATTTTTGGTCCGGTGGAAGACGAAAACGGCTGCCAGATAAAATCCCTGGAACCTGGTGGTCAGCCCAAAATGAATGCGGATGTCACGGTCATGTCTCCAAAGTCCGTGCTGTTTCCCCAGACAGAAACAATATTGACCGCAGACCTGGATGAGTCAAAAGAGGACCATCATATTATGAAACGGGCGGAACAAAAATATACCCCCAGGGCGGTACTGGGTATCCGACCATATGATGCCAGGGCCATTCAACTGGTAAAATTAAATTTTGACACCAAAGATTACCGGGACCCCTACTGGTGTGATGCGTATGAGGCAACCACCTTTGTGGGGATAGGACAAAACCGTCCCACTCCTTTTGACTTTTCCACATCCACCGGGTGCGGTCCTTTCAGTGAAGAAGGACTGGATGTACTTTTGGCTGATCTGGATGACAGATACCTGGCCAAAGTGCTGACCCCCAAAGGTGAAGCCTGGGCTGCGGCCTGTGGCTTTGATGCCGGTGCCGATACCAAAGAAAGCCAGGTCCTGTTTGATATTCTCAAAAAAGAGGCGGAAAAAAACATCTCCACAGATCTTGGTACTGACAAGCTTGCCCAAAAATCCATTCTGGATCTTTATGAGGCCCCTTTCTGGGATGATGTGGCATTTTCCTGCATCAACTGCGGTACCTGCACGTTTGTGTGTCCCACCTGCTGGTGTTTTGATATCCAGGATGAAACAAAGCATAAAAAAGCTGCCCGGTTCAGGAACTGGGACACCTGTATGTCACCTTTGTTCACCAACCATGCATCCGGCCACAACCCCCGGGAATCCAAGGTGCACCGTGTCAGACAGCGGTTTATGCACAAGCTCAAATACTTTGTGGATAAATATGACCAGGGAATCATGTGTGTGGGATGCGGCCGGTGTGTTGCCAGCTGTCCGGTGAACATTGATATCCGGGAGGTATGCACCATCATGAATAATTATGAGAAAAAATAAATAGCGGACACCAAGGAGAAATCACATGGAAAACCCCTATATGCCGTATCCGGTTCGCATTGATGATATCGAAGTGGCAACGGAAGACAAGTCGCTGAAGACCTTTACCTTTGTTTTTCTGAACCCCGGAGATGAAGAAAAATTTGCCTATAAGGCGGGCCAGTTTGCCGAACTGTCCATACCCGGTGTGGGGGAAATCCCCATCGGCATCGCCTCATCTCCGGTGGAAAAAGGATTTGTCAAATTCACTGTATTTCGAACCGGTGTGGTCACCTCCCATCTGCACAACATGAAAAAGGGAGACATCATGGGTATCAGAGGACCTTTGGGCAACTGGTATCCCTGGGAGAAACTGGAAAACAAGAATGTGGTCATCATCGGTGGTGGATTTGCCTTTACCACATTGCGATCTTCCATTGTCTACATGCTGGATCCGGCCAACCGTTCCAAGTTCAAAAATATCGACGTGGTTTATGGTGCCAGATCCCCTGGTATGCTGTTATACAGAGAAGAACTTTTTGACTGGGAACAACGCGATGACATCAACATGCACATCACCGTGGACGGTACCGATGACCCGGACTGGAAATACCACAAAGGGTTTGTCCCCCAGGTGGTGGAGCAGCATGCCCCGACAGCAGATGAGGACACCTATGCCATTGTGTGCGGACCGCCCATCATGATTAAATTTACCCAGCCGGCCCTGACAAAACTGGGATATCAAGATGATCAGATTATCATGTCCCTGGAAAACAGAATGAAGTGCGGTATCGGCATGTGCGGCCGGTGCAATATCGGCAAGGAGCTGGTGTGTAAAGACGGGCCGGTATTCACACTCGCAGAAATAAACCAGACCCCGAAAGAATATTAAATCCAATGGGTTTGCCGGATCAATTTTTTATATTCAGGCATGATTCTTTGTTGACAAGCTTAGGTTGCTGAGATATGGTTAGTGTTCAATTATCAAGGCAGACCTTGAAGCCAAGACAGAATGTCTTAACATGATAGCAAAAATACAACAATTTACAGGAGGAAAGTTTACATGGCAACAATCGAATTTAACGGGAAAACATTTGAAATAGATGAAGATGGGTTCCTTCTTGACTACAATTCCTATTCAGAAGAATGGGTGGATTATGTAAAAACCCAGGAAGGAATTGAGGAAATGACCGATGAGCACTGGCAGCTGGTAAAAGTGCTCCAGGACTACTATGAGAAAAACGGTATTGCCCCCATGGTGCGGGTACTTTCCAAGCTGACCAAATTCAAACTCAAACACATCTATGAGCTGTTTCCTTCAGGACCTGGCAAAGGCGCCTGTAAAATGGCCGGTCTTCCCAAACCGACCGGATGTGTATAATTCACTGCATATTCGATTGATTTGATTTGTTTTTAAAGGCCCTGTTTTTTACAAAACAGGGCCTTAATTATTTATATCCGCCTGTTGCCCCATTCTTTTTTTTGGAGTGCGCCCATGACAGCCATCGATAAGACCAACAAACGCATTCTCAACACGATTCAGATTGACTTTCCCATTGATGCCAGACCTTACAGGGTTCTGGCCGAAAAGCTGGGGCTGACAGAAGAGGCGCTTATGGACCGGATCCGGTCCATGCGGCAAAATTCCCTTATCCGGCGCATCGGCGGAAATTTCAGCCCGGACCGGCTTGGCTATTATTCCACTCTTTGCGCGGCAAGTGTTGCACAGGAAAAAATTGATCTGTTTACACAGGCGGTGAATGCATACCCCGGGGTCACCCATAACTACATGCGTGATCATACCTTCAATATCTGGTTTACCTTTATCGCTCCATCCCGAAAACTGATTCAGACACATCTTGATGACATATCCGAGAAGACCGGTGTCAATCCTATATTGAACCTGCCGGCCACAAGAGTATTTAAAATTTCTGCTAATTTTAAATTATGAAACCGGTCAGAATTTGTCTTGCCATCACAAAGAGCAAGGCCGGCAAATTTGCAGAAAACCTGGAAATTTGCCTTGATGCCATTCAAAAGGCAGGCAGAAAAAAAGCGGATATGGTGGTATTTCCGGAAATGAATCTTACCGGTTATGCGGGTGATCACCAGATTTATGCAATGGCCCGGACCATAGACAAAGACCTTATCCAACCATTTATCCAGATTTCGCATCAACTGCATATGATAATTCTTGTGGGACTGGCAGAAAAAACAGACAGCGGTCAGATATATGCCTCCCACCTGATATTTTTACCGAACGCCCCGTACGGTAAATACCGAAAAATTCACACCGCCCCCAATGAACAAGATATTTTTACAGCGGGAAACAGCATCCCGGTCTTTGAACATCCCAAAATCAGGTTCGGGGTCCAGCTTTGTTATGATGCCCATTTTCCGGAATTATCAACCACCATGGCGCTGCAGCAGGTGGATCTCATTGTTTTTCCCCATGCATCGCCCAGGGGAAGCACAGCGCAAAAATTTGCTTCCTGGATGCGGCATCTGCCGGCCAGAGCATTTGACAACGGGATATTCATTGCTGCTGTAAACCAGATTGCCGACAATGGAGCAGGATTATGTTTTCCAGGACTTTCTGTTGTTATCGGACCTGATGGAAATCTCATTTCCCGGTGCATGGACCAGGAAAATCATTTGCACACCGTGGATCTTGATCCGGAGATGCTCACCCATGTCCGGTCCCACCGCATGCGCTATTTTCTGCCTTTCCGGCGCAATGACCTGTTTCCGGTTACTCTGTGATTTTTTTCTTTCTGTTCTGGATATAGGCATTCCGGATGGCGGTATAGGGGTCCAGGGATGCTTTTTTCAGATCTTCATAATCACCGAGGCGAAAGGATGTCTGGTTGATGGTATCAACAATGCCAAGTCCAAGGTCAAGTTCCCAGGGTTCGACATAATTGACCGGGGTAATAAAATAATCCCCCACCCTGCCCACCGTATCCCGGAGTGTGGAGGGCCCTAAAAACGGCAGCACCAGGTAAAAACCGTCCTTTATATGCCAGGTGCCCAGCGTCTGTCCCAGATCTTCTGATTTTGTGTGCATGGCCAAATGTTTTTGCGCCACCTGATTGAAGCCCAGGATACCTGCAGTGGAATTAACCAGAAAAATCCCGATCTCATCTGATGCCTGTTCCAGCTTTCCCTGGAGCAGGTTGTTGACAAACCGGACAGGAAACAAAAGGTTGTGGAAAAAATGGCTGATACCTCGTCTGGCCGAAACCGGCACCACAGCCTTATATCCGCTGGCAACGGGTTTGAGTACGTAAAAATAAAGCCTGTCATTGACTGTATACATGGCAAAATTAACATAATACAACGGGTCGGGCACCCGGGAATCTTTGTATGCATCATCCTGGTATTCATCAAACAGGTCATCTGCTGAATCATCTTCAAATCCTGTATCGGCACTGGTATCATTTTGTGACATCTGCTGCATCCCTGATGCTGACTCAGCAGCCCACACTCTTGAATGCATCCCGGTTGAAACCAAAATCCCCAGAATAATCAACACCCAATATTTTTGTACCATTTTTTTTGTTTCCTTTTTTGTCATTGTCCGGCAACATTTTGGCTGCAGCCACGATGTTGAGGTGTTACGGGTTATTACTGCTGAAAATAAATTTTCTAATCAACGACTCAATATCCAGAACCGATTCCGTATTTTCAATTTCATCCCCATGGGCCAGCATAATATCAGATCCGCCGGGTAGAATTTCAATGTATTTTTCACCGATGATACCTGCGGTTTTGATGGAGGCAATGCTGTCTTCCGACAGGGTCAGACTTGTATCAATATCAAATGCCACTTTGGCCACCAGATACCGGTGGTCGATGGAGATGGCGGAGACATGACCGACTTTCACCCCTGCCAGTTCCACGGCAGCTCCTTTTTTAAGGCCTGAGACTGAAGAAAAATAGCCATGCACCGTGTACCTGTCTTTGAAAAACAGGGAAAACTCGCCGATGATAATGAACAGATATCCTGTGCAGAGTAATGTGATAATCACAAAAATGCCCACATAAAAATTTCGTTTTGCTTCATTCATATCGTATGTCCTTTCCCCGGATGAAACCATGTACGCTTTTCATATCAGAGTGCAGTATGTCCTGTTTCGACCCTTCAAAGGCAATAATTCCCTCATCCAGAAAAGCAATGTGCTGGGCCAGATCAAATATTTCAGGGATATCATGACTGACAATAACCGCGGTAAATCCAAATTTCTTCTGGTATTCTTTGATCATATTGTGCACATTTTTTTTTCTGACCGGATCCAGTCCGGCGGTCGGTTCATCAAACAAGATTACCTCGGGATTGGTGACAAGGGCACGGGCCAGAGCAACACGCTTTCGCATGCCACCGGACAGTTCCGACGGATATTTATGGTCGATACCTTCAATGCTCAACTGGGACATCCGGGTATGTACTTTTTCCTTCAATACGGAAGGGGAGACCCGGGATGTCTCCACCAGGGGCAGCGCAATATTATCGAAAACCGTAAGAAAATCAAACAGGGCATTATCCTGGAACATATAACTCATGCTTTTTTTAAAATGAAGCGCTTTTTTTCGGGGAAGCTGGTTTAGGGGCTCACCCTGGATCAGCAACTGCCCTGAATCTTCCTGGACCAGACCGACAATATGTTTCAATAACACGGATTTTCCTGTACCGCTTTTACCGATGATAACGGTAATTTCTCCTTTGTTGATGGACAGATTCACGCCGTTAAGAACCGCAAGGGAACCAAATTTTTTTTTTACCTCTTTAAATTGAATAAACGGCGTTTGCATGGATTACACCAGAAAAAATGTGATGATATAATCACAGATAAGAATACAGATGCACGATTGCACCACAGCCCTGGTTGTTGCCAAAGAAACCCCTTTGGCACCGAATTCACCCTGTTGGGACAGGTGTGAATAATACCCCCGGTAGCAGCAGATGGTGGTCACTACAAGCGCAAACACAAGCGATTTTAAAAATCCCCCCCAGATATCTGCCAGATTGACACTGCGAATCACCTTGTCCATGTAAACGGCTTCATTCATTCCTAACAGCAAAGACCCTGACAGATATCCCCCAAAGATCCCCACTACGTCAAAAAGTGCTGTAAGCAAAGGAAAACTGAGGACAGCTGCCAGAATTCTCGGGGTAAATACAAAGCGAATGGGATTGATCTGCATGGTGAGCAGGGCATCAATCTGTTCTGACATGCGCATGACACCGATTTCAGCAGCCATGGCTGAACCGGCCCTGGCCGTAATCATGATGGCGGTGAGCACCGGGCCCAGCTCCCGTATGAGGGTCAAAGAAACAGCTCCCCCCAGTGCCGCTTCAGATCCAAAGGTTACCAGGGTGTAATATCCCTGGAGTCCCAGAACCATACCCGTAAACAGTCCGGTGAGCAGTATGACAAAAATAGATTTGGCGCCGATAAACCAGATATGATCCAGTACTTTGCCTGCCTGAAACGGTGTTGTAAAAATCTGCCATACACCGGCACCAAAAAACGAAAAAAATCTGCCCACAGATGTGATGGGGGGTGCAAAGATGCCGCCGATGGTGTAAATGAAACGGGTATACATAATGTAATGTCTTATACCGGATTTATAAGAAAAATACAAGCTATAGAAGATGTCTAAAAACCTTGTAATACAGACCTGGACAAAACAATCACGCCCAATTGCCGGTTGGAAAAAACAGATTGACACGTAGTGTAAAAAAGAATACGTATAATATGCTTGTTTGACAGTAGTACATACATGACAAATTTCAGTGCAGGGGAAAGACCCATGGCCCAGAAAATCACCTTGAGCATACCTGACATGCTCCATGAAAAACTTACAGAGTGGCGGGATTCCTTCAATCTTTCAAAAATGTTCCAGGAGGCGGTCGCTGATGCCATCCAGAAAAAAGAAGAAATCCAGAAACGCTTTTCCCAAGAATTTGATATGTCCGAAGTGGTCAAGCGGCTGCAACAGGAAAAACAGGCCTGGCTCAGGCAGTTTTACAGGCTGGGCAGAAAAGAAGGAGTGGCATGGGGTAAATCCGCCCATTTTGAAGACCTGTTATACGTATTGCATGTTCCTGATACGTATGAACTGGTGCAGGACGTACGGCTCAAGGAATATTTTGACAGCACCCTGAACAGATACGGGGTGGATCGGTTTTCCATTGAAGGAAAGGCAGACCATAAAAAAATGTTTCTGGACGGGTGGATGAACGGGGTAACAGAATTCTGGAATCAGGTAAAGGAAGCGCTATAAGATGAAATATGCAATTGCCGGTATTGATGTTGGATCTGTTTCAGTGAGTCTGGTTGTCCTGGATGACCATAAAAATGTGGTCCATACTGCCACCGCTTTTCACCATGGAGATATAAAATCCTGCTTATCAACACTGCTGTCCCATGGGGCTGTGGATCATGTAACATACGTGGCTGTGACAGATGCCACCCCTGGTTTTGTTTTTTTCCATGAGCGGTTCGATGATCAGGTGGTCATTATACGCGCTGCAAAGGCCCTTTATGACAACTCTTTTGAAGCCATCCTGCATGTCGGGGGAGAAAAGTTTTCCTTGAGTCTGTTTGATGAAAACGGCAATTATACCGGGGCCAGGCATAACACCTCCTGCGCCGCCGGTACCGGCAGCTTTCTGGACCAGCAGGCCAGACGTCTGAACCTGGAGGGCTCTTGTCAGATCAGTGAAAATGCATTGAAAAACAGGGGCCGGCGGCCGGATATTGCCACTCGGTGCGCAGTATTTGCCAAAACCGATCTGATTCATGCCCAGCAGGAAGGATATACGATTGAACAGATCTGTGACGGACTGTGTTACGGCCTGGCCAAAAATATTGTCAATACCCTGTTTAAAGGCCAGACTTTTTCAAAAAAAATTATTTTCTGCGGGGGGGTTGCCAGAAACGGCTCAGTGACCCGATATCTGGAATCAATTTTGGGGCTTGACCTGACCATTGATGATTATTCCCGGGGGTATGGTGCCCTTGGTGCAGCTTTGTGCTTTTGGGACCAGCTGCAGGAAAAAAAGATGATACCGAAAATCTTTGATTCTCCCCGGGCTTTTTTTACAACCACTTCCCACAAAACCAACTACCTGTATCCGGCTCTCTCTTTAACCCTGTCCAATTACCCGGATTTTACCTGTTATAAGCAGTTTGTACAAGACGGGGTTGAAATTGAAATCTATACTGATCCTGCCCTGGTGGATCTGTCCGCAACTTTTTTAGGGCTGGATGTGGGTTCCACCAGTACCAAGAGCATTCTGATCAACCAGGACGGGGTCCCTGTTGTGGGCTGCTATACAAAAACCGCGTCCCGTCCGGTCCAGGCAGTGCAGAAAATATGCAAAGCCATGGATGCATTTATCACCCATGAAAACCTTTGTGTGACGGTAAAAGGCTGCGGCACAACCGGTTCGGGCCGCCGCATCAGCGGCAGGATCATCGGTGCGGATCTGGAACCTGATGAAATAACCGCCCATGCCACGGCTGCGGTGAATCTGAACAAGGATGTAGACACCATCATTGAAATCGGTGGCCAGGATGCCAAATTCACCCTGGTAAAAAACGGCAGGGTGACCGCATCGGTTATGAATACGGTGTGTGCTGCCGGTACCGGCAGTTTCATTGAAGAACAGGCGCTAAAACTGTCCTGTCCCCTTTCAGAATATTCCGGCAGGGCAGAAGGGATTAAGGCCCCGGTGTCCAGTGACAGATGCACGGTCTTCATGGAACGTGACATCAATTACTATTTTGCCGAAGGATATGCAAAAAATGATATTTTGGCGTCTGTTCTCCATTCGGTGCGGGACAATTATCTGACCAAAGTGGCCACTGTGGGCAGGATTGGAAACTGCATTCTCTTTCAGGGGGCAACTGCCAGAAACCGGGCACTGGTGGCAGCCTTTGAACAGAAACTGCAAAAACCCATCCATGTGTCCCAGTTCTGTCACTTGACCGGTGCCCTGGGCGTTGCCCTTCTGGCCAGGGCACAACAGATCACCGATACACAGTTTCGGGGGTTTGATCTATGGAAAAAAAAGATACCGGTGCACCAGGAAGTCTGTCAGTTGTGCACCAACCACTGCAAACTCACCATTGCTTATGTGGATGGCCAGCCCCGGGCTTATGGCTTTTTATGCGGCAGAGATTATGATACCCAGAAAATGGTCCCCCGAAAAAATCCCTATGACCTGAAAAAACTGAGAAAAAATCACACACCGCCCCTTGTTTGTCACCCGGAAAAACATCCGTTTACCATGGGAATTCCCGCGGCTTTGCACCTGTATGAAGACCTGGAATTCTGGGAGGTGTTTTTTTCATACCTGGGCATCAAAACCATTGTCAGCCGCAGTCTGAAACAACCGGTTTCCCTTGGTAAAACCCTTGCCAGGGCAGAGTTCTGCGCACCGGTCATGGCATTGCACGGCCATGTGGCCCATCTGCTTGAAAAAACAGATTATGTGTTTTTGCCGTTTTATTTTGAAGAAAAAACAGATCAGAAACGGATCAGGCGCCAGCATTGCTATTACACCCAGTTCAGCCCGTCGGTGATTGCCTGCCTGGACAGGTGTGAGGCACACCGTCTGGTCATGCCAACCATTAAATATTTATACACCAGTTTTCACACCAAAATGGCCCTGTACAGGGCTCTCAAGCAGATATCACAAAAGTTTTTGTTTTCATTTTTTGATATCAGCGCCGCCTGGGACAACGCCATGGATCTGCGCAAACAAACCCGGGCAAAGCTGTCCGGGATTTACCAGGCACAAGGTCATGGAATACCCGGGGTCAAGGTGATGCTGCTGGGACGTCCCTATACTGTTCTGCCTGACACCATGAACCACCATATCCCACAGATGTTTGAAAAAATGGGGGTCAAAACTTTTTTCCAGGATATGCTGGATACATCAGACATTGACCTTGCCCCCATCCGTCCCCTGCTGGCGGAAATTCACTGGAAATATGCGGCAAAAATTCTGGAGACAACTTATGCAGCGGCGTTGACCGATGGGTTGTACCCGGTATATATCACCTCGTTTAAATGCTCACCAGATGCATTCGGGGTGGATTATTTCAAACAGATCATGGAAAAATGCAACAAGCCATACCTGGTTTTGGAACTGGATGAGCATGATTCCGGTGTGGGGTATGAAACCCGTATCGAAGCCGCTGTAAGGGCTTTTAACAACCATTATCAGGCAACGGAAAAATCACCTGTCCTGCCCCTGGATTTTGCACCCCGGTATTTTGACCGGCCGGCACAAAAAACCATTATTTTTCCCAACTGGGACGTCTTGACCGGCCAATTGATCGTATCCACTTTTCACAGTGAAGGTTACAACGCATTTCTAATGGAAGAAACGCCTGAAACCCTTAAAAAATGCCTTCTCACCAACACCGGCCAGTGCATACCCCTCAATGCCGTGGCAGCAGGCTTCATCCACACCGTAAAAAAACACAACCTGGACCCGGCAGAAACCGTGCTCTGGCTCAACCGCTCGGACATCGCCTGCAATATCAGGATGTATCCCTATCATATCCAGCAGATACTGTTACGGGAAGCAAACGGGTTTGAAAAATCAGGGGTGTATCTGGGGGAATTGTCATTGTTTGATATCTCTTTTCGGGCCTCCACCAATGCCTATTTTGCCTATATGTTCGGCGGGCTTCTCAGGAGCATCGGATGCAAGATCCGGCCCTATGAAAGAAACAAAGGAGAAACCGACCACACATTGTCCAGGGCACTGGCCATTCTCAGCCGGGCATTCGCCTGTAATGAATCAAAGGAAGACGCACTGGCACAAGCCATTGCCCTGTTTGGTGAAATCAGGACAAACCCTTGCGGCACCCGGCCCAAAGTGGCCATTTTCGGAGACCTGTATGTCAGAGACAATGATGTCATGAACCAGGATCTGATTCATTATATTGAGGACAACGGCGGGGAAGTGATCACCACACCCTATTATAAATATCTCAAGATCATTGCCAATTCTTATTTTAAAAAATGGTTCAAGGAGGGCAAGTACTTTAGCCTGATTTCTAACAAAGCCCTGCTGGTTGCCATGCAAACCATGGAAAAAAAATATTTTCCCTATTTTGAACCCCTGTTGCAGGAATCGGATTTTCAGGTTGCCGACTCCTGTGAAAATGTTCTGGAACAGTATGGTGTTCAGCCGGAGCATACCGGAGAATCCATGGACAATATTTTAAAAATCCACCATATTATCCGGGAACATCCGGATCTGGCCCTCCTGGTCCAGACCAATCCGGGCTTCTGCTGTCCCGGCCTGGTTACAGAAGCCATGGCCGCTACCCTGGAAGCCAGAACCGGGATACCCATCGTCAGTATTACCTATGATGTATCCGGCGGTAATAAAAATAAGGTGATTGTACCTTTTATCAAATATTACAGACGCAGGGGCTATTCCCACAGCAGAAAAGTTTCCGTCTGACGCTCACCAGGCAGGTAGTCTTTGATGGCCGGATACTTTTTCACATACTCATTCTGGAACTCAATGCGCTGGACATTGAAGGCATTGTGCCGGTCCACTGCCCGCCTGTACCGCAGATAGTATTCATCATAATTGTTTAAACGGGTGGGATCTTTATGGTCTGCTATAAGGGAAAAATTGTTATAGGCATAGGTGAGCAGGGCATTGAAATCATCCAGATATGTTTGAAGGCTTTCAAAATGGCGGATTACGTGGCGGTTGGTATAATACTGGCGTACCTGATAGATCCAGTGTAACTCCTTTTTCAGAAAATACCCTTTGTAGTCTGTGGTAAATTTGACCAGCTGATCAATGGCATCCTGGTTCCGGGCCAGGGTAATGCGCAATGTTTTTATGAACGCAATGGTCTGGTGTAATTTATCCAGACTTGATTCCACCTTGGACATATGTTCCAGCTGGATCAATCCGGTATCCAGATCATGGGTGATCTGCTTGAGATTGTCACAAAGCCGTATAACCTGACTGGTTATGGGCGGCAGATGGGCGTATCTGTTTTTTTCTTTTTCTTGTGTCCAGATATAAAATTCTGCGGCAGCAACCCCTGAAAAACTGGCCAAAAACACCATGAACAGGATCATACCCCTGGTTTTTCTGGATTTAAAAATAACATACGGGGTGGTGACGGGCGCCACCAGAACCATGGCAGCCCACCATTTGGGATTTTTTTTCATAGAGCAGTCCACCAGAATCAGTCCGGACAACAGCAGAACATAGGGAAAATAAATGTAATACACGGTTAACCGCCTTTGTGTGTAACAATGGTATATCCTTTTCCAGAAGAGGTGATGGTCACGGCACCATGGGCATCTGTTCTAAATATCTTGCAGCCCTGCTGCCGGTACCTGTCCAGAACTTCCGGATGGGGAAATTTATACGGGTTATTAAATCCGCAGGATATTATAACACTTTCTGGTTGAATCTGATCAAGGAAAAATTTTTGAGAGGAACCATTGCTGCCATGATGGGGCGCCAATAAAATCCGGGATGCCATGTTTTTTCCCCGGGTTTGGGTCAGCAGCAATTCCCGGGTTTCCATGATATCTGCTGGAAAAAACATGGAAAATTCATCCAGTGTAAGTTTGAAGACCAGCGAATTGTCATTGGTGTTCAGTCCGGGGCGGACAGATTCACACTGGTAAAACAAAAGCCTGGTCCTGTCCCAGACAAAAGTATTGTTTTGACAGTCCGGAACAACAACGGCAATATTTTTATCACGGCAGGCCGCCATGATACGGCCAAAGGCTTCATTGGGACTGGTATCACTATTTTTCATCAAAGATCCCACTCTGAAGTTTTCAAGGATAAATACCAGTCCGTTCATATGATCTGTATCCGGATGGGTGAGTATCACCTTGTCCAGTGTCATGACACGCTGCCGCCACAAAAAAGGTGCCACCACATACCGGCCTATATCGAAACTACTGCCACCTGAAAACCCGCCGCCATCCACCAGGATATTTTTACCTTCAATGCTCTGAATGAGGGCTGCATTGCCCTGGCCCACATCCAGGATCGTAATGGCCATATGTCCGGGCAGCCTGACAGGACACATCATCCGTATGCCATGCAGACAGGCCATGGTCAAAATGGCAAGGCAGACAGCCACCACATATTTTGTCTTTTTGAAATACAAAACACAGAAAATTCCCGCCATCAGCGCATAGATGATCAACACATCAGCCATGGGTAAAAACGGCAGGTGTGACCAGGCAAAAGGCAGTTCCGTCAGCCAGGCAATATATTTCAGACACACAGAAACCAGCCAGGCAGCCATAGTGAGAAGTCCGCCTGCAAGGCCTGGGATTAATGGCCAGGCCACAAGGCTCATCAGGGCCAGGGGCAGACAGACAAATCCTATCACAGGTACCAAAACCAGGTTTGCTGGAATCTGAATCATTGAAACCAGATGAAAATACCGGGCAATCAGCGGAAATGTACCAAGTCCGGCCAGCAGGGTCACGGCACAAAGAGACATCACAAATCCAGGAACACGGGGTATGGTCAGTATCTTGTGTTTTGCACCGATACCGATGCCTAAGATGATAAACAAGACCGCTGTGAAAGACAGTTGAAACGAGATGGAAAACAAGGAAGCCGGGTCTGCCAGGAGGATGAGAATACCAGCCCCTGCCAGGGTGTTGACTGGATGACTTTGTTTTTCACCCAGAAACGATACCATAAAAAAGCTGATCATGATAAAGGCCCGCTGGGTGGAAGGCGAAAATCCACAGAAAATAGCATACAGACACAAGGGGACCAGCGTTAGAATCCCGGCTGTTTTTTTGGCCCTGGCCGAAATCAGCAAGGAGGGAAATAGCGAAAGTATGCCATAAAAAAGAAAGAAAAAAATCATGGACAGAATGCCCATATGAAGGCCGGAAATAGCCAGCAAATGGGATACGCCTGCTTTTGAGAACAGATCTCGTATATCAATGGGCATCTGATTTTTTTTACCCGTGACCAGAGCGGCCAGGATATGGCCCGGCTGCTGATAATGCAGGTGATGCATGGCAAAATGGTAAAATTGATCTCTTGTTTTTTCCAATGCCTGGACCAGGGGAGTAATGACAGGGGGCTGTTCCTCAAAAACCTTGTCAATTTTATATCCCCCCACATGGACAGCACCGAAAATACCTTTGCGTTTCAGAAACGTTTTGTAATCAAATGCCCCTGGATTGCCAAAATTCCGGATGGGCCTGATCGTACCGGAAAACCGGATAAGGTCATTATACCGTAACGGATGGTCGGTTTTTCCATACACATTCAGGTATATGGATCCTTTTGCAGGAACAGCACGGGGAGCATTGTGTGCATCTTTTGCAGCGATTTCCCGGCAGGCCAGCACCATTCTGCTTTTGTCGGGGTATTGCCGTAAAAAAGAAACAATTCTGCCTTCAATGATGATATCGGATTGGTTGTAGAATCGAGATACATGACCGGGTGGGTGACGCGGGTTGTGAAGGTGATAGCTGTGATAACCCGTCCATATTCCGGCCAGAAGACAGATGCAGAACACAAGGTTTTTTTTTCCGGAAACGCCGAGATAAAACAGGGCCGCCAGTATACAAAAACCAATGGCCGCCAACGGCAGATCTGATGGTGAGGACACACTGCCTGCCAGTATTCCGGTAATCATTGACAGGATCACAGGAACCAGTGGTGGAATCAGCGGATGGGACCCTTGTTTCACATGTCCTCACCAATATGGGGTTTTCGTCTATTTGATGCGCACCATATCAGCTCCCAGGGCGCAGAATTTTTTTTCAATGGTTTCATACCCCCGGTCCATGTGATAGACCCGTGAAATCAGTGTGGTTCCTTTGGCGATAAGCCCGGCAATCACCAAAGAGGCACTGGCCCGAAGGTCTGAAGCCATAACCGGTGCTGCCTGAAGTTCCGGCACCCCTTTGACCATGGCAATGTTAGCCTTGAAAAGGGTTATATCCGCTCCCATGCGCAGCAATTCATTGGCATGGATAAACCGGTTTTCAAAAATCGATTCATGGATCACACTGGTGCTGTCGGCAATACACATCAGGGTCATGAACTGGGCCTGCATATCAGTGGGAAATCCAGGATATGGCAAGGTCTTGATGTCCACGCTTTTGATATGTTCCACACCCGTAACCCGGATCTGATCTCCATTGATGTCTATTTTCGTACCGCACGCTCTGAGTTTATTGATCACACCGCCTAAATGCTCAGGGTTGCATCCTTTGATCAACACATCCCCCCGGGTGGCGGCGGCCGCCACCATAAAGGTGCCGGTTTCAATGCGGTCCGGAATCACCTTGACCCTTGCCGGTCCCAGCCGGTCCACCCCCTCTATGGTGATAAAGGCCGTACCTGCACCGGATATTTTTGCCCCCATCCGGTTCAGGGCTTCTGCCAGGCAGACAATTTCAGGTTCCCGTGCTGCATTTTTGAGAACACTCGTTCCTTTGGCAAGAACAGCGGCCATCATCAGGTTTTCAGTCCCGGTTACTGTTGGAATGTCAAAATAGATGTCGTTTCCTACCAGTTTTTGTGCCCTGGCTTCTATGTATCCGTGGGTAATATTGATGTTTGCACCCAAAGCCTCCAGTCCCGTCAGATGCATGTTTACGGGCCGGGCACCAATAGCGCATCCGCCCGGCAAAGATACCCTGGCATGGCCGAATCTGGCCACCAGTGGTCCCAGTACGAGAATGGATGCCCGCATTTTGCGCACCAGATCATATTCTGCTTCAATTTTATGGATACCAGACCCATCCACAGTCATGACATGGTTATCAAAGGTACACCGGGCCCCCAGATCCTCCAGTAGAAGCCGGATACTGTGAATATCCACAAGATGGGGGACATTACTGAACTCACAGGTTCCATCCACCAGAATACTTGCGGCAATGAGCGGCAGTGCCGCGTTTTTGGCCCCGGAAATGTCAACCTCTCCGGCAAGTTTTCTTCCGCCGTTAATTTGAATTTTGTCCATAGAAAATACCGGATTCAAGATGGAAAAAGGGCCTTGGAAGGCCAAAACCCTTTTGTTTTTGATGGTACCTGGGACGAGAATTGAACTCGTACAGCCAATTTGGCCGAGGGATTTTAAGTCCCTTGCGTCTACCAGTTCCGCCACCCAGGCATAATCTTTGACCTTTTATCGCAATTTGCCTGCTTTTGCAAGACCAAATTCCAGTGGCATTCTGCTGTTTCTCATGGTTTTGGATGGGTGCGTTTTATAAATTCCAGAGTATACAGAATGACACCGATCCAGATGCAGGCAAAGGTGATCAGATTGTGGATGGAAAAGGCTTCTTGGTATACAAACACCCCCAGAACAAAGGCGATTGACGGGGCCAGATACTGCAAAATGCCAATGGTGGACAGGTTGAGCCGTCTGGCCGCTGCAGCAAACCACAGCAGCGGCAGAGAAGTCACCACCCCTGCACCAATCATCCAGAAGCTCAAAACACTGTCTTTTAAAAACAAAGAATTGTTTGTAACCATCAAAAACACGATATGTGCCAGGGCAGGAACCATCAGAATCAGGGTTTCAACAAACAGCCCCGGCAAGGGTGCCACCTGTATTCGTTTTCTGCAATACCCGTAAAAGGCAAAGGTAAAAGCCAGGGTCAGACCGAATATGGGCAGCGCACCATAGGCCAGCAGAGAATATATCACACCAGCCAGAGCAAACCCCAGAGAAATGCACTGCAGGCGCGTAAAGGTCTCACTGAGCAGCAGATATCCCAAAAGCACATTAATCATGGGATTGATATAATAACCCAGGCTTGTTTCTACCACCCGCCCGGAGTTGACAGCCCAGATATAGACAAACCAGTTGAGGGCAATCAATGCGCTGCTCAATACCAGTCCCTTTAATGTGGCAGGGGACCGCAGAATATGCAGTACTTCTTTGTGTCGTTTCTGAATAAAAAGGATGCCGGCCAAAAAGACACAGGACCAGACAATGCGGTGGCATAAAATTTCAAAAGGCAGGGCAGCCTGCATCTGTTTCCAGTAGGCCGGCAAAAAACCCCAGGCTGCAAATGCCGCCAGGGCAAAGAGTGCACCGTAAAATGTCTGGTTCATATGTTTTCCTTACAACATTCTTTTTAAGACACAGTGTAGCATCATGGTCTGGATTGGCAACCCAAAATATAGATCTGTGCTGGGCATTCGCATATCGATGTGCCGAAAAGAATTTGTCTGTGTATGACAGTCCCGGGAATCGGTGGCAATTAGATTGCCACGGATCGTTTTTTCTGCTAAGAACAATCTGCTATGAAATGGATGGATAAAAACAAACTGGTGCTGGCATCCCGATCCCCCAGAAGAAAAGAGCTGCTGGAACAAATGGGCCTTGACATTGACATTGTAACCCCGGATGTGAATGAAACCGGAGAACCTGGTCAGTCACCCCGCAACTTTGTCACAGTCTTGTCTGAAAAAAAGGCCCGTTATGGCATGCACCAGCATGAGGATGCCTGGGTGATCGCAGCTGATACGATTGTGGTGAAAGATAACCAGATACTTGGAAAACCCAGAGACCGGGAAAATGCCATCCACATGCTTGAATTTATGAGTGGCCGGACACATTCGGTGTTTACCGGCTATACAGTAGGCCATGGGACCAAGCGGCAGATGGAAACTCATGCTGTTGAAACACAGGTGTTGTTCAAAACTTTGACAAATACAGAAATCCTCTGGTACACTGACACAGATGAACCCTATGACAAAGCCGGGGGATATGCCGTCCAGGGACTGGGAGCCTTTATGGTCCAAAAAATCTGCGGCTCCTACACCAATGTAGTGGGTTTGCCCGTGTGCGAAGTGATACAGACACTGAAATCTTTGGAAGCAATACAATTTTGAGGACAAAATGCCATGTCAGGGATCAAACAAAACCTTACTGCTGTTAAAGAAACAATCAGCAAAACCGCCATAGGCTGCGGCAGAGATCCGGATGAAATTTTACTTATCGGTGTCAGCAAGAAAAAATCCGTGCAACAGATGAAACAGGCCATGGATGCAGGGCTCAACTGCCTGGGGGAAAACTATATCCAGGAGGCCATGGAGAAAATTGAAACCATTGGTCAGCATGCCGCCAGCTGGCATTTCATAGGCCATCTCCAATCCAACAAAGCCAGGTTTGCCGTTCCATATTTTGATTTCATCCATACGGTGGACACGCTGAAAATCGCAAAAGAGATTGATAAGCAGGCCAAAAAAATTTCCAAATGCCAGAAAATTTTGCTCCAGGTCAATATTGCCATGGAAGATACCAAATTCGGTGCCACCACGGATCAGACAGTTGATCTGGCCAAAAAAATCATGGGATTTGAACATATCTCACTCCAGGGGCTGATGTGCATGCCCCCCTATTTTGACGATCCGGAAGATGCCAGGGTCTATTTTACACAACTGGCTAAAATCAAGACAGATATTCTGGATGCCGGAGTGGATCCCGATGCCATGGCCCATCTGTCCATGGGGATGAGCAATGATTTTACCGTGGCCATCCAGGAAGGGGCCACCATGGTGAGAGTGGGAACCGCCATTTTCGGGAGCAGATAGTGAAACTGCTGCTGCATACCTGCTGCGGGCCCTGCACCATCTATCCTCTCCAGGTACTCAGGGGCCTGGATATCCAGGTGATGGGATTTTTTTACCGCCACAACATCCATCCCTTTACCGAATGCCTCAAACGGGAAGACACCCTCCGCCGGTACGCTGATGACCGGGGTTTCAAAATGATCTGGCAGCCGGGATATGATCTGGAAATATTTCTTCAGTCTGTGGCCTTCCGGGAAAAGGACCGGTGCAGATACTGCTATCATGCACGGCTTACCGCAACAGCGAAAATTGCCAAAAAAGGAAAATTTGACGGATTTTCCTCCACCCTGCTCTACAGCCGGTTTCAAAATCATGACCTGATCCGTGAGACTGGCGAGGCTGTCGCAAAAGAAAACAGCATACGGTTTTTTTACCATGATTTCAGGGAAGGCTGGAAACAGGGTATTGCACAGTCAAAAACCATGGACATGTACAGACAATCTTATTGCGGATGTATTTACAGTGAAAAAGACCGTTACTATCGGCCGGCAAAGAACTCCGCTCCCTGAAAAGATATCTTTTTTGATGTCCGGCCAGGCCCTTTAGTTGGGGGGGACTTTTCTGATCTGGTTGATCATGGAGACCAGGCGCCGGTCGGTTTGGTGGAGACGGGCCGCCAGTACCGTAAACAAATGCTTTGCCACCTCCGGATATTTTTCAATGATTTCTTCTAATTTGTCTCCGGGAAACCGCTTGATCTTGGATCGGCCCTTGGAGATGATGGATGCGGACCGGGCATCTTTGGTGATGGCGGCCATTTCCCCGAAATATTCTCCGGGCTGGGTGATTTCTGCAATTTTTTTGCCTCCTTTGACCACATACACCGCACCCTGAACCAGTTTGAAAAAATCGATATCTGTATTGTTTTCCCGGATGATAACATCTTTGTCCTCGTAAGTTTCCACATCAGGATTCACCAGGTAGGCGGGCAAAGACTCTTTCGTGATAACCGTTTTTTTTGCCACCTCTTCCAGTGATGTTTCCCCTGTTTTGATCTTCTGAAGGCCGGCATCCCGCAAGGTGACCATCCCTTCCTGGACCGCCACCTTTCGCAGCTGGTCCTCGGCCACTTCCGCACTGATGGCCTTGGCCACCTCATCGGTAACCTCCATGAGTTCATACAGCCCTACTCTGCCTTTGTAGCCGGTACCGTTGCAATGGCTGCATCCGTTGGGACCCATGATTTTCAGATTGGGGATCTCGGTTTTGGGAAATCCGTGAAGTTCCAGTTCATTGGCATTATATCCGGTGACCTCTTTTTTACACTCCGGGCACAGCCGCCGGGCAAGGCGCTGGGACAGGACCATGGTTACTGATGCTGCCAGCATATAAGGCGGAATACCGATGTCAACCAGGCGGCCGATGGTGGAGGGACAATCATTGGTATGCAGGGTGGCAAATACCAGGTGACCGGTCATGGCTGCCTTTATGGCGATTTCCGCTGTCTCGATATCCCGGATTTCCCCCACCATGATGATGTCCGGGTCCTGGCGCAGAAAGGCTTTTAAGGCAGCGGCGAATGTCATGCCGATCTCTTCTCTCACCGGCACCTGATTGATGCCTTTGAAGTTGAATTCCACGGGATCTTCAGCTGTAAGAATTTTGATATCATCCTTGTTGAGCCGGTTGAGGATGGAATACAGGGTGGTGGTTTTGCCTGATCCGGTGGGGCCTGTGACCAGCAGCAGGCCATAGGGCCGTGAAATGCTGCGCTTGAGCATGTCAAAAGTGGCTGATTCAAATCCCAGCCGGGTCAGATCAATGCTCAAGGCACTCTGGTCCAGTATCCGCATGACAATGCTCTCCCCGAACAGGGTGGGCAGGGATGATACCCGGAAATCCACTGATTTTTTTCTGCCCAGGCGCAATTTGATCCGGCCGTCCTGGGGAACCCGTCTTTCTGCAATATCCAGGGATGCCAGAATTTTAATGCGGGAAACCACGGCATTTTTGATGGATACCGGCAGGTTCATGGCCTTGTACATGCCGCCGTCCAGCCGGTACCGGACCTGGAAAGATTTTTCAAAGGGCTCAATGTGAATATCAGACACCCCGTCATTGATGGCTTTGGTCAAGATCCCGTTTACAAGCTTGATGATGGGGGCATCAGAGGCCATAAATTCATCCTGGCCATCATCTCTTTCAGCAGCACCAACCTCAATTTCTTCCGCAGCCTCTGATACCAGGGAACCAAAATCATCCACAGAGGTAACAGGGGTGTCATCTTCCCCATCTTCTTCAAAATGGAGAAATTTTTTATAGGCTTCATCACTGATCTTGTAAAAATCCCGGTAGGCCTGGATAATATCATTTTCAGTGGTGACATACACGTGGATATTTTTTCTGGTGCTTTTGTGGAGTTCTTCCACTACCTGGGTGTCGGTAGGTTCCACCATGGCCACGGACAGGTCATCATTCTTCAGTGCCAGGGGAAATACCATATGTTCTTTGGCCATATCAAAGGGAAGCATTTTTTGGGCCGCTGCATCGGGTTTCATTTCTGCAAACCGGATCACATTGTAATTATAGATTCTTCCCAATACATTGATGATGGTTTCCGGATCAATATACCCTTTGTTGAGCAGGATGGAACTGAGACGTTCGCCGGTTTTTTTGTGAACCCCCAGGGCCTCATCCAGCTGAAGACTGGTGATCTGTCCTTCCTTGGAAAGGATTTCCCCTATCCTGGTTTTACCGGCACCGGACTGATCCTTGATGGTGGATGTGAGACTGGATTTTCCCTTTGGACTTTTAATCATGTGTAATTGTGTCTACATTATTTATAGTTTTTGTACACCCGGATGCCGCCTGCAATCACCAGAAATATGCCCAGCAGGTAAAAACAGAACGTGACAATAAAGAGTTTACTGCTGAAAAATTCAATGGTTGCCACCTGGGCAGTCACTTCCGGTATCCGGTAAAAGACCCCGAGTCCCACTGCAATAAGAATGATCCCATAATAGAATGCGAATTTTTTTTTGTCCATCTTAAATCACAGCCTTTCCAATTCTTTGAGTTGTTTTTCAAACTGTATATTATGAGACTCCAGGTCATTGGTTTTTTCTTCCAGATCTGCAAAAAGAGATTCCACCTCAAGTTCAAGGTCGGACAGCTGCTTTGAAAGCAGTTGGATATTTTTGCCATCCCCTTTTTCAGATGCTGTCAGCAGCTCATCATTCACCGCCTGAATACGGCTTTCCCGGATTTCGATCTCATCTTCAATGGCGTTAATCTTTTTTTGAATAGGGCCCAGCACCCTGGATCGGCCGGCAATGATTTCCGATTTTTTCTGGCGCATTTCCTTTTTGTTCAGGTTTTGGGATTTGTTTTGTTTTCCTGAAACCGGAAGCGCTTCTTCCCAGCCGTCCTTGTCTAAAAATTCCTGGTAATTGCCTTCAAATACAGAAATATGATCCTTTTTAAATACCACCAGCCGGGTGGCCAGAGAATGTAAAAACAGTTCATTATGGGTCACCAGAATCAAGGCGCCGGGAAAATTCTGCAGCGCCGCTGAAAAGGCATCACATGCCTCAATATCCAGGTGGTTGGTGGGTTCATCCAGCAGCAGCAGGTTCACAGGGGTCAACAGCAGTTTTCCCAGCATGACCCGGGATTTTTCTCCCCCTGACAATACGCTGATCTTCTTCAGGGCAGCATCTTTTTCAAACATCATGGCCCCGCATATATTTCTGGCGGCCTGGCGGTCGAAATCCGGATGGGCTTCTATCAGCTCTTCTTCTATGGTATGGCCTTCGTTGAGGGTGAGCACATTGGTCTGTTCAAAATACCCTGCAGCAACCCCCGGGTTGAAGGTGACACTGCCCGAATTTGGGACAACTTTTTGGGTGAGCAGTTTGACCAGGGTGGTCTTGCCTTTACCGTTCTGGCCGATGACGGCAATTTTGTCTCCTGGCTGGACCGTCACAGAAAAATGGTTGATTAACGGTTTTTGTGGCTCATAGGCAAAAGAAAGCTTTTCGGCTGTGAGCATCTGCTTGCCGTTAAAGGGCAGATAATGAAAAGAAAAATCCAGATTTTTGAGCTGTGATAGTTTTTCTTTTGACTCCTGTTTTTCAAGGGTCTTGATTCTGGACTGTACCATGTTGGCCAGCCGCGCCTTGGCCCGGAACCGGTTGATAAATGTCTCAATTTCTTTTTTGCGTTTTTCCTCATTGAGCCGGGTTTTTTCATATACCGCTTCATCCTGGGCCACCTGATCATAGTATTTGGCAGTGTCTCCTGCAATTTTTCTGATTTTATGGCGGTGAATGCCGGCAATATGGGTGACCACATGGTCCATGAATCCCCGGTCATGGGTGACCAGCAGGACCTCTCTGGGCCAGGCAGTCAAAAATCGAGATATCCATCGAATGGAAGTGATATCAAGGTAATTGGTGGGCTCATCTAAAATAAGCAGGTCCGGCTCGGACACCAGCACTTTTGCCAGGTTCAGCCTGACCTGGAAACCACCGGAGAAAACAGCAGGGTCCCTGTCCATATCCAAAGAAGAAAACCCCAGGCCGGCCAGTACTTTTTCCGCCTTCCAATAGTGTTCTCTTTCATGGTCAGGCAGTCCTGTCATGGCTTCTTTTCGTACCGTGCTTTCTGAAAATACAATTTTCTGGGACAATATACCGATGCGGTATCCGGCCGGACAGTTCACCCTGCCCTCATCCGGGTGATCATATCCTGCAATGATATGCAGCAGCGTGGTTTTTCCGTGGCCGTTTCTGCCCACCAGTCCCACCCGTTCGCCGGGGTTGATCTGCAGGCTGGCATCTTCAAACAGAGTCTGGTTGCCAAACCCCTTACAAATAGATTCAATTGTCAACATATGGTATCTGTTCCGGCATGGGTTCTTATCTTTGGTTTTTTTGAATGCATAAAATAGTATTATATCATTTGTACCGGAATTTATAAACATCAGATTTTGCTTGACTTGGATTTTCAATCTTGCATAGTTACAGGAGAACCATTGCAATTTCATTATACAAACAGAGGCAAACATGACCAAATACATCTATGAATTCGGCCCCGAAAAAACTGAAGGGGACGTATCCTTGAAAAATCTTCTGGGTGGAAAAGGCGCCAATCTGGCTGAAATGGCACGCATGGGCCTGCCGGTACCTCCGGGATTCACCATTTCCACGGCATGCTGCAACCATTATTTAGATCTGGGCGGCCGGTTTCCCCCTACCCTTGAACCAGATATCATGACAGCCATGGCAAATATTGAAACCCAGATGGGGCTGCTCTTTGGAGATCCCGCATCCCCCCTGCTGGTGTCCTGCCGATCCGGGGCCAGAAGCTCCATGCCCGGGATGATGGAAACCATTCTAAATGTAGGATTGTGCTCCAAAACCATTCCGGGACTGGTGAAAAAAACCGGCAATGAATGGTTTGTGTATGATGCCTACCGCCGGCTGATCATGATGTACTCAGATGTGGTCATGGAAAAAACAGAACAGGTGGTGCCCGAAGATGGTATGGGTATCCGGCTGAATCTGGAAATGATGATGAACAACCTGAAAAATGACCGGGGATATGAAAACGATACCGACATTTCCACCCAGGATATGAAGGCCCTGTGTGACCGGTTCAAAAAAAAAATTCGGCAGTACCTGAAAAAAGATTTTCCAGATGACCCCCATGAACAGCTCATGGGAGCAATAGGGGCGGTGTTCAAGAGCTGGAATGGTAAGCGAGCGGTATCCTACCGCCGCATTGAACATATTCCTGATTCCTGGGGAACGGCAGTGAATGTGCAGAGCATGGTGTTCGGCAACATGGGAAACACCTCTGCAACCGGTGTGGCATTTACCCGTGACCCTGCCACCGGCAGGAACATTTTTTTCGGAGAATGGCTGGTGAATGCACAGGGCGAAGATGTGGTCGCAGGCAGCCGCACCCCCAACCCTTTGAACACAGATACAAAGAATATGCAGAATCAGCATCTTGCTTCCCTGGAAGAGGCCATGCCCGAACTCTATGGCCAGCTGTATGATATCAGAAACAAGCTGGAAGCCCATTACAAGGATATGCAGGATATTGAATTCACCATCCAGGAAGGCAGATTATACATGCTCCAGTGCCGGGTGGGAAAAAGGACCGCCACAGCGGCTTTAAACATGGCCATGGACATGCATGAACAGGGCATGATTGATGAAAAAACCATGGTCTGCCGCCTGAATCCCAAAACCCTGGATGAAATGCTTCATCCCATAGTGGACCCGGAACAGGAAAAAACGGCTGTCAAAGTGGCGGAAGGCCTGCCTGCAGGCCCCGGTGGAGCCTGGGGAAAAATTGTATTTACAGCAGAAGATGCTGTCTATCTGGCAAAAACCGGTGAAAACGCAATACTGGTCAGAGAAGAAACCAATCCGGAAGATATTGAAGGCATGCGGGCTGCCGCTGCCGTACTTACGGCCAGAGGCGGTATGACCAGCCATGCGGCCCTGGTGGCAAGGGGATGGGGAAAGTGCTGCATTGTGGGCGCCGGTGCCCTGAAAATAAATGCAAAAACCCGTCAGGTGCAGGCAGGTACAAGGATCTTTAATGAAGGAGATATTTTCACCTTAAACGGCACCCGCGGTATCGTTTATGAGGGCCGGCTCCAAATGAAAGATGCCCTGGAAAATCCCAAATTCAAAAAATTCATGACCATTGCCGACCGCCACCGGACCATGGCGGTACGCACCAATGCTGATACGCCCAAAGATGCGGCAACTGCCCTGGAGTTCGGGGCACAGGGTATCGGGCTTTTCCGCACAGAGCATATGTTCTACGGGGCTGAATCAGACCGGCCGCTGTTTCTGCTGCGAAAAATGATTTTAAGCAAAACAATAGAAGAGCGGAAGGTAGCTCTGGATGAGCTGTTCCCGTTTGTAAAAGAGGAGATACAAAAAACCCTGGCTGTCATGGACAACCTGCCGGTAACCCTGCGGCTGCTTGATCCGCCTTTGCACGAATTTGTACCCGGCGCAGAGCAAAACCAGATGGAAATTGCCAGGGCTCTGGGCATAGATTTGGAGGAAGTGATCAAGCGCAGCATGCTTTTGAAAGAATCCAATCCCATGATCGGGCACCGGGGGGTCCGTCTGGGAATCAGTTTTCCTGACATCACCAGAATGCAGGTGAAAGCTATTTTTGCAGCATCTGCAGACCTGATCCACCAGGGCAGACACCCCCTGCCTGAAATCATGGTGCCGGTCACCTGCAATGAAAAAGAACTGTCTTTTACCAAAAAAATTGTTGATGACTGTTACGAAAAAGCCCTGAAGACCCATAATCTGGCGCAGATACCCTATTTATACGGCACCATGATTGAAATCCCCAGGGCTGCTTTGATCGCGGATAAAATGGCCGAATATGCCCAGTTCTTTTCCTTTGGTACCAATGATCTGACCCAGATGACCTTTGGATTTTCCAGGGATGATATCGGCTCGTTTATGAACGATTATATTGACAATGCCATTTTGGACGCAGATCCCTTTGAAACCCTGGATCAGGAGGCAGTGGGCAGCCTTATTGAAATCGCTGTGGACCGGGGAAAAAAAACACGGCCTGATATCAAACTGGGGATCTGCGGCGAACACGGGGGAGATCCTGATTCAGTGGCGTTCTGTCACAGGGCAGGCCTCACCTATGTATCGTGTTCTCCTTACCGGGTACCCATTGCACGGCTGGCAGCAGCCCAGGCCGCCATCATGGACAAATAGACCTGCAAGGCCCCCTGCCCCGGGTGCATGGCAGGGGGTTTTAATGAATATCCAACAGGTACCGTGACCATCCGCAGCGTTCTTTATAAGGATAGCGCATCAATTCTGTGGCAAGAATGGAAAAATCGTCAGGCCGGATGGTAAAATACATCACTTTCTCCTTGTCCATGATGGTTTTGACTCCCACTGCCGCATAAAGGGTTTGGTAGGTATCTTCCACAAAACACTGCACCGCACCTGTGATGATCACCAGATCAGATTCAGGCCGAACGTCAAACACATTAATCATGGTGATATCAACAGACTTGCCCTGGAAATAAGAGCCTTGTCCGATGCGCGTGAGCTCACAGGTTACAAAATTTGTAAATCCGGCTTCATACCGGCGGAATCCGTCTTCAGCAGCCCCGGACACAGTAGCGGATACCAAGGAAAAAAGCAGAAGAGCCGGCAGATAAAATGGTTTGGGCCATCGTGTCATGATGCCGCCTGTTGCTCATCCATGGGAGCATCTTCTTGGGTGGATACATTCTTGACCATGCCCTGAATATTTTTTTGCAAATCCTTGAGGGCCATGGGGGTGAGGACCACTGAGCCGGCCCCGGAAAAACGTTTCTGGTAACGCTGTCGGGTTTCGGGATCACGGTACCCTGTTTCCACAAGGATGGGGATCTGGTGGTCGATGTTGAGAACCTGTTCCACAAAAACTTCTGTTTCAATGCCGGGAGCCTTGTGATTGGCAATGACCATTTGAAATTTTTCAGGCTGGATCCTGAACATTTCCAGGGCCTGTCGACCGTTTGTGGATATGACAGGGGTGTATCCCATTGCGGTGATAACCTGTGCAATCAAATGGCTGCGGGTTTCATTGGTATCAATCACCAGGATATGCCGGGTCCCGATGATGTGCCCGGCTTCCGCAGCAGCCGCATCTTTTGTGAAAAAATTGTCCCGGTTGTCTTTACTGACCGGATGCAGCCGGGTGACATCAATTTCATAGACACGGGAAGCTACAAACAGATCGTTTTCCGTATCCGCCACCCGGGCAATGAATCTTTTGTTGTCTGCAATATATTGGCGCAGCCATCTGCGGGAGGTCAGATCGTCTCCTGTGAGAATCAGCAGTTTGGGGCCTGCATGGGTATTCACCTGGATGGAATGATAAATCTGGGGGGTGTTGGTGTAGGGAATCTGGGTTTCCTTGTAGTTTTCAGCAATGAATTCAATCATGAAATCCCTGGCAGAACAGGGGGTGACCGCCAGCACAATGATAAGCACCGGGATTTGCAGAATGCCTGTGATAAATTTCATGATAGATTCCTTTTACGGTTGTTGCAAAATATACTTCATATCGGCCAGAGTTCTGACAATCTTGAACCCCATATCATAAGCCAGTATATAAAAAACAAGGCCAGGTAAAGGCAACCTAAAATCTTCATCTGTTTTTTCAGGTCATTTTTGCGTCTGGCCCGGAATCGCGCCAGGATCATTCCGAAAATACTGATAGCAAGACCCAAAAAAATAATATATAACAGGTACTGCAGAAAACGCAAATCCCAGACCGTTCTTAAATCCAGCTGGTAAAACCGGTCAAAAAAAGTTTCAAATTCCGGCTGGGCCCGGTGAAATACCAGCATGGATATAAAAAGGACGGTCCAGGCAAGCAGGTGCAGGACAATGAAAAGTCTGGCCCAGACATCTTGTGATTTCCGCCGTTCAAAGGATTTTGTGCTGCGGTTGTTCAGGTATTCTCCTATGGTTTTTTATGGGACATGTTGAAATATATAATATGGTTTTGCCATGAATGAAATAGTTCTTTCCAAAAATCAGTTTCTTGAATTACAGAATCTGGTATACCAGTCATCTGGAATCAATCTGCATGAAGGCAAAAAAGAGCTGCTCAAATCCAAACTTGCCAAACGTATGCGTCTGACCAGAAAAAATTTTGACCAATACCTGGCGTATCTGGCTTCCAATGAACAGGAAGTAGTGGAATTCATTGACACTGTCACGACCAACCATTCCTACTTTTTCAGGGAAAACAACAGCATTGCATACATGGTCCATCATTTTAAAACTATCGCTACAAAAAAAAACCAGGTGTTCAAAATATGGTGTGCTGCGTGCTCCACCGGAGATGAGCCATATTCCATTGCCATGCAGCTTCTGGAAGCAGGCCTTGATTTTTCCATACTGGCCACTGACATATCCCATTCGGTTCTGACCACGGCTGTAAGGGGCATCTACCGCATTGACAAGACCAGAGATGTTCCCAAAGCCCTGCTGCACCGGTATTTTCAACAGGGTACCGGTAAATATCAGGGCCATGTCAAAATCAAAAAACAGGTACAGGCACATATCAATTTTGAGCGCTTCAACCTGATTACAGACACACCGCCCGGCCAGGGGTTTGATGCGGTGGTCTGCAGAAATGTCATGATATATTTTGATCTGCCCACCAGCGAAAGGGTTGTAAACAAACTCTACGGAGCGGTGGCAGCCCGGGGTTTTTTTGCCATCGGCAATGCAGAAAGCCTCATGAACCTGACCCATAAGTTTTCATCCATACCAAAGGTTCCCTCTCTGTATGTGAAATAATGATTCGTCTTTTGCGGCACGTCTTGTCAGGTATGCAGATGTGCCGCGGTCTTAAAGCGGCGGGTGACCATTTCAATGATCTCTTCGGCACTGGTTTCAATGGGTTTGTTGCTCACATTGATAATGGAATACCCTTTGGCAATATAATGGCGGTGGGCCATGAGGATTTCTTCCTCAATATCTTTCCTGGAAGAATAGGCTTTCATATCTGATGCACCAAGGCTTTCCTGGCGCATTTTACGGTGTGCCACAAGCTGTTTGGCATTGATGTTCAAAGCAAAAATCCGCCGACGGTCCAGAGAATCCAGTATGCCGGGCATGGGAACCCCTGGGACAAAAGGAATATTGGCCACCCTCCATCCCAGGACCGCCATATACATGGACAAAGGGGTCTTGCCAGCCCGGGACAACCCCAGCAGGATAATTTCAGCCTCAGTGAGGGTTTCCGGATTCAGACCATCGTCATGGGCCAGGGCAAAATCAATGGCAGACACCTGCTTGAGATTCACCTGGTGGCGTTCCCGGTAAAGGCCTGGTTTTTCCAGGGGATCCTGGTTCAAAAATGCCTGGATTTTTGAAAGCACCGGACCCATGAGATCAATGGTGACTATTTTATGTTCCATGCCATTGCGGGTGAGATATTTTCGAAGGTTTGTGTTGACAATGGTATGGACGATCAGACTTTCAATATCCTTGACCTTGTCAATGAGTTCATCCACCTGGACCTCAGACCGGATCTGAGGCACCTTGACCACAGTAATCCTGTTATCGGGAAACTGGACCAGGGTGGATTCCACCAGGTGAAAGGCATTGATGCCCTCTCCGCAGGATGCGATGTAGATCATTTGAAACGCTGAAAAATCAGGGGAGCCTGTCACAAATTAAATCCTTTATTGCAGACGGTTTTTGGTTTATACTATTTTGCATAATATAACCTGAAAATATAGGGAAGGCAACCATGGCACACCAGGATAAAGGACATTATGCAGGCAAACACCCGGATCAGAAGAGTGATCCTGTCATTGTCCAAAAATTGAAAGATATCGGGGACAAAAACCAGTTGCGCTGCGCATCCGCCCATAAAGCTGCCAAAGAATTAGGGGTCTCTCCTAAAGAGATCGGGATCCAGGCAGATCTGATGGAACTGCGCATTGTAGAGTGCCAGATGGGGCTGTTCGGATATGAACCGGACCAAAAACGTATTGATCCTGGCATCGATATATCAGATCAATTGTGGGCCAAAATTGAAAGCCAGAGCATTGATGGCCGGATGTCCTGCCGTGATGCCTGGGGTATTGCCAGAGAATATAAAATCAGCCGCCTGGATATGGGATCTGCCTGCGAAAAAATTAATATCCGCATAAAACCCTGTCAGCTGGGGGCATTTTAAAAGCCAGCCATGGTGGTGGGATGCGGACAGATCAGGTTGCGGCTCTATGATATTCGCTCTTTAAAGGGCAAGCGCAAGGTTGTCAAAAGTATTGTTGCAAGGGTTCAGAACCAGTTCAATGCGGCAGTGGCAGAGACAGGATTGAACGACAGCCATGAATGGGCAGAAATCGGGTTTTGTGTTGTGGGCAATGACAGTGCCCGGGTCAATTCACAGGTGGATAAAATATTTAATTTTGTGGATGATACAGGTCTTGCCATGGTTGCAGATACAAGTATGGAAATCATGCATCTGTAGTATCCCGTGATGATGCCAGTTTTTTGCGGGTTTTCTGCTTTCGCCGCAATTTTTGTTTGCGCGTTTTTTTTATGTGGTCCTGTTGTTTTTCATCTGTACCTGTACGTAGGGCGGCAATTTTTTCAACCAGTGCCCGCAGAGCCAGAAATCGGTTCAGATGGCGGGATCTGTGCTTGCCAACCTTTACACAAAGCCCGGTTTGCCGGTGACGGATAAACACTGCGGAAGAGGATTTGTTCACTTTCTGCCCTCCCCTGCCCGAGGCTTTGATGAATTTTTCTTCCAGATCCTTTTTGTGAATACCCAGATCAGCCAGTTTCTGCTCCAGGGCAGCCAGTTTTTTTTCATTGGGTCCCATAGGGCCATCCTTTTTGTCCGGTTTTTGTACAGGTTTCCACGCCCCTTCAATTGACAACTGATTTTTGAGGGAAATTTCCCAGCTGGCGGGTATAGTATATTATGGAAAAAGATGTGTACCATAATCAAAGGGGGACACAGTGTATTTATTGCGGTGGAAACTGGAAGAGTATGGCTTCCACCAGACGTCTGACCATCTCCGAGGTCTGCTGGGGGGTGGGGTGAGAAGAAATTTCCTCGGATCCCATACCCCGCCACAGAAATATTTCAGATTCGGCATCATACACATTGATGGCCAATATCCCGACATCATACTGGCGAATTTGCGGTGCTGTACTGATGCCAAAACCGCTGTAGCGGTAATGTGGGCCAATGCCGAAGCCAATCCCAGTGCTGTAAGGCTCTGAATAGATTTTTGTTTTGATGGAATATTCGTAATCTACCAGGAAATCGGGTTTGTTTTTCCTGGTGTACCCTTTTTCCATCAATACGCTGTCGATGTTTTCATGAAACCGTTTGTGCAGTAAGGGATTATTTTCTCTGATATCGTCATGTTTTTTTTCCACCGGGGGTTTCCAGGCATAGGTGTGCAGTTTTGGAAAATGCATTTTTGTATCATAATCCTGGCTTACCTGAATTCTGGAACAGCCTGCCGCCGCAACACACAGCAACAGCAACAACGCGGCCATCTGTAAAAATTGTACTTTCATATACTCTCCTTTCATAAATGGCCTTTACCTTCCTGGTCAGCCGTCACTCAGATGCCGGTCTGATGCGCATGATCCGGCCACTGTCGGTGGACAAATATCGTCAGCCTTCCGGACTTTCAACCACATCACGAATACGCTCGTCCAGTTCAAGCAAAAGAGCAATTATACTGCGCATCGCCACCTCTTTATTTTTATGATAATCGCATATTAAGTAAATTCAGAAAAATTGTTCTTTAGATCACGGATTCCGGTCCGCCTAAACCGTGTTCGCATTGATAATAAAACATGCTTCATTTCCTTATGTAAAGCCATTTTCCGCATGTTTTTTCGCAATTGTCGCTGCCAGCTCATCCAGCCCAGTAAACGTAGCTTGTGACGGGACTCCTTTGCACAGAACCGGGTCCAGTACCTCCACCTTCAGGTTGGGGATCATGCCGGCAAGAATTTCCACGGTTTTCCCTCCCCATCCATAAGAACCGACAATGGAGAGAAATTTTGCTTCCGGCCGCAGGGCATTTGCCAGAAATGCGGCATAGGCTGCATAGGGATGCGGACCTGCCAGGACTGTGGGGGTTCCTACCACAATGGTCGCGGCATCCACAAGGGCCATGGCTAGTTTGCCGATGTCGGTTACCGCCAGATTAAACAGTTCCACCCGGACTCCCTTATCCACAAGTGAAGCCACGAGATGGTCCACCATCTGTTTTGTACTTTCATGCATGGATACATAGGGCAGCACCACGACGTTTTTGGGCGTACCATTGACCCAGTCGTTGTATGCATCAAGAATAAATGCGGGGTTTGCATAAATCTGGCCGTGACTGGGAGCGATCATCTCAATGGGATAAAGGGCCAGCTTTTCCAGATTTTTTTTAATGATACTTCGAAATGGCATCATAATTTCGGCAAAATACCTTTTAGCCGCTTCATACACGCGTCCCTCGTCCGTGACAAAAAGATCGGTTGAAGCAATATGAGATCCGAAAAAATCACAGGAAAAAAGAATCCGGTCTTCTTCAAGCCAGGTCACCATGGTTTCCGGCCAGTGAACCCAGGGAGTATAGATGAATTTCAATGTCTTGTCACCAAGGGAAACTGATTCACCATCTTCAACGGTTTTACATTTTTCATCGGGTATCTGGAGCAGATCAACCAGCATCCCTTTTGCTTTGGGCGTGCATACCAATTTGGCCTCGGGATAGGTATCAAGAATTTTTGGTATGGTGCCGGAATGATCCTGTTCGGCATGATGGGAAACCACAAAATCAATTTTGGGAACGTCCCTGAGCTGGGCCATGAGCTCAGGGGCCATAGGCGGATCCACCGCATCCAGCAGCACGGTTTTTTCACTGCCGTTAATCAGATACGCATTGTAGCTGGTACCGTCCGGCAAAGGAATCAGCGCATCAAAAAGACGTCTGTCCCAGTCCACAGATCCCAAGCAAAAGATACGGTCACTTATTTTTCTGGCAAACATGCTACATCCTCCTTATACAGGCAATAACCTTAGTCTTCGATATCACATTACATTTCTCTTAAGGTCGATTCGCTTGTTTGAGTTTTTGTTTCATTAGTTTTGGATGCAATTATCCGATATTCCATTTCAACAATTGTGACCCGTTTATGAAGTATCAAACAAATGCTCGTAAATGCATCATTTTTCCGATTTCCGGAACATCGCCCGGGTCCTGGATTTGTTCTGCTTCAAGCTGCTGTCACCCTCGGGTACGGAGCTGGGCCGCCGCTCACGCATCAAACGCGTTAAAACGATATATGCTCCCGGATTTGAATGAGGCCACCATGGTAACCATGAAAATTTACAAATTGCAGAATGATCAACAAGTGATTAACATACCTAAGGGAATAAAAAAATATAACTTATTGATTTTATTACAAATAATTGGTGGAGGCGGCGGGAGTTGAACCCGCGTCCGAAAACCATCATCCCTGGCTTCTACATACTTATCCTGAACTTTGATATTAGCCGTAAGGTCTCCTTCAGGAGGGATACCCGGCGGTATAGCCTGAGAAATTTAACTGTTATGGATCAGGCAACCAAAACAGCGGTCTTGCAAAGTCGACGTCCTGACCTGAGATCTGCAAGAGGGATTTCAGCAGGACGGCAGCTGGTGTTAAGCAGCTACGGCGTAATTATAATCGTCTGCGATTATCTTTAGGCTTTGCCAAGTTTACGAGCTGACAAAAGACTCGGTATGCTACCATGGGCTTCAAAATCTCCGTCGAAGCCATTTCGCCCCCAAATTATAAAAGATCAAAACTACATATATACTATAATGAATGTATACCAAAAGTCAATATGGACTTAAGACATTTGCAGGACTAACCGTTAAGCGGAATATTTCTTGCGATTCCGGTCCATGTCCCGTTTAACGTCACGCTCTTTTATGGTCTGCCGCTTGTCAAACAATTTCTTGCCTTTTCCAAGACCCAGCAGCACTTTGATTTTATCATTTTTAAAATAGATTTTTAAAGGGACCAGAGTATATCCTCTTTCTTTGATTTTCCCGATCAGCTTTGAAATTTCACCTTTATGGAGCAGCAGTTTTCTGGTCCGCACGGGTTCATGGTTATCATTGTACGCAAATTTATATGGGGAGATGTGCAGCTGGCGCAAAAACACCTCTCCACGTCTGATATCAGCGTAGGAATCCTGGAAACTGACCCGCCCTTCCCGGATGGCTTTGACTTCTGATCCAACCAGTACAATGCCGGCTTCAAATTCCGCATCAATGTGAAAATTGTGGCGGGCTTTTTTATTGGAGGCCACAAGCTTTATATAATCAGAGGTCATGCCTTACTCTTCCATCTCTTTATAGGGTAGAATATCTTTATATTCTGCCTGTGTAAACCGTGTAATCTCCTGGACAGTGGAAAATTTCAGAACCTTTTGTGCAAATGTGCACGCTTTTTGATAATCCATATTCCGGATCATTTTTTTAATCACCGGAATAGATGCCGGGTTCATGGACAGATTTTTTAATCCAAAGCCCAGCAAAACAGGTATGTTTATGGGGTCTCCTGCCATTTCACCGCACATGACCAGTTCAATATTATTTTTTTGTGCAGCAGCAAAAGTCATTTTGATCATTTTTAATACTGCAGGGTTCAGGGCCTGGTATAAATGGGCTACCCTGCGGTTGCGCCGGTCAATGGCCATGGAGTACTGGATCAGATCGTTGGTGCCGATACTGAAAAAATCCACCTGCCGGGCCAGCTCATCAGCCATGAGTACTGCTGACGGCACCTCGATCATGATTCCCAGCGGAATGTCCTTGTTGAATATCTTGTCATCATTTTCAAGTTCTGCAACCGCCTGATTAATGATGGCTTTTACCTGCAACAATTCTTCCATACAGGAGATCATGGGGATAAGCAGCTTGATATTGCCAAATGCCGCTGCCCGGAGAATGGCCTTGATCTGGGTGATGAAAATATCTTTGTTTTCCAGGCAGAACCGCACCGCCCGAAGCCCAAGGGCGGGGTTGGCCTCTTCCACAGGATCGATATACGGATTGAACTTGTCTCCGTTTATGTCCAGTGTACGGATGGTCACCGACTGGGGGCTCATCAGTTCCACCAGTTCCTTGTATTTGACAAGCAGCTCATCTTCAGTGGGAAAACGCTCCAGATCAAGATACAGAAATTCTGTTCTGAAAAGTCCGATGCCGTCTGCTCCGTTGTCCTTTGCAGACACCACCTCTTCCACCAGTTCAATATTGGCCATGAGGCTGAGGGATATCCCGTCTTTGGTAACTGCCGGCAGATGGCTGTCTCTTTCTATATCCGCCCGGTAGGCTTCAAACCGGGCCAGGCGTTCTTCGTATTTAAACAGGGTATCTTCTTCGGGATTGATGATGATGATACCTGAAGATCCGTCCACAATAAGGATATCATCATTATTGATACAGGCTGTGGCACGAGCCAGGCCAAAAACAGAAGGAATCTTTAAAGATTTGGCCACAATAGCGGTGTGGGAGTCTTTGCCCCCCCGGTCGGTTATAAAGCCTTTGATACGTTCCAGCTGGATCTGGCTGGCATCGGCCGGGGTCAGGTCATGGGCAACTATGATGACCCGTTTGGTGATGTCACCAATCTTGATATCCCGGGCACCCAGCAGATAAGACATGATCTTGTCTGAAACCTGAACAATGTCATTGACCCGTGCTTTCAGGTACTGGTCATCCACCTGCTGGAACATGAGCTTCACCTTGCGGGCGACTTTTCTCAAGGCCCATTCTGCATTGATCTGCTCGGTTTGGATGGTGTCAATGGTTTTGCCATACAACATCTTATCCTTGAATAAAGCCATATGGGTTTCCAGGATGTTCAGGGTCTCGCTCACATCTTCATCAAGGGCTTCTATAATCCGGGCATGTTCTTTTTTGGCATTTGCCACGGCACTTTTGAACCGGTCGATTTCCCGGGGCACCATGGAACTGGAAACCGGATACCGCTCAATGATGTTGACCCCTTCTCTGTCCACCATATAGGCTTTTCCAATGCAGATGCCAGGGGACCCGCTGATGCCTTTAAGGACCATTTCACGGGGTTTAACTTGATTCATTTGTCACTTCTCCGAATCCATCGTCAAAAAAGGCTTTGATATTTTCCACCACCGCGGCATCTTCAGAAGATTCCGCCTGAATATGGAGACAGGAGCCCTTCAGGGCGCACAGGGTTAAAATATCTATGATACTTGCGGCATCCACCCGGGTAGTTCCATCTGACAGCCAGATATCTTTTTCTGCGGTCATGGCCATTTTAGCTATCTGGGCTGCAGGTCTTGCATGCATTCCCAAATCATTTATGACAATGGTTTTTTGAGACAATTGTATTTGTTTTTTCAAACGCAGGTCCGTTTTTATATGTTTCCAGGTAAAAAGTCAATCTGTTCCATGGGATGGTCCAATTGACCTGGTTTGTTGGTCACAGTTTTCATATATCATCTATACCATACTCTGCACTGGTTCACCAGTGCAGATTTCTCCGGTTTTGTTTTCACAGTCTTGGGGCAGTCCCTTTACCGGGCCGGCCTTTGGAAAAATAAAAAGAGGTCTTTAACGGAAATTTCCGGATGCCCAGATGGTCAAGAATCTCTCTTTTGGCGGCATTAAAAGAGTGGTATTCCCGATCGGGAATGCAGGTATGGTAAAACATTTCACCCCAGGAGTTGATATACACAACACAGTAGTCTTTGATTCTGGATTCCTGGCGGGGAGTGTAAAAGTTGATACTGATAAACACACAGATCACGCCGGGAGATTTTTTTTTCAACTCGGTAAACTGGAAAGTTTGATTCATTTGCGGTGCAAAAAAGTCGTTCATTGCGCAGAACAATTTGAGGATATCATCATGGGTAACCGGCATGGGGTTGGGTATGAGGGTGACGGTTGACTGCTCGTTAAAAAGGCCGTTGTTGATGAGCCATGCCCCTATTTGCTCAATAGTCCGGGTTTGCACCAGTGACTCGTCATGGCTCTGGTGGATCCGGGCGGATTTGTGCAACAATTCCCATTTTGCCTGGCTGTCATATCCATGCAGATATCGGATATGCAGCCGTGAAAACAGTCGGTCGCTTCTGGAAACCAGCAGAATTTTTTTTATTTTGAACGGCTTGTCCTGAAAAACAATATCCACTTTCCGCTCCAGCACCCGGCGGTCATCGTTTGAAATCATCAACCCTTTGGAAGTGGTTTCAAAGGTATTTTTAACCTGATTGTATTTTATGAGCATATACCGTTCAATGGAGGCTGACACCCGGTAGATCCGCTGGTAATCCCATGCTTTGAAATGCCCGATCTCAAAGAGCCTGGAAAGACTCCACCCCCATTTCATTAAGGAATCGGTCATCAGGTGTCTGCGCAGCCCGAATACGGTATTGTCCAGGACAGCTTCCTTTGAAATGCCCAGTTTTAAAAAAAAACAGGTGAGGATCAGGTTCATGGATTTTGTATCGCCGGCAGACCGGTAATAGGCAAGCAGGTTGTTCAGCAGGATGATATATGAATCATTCTGAGCCAGTTTCAGGTGGGTGCCCGAATTCATCCATACATTTTTATACTGGTTGCACAAAAGAGGTTCCTGTCCATAGGAATGGATATATTTTTCCAGCAGCGCCATTTTAATCACCGATTTAAAAGGGCTTTTCAGCCATTTGAACATCTGCCAGATGGAAGCGCCGAAAAATTCGTTTACCGGTATGGCATGAATGTCTCCTAAGTCGATATACCGTTGGTATCTGGAAAACCGACTGATCTGCGTCATGATCATGTGGTAATAGTGCAGGCTTATGGGTGTGGGAAGTACCGACCAGAGGGGCAGTTTTCCTGCCACATGGATCATGGTTCTGTAAAATTCTTCTTTCAACAGCATGGATTGGGCTGAGCCGGAACTCTCCTGGGTCGATCCCCCGAAATCATTGTTTTTCGCCTTTTGAATATCCACCACAAAAAATGTCGTCTGAATCTTAAATCGTTCCAGGGCCAATTTTTCCAGCATTTTGAGCTTTTGCAAAAACAAAGAGTGCTCATGGGCATTCATGAGCGTTTCATTGATACAGATCCAATAATCAATGTCCGATTCATGGGTCTGGGCCAAAGATCCCACACTGCCCATGGTAAAAACACCTTCGATATAGGGCGTAGAAATGTGTGTTGCCTTGTATTTGTGCATACCGATTACTTTTTCAAGTACCTGCAGTGTCGTTTTGGGAGGCAGAAAATCTGCTATGCCACAGGGTGTTTTCGGATGTATGGGTGGTGTACCCGGCAGATCAATGTTTTTGTGCAGCAGCAGGGGAACCAGTTGAAAAAAATCCGCCTGGGAAGGTTTAAAAATATCAAATGCAGTGAGAATACTCATTTTGTTCTGATTCAAAAATTTCATTTCTCCGTAATGGATAAACTCACAGAAAATCAGCAGATTGATTTTTGCTGCAATGGATTTTTCCATACAGGGCAGATCTTTAAACCCAAGTTGATACCGTCTGGCATTATATGCAATACCCCGGGAGCGGATCATGGCACCGGCACAGGAGGGGAAACGGGAAAACCGGGACTGGACAAAAGAAAAATCAGCCTGATCAATGCAGGCTGTGGCAAAGGAAACCCCTGATATCCTGGCGTGGGAAAACACAGCACAGGACAGATTGGCATGGTTGAAAACCGTTTTGGCAATGACCGCATCAATCAATATGGTATCATGGAGATCTGCCTGGGTAAAATTGCAGTTATACAACCTGGCCCCCTGGAAACTGCAGTTCACAAACCGGGTTTTTCCGGCATTGATATTTATCAGAACAGCATGATCAAATGTAACGTTTTTTACCACCGCCCCTGACCAGTCGATGTTATAGAAAACCGCATGTCTGAAACAGGCATTTTCCATACAAGAGCCTGAAAAATCACAATTTTTAAGGGTGGCACCGTTACAACACAGGGTTGATGCTGAAAACCGAAGATCAGAAAAATTTTCATCTGTAATGGTTACATCCGAAAGATCAATGGTTTTGCTGGGAATATTTTCCCTCAGTATTTGCAGCTTTTTTTTAACGGGATCAGAAAACATTGCCGAGAAGATGTTTTTTTGTTTTTCCGCAGGCTGCTCGAGCTTCTGGCTCATGGTTTCAAACCAGGATGAAATATCCTGTTTTTCCAGTTCCAGAAGTGACCTTGCTTTTTCCATGAACCCAAACATCGGACGTGTGGGTTTTTGTCCAGATATTGTGTCATGGGCACTGAGGACACGTACCACCCGTTCGGGTCTTTTTTTAATTATGCCAAGTATGCAGGCCAGATTGATATCAAAATTAGTTTCCAGATATTGTGATTTATTCAGGGCAATATCTTGAATTACAAAAAAAGAAAGCCTGGATAAACCGGCAAGTTCACTTGAAAGAATAGGTATAAGATCCGGATGAATTTCTCTCACCTGGGTGATAAGGAGATGCACCGGCTTTTTACCTGTCACTATAAGGGCTTTAAAGGCATTGAACGCCTCGTGTATGTCTGATTTTACAAAAAGGCGGAATACAGGATCAAATAGTTGTGGATACATCCCCATGGATGAATTTTCGATCAGGCTGTATACTGCTTCTCTTGTTTTTTTGACCTCCTCATTTTCCAGAATATGTGTAAGCAGGTCAATGGGCAGTTTTCCTTTCAACATGGACAGGGCTTTAAGACCCTTGATCCTGACGGCCGGAGACTGGGATTGTATTTCGTTTTTCACCAGGGTGTCCGGGTCCCGCAAAAAAACAGGAATATTGTTCAAAAAGGGATCTGCATCCCGTTTGCGGTCAAACAGGCCGGCAAAAAAATCAATGACCGCTTCCCGGGTATTGATGTTATTGAGCATTTTTTTGAACACATGGGCATATCTCAGGCGGATTTCAGGGGAAGACTGAAGATACTGGTCGATGAAACCAAGACGTTGTGAATCGGTGACCAGATTCACAGCCTTTTGCATGGCAGTCACGCTGACAGAGGCGTTGAGCATGGATTTAAAGGCAAAATACGCACCAGGTTCACCAAATTCCACCAGGGTTTTACACAAATAGATACTTTCATTCAAGGATATATCAGATGTGATCCGCTGGTAGATCCTGGCACAAACCTTGGCAGACTCTTTTAATCCCCGGGTATGCAATGGAAGGTTTTCAGGATCATTCAGCATGGCCAGAATACCTGCCTGTATAATGCCCAGGGTTTTCTGTGCGTTGGTTCGAAGGGAAAATGGATAGGATAAAACCGCTTCCATCACAGGAATGATCCCAAGAGAAGGAGGCAGGGTACCGGCCCGGGTCACCAGATCGATTTTTTTTTCATCATCCAGAGATGCCCATAGAACTTCAAAATTTTTTTCATCAAACGGGGAAGACAAATCAGTCATTGTCAGAATATTTTGTTGTATTTTACCTTTTTATTTAAAAGTGATATATGGTCATGTTTACAATAATGCAAAACAACGGATGCCCAAAACCCAATATAAAGAATTAGTGTTAATAGTACAACGTAAAAAAATATATGAAATCACTTGCATCAAAGGATGAACCGGCCGGCAGGGCCGGAAAATATGACGCGGAATCCATAGAAATTCTCAAGGGGCTGGACCCTGTCAAACGCCGTCCCGGGATGTATACGGATACCACAAGCCCGGATCATCTTGTGTTCGAAGTCATCGACAACAGTGTAGATGAAGCGATTGCCGGATTTGCCGATACCATTGATGTGACACTTACAAAAGACAACAGCATCATTGTAACCGACAACGGCCGGGGAATGCCCGTGGATATCCATCCCGAAGAAGATCTTTCAGGCGTGGAACTGATCATGACCCGGCTGCATGCAGGGGCCAAATTTTCCAACAAAGACTATGCATTTTCAGGCGGGCTGCACGGGGTGGGCGTGTCTGTTGTCAATGCCCTGTCAGCATGGCTTGAAATCACTATTTGGCGCAAAGGACAGCAGTTTTCCATTGGGTTTGAAAACGGTATCAAAACCCGGGAGCTTGCAGTGGTGGGGGAAACCCAAGAAAATAACACCGGCACCCGGGTGCAGTTTTTTCCCAACCCGGATTATTTTGAAAGAACCTTTTTTTCTAAAACCGCCATAAAAAATGCCTTGAAATCAAAAGCGGTCCTGTGCAAGGGATTACAAACCAGTTTTCTGGATGAAGCCACAGGAGAAAACCACACCTGGTTTTATGATCATGGCCTGGATGAATATTTGAATGAAAACCTCAAGGGCCATAAAACATTGTTCCCAACACCATTTACCGGCAATTGTCAGACAGACGAGTTCCAGGCTGTATGGGCGGTCAACTGGGTGACGGAAACAGGATCCGGCATGGAAGAAAGCTATGTAAATCTGATTCCCACCCGTCTGGGAGGCACCCATGTCAATGGATTCAGATCCGGTCTGCTGGAATCTTTGCGGGAATTCTGCAAATTTCGAAACCTTCTGCCCAAAAATCTGTTTCTGGCACCGGAAGATATCTGGAGCAATGTGGGGTATGTTCTGTCCGTAAAGCTATCGGAAGCCCAGTTTTCAGGCCAGACCAAGGAAAGATTATCATCACGGCATTGTGCCAATCTTGTGAATCCCAAGGTACGGGATGCCTTCAGTCTCTGGCTCAATCAGCATGTTGACTTGGGAGAGGCTTTGGCACAGCTTGCCATGGAACAGGCCAGAGCCCGGGTAAAAAAATCCAAAAAAATAACCAGAAAACAGGCGGCAAACGGAATAGTCCTGCCGGCCAAACTGTCGGACTGTACCAGTGATGACCAGCAGCGCAGGGAACTTTTTTTTGTGGAAGGAGACTCTGCGGGCGGATCTGCCAAACAGGCCAGAGACAGGCGGTTTCAGGCCATCATGCCCCTGCGGGGCAAGATTCTGAACACCTGGGATATGCCGGCCTCCGCCATCATTGAATCAAAAGAGATCAGAGATATTGTCCAGGTACTGGGCGTGCTGCCCGGCCAGGAAGATATTTCCAGGCTCCGGTACAACAAGATCTGCATTCTGGCAGATGCGGATTCTGACGGACTTCATATTGCCACACTCCTTTGTGCCCTTTTCCTGAAACATTTTCCCATGGTGGTTCAGGCAGGGCATGTGTTTATGGCCATGCCGCCTTTGTACCGGATCGATGTGGGAAAAGAGGTTTTTTATGCCCTGGATGATGTAGAACGACAGAGTATCATAAAACGGATAAACCGCAGGAAAAAACCGGGAAAAATAAATGTCCAGCGGTTCAAGGGCTTAGGTGAGATGAACCCTGTCCAGCTCAAGGAAACAACCATTGCCCCGGATTCCAGGCGCCTTGTGCAATTGACTGTTGATGCAGCAGATGGGCTGGATGATGTGCATGAGATCATGGACATGCTCTTGGGGAAAAAACGGGCCAGCGACCGGAAACTCTGGATTGAAACCCAAGGCAATATCAAAGAGATAGAATGATATGAAACAAATTGTGCCCGCAGTCATGGAAGACTATGAAAAAATTGCCTTTGAGACATTTGCCCAGAAGGCGTACCTTAATTATGCCATGTATGTTATTTTGGACCGTGCCCTGCCCCATATCGGAGATGGTCTTAAACCTGTCCAGCGGCGTATTGTATATTCCATGAGCCAGTTGGGACTTTCATCCACGGCAAAATTCAAAAAATCCGCCCGCACTGTGGGTGATGTGCTGGGCAAATTTCATCCCCATGGTGACACCGCCTGCTATGAAGCCATGGTGATAATGGCACAGCCTTTCTCTTTGCGTTACCCCCTGGTGGAAGGCCAGGGAAACTGGGGAGATCCCAATGACCCCAAATCATTTGCCGCCATGCGGTATACAGAATCCAGGCTTTCCCGGTATGCTGACCTGCTGCTGGATGAACTGGAGCAGGGTACGGTGGAATGGGCACCCAATTTCGATGGCACCCTGCAGGAACCCAGACTGCTGCCGGCCAGACTGCCCAACCTGCTGCTCAACGGCACCACCGGTATTGCCGTGGGAATGGCCACCAGCATTTTGCCCCATAACCTGCGGGAGGTGGCCAAAGCACTGATACTGCTCATTGAAGATGCAAACACTCCCCTGGATGATTTGCTCAGGCATATCAAGGGTCCGGATTTTCCCACACAAGCGGAAATAATAACCCCGGCGGAAGATATCCGCTCCATTTATGAAACCGGAAACGGCCGGGTGAAAATGCGGGCCAGATTCCGTATTGAAGAGGGGGATATCGTTTATTTTGCCCTGCCCTATCATGCGTCAGCTGAAAAAATACATGAACAGATCGCCGCCCAGATGGAAGCCAAAAAACTGCCCATGGTCAGCGATATACGTGATGAATCAGACCATGAAGATCCCACCAGACTGGTGGTGATCCCCAGATCCAACAGGGTGGATCTCACCGCCCTTGCCGATCATCTGTTTGCCACAACCGATCTGGAAAAGTCATATTCCTTTAACATGAATATGATCGGAATCAATGGCCGGCCCGCAGTAAAAAATTTACAGGCCATTCTTCTGGAATGGCTTGAATTCAGATTCCACACAGTGGAAAAAAAACTTACCTTCCGCCTGGAAAAGGTTGTGGACAGGCTTCATATTCTAGAGGGATTTAATATTGCTTTTCTGCATATGGATGAAGTGATACGCATTATCCGCCAGTCGGATCATCCCAGACAGGACCTGATGAAGGAATTTGATCTGTCATCGATCCAGGCAGGTGCCATTCTTGATATCCGCCTGCGACAGCTGGCCAGGCTGGAAGAGATCAAGATTCTTTCGGAAAAAAAAGATCTGAAAAACGAACAAACAACCCTTGAAACCCTTTTGAACGATAAGGCAGCTTTTAAGGCATATATTATTGACGAAATAAAATCCGATGCCAGAAAGTATGGAGACAAGCGGCGGTCACCCATCCAGGAACGCAAAGAAGCAGAGGCATTTTCCATTACCGATGTCATGGAGGTCGAGCCGGTGACCATTATTCTGTCCCAAAACGGATGGATTCGGTCGGCCAAAGGACATGACATTGATCCACAAAAAGTAAAATTCAGATCAGGTGATTCTCTGCTGTGCCATTTGAGAACCCAGAGCGACAAACCCATTGTGTTTTTAGACAATTTCGGCCGCAGTTATACCCTGTATACCCATGTTCTGCCCTCCGCCAGAAGCAATGGTGAACCCTTGACAGGACATCTGTCCCTGCAGCCTGATACGCGGATCTGCTTTATGCTGTCACAAACTCAAACCACTCATTTTCTGGTGGGATCTGACACCGGATATGGATTTGTCATCACATTTACAGATTTTTTGACCTCTTTTAAAAACGGAAAATCCGTAATTACGCTCAAAAAAAATAGTGTCCCCATGCCGCCCCAGCCGGTTTTGGATTTTGAAACCGATGCTGTTGCGGCAGTTACCACAAAGGGACGGATGCTCATCTTTCCCTTAAAAGAGCTTCCCCGTTTGAAAAAAGGCCAGGGAAACAAAATTATCACCATTCCCAAAAAAGAGCAGACGGCCTTGGATCCGGAAAAACTCAAGTTCCTAAAAATATTGCCATTACATTCTAATCTTGTTATACATTCCAAAACATATTCTTTGCGCCTGGGTGTTGAGAACCAACACGATTATACCGGAATGCGGGGGCACAGAGGCAAACTTTTACCCAGAGGATACCGGAAAGTGGACAAATTGGAGGTAACACCAATGGCTTCTCACACAATGTAAATGAAACCTTTTTTTGAAAAATATTTTATTTTTCTGACCCTGCTGGTTCTGTGCGGTTATTTTATTTACCTGGCCTTTCTGCTCCACCACAACCATATCGGGATGGCTTTTGACACGGTTTCGCGTATCAAAAAATCGGGCACGCTGCGCCTGATCACCACGCGATCGGTAAACACGTTTTATCTGTACCAGGAAGAACCCACTGGATTTGAATACGATCTGGCCCGTGAATTTGCCCGGTATTTAAAAGTGGACCTGGATATTGTGACCCCGGGCTGGAACAATCTTTTTGTTTATCTGGGCCAGGGCAAAGGAGATTTTATTGCCGCAGGCATGGCTATCACCAAAGAAAACCTTGAAAAGGCAGCATTTTCCATTCCCTATATGAATATTCAGCAGCGGATAATTCATCACTATCTGATCTTCGCACCCAAAGATATCCAGGACCTGGCCGGCAGGACCATCCACGTTCGGCGCAATACATCCTATCATTCCCGGCTCGAAGAAATAAAGGCATCAGGCATTGATATCAAATATATTCTGCATGACAATATTCCCACCGAAGATCTCATTGCCATGGTCAATGACCGCGAGATCAAATTTACCATTGCAGATTCCAACATTGCCCTGTTGAACCAGCGGTATTTTCCAGATATCCGTATTGGTATCCCCATCCAGGAAAAAGAGTCGCTTGCCTGGGCTGTGCGCAAAGATGATATAGAAATGCTCGCGGAAATGAACCGGTTCTTTTTGTATGCCAAAAAAAAGAAAATTCTCAAACAGATTATTGAGAAATATTATGGGCATACCAGGGATTTCGATGTATCGGAAGTAAAAACATTTCATGAACGGATGAAAACCCATTTGCCGAAATTTCAGAATACCATTAAAACAGAAGCGGTAAAACATGGATTTGACTGGCGCCTGATGGCTGCTGTTGTGTATCAGGAATCGCGGTTTGATACTGGTGCCACAAGTTTTACCAATGTGAAAGGCCTTATGCAGGTTACCCATGCAACTGCCAGGGAAATGGGCATTACAAACCGTATCAATCCAAAGCAGAGCATTCAGGCAGGTATCAGTTATCTCCATCGCATGTATGAACGGTTTCATGAAATTGAAGATGATTACCAGCGCATGCTGTTTGCGCTGGCCAGTTATAATGTGGGTTATGGCCATGTTCAGGATGCCATGGCCATAGCCGGGGAAAAAGGTCTCAATCCGTTGACCTGGCAGTCCCTGAAAAAAACGCTGCCCCTGCTGTCCAAAAAAGAAATTTATCAGAAAACCAGACATGGGTATGCAAGGGGATGGGAACCGGTGCAATATGTGGAACGGATTCTCACCTATTATGATATTTTACGACAGACGGACTTTTCCTTAAATGCCGGTAATGTATTCATCTCAGAAACACAATAAGGAAAAGGAACAAAAATTTAACTTGCCCGTTGCAGCAGAATACCGTAAACAAACTGTTGGAACAGGACAGGATTAACCCAATTTTGAAATGAGCAAAAAAATGGCTAGAAAAATACTGATCAATGCATTGGATCCTGATGTCAGCAGGATCGCCGCAGTTATAGACAATACACTGGACCAGTTCCACATCGAAACACGCGCCAGGGAGGTAACCCAGGGCAATATCTACAAAGGTATTGTCACCCGGGTGGAACAAAGCCTTCAGGCGGTTTTTGTGGACTACGGAGCGGAAAAAAACGGCTTTTTACAAAAAAATGAGATCCACCAGGATTATTTCCAGGAGGTGGAGACCCGGGACAAGTCTTTGTTCAACCTGATCAAAAAAGGCCAGGAACTCATTGTACAGGTGGTAAAAGACCCCATCAGCCAGAAAGGGGCCATGCTCACCACATTTATTTCTTTGCCCGGCAGGCTGGCTGTGCTTATGCCTGGAAGCACCACCAAAGGGGTGTCCCGGAAAATTGCAGAGGAAGAAGAACGAAAACGGCTGGCCAATATTCTCAAAACCATGGAGATCCCCGAAGGGTTCGGCATGATTGTGAGAACCGCAGGCAAAGATGCCACCAAAACCCAGTTTACAGCAGATCTCAAGTATCTGATGCGGGTATGGAAAAATATTGACAAGCTTGCCATTGACAATCCGGCGCCCTCTTTGCTGTACAAGGAGCAAAGCCTGGCCGTAAGATCTTTGCGTGATTATTTTACAACTGATATCACAGAGATTCTCATTGACAATCCTGACACATTCCGGGAAGTCAAGGAATTCATGGCCATGATTGCCCCCAAACAAAAAAAAATTGTGAAATTTTTCAAAGGGGAAAAACCGATCTTTACAAAATACCAGCTGGAGGAACAGATCGCTTCCATTTTCAAACGGGATGTGCCTTTGACATCCGGCGGGTTTCTGGTCATTGAGCAGACAGAAGCCCTGGTTTCAATTGATGTGAATTCCGGCAAATCCACCAAGCGACGAAATATTGAAGAAACCGCGTTTCATACCAATCTTGAGGCGGCCGAAGAAGTGGCAAGGCAATTGCGGTTGCGGGACATGGGCGGTCTCATCGTTGTGGACTTCATTGATATGAAGGAAAGACGTCACAAAGCGGATATCACCAAAAATCTGAAAAAATATTTAAAATCAGATAAAGCCAAAACAAAAGTGGGCGGCATCACCACCTTTGGACTTCTGGAAATGTCCCGGCAGCGCATCCGCCATTCCATTACCTTTGGCAGTTATGAAACCTGCAAATATTGCAATGGCCGTGGCCAGACACCATCCGTGGAAACCCAGGGCCTTGCAATTTTGCGTCAACTGAACCTGAAAACCCTCAAGACGGAAAACAAGCAGGTTCAGGCCCTTGTCCCCCGGGAGGTTGCCTATTATATTCTCAATAAAAAGCGGGAGGAACTCATTGAAATTGAAACCAAGAGGAATGTCTCCATCAATATTGAGATTGACCCTGAACTGGTCTCAGGCCAAAGCAGTATTACCTGCCACTCCTGAAACCGCTGGGTTACACTATGGTTGACATCAGAGCATCTTTTGTGTATCTAAAGCAACTTCAACCTCCTTATAAGAGGGAAAATACAAATTGTGGGCAACGCTTACAAACATAAAAACCTGGTAGCTGCTGGCATCGTTGTTATTATCGTTGCCATGGTTGCGGGGTATATGTTTTTGAAGGCTGATACCGACCATGTGGGTGACAAAACTGCGGTTTTTCATGATAAAGCCACACTTCAGGACAATGAGATTCAGGGGGATACTGTTGAGAATGTTCACAAAACAAATAGTATTCAGACCAGATCCAGGGTGGTGGAAAAACAGATCCAGGAGAAACCAGCCATTGATTATAACGATTTGAAAGATGTGGAAAACGACACGCATTTGGATCAGATGATGCAAAAAAGGCTGCAGGATCTGGGTATCAAAAAAAGTCTGGACATGATTGTCAGGTCTGATGAATCTTTTGTTGTGGGCGGTAAAAAAGTATCAATGGTTGATGTACTGGAAAAAGCATTTGTCAAAAACAATAAGATTTTTGAGACCCGGATCACAGAATCTGGAGAAACGGTTCCGGAACGTATTGAAGAATACGGCATCTATGTGGTTCAGGCCGGAGACAATATCTGGAACATCCATTTTAATATACTCACAGAGTATTTTGCTTCCCGGGGGATTGATGTGACGTCTGATGCGGATGAACCGCTGCACGGCGGACACTCATCTGGTATCGGAAAAATCTTGAAATTTTCTGAAACCATGGTCATTATCTATAACCTCATTGATGAGCAGGTTGCATCTGATATCAACCTGCTGGAACCTTTGAGCAAAATTGTGGTATATAATATGGGCGAGGTGTTTTCCCTGCTGGAAGAAATCAATTATGATACTGTTAATCAGATTCAATTTGACGGGAGTACTATCTGGATTCCACATCCAAAAACCTGATAATGTTTCATCATGCTATTATACCGTTTTAACCATATTACATTTTATAAGGAGGATCTATTTTGATTAGCACAGCATTTGCAATGGGAGCCAACGAAGGACAGGCGGCTGGGGGACTGGCAGGTTTTCTGCCCATCATTATCCTGTTTGCCATTTTTTATTTTCTGTTAATCCGGCCCCAGCAGAAAAAAGCCAAAGAACACAGAGAAATGATATCAAACCTGAAAAAAGGAAACCGGATCATCACTTCCGGCGGGATCTATGGCACGATCATTTCCATTGATGATACAACCATTGGTCTTGAAATTGCCGAAAAAGTCAAAATAAAAATTTCACGCGGCAATGTGGCAGCCCTGGTCTCTGACAATGAAGCTGCGGTCAAATCTGAAAAAAAGAATTAATGCATCTGCGCAGGAGAGCTGAAGATTGAAACTATTTACCTTAAAACGCGTACTGATCCTGGGCGTTATCATCACAGCCGTTGTGTTTCTGTTGCCGACTTTCACCAACACCTGGCCCCACAAAAAAATCAATCTGGGACTTGACCTGCAGGGAGGCATGCATCTGGTGCTGGAGGTTCAGAATGTCAAGGCGGTTGAAGCCGAACTGGAGCGGACCGTTGATGAACTGAAAAAAGAACTCAGAAAAGCAGGTGTCACCCATCTGGGTATTGCCCGACAGGAAAACAATACCATCCTGGCCGAACTGCCGGACAAGGAAGCAAAAAAAGCATTTGAAACCATTGTTTCCAAAGAATTTTCAAATCTTACGGTAAACACCTCCTCTGCTGGAGGTGATGCCGCAAATTTTCGTCTCAGACTGCCGGATGATGAAGATGAAATGATACGGAAAATGGCCACTGAACAGGCCCTTGAAACCATTCGGAACCGGATTGATGAGTTTGGTGTCAGTGAGCCCGATATCCGGATCCAGGGGGAACATCGGATACTTCTTCAGCTGCCGGGTATCAATGATCCGGATCGTGCCAAGGATCTCATCGGCAAAACCGCCCAGTTGACATTTCAGCTGGTCAATGATGATGTCAGCGTTGATGCAGCACTTAAAGGGTCTTTGCCGGTGGGAAGCCAGATTCTGTATGAAAACAAAACAGATCCAGCCACCGGCGCTACCGCTAAAATTGCCCATGTGATCAAAAAGCAGGTCCTGCTTGACGGCAGTCTGCTGGTGGATGCGCGGGTGGAATTCGATCAGTTCCAGCAGCCCCAAGTGGGCATTGCCTTCAATCGGAAAGGTGCCCATATATTTGACCGGATCACCGGGCAGAATATCAAAAAGCGGCTGGCCATTGTACTGGACAATACGGTTTATTCGGCACCGGTGATCCAGGACCGTATTGCCGGCGGCAAAGCCGTGATCACCGGCAATTTCACCCTGGAGGAAGCCAAGGACCTGGCCATTGCCCTGCGGGCCGGATCGCTTCCCGCACCGGTCACTATCATTGAGGAAAGAACAGTGGGACCCACCCTGGGAGCGGATTCCATCCGCATGGGAATCATATCCATGCTGGCGGGCGGTGCGCTGGTTCTCATGTTCATGGCGGTATACTATAAAGGAGCCGGCCTGATTGCAAACCTGGCCCTGGTGATGAATATTATTCTCATCGGCGGGGGATTGGCAGCGTTTCAGGCAACATTGACCCTGCCGGGCATAGCAGGTATTATTCTGACAATCGGCATGGCCGTGGATGCCAATGTGATCATTTTTGAAAGAATACGCGAGGAGCTTAAGTGGGGAAGAACACCGCTGGCTGCAGTTCATGCAGGATTTGACAGGGCCAGCCTGACCATTCTGGATGCCAATGTCACCACATTGATTGCCGCCATCGTGCTGTTTCAATTCGGCACAGGTCCTGTCAAGGGATTTGCCGTAACGCTGGGGCTGGGCATTGTTGCCAGCCTGTTCACCGCACTGATTCTGTCCAAATCCATTTTTGACTTTATCTTGCAGAAAAAAACATCTTCAACTTTGAGCATATAAAGGAATCATCATAATGCAGCTGATCAAGTCTGATATTAACATAGACTTTCTGGGAAAACAAAAGATCGGGTTTGTTTTTTCTGCCCTACTCATCATTGCCAGTATCATAGGCCTGATTGTTCACAAGGGTCCCAATTATGGTATCGATTTTTCCGGCGGTGCCCTGATCCAGGTGAAATTTACCCAGGATATATCCATTTCCCAGGTCAGGGACAGCCTGGCTGGTCTGGATCTCAAGGACTTGTCTGTTCAGGATTTTGGACAACCGGAAGACCATGAATTTTTGATCCGTACCGGCAGTACGGAAACAGTCGGCAAAGGACTGGCCCAGGCGGTTTCTGCAGCCATCCTCCAGGGAACCGGAATGGCACCGGAAATCCGGCGTGTGGAAATGGTAGGCCCCCAGGTGGGAGATGACCTTAAAAAGCAGGCATTGCTCGCAATTTTTTATTCCTTGTTGTTCATCACCATTTACATTTCCGGCAGGTTTGAGCTCAAATGGATACTGTCCGGTGTGACAGCCGGGGCATTGATGACAGCCGTTTATTTTCTGTCTGTTTTCAATGTCAGCATGCCGGTATTGATCACTTTCGCCCTGATAGTTTCTCTGGTTCTTTTCTGGCGGCTTCAGCTCAAATTTGCAATGGGGGCCTTGATCGCCTTGATCCATGACGTGTTCATAACCGTGGGCATTTTTTCCATCCTCAACCTGGATTTTTCCCTGCCGATTATTGCCGCCCTGTTGACGATTATCGGATATTCCCTGAATGACACCATTATCGTATTTGACAGGATCAGGGAAAACATCAAGGGAGAATCTTCCAAAGCCGCCCTGCCGGATCTTTTCAACAAAAGCATCAACCAGACACTGTCCAGAACCATTCTCACCTCTTTCACCACATTGATTGTCCTGTTTGCCTTGTTTTTTCTGGGGGGTGATATCATCCATAATTTTGCCTTTGCCATGATCATCGGTGTGGTGATCGGGACCTATTCATCCATATTTGTTGCAAGCCCGGTTGTGCTTGCCGTATCCAGGAAAGGATAAAATTGATGGTCCGGTCAGCGATTATAAAGTATACTGCCCTGATCTGTGTCAGTTTTCTGCTGGCTTCCTGTTCCACATCCCTTTTCCGGGGCGAAAAAACACCCCATGCCCGGGATGAAATCCAGACAGCAACCGCTAACCCTGATGGATTGACCAAAGACCAGCTGACACAGATACAGGAGCAGATGGACCAGAAAGATCAGGCCATTCACGCATTGGAAGAAAAAATTAATCAGCTGGAAGAAAAAATGGCTGTCATTGAAAAAAAACAGTCTGCTGCAGTGCAAAAGCCGGAACAAAAACCAGAACAATCAAAAAATCCGTCACCAGATCTGACGCCACCGCAATTGTACCAGAAAGCCCGGAACCTTATGCTGGCGAATGATTTTGTTGCTGCCGGCCAATTGTTCCGCAGTTTTGTGCAGCAGTATCCAGCCCACAGTCTGGCAGACAATTCTCTTTACTGGCTGGGGGAATGCCACTATTCTCTAAAGGCGTATCCCGAGGCAGTGAGCGTGTTCAAAGAACTGGTTGCTGCCTATCCCACGGCACAAAAAGTACCTGATGCCCTGTTGAAAACAGGGTATTGCTATCTGTCCATGGATGATATCAACCGGGCCCACCATTATCTGAAACTGGTATTGAAAAAATACCCTTTTTCACCTGCAGCAGATAAAGCCCAAGAAAAATTATCAGCATCTGAGTAAACTGTCCGGCAAATGGAATCCGATGCCGCCGCATACCTGCCATGGTTCATTCTACGGGAAATCCCTTTTCTGGGAAACCAGGGATTCAACCGGCTCCTTCAGGTATTCGGAAGCCCCGGCAGAATTTTGGCGGCAACACCTGATGCATTAGGAAGCGTTACCGGAATTTCACCAAAAGTAGTCACCGGTATCCTGCACCAGAAACAATACACGGCCGCGGCCCAGAGAGAATTGAACCGGATTGCAGCGCTTGGCATCAACATTTCAACCCTGCATGATGCAAATTTTCCAAGACTGCTGAAAACCATCCCGGATCCCCCGCCGATTCTTACCTATCAGGGTGTTCTGGATACCGATGCGCCCTGTATCGCCATTGTGGGTTCCAGAAACGCCTCTTCATATGGTATGGATACGGCCCGATATCTGGCCCGCAGCCTTGCCGGCATGGGGTTCTGCATTGTCAGCGGTATGGCAAAAGGCATTGATACAGCAGCCCATCAAGGCGCATTGGACGCTTCAGGAAAAACCATTGCTGTTCTGGGATCTGGATTAAAAAAAATTTATCCCAGAGAAAACAAAGAGTTATTTTATAAAATTCATCATTTTGGTGCGGTAATATCGGAATTTAAACTTGACACAGATCCATATCCGTATAATTTTCCTGTCAGAAATCGAATTATTGCAGGACTTTCCTGCGGCACCATTGTGGTGGAAGCAAAAAAGAAAAGCGGGTCTCTTATTACGGCAAGGCTTGCAGCAGAGTATAACCGGGAAGTCTTTGCGGTCCCGGGAAGTGTACGGTCACAAAAAAGCCAGGGCACCCATTCTTTGTTGAAACAGGGGGCAAAACTGGTGGAAAACGAAACAGATGTGGTGAATGAATTGTCTCATTTTGTCCATCTGGAACCGGTCACTGTCCCACCTTTGCCGGAGGCGGTATCAAAACCGGTCCTTGACCGGTCCAAGAACCAGATCATGCAATTGCTGGATACCTATCCCCAGCATATTGACCAGATTATTGAAGCAAGCCGAATGGACAGCAGTTTTGTGTCTGCTGTTTTACTGGAGCTTGAATTACTGGGTGTTGTAAACCACCATCCAGGCAATTATTTTTCTATAGTAAAGGAGTAACATTGGGCAAACCCCTTATCATTGTAGAGTCACCCACCAAAATCAAAACCCTGAAAAAATATGTGGGAAAATCGTATAATGTGGCTGCAAGTGCCGGCCATATCCGTGATCTGCCGGTCAAAAGCCTTGGCATTGACGTGGATGATAATTTCAAGGCTGAATATGTCAATATCAAAGATAAAGCCAAAGTCATTTCCAATCTGAAAAAAATTGCCAAAGACAGCAATGATATTTTTCTTGCCCCTGACCCGGACCGTGAAGGTGAAGCCATTGCATTCCACATCATGGATATTTTGCAAAAAAAGGACCGGAAATTCCACCGGGTTCTTATTCATGAATTGACCAAAAAAGGCATTGAAGATGCCTTGCAAAACCCGTTGCATCCGGATGAGAACAAATATGATGCCCAGCAGGCACGGCGCAAACTGGACCGGCTGGTGGGGTATCAGATTTCTCCGCTTCTGTGGCAGAAGGTGCAGCGGGGATTGAGTGCCGGCCGGGTGCAATCGGTGGCCGTAAAAATTATCTGTGACCGGGAACGGGAAATACGGCAGTTTTTACCCGAAGAATACTGGACCATTACAGCGGACCTGATGGCCAAGCATCCGCCCGGTTTTTCTGCAGCGCTGGTGAAAATCGGTCCCAAAAAAGCCAAAATCACCCATGAGGCCCAGGCACAAAAAATTGTTTCCGACCTTGAAAATGCGCAGTTTTTTGTGGATGAAATTAAAAACAAAACAACCAGACGTAATCCCCTGCCGCCGTTTATCACCAGTAAACTGCAGCAGGATGCCATCAACCGGTTACGCTTCTCCGCCAAAAAAACCATGGTGGTGGCCCAGCAATTGTATGAAGGCATTGATATAGGAACCGATGGGCCTGAAGGTCTGATCACCTATATGCGGACCGATTCCACCCGCATAGCCCCTGAAGCGGCGCAGGAAGCGTTGGCCCTTATTACACAGGAATACGGCACCGCATATGCCATGTCCCAGCCCCGGTATTTCAAAAACAAAAACAAGGTTCAGGATGCCCATGAAGCTATCCGTCCGACATCCGTATTCAACACTCCGAAAAAACTCAAACCCCATCTGTCCGAAGACCAGTTTACACTCTATGATCTAATCTGGAAACGGTTTGTGGCCTCACAGATGACCCAGGCACTCATTGATCAAAAAGCCATTATGATCAAAGCGGAAAATTATCTGTTTTCCGTAAGTGGTTCCACGGTGAAATTTGATGGCTTTATGGCCTTGTATGATATTCCGGAAACAGGTCCAGGCAATGATATTCAGTCTCTTCCAGATGTAAGGGAAAAAGAGCAGTTGACCCGGAAAAAAATTATTTCCAAACAGCATTTTACCAAACCGCCGCCACGGTTTTCAGAGGCCTCCCTGGTCAAGGAACTGGAAAAAAACGGGATCGGCCGTCCCAGCACCTATGCCTCCATTATCAGCGTTATCCAGGATAAAGGATATGTGGAACTGGTAAAACGGTACTTTGTTCCCAGTGAACTCGGGTTTATTGTGAATGATCTGCTGGTGGCATCCTTTCCCGAGCTGCTGGATATTTCCTTTACCGCGCAGATGGAAAACAACCTGGATGATGTGGAGAACGGCAGCCTGGAGGAAATTGATCTGCTGGCCCGGTTTTACGATGGCTTCAGCAAAACCCTGGAAAATGCTGCACAAAACATGGTCAGTGTCAAGGGTGTGGGGGTGGAAACAGGATTGACCTGCCCTGCCTGTGGAAAACCGCTGCATATCAAAATCGGTAAAAACGGTCACTTTCTGGCATGCACCGGATATCCGGACTGTACGTTCACCAGCAATTATATCAGAGATGAAAAAGGCAATATTGAAATTGTTGAAAAACAGGTGGACAACACACCGGTCAAAGACTGCCCCCTTTGCGGCAAACCCATGGTGCAAAAAGATGGTCGGTTCGGGCTTTTTCTTGCCTGCACCGGTTATCCGGAATGCAAACACACCGAATCTGTGATGTCTGAAAATGCCCACCAGGATATCGGACTGAACTGCATGGAAAAAGGATGTACAGGCCGGATTGTTGAAAAAAAATCCAAACGGGGGAAAATTTTTTACGGGTGTTCACGATACCCGGAATGTACATTTGCCTGCTGGGACAAGCCCGTGGAAAAACCCTGTCCCCATTGCAACGCCCCTTTTCTGGTTGAGAAAGAAACCAAACGGGACGGCAAATTCCTTAAATGTCTCACGCCCAAATGCGGTTACAAGGAAAAACAATGATCATGCACTTGCCTGTTTACAGGCCCATTTTTGAATGGTCTGGAACACCAGATCCCGTTTGATAGGCTTGGTTAAAAAACCATTCATACCGGCTGCCAGGCAGCGGGCTTTAAAATCATCCAGCACACTGGCTGTCAGAGCCATGATGGGGACACGCCCCGATACACCGGTTTGGGTTTCATGGTTGCGAATTCTTCTGGCAGCTTCAAATCCATCCATTACCGGCATATTGATGTCCATTAAAATCAGATCAAAGGGTTGATTCGGCCCGGTATATTTTTGCACAGCTTCTTGTCCGTTGCCGGCTGTTACAACGGTGTAACCGGCCTTGGAAAGCATGAGACTTGTCATTTTCTGGTTTACAAGATTGTCCTCCACCAAAAGGATGGTAATCCCATGTTTTTTGTTTTCCGCAAGGGTATGCGTGGTAACGATTTTTTCCGGTGCCGCATCAAAAGAGGCCCTCGGCCTGATATGCAAGCCCATGACATGGGCCATCATTTCCAGCAGACTGGCTTTTCGAACGGGTTTGGGAAGAAAACCCTTAAATCCGGCCTGCTCTAATATTGCCGCAATTCCGGGAAAAGGAACGGAGCAGGCAATAAATCCAAACGCGTACTGACCGGGATTGAGCATCTCAAGAATACGGGGAGGCCTTACAAAAGGTCTGCACAGGGTTTTGCCAAAATCAATAATACAAAGATCAACCCTGTTTTTCTTGTGATGTTTGAAAAATTCATCCAGGTGCTCCAATGGATGGTGAACCGGTGTCATGCCGGCCAGGATCAGTTCACGGCTCAGAATGTCCCGGCTTTCAGGGGTGGTGGTACTGAGCAGTATTGTTTTTCCGGCCAGCTCCATTGGCACCGGCCGACGTTTTTTTTCCGTAATGGTTTTTTTCAGACAGGCGGTAAAATAAAAAGTTGATCCCTTGCCGGATATGGAAACGGCCCACACAGAACCTCCCATTTTTGTCGCAATATTTCTGCTGATGGCCAGACCAAGTCCGGTTCCCCCGGATCTACGGGCAATATCTGACTCAGACTGAACAAACGGTTCAAATATGGCATCCAGCTCATCAGGGGCAATACCGATGCCTGTATCAGTGACGGAAATGGTCAACAGACACTGGTTGTCAGGCTGATCCTGGCTATCGAGATGTACTGTAATGGATCCTTTTTCAGTGAATTTGACGGCGTTGCCCAAAAGATTCAACAATATCTGCCGAAACCGGTGGGGGTCACCGGCTACCTGACCGGGCACCTGGTCGGAAATTCGGCAGAACAATTCCACCCTGGTTTCATCCACCTGGGTTCTCACCTGGTCGATGGCTTCAAAACATAAAATTTCCGGATCAAATTCTATGGTTTCCATGTGAAGCTTTCCTGCTTCCACCTTTGAAAAATCCAGAATATCATTCACCACTGACAACAGGGTGTCACAGGACAGCCGGGCGGCATGCAAAAAAGATCTCTGGTCTTCATTCAATGGTGTGTCCAGCATCATGTCTGTATACCCCACAATGCTGTTTAAAGGGGTTCGGATTTCATGGCTCATGGAAGCCAGAAAATAGGTTTTGGCCCGGGAGGCTTTCTGGGCTTCTTTTGCAAGGATATTGGCCTGGTCCAAAGCTTCCTGGAGCTGCTGATTGGCATGTTTCAGCAGCAACCTGTTTTTTTTTTCTCTGACAAGTCTACAGATCCGTGTCATGATTCGGCAGATGGCTGACCCCCTGACTTTTCAAAAATATTTATGCATTGGCCCTTTCAACATATTCTTTGGTGCGGGTATCGATTTTGACCAGCTGTCCTTCATCGATGAATGGCGGCACCTGTATTTCGTAACCTGTTTCAAGGGTGGCCGGCTTTGTGCTGCCGGTGGCAGTATCCCCTTTTGCCCAGGGTTCGGTTTTGGTAACTGTAAGGTTTATAAAATTGGGCAGGGTCACACCAATGGGTTTCTGGTTGTGCAGAAGCACCGTGCAGACCGTATTTTCCTTTAGCAGATCCATCACATCCTCAAGCTGGTCCCGGGTGAGAAAAATCTGTTCAAAATTGCCGGTATGCATGAAACAATAGGCATCCCTGTCTGCATACAGGTATTCCATTTCCTGTTCTTCCAAATCGGCTTTTTCAAATTTATCTCCGGACCGGTAGGTTCTTTCAAACTGTGCGCCGGTGATCATATTTTTGAGTTTGCATTTATAAAGGGACTGGCCTTTGCCGGGTTTTTTAAATTCAAACCCGACGATGACATGGGGTTCACCGTCAATTTCAAATTTCAACCCTTTTCGTAAATCAGATGCTAAATACATGTATTGCTCCCCGTTCTGAACTTCTATTAAAATATGGTAACCATCCTCAAATTATTATACCCAATAAATCATAATACAGGGATATTGGCAAGATCCAGACAAAAACATCTTGCATTTTTATGCGGTTTATAGGAGATATTATAGTTTATAAATTTTTATCTCAGGAAAATATATAATGATCATCGTTATTGATTTTGGATCCCAGTTTAATCAGCTCATTGCCCGACGGGTAAGGGAACATAATGTGTATTGTCAGGTGGAACCGGCAGATATCTCCCTTGATAGAATCAAGGAACTTGATCCCAAAGGTATCATTCTTTCAGGAGGGCCTTCCAGTATCTATGAAGAAAACAGCCCTTCTGTAGACACAGCCCTGTTTGATCTGGGAATTCCAGTGCTGGGAATCTGTTACGGTATGCATTTTATGGTACATGCTCTGGGAGGGGTGATCCAGCGGGCCAGAAAAAGAGAATACGGGTTTGCAAAATTGCAGATCCAAACCGAGTGTCCGTTGTTCAAGGATATGGAATCAGCTTTTCAGTGCTGGATGAGCCACGGCGACAGTGCCATTGAACTGCCCAAAGGCTTTGTGGTGACCGCTTCCACAGAAAACACCGCCATTGCTGCTGTGGCCGACCACAAAAAGCAATTTTACGGGCTCCAGTTTCATCCGGAAGTGGAACATTCAGTCAACGGTTCTGTAATGATCAAACATTTTTTATTCGATGTATGCCTTTGCGAAAGAAACTGGACCATGACATCTTTTGCTGAAGGTGCCATTGCCCAGATAAAAGATGCTGTGGGGGATCAAAAAGTTATCATGGGACTTTCAGGGGGTGTGGATTCTTCAGTAGCTGCCACCCTTATCCACAAGGCTATCGGGAAAAATCTGTATTGTATATTTGTTGACAACGGGCTTTTACGGCACAATGAAAAAACCCAGCTGGAAAAACGGCTGGTTGCCAACCTGGATATGAATATCAAATTTGTGGATGCCAGTGAAACCTTTCTTGCGGCCCTCAAAGGGATTACCGATCCTGAAACCAAACGCAAAATAATCGGCAGCCTGTTTATCCAGGTGTTTGATGCGGAGGCAAAAACAATTCCAGGGGCCGGTTTTTTAGGACAAGGAACCCTTTACCCGGATATCATTGAGTCCAGATCGGCTTTTGGCGGCCCTACTTCCATCATCAAGTCCCATCATAATGTGGGCGGGCTTCCCAAAAAAATGAAACTCAAACTCATAGAACCATTGCAGCTTTTGTTCAAAGATGAGGTCCGAAAACTGGGATTGACGCTGGGAATTCATGAGGATCTGATATGGCGACAGCCGTTTCCAGGTCCGGGACTTGCCATCAGAATCATGGGGGATGTCACACCTGAGCGTCTGGATATCCTGAGACAGACCGACACTATTCTTTTGGAAGAAATCCGGAAAGCCGGTCTTTACAGAAAATTGTGGCAGTCTTTTGCCGTGCTGCTGCCCGTAAAAAGCGTGGGGGTCATGGGCGACAAAAGAACTTTTGCCAATTGCGTGGCCATTCGAGCGGTGAACAGTAACGACGCCATGACTGCAGACTGGGCAAAACTGCCCCACGAACTTTTGGGAAAAATATCCAACAGGATCATCAACGAAGTGGATGATATCAACCGGGTGGTCTATGATATCACCTCAAAACCGCCGGGAACCATTGAGTGGGAATAAGGATATCAGCATGCCGGGGATGCAAAAGGAGAGATAATTAATGGGTCTGAAAGACTTTCGCAGCAATGCATCTGATCTGTCTGAAGAAGACGGTGACAGTATTGCGTCTTCTTCGTATCTTCAGGAACTCAATACCTTAAAGATAGATAAATTGTCCAACCGGGTCACCATTATTTCGGTGATGCTTCCGGTGCTCATCGGTGTTGTGCTGTTTTTCATTTATCTTGACATCAAGGACCAGGTGGTGGATGCGGATATTTCCAAAACAAATCAGGTGGAACACCTCATCCACCAGTCTGAAGAAAAACTCAATGCCCTGGATGTGAGAATCGCAAAAAACCAGTTTTATCTGGATGAAAAGCTGCCGTTACTGGAGAAAAAACTGTCATCTCTGGAAAGTCAGATGGCAAAACTCATTGCATCCAAAGTCGATGTGACCACTTTGGACAACAGCATCGCACGGCTGGATACAGCAATGGCAAAGCATGACCAGCGGATCCGAAACAATGCGGCCCAGAACAAAACCAATGTGGAACAAATGGAGCGTATCAATGCATCACTTCTGGCAGCGATGCAGGAGAATCAGGAACAGTTTGAAAAGATATCCCGGGACCTGGAAAAGGAAATATCATCTTTCGAAGAAACCATAAATGCCCGTATTGTCGATTTTCAGACGATGCAAAAGAATCTGAGTCTTCTGGACAAACAGATCAAAAATGTGGAAAATCAGATCATGACCCGCAAGGAACTTGCCCAGCGGTTTGCAGGCCTGGAAAGCGTCTTGAATAAAGCCATTTCAGATCTGCAGAAAAAAATGGAAATGCCTGTCCCTTCTGCCGTGCCTTTGCTGGATAACCAATCTAAAAAGCAACCAGGCGAATCCAGTGACCCAAAAGCCGACCCCCTTTTGGACACAGCAGTTCCTGTCACTGACACCATATCTGAAGATACCCTTACCCAGTAACCTTGTTGGGCAAGGATGTTACCTGCGATTGCCCCGGATCTTACGGAAAATTGGGTTGAACTCTTACGCAAATTGGGGTATACCTGCATTATCTGCCGGACCACCCATTGACATAAGGAACCGTCATGTCCAAACAACATCCTGAATGCCCCCTGTACAATCACTCAACCTGCAGAGAACTGCATAATCCCAAGCTTTGTGCCATCATTCGGGAGGACCGGATGTGTTTAAAAAAACAGCAAAAAACCAAAAAAGATGACCCGGATGAATCTCCTGGTCCGAAAACCAGCACCGATTCCCCTATTTGACCACCAGCCTGTCCCCTGGATGGATCACTTTATGTAAAGAGATATTATTGATCCGCAGCAGAGAAGCCAGGGGCATCTTATAATTTTTGGCAATACTGATCAGACTTTCACCGGGTTTTACCACATGAATCCGGTTATTCTCCTGGCTTTGCCACATTTCATACACATCAGCAAACCGCGTGTTGAAATCTTTTTCATGGCCCTTTGGAACCAGCAGTGTTGTCTGACCCGGAAAAAGATAATATCCCCTGATCTCCGGATTCATGTCTTTAAGGGTCTTAAAAGAAATGCCTGCAGCCTGTGCAATGAGAACCAGGGGGATTCGGTTGTCTGATGTGAAATTGAGCCGGGAAAAAGTAAACACCGGATACAGATCCTGAGGTTCCAGATCAAATCCATATTTTCCAGGATGTTCCAGTATTAATTTGGCGGCAATGATTTTGTATATATACTGCTGCGTTTCAATGGGCAGATACAGATCAAAATACTGCCGTGTCTGCTGGGCATCAATTTCAACAGCAAGCCCGTGCTCTCCCATGTTGTAGGCAGATAAAGCCAGAGGAAAAGAGCCGAATTCATCAAACAGCTTTTTCAAATAAAGACTGGCAGCCCGGGTTGATGTAAAAATATTGCGGCGTTCATCCACCTGGTCGTCAATGCGCAATCCATACCGCAGGCCTGTATTTTTCAAAAACTGCCAGTACCCTACGGCATGGGCGGAAGATCTGGCATGCGGCCTGAGAGCGCTTTCTATGACCGGTACATATTTGAGGTCATCCGGCATCTTTTCCTGGGCCAGTATCTGCTGGATATGGGGAAAAAGCATTGCAGCACGTTTTATCCACAAGATTACCTGGGGTCTGTTCCATAATGCCAGAAGCATTGCTTTTTCCAGTTCTGCCCTGACATGGGGTTTTTCAAGGGGTACCCGGGTATTGCAAAAAACAATATCTTCTGGAAACCGGATGCTCTGAATAAGTGACGGAATGGGTTCCAAGGCGGAAGCATTTTGTTCAGCGCCTGCGGGGTTGGAAAAAAGCAGCACCGTACACAGTACCACCCAGACAGCAGATATGAAAACTGTATGTCGCATAAACACCTGTAAAAATTCATTAACGCAAACAGATGTCATCATTGCAGATCAGGGATGAAAAGTCAATTGCCGGTCACATTCTCTGGACATTTTGCCTTTTCAATTTATCTTTGATATGCCATAATTCAATAGAAAATCAACCCAAATCATATTGGAAAAATCCATGCTGTCCTTTTTAAAAGACATCATCACCCGGGCCGGTGATATCTGCCTGGCAGAACAAGAACATCTGACCATAGATGATCTTGCATTTAAAAGCAGAAAAGACCTGGTCACTGCCACGGACAAAAATGTGGAGGCATTCATTACCCGGCAGATCCAGTCCCGGTTTCCGGCCCACGGCATTTTAGGGGAAGAATCCGGCCGGTCCGGTACCACAGGAGAATTTCTCTGGATCATAGATCCCATTGATGGCACAACCTCTTTTTTTCATGGACAGCCGTATTATGCGGTAAGCATTGCCCTGGAAAAAGCTGGTGAAACTATTCTGGGCGGGGTATTTGCCCCGGCCCTGGGACAATTGTTTTATGCACAAAAGGACAAGGGGGCATTTTTTAATGACCGGCCCATCCGGGTTTCGGACACCAGAGCCATGGAAAATGCGGTTATGGCCACAGGATTTGCCTGCCTTCGTGCGGGACTTGAACACAATAATCTGGTGCATTTTAACCGGATTGTTCCCCGGTTGAGGGATATCCGGCGGTGCGGGTCCGCCGCCATTGATCTGTGTTATGTGGCGTGCGGCAAACTGGACGGATTTTGGGAAATGAACCTTAATGTGTATGATGTTGCCGCAGGAATACTGGTAGTTACAGAAGCCGGTGGCACTGTATCTGACTTCAACGGGGAAACCCATTTTCCTGAAAACGGCGTAATAGCCGCCAATCAACACCTTGCCCCTTTTCTGGTTGACCAGTTACAGTAACGTCATTTTAAAAAAACAAAAAGAATTTTCCCATGAACATACAATGGTTCCCCGGCCATATGCTGGAAACACAAAAATTATTGCAAAAATCTGTTGCAAAAGTTGATGCCATACTGGAAATTTTGGATGCCAGAATTCCAAGGGCAAGTGAAAATCCTCTGGTTGACAAATTATGCCGGAATAAAAACCGGGTAAAAATTCTCAACAAAATTGATCTGGCAGATCCTGTTATTACCGACAGTTGGGTGACCTATTTTCAAAAAGAACAAAATATCCGCGCCGTTGCCATTAATGCGACAGATAAAACCCTTGCACTTGGTGCCCTTGATTATTGTGTACAGAAAATGCAGCGAAATCGGGCACGGAAACTCAAAATCATGGTAGTGGGGATACCCAATACCGGAAAATCAACCCTGTTGAATACGCTGGCCGGCAAAAAAATTGCCAGAACCGGAAATGTTCCGGCAATAACCCGGCATCAGCAGAGAACCAGCCTGAAAAACAATATCGATATATACGATACCCCCGGAATTCTCTGGCCGGTTATCGAACCTGTGCACCGGGCCTATGCCCTGGCTGTCAGCGGTGCGATTTCCGATACGGCCGTGGATTATCATGATATCGCTTTTTTTGCAGCAACGCTTCTTATGGAACGGTATCCGGATCTGCTGCTGGCCCGGTACAGTTTTTTAGACCGCCTGCCCGATGATGAAACAGATCTGATTGAACGTATCGGTACTGCAAGAGGGTGTCTGAAAGCCAAAGGCCAGGTCAATTATCAAAAAGCCTCTGAAATCCTGATACGGGATCTTCGGGCAGGAAAAATCGGCAGAATCAGCCTTGAAACACCAAATGATGAGGAAAAAAACAGTGCGTAATTATGTGTCATATACATTGAAAAAACTGTCTGGTAAGGGACGAATCATTACCCTTGGTATATTTGTGCTCTTGTCTGTTTTATGTACCACGGTATTGGCCGATCAGGTTACCATGGCCCCCAAAACAACCCATATGATTCAATGTGTCAAGATCGTAGCGGCCCTGGAGCGTGACCACTATCTGGGCAAGCATATGGACACCGTCCTGTCAGCGCAGATTTTTGATCGGTATATCACCCTTTTGGATCCCTCCAGACAACTGTTCACCCAAAAAGATCTGGATCGGCTCAATTTATCCGGGTACCGGTTTGAGAAAGACCTTAAAAAAGGGAACCTCTCATTTGCCTATGACATTTACAATCTGTACCATCACCGGGCCACCCAGCGGCTGGAATATGTCCTGTCGTTGATAAAGACATGGGAAACAGACATGGATCTGCATACACAGCATTCCCTGGTTATTAACAATAAACAGCGGTCCTGGCAGCAGTCTTTTGAAAACCTGCAGACTTTATGGAAAAAAGAGCTGCTTAACCATATTATTACCCTGAAACTGGACAACCAGAAGCATTCAGACATAACTGACACACTCGAAAAAATCTATGCCAGCCGCCTGAGCCGGCTGTCCCAGACCAATACCAATGATGTATTTCAATTGTTTATGAACAGTGTCACAGAAAGTTTTGATCCCCATACCCAGTATTTCCCACCCCGGGTGTCAGAGGATTTTGATATCCATATGAGCCTTTCTCTGGAAGGAATCGGTGCGGTATTGCAAACGGAATACGAATATACCAAAGTACTGCGCCTGATCCCCAAAGGCCCTGCTGACAAATCCAATCTGCTGATGCCCGGCGACAAGATTATCGGTGTGGGCCAGGGAAAAAACGGCGAGATAAAAGATACCATTGGCCAGCGCATTGATGAAGTGGTGAAATTGATCCGGGGACCCAAAAACACCTATGTGCGGTTAAAAATCATTCCAGCCAAAAAAACGGATTCCACCGCCACCATCAGTATCAAACGCGAAAAAGTGAAACTGGAAGAACAGGCTGCAAAAAAGCAGGTTATCACCCTTTCTTCACAACAAGGGGAAGTTACCATAGGAATCATTGAAATCCCCAATTTTTATATTGATTTTGAAGCCTATCACAGGGGCGACAAAGCCTATAAAAGCACCACCATGGATGTAAAAAAACTGCTGTTTGAACTTCAGGAAGAACATATTGACGGCCTGATCGTGGATCTGAGGGACAATGGCGGGGGATCCCTGAAGGAAGCAAATGATCTGACAGGGCTTTTTCTCACCTCAGGGCCAACGGTTCAGATCAGAACCAAAAACCAGGTGAACCGGCTCTATGATGAGGACCCATCCATCCAGTATACCGGCCCGATGCTGGTATTGATCAACCGGATGAGTGCATCTGCCTCTGAGATTTTTGCCGGAGCCATCAAAGATTATCACCGTGGATTGGTGGTGGGGACCACAAGTTTTGGCAAAGGTACGGTGCAGGAACTCAAGCCTGTTGGGGAGGGAAAACTCAAACTTACCTCCGCCAAATTCTATAGGGTTTCCGGGGAAAGCACCCAGCACCGGGGAGTGCTGCCCGATATTTTTTTTCCCCGAATCTATAAGCTGGAAGATACCGGTGAAAGCTCTCTGGACGGAGCCCTTCTCTGGGATGCGATTCCCGGCATCCAATATCAGGCCTATCCGCCATTGACCCCTTTGTATGATCCTTTGACCCGGCAATACCAAGACAGGATCAGCCGTGATCCAGGCATGATCTATCTTAAAAAGCAGCTGGAATTGACAACCCGGCTGGGACAGGAAACGGATCTGTCTTTGAATATCGAAAAAAGGCGCCAGAAACGTGCTTTGCAGGAACAAGCTGAACTTGAGATTGAAAACGAATATCTGGTGGCTTCAGGAAAGGATCCCATTGATACCCTTGAAGCCCGGGATGCAAAAATCAATGGTTACAAGGATATCATTCTACAACAGGCCCAGAGGATCATGGCAGATTTTATCCCCCTTGCAAGAGAGCAGGGATATGCATGGTAAAAATGCGGGGTGCCATATATGCTGCTGCCTGCCTCATTACCCTGGCTGTGGCAGCACTTTTTATACTTGAGCCTGCCCTCAATTCCCGGTATATCAAAGATCGGATCGCAACCTTCATTGAAAAAAAAACCGGCGCTGTTCTTAGGCCTGAGCAGATGGTGTTCACAGTGTTTCCCCATCCAGGGATGCGGCTGCAGGCAGCAGATCTGCCGCTGACACGGACAATGGGCATTCATATCAATGCCATGCAGATACAACTGGATATGGCACAAATGCTGCGCGGCAGGGTAATTGCTTCAAAAATTCTACTGCAAGACATGGATATCCGTTTCACCCCTGATGCCGATGCCACCCGGGATCGTTTGCAAAATGCAGTTTCTTTTCAATTTCCCCAAAACCAGGTAAGCAGATTGTTTGCCCTGCTGGCTGATAACCAGAAAAACATTGAACTGGTTTTACAAAATGGCAGAACCCGTTTTTTTACGTCCCTTGCAGGAACCCTCATTCTTTCACAATCCGACCAGAACATGCAGTGCGATATGAGAATTCGGGACATACACATCAAAAAAAAGGACATCCCCCAATTTTTCCCCTATGAAAATTTTCCTTTGGATACGCTTGCATCTTCCGGAGCGAACCTGAACATCCAGCTGAATGCACAGTCAGGTTTTACCGGGAATCTTACAATGGAACAATTTTTGATCCTGTCAGATAAGCTTCCAGACAAAACAATTGCCGGCAAGAAGCTGAATTTACTGTTCAGCGGTTCCAGTGACCACCTGTTTTTACGTCTTGAACCGGTACATTTTGATTATCCCGCTTCTCGTGTATCCATGGAATTTTCAGATGACAGAATCCGCCAGAAAACAGCCGTCATTTTTTCGGGAAATGATATTGACCTGGCCCAGGCTCGGCAAACCAGCCTGGCAATAGCCCCAAAAAATCCGGTGGTGTCACAATTGTTCGATATACTGCGCCAGGGAACGGCATCCAGTGTTTCCTTAAAATTCCAGGGCAGGTCTGCGACATCGTTGTTTGATCCAAAACAGATGGTGCTTACAGGAAGTGCCAAAAATGCTGTGATCAAAATACCGGAAACGCATATTTTTACCGAAGATGTAAACGGCAGTGCACAGATTACCAAAGGCGTGCTTGAAATAACCGCCCACCAGGGCAAGGTGGGCAACAGCCGTATCCGCCAGGGTCAGCTTGACATTGATCTGATGAACCACAAGGACATCCCGTTTACGGGAACATTTGATCTGAATGTGGACTTATCGGAAGTACCCGGTATTCTGATCTCTCTTCTGCCCGGAACCCTGCTTGCCAGAGAACTGGACCGTGTAAGCCAGGTTCAGGGACAGGTTGATACCCGCCTTGATCTGGCCAGAAAAAAAGGACAAAAAGAGCTGACCGTCTCTGTGGCGGTCGATCCTTTTTCCGGCTCTGGATATTATGACCGCATCCCATTTCCCATAAGTATTTCCAAAGGCCGATTTGCATATACGGACAACCAGGTTTTATTAACTGATTTTTCAGGCCATATCGGCACCAATCCTTTGACAGGTGTTACCGCACAGGTGGATCTTACCAAAAATGCATGGGTAACCTTGTCCGCCAAAACCATTGGTGTCAGCATTGCGGATATTCTGTCCCAGGACCGATTCCTGGAAGAAATCAAAGATGTTATGGGGCCGGTTGCATATGTACAGGGCAGATTGCTGGTTGACCAGCTTCAATTCAAGGGACCTGCCTTTGAACCGGACCAATGGACCTGGAACCTGTCTGGATCAGGCCATGACATCCAGGCAGGAATTTCTCCGGCATCCAGAGAGATTCAACATTTGTCCGGCCGATTCACCATATCTGAAGCATCCATTTCAACTAAAGACCTTACGGCGGTTATTTCTGATCTAAACTGGTTATCCCATGTATTGGAATCTGAACAGGCAGCCAGTATCACCATGCCCTTGACTCTGGAAAATGGTACGGTGCATATTTCCAAAGAAAGCAGTACCATTGCCGGATCTTTGCTGTTTGCATCAAAAACCCGGCTTTCTTTAGAACTGAAGGGCAATACCCTCCAGGATCTGAAACCACAAAAGGTTGTACTGAAAGACGGTTCCTTGACAGATGCAATGATCATGGTTATCAGAGATACTGACAAGCCCCTGGTCCGGTTTGAAGGATACCTGGATACGAGAACCCTTTTTGCCATGACAATTACGGATTCTTTGCTCCACAAACGTCTCATTACCTTGAACAGTGGGATTCCCATAAAAATATATACGGATGATCAATCCAAACTGCACATTGACACGCAACGACTTTATCTGGAACCGCTGGTGTCTGCATTGGGCGCAAAAAAGATACCGAAATACCAGCTGTTGCCGGATCAGACACCTGTTGGCTTAACCGCCGGCAGCATGGTATATCACAATTATACTTTTTCCGACATAGCGGCTGTTGTTGCATATGACCTGCAGACAACCGACATTCAATTGGTTTCTGCTGATGTATGCGGCCTTACCATTTCAGGTCATACAGCATTTGGCCAGGCACATGCCGGCATCCGGGGCACCGGCTATGCCACCATCCAGGCCACAGACAAAAAAAATCTCGAACCTGTGCTTTCTTGTCTTTTCCCGGACCGGCACCTGATGGACGGCACCTATTCTTTTGTGGCCGATCTTACTGCAGAGGGGTTGGTTCATTCGTTCCAAAACAATGTAAACGGCAAGATCACTTTTACATCCCAAAATGGACGGATTTATAAAATGACACTGATTTCACGGCTGCTGTCTGTACTCAATATTCTGAATCTGCCGGATATGACCCAGAAAGGATTCAAATACCGCAGTTTTCTTGTGGAAGCGAAGGTCAAAGAAGGGATCATTCACCTGGAAAAAGCGGTCATAGACGCCGAAAATATGGCCCTTATTTTTTCCGGCCGGATATCTCCCTTTAAAAATACCCTGGACCTTACCTGTCTGGTGGCTCCTTTTAAAACCATTGATACCATCATTCAGTATATTCCGGTCGTAAACACCATTCTCAGCGGCCGTCTGGTGTCTTTTCCAGCAAAAGCCACCGGTGCCATCACGGACCCTGTGATTACCCCGCTGCATCCTTCGGCGGTGGGGGAAGGACTTATGAACCTGTTGACCGATATCATAAAAAGTCCCGGCAGACTGCTGGAACAAGTGCCCTGATATGGATTCAAAACAAATCTTCACACAGCAGATGGTGCTGCCATACTCTGCCATGGCTGCCAACAATCATATCCGCATGGACCGTATACTCATGCTTTTCCAGGATGCAGCAGCCATGCATGCCCTTACACTGAAAATCAGCGGGCAGGATCTTGAAAAAATCGGATTAAAATGGCTTATTTCCAGATACCAGATCCGCGTACATGATTCTTTGCAACTGGCCCAATCAGTTGTACTGAAAACCTGGCGGCTTCCGTGGAAGAATCTGTATGAACTGCGGCAGTTCACCATTGAAAATACCGATGGTACCCTTCTGATTTCAGCATTGGGGGTATGGGTTATGGTCAGGGCACAGGATTCAAAACCCGTTCGGCTTCCGCCCAATATGCCGGCGGCCCTGATGGTAAAAACAGCTCCTGCCCCGGATTTATGGCCCAATAATCCGGATCTGTCCGAATATGACCGTAAAAAACAGTTTCACGTTCGAATGCATGATCTGGACCTGAACCAGCACGTCAACCATACGGTGTATGTAACCTGGGCCATAGAAAGTTTACCCATATCCTGGCTGTTCCGTCACACGCCCCAGACCCTGGTTGTATCCTATCTTAAAGAATCTTTTTATCCGGATGTGATTGTCGTCAAAACGACCATATCAGATACGGAAGGATCTTTGAAAACCTGTCATGCCATTTTTCATGAAGCCAGCGGTGCCAAACTGGCATGCCTCACCCTCACCTGGAGAAAAATATCCCATGGGCCTGTTTGATGCGTTGGATCCGGAACTGGAAAACGCCATTCACATTGCGGTCAAATACCTTGGATACAGGCCCCGCAGTGAACAGGAGGTCACCGGCCATCTTGCAAAAAAACAAATTGAGGAAAAAATAATTGTAACCGTTATTGATCTGTTGAAACGTTATGATTACATCAATGATGAAATTTTTGCCGAACTGTTTATTGAAAACCGCAAAAGACGTAATCCCAAATCAAAGTTCGCCCTGGGATATGAATTGAAACAAAAAGGGGTCTGCTCCGGAATACGGGAAAAATTGCTTGCAGACTACAACGATGCAGCCATGGCAAAAAAAGCACTCAGGGCCAAGATGGATCAATGGGAACATTTTGATCTGGAAATCCAAAAAAAAAAGGCGATGAATTTTCTGCGCTACCGTGGATTTGGGTATGAAGCTTGTATGACGGCATGGGATGATTGTGCGGCAGCCCGGGGCTATGACCAGCATTAAAACAGGTGATAAAGAAAAAATTTATCCAATATTGGGCAAAAATATTCCATTTATTATAACTTTATTTTCCACTATCTGCCTGTAGTGCACACCATCCTGAATCGTATTCTACAGATCAAACCAGTTTCTAACTTCCGATTAATGGGGAATACCGGTTATTGATATGGGTTCGGAATGTACCTAACTTGACAAGGGTATATTTTTTGCATTATATTTCCTGAAGGCAATGAAAACCCTGAACAGTTAACCCAAATTAATCTGAATCGACAAGGAACCTTCTTATGGTTGGCAGAAAGAGAACGGTTGAAAGAAGGAAAAACAAGCGTTATAAAGCAGTGGAGGGAGCCTATGCAGCCATAAGTCCCAAATCCCGGAAACTTGGTCAGATTATTGACATCAGTATGGGGGGCCTTTGTTTTAAATACATTGATACAAGTAAGACAGACGACCAGGATGAACAACTGCCGGAAGAAACCGTTTTTTTAAGCAGCATGGGATATTATGTGGGGGATCTTCCGTTTAAAACCATTGATGATTATGAGGTGACCAATACACCCTCCTTCAGTTCCATGAAGGTGCGAAAACGGCATGTACAGTTTAGGGATTTGAGTTTCAAACAATTGTTTGACCTGGATTATTATCTGCGCAACAATGTAGCAGAACAGGTGGAACCACCACCCCAGCAGCAATAGCGTCAAACAAGATATTTGCCATCAATTTTCAGGCAGAATGCGAATAATGGCGGCAGTGTTCAGATCAAGATATTCTTTTGCCATTTCATCCAGATCTTCAGGGGTGATGGATGTATACGCTTGAATAATGGTGTTTGCCCATTGCAGTTTTTCCGGATGGTTCCACGAATCGGTCATGACCGAATGCAACCAGTAGGTATTGGTTTGTTGTAAATCCTTCAGCTGGCTGAGAACCGGATTCAATGCCAGTTCCGCTTCCCGGGGGGTAATCCCGTTCATCACAATATTCTTGACGATATCCAGCATGGTTTGTTCAACCAGCTCCCTGTTTTCCTGTGACACCGGCACAACCATCTGCATGAGACCATATCCTTCATGGGCCATGGACGGGTGGTTAAAAACATAGGGAGAGTAAACGGCTCCCAGTTTTTCACGGATAATTTTTCTAAGTCGTTCGGAAATCACCTTTGACAATATGGACAATTTACGGGTTCGTTGAATATCCCAGAAATCATCGGTAGGAAAAGCAATCCGCAGCACTCCTTTGTCTATTTTCGTGTCCGGGGAAAGTGTCAGTTGCTCCCCTTCGGGAAATCGTACTGGATCCGGACTACAGATTGGCACGGCATTTCTCTTTGCTTTAACTCCCCCCAGATGGGTAAGGGCCTGTGAAATTACCGTGTCTGGTTTGATATCTCCAACAATGGAAATCTCGATGGCATTTTTGGTAAAATTCGGCTCCAGCCAGGAGCGGATATCCTGCAGTGTAATCTGATCCACATCATCGGGATGGGCCATCCCGAACAATGGATTTCCTTTGGCCAGAAAGCGGTTGCCATGGATACGCATGATACCGTCAGGCGTTCGTTTCAACGCGTCATACATTTGGCGGTATTGGGTTTTGGCAAGGTCAAGTCCTTCAGGCCTGAACCCGGGATCCAAAAGATAGGCATAAATAAGCTGAAACACCAGCCCGATCTCTTCAGGGTCTGCAGTTCCTTCCAGGGAAAAATACGCATCGTCGACAGAGAATGCAATAGAGACATCCCTGCCGGCCAGTGCTGCTTCCAGCTGATCCGGATTCATGGCGCCCAGTCCGCTCAGGCGCACGGTCTGCTGGCTGATATGGGAAAGGCCGGGAATATCCTCGGGCTGGCATGCCCTGCCCCTGCCGAAAACCACTTTGAATAAAACCTGGCCTTTTTGAAAATCCGTATGCTTGAGGTTGAGACGGATATTATTATCAAGATCAATGATGGCAATGCCCAGATCGTTTACATTCTTTTGTTCTTTTGCAATCCGGGCCGGGGTATCTGGAACCGGTAGATAGGGAAATATTTTGGATTCCAAGGGCGTAAAAAGATCAGCCGGTTTCCGGTGGCTTTCCCTATAGACGTTGCGTATTATCTCTTTTGCTGAAAAAGATCCCCGGGAACCGATGTCTGCATTGCCGGTAACCAGAATCAGCCTGTGATCCGGCTTCCAGGCCTCTGTGAAAGCCTGGTTCACCTGCTCCAGAGACAATTTTTCAACATAGGGACCCAGCAGTTCTTTTTTCTGTTCAGGAGACAAAAACAGCTCTTTGTTTTGAATGGACTGCAAAAGTACCCTGGCCAGCCGGGCGGTTTTACGGGTATCAGCCTGTTTGACAGCCGCATCCAGTTGGGAAATATACTCTGCTTTGACCCGGTCCAGTTCTTTTCGGGTAAAACCGGATGCAAGGGCCTGGCGCAATGTTTTTTCCAGCTGGGCCAGACTGGCTTCCCAGTTTTCAGGGTTGCAGTCAGCTCTGACTGCAGCCATGGAAACGTGTTGTAGAAAAGTGCCGGAGTAGACAGAAGCAGAAGAAAATGCAGCTGTCTGCTGTCTGAGCATATTGGACAACCGGTTTTGAAGCATGGTATCTGCAAGATTTTTGACCAGATCCTGTTTGTGTTGTTCTATTGTTTCAATCGCAAAATCGGTGTATTCAATCCGCTCGATGGTAATTTCAGTATTACCGGCCTCGGGTTCATGAAAATAAAAAGGGGTTATTCCATCATGGGGAACCCATGTAATGTCGGGTGGTTCAGGGCAATCCTTTGAAGGCCTCGGTTGCAGTGATCTGAACCGATTTTGTATGAGTTTCCGGGCCATCTGAATATCCATATCCCCTACCATGACAAGGACCATATTATCGGGTCGGTACCAGCAGTCATAAAATTCTTTGAGCAGATTTCTGTCAGCAGCTTTGATTACTGGTTCAATGCCTATGGGAAGCCTCTGGTTCAGAATGGATCCTGGAAGTTCAACGGCAAGGGTCTGTTTAAAGGTTTGATAGGAAACAGAATCGCGTTCCTGTTTTTCAGCCAGAATGATCCCGCGCTCTTTTTCAATTTCCTTTTCCAGAAGTAACGCTCCTTTGGCATAGTCTGCAATAACCAGAAGGGCATCTTCAAGATGGACCTGGTCGCCTTTGGGCAGGCGTAAATCATACACCGTATGAAAAAACGAGGTACTGGCGTTGACATCCGCACCAAAATCCATGCCAATAGACTGGAAATAGGCCACCAGCTCTCCGGGCTTGAAATGTTCAGTTCCATTAAACAGCATATGTTCCAGAAAATGGGCTACTCCCTGCTGTTCTTCTGTTTCATGAACTGATCCGGCAAAAACATTCAGATGGATACTGACCCGGTCTTTGGGCGTTTGATTTTTCATGATAACATATTGGAACCCATTTGGCAGCACCCCGTGAACCAGTGCAGGATCACGGGGCACATTCTGGTATGAAAACGGCAGCAGATGTTTCGGGGCACAGGAAACAAAAGCAACCCAGATCAGAACCAGGCAGATGCAATTGGTATATTTTTTCACTTGTCTGACTTTATCCTTGTCCGGCTTTAATTTATGAATTGGGGATCAATTTCAATGCTGCTGTTTTCTTTGAGTTCATCAATCCATGCCTGGTAGTATTGTCCCTGTTTGGCCTGCAAAAGCTGCTGTTTGATATCTGTGAGGTTCTCTTGGATTTCATCGGATTCAGGCACCTGTTTTTCCTTATAACCAATGATAAAAAATCCCTGATCTGTTTTCAACACCCCGGGATATATGGAATTTTCCGGGGTCAGTGCAAAAGCGGCAGTGGTAAAATCAGCAGATCTGCCTACCCCCTGGATAGAATCATTGCGGGTAAACAATGGGGTGGAAGCAAGGGTCAGGTTTTCTTTCTTGACAAATGTTTGCATGTTTTCAGCAGAGTGCGCTGCCGCAAGCAGTTCCCGGGCTTTGTTTTCGGCAGCTGCCATGCGGAGCTGTCGTTCAAGGGTATTGATAATACGGTCCTTGACCGCTTCCAGGGGAAGTTGCACAGGTTCAATGGTTTCCTCAACTTTGATGAGAAAATATGCATTGCCCAGCTGCTTGACATCACTTATCTGTTGTTTTTCAAGGGAAAATGCAGCATCTGCAAATTGCGCTGCCTGTTCCAGATCAAGACCGTTGCCGTTTTCATCAAAAGCGTCTGTGAAGACAACCTGTTTTTCGGTAAGCAGGGCGACCTGTTCCAGGGTATCGCCGTCAATTACTGCATCAAAGGCTTCTCCTGCCTTATAATAGGCCAGATTCTGCATTTCCTGATCCGCCAGCCGGGTTTTGATCTGATCGGCTGCTTCTTCCAAGGATGTCACTGTTGCATCCAGCCGGTCCATTATTTTTATCACATGCCAGCCGAATTGGGTTCTGACAGGTTCGCTGATTTCACCGGGTTTCATGGAAAAGGCTTTGTCTGCAAATGGTTTGACCATGCTGCGCTTCTCGAATGTACCAAGATAACCGCCATCTTCACTGGACGGGCCCTGGGAGGTTTGTTTGGCCAGCTCGGCAAAATCCTCTCCGGCAATGGCCCGCTGATAAACCGCCAGAGCTTCTTTTTGCGCTGCTTCAACAGCCTGGTCATCCGCAGTATCATCAACTTTGATCAGAATATGGCTGGCTTCCACCTTTTCCGGTGTCGTAAACTCATCTGGATGCTGTTCATAATAGTCCTGTACCTGGGCCTGGGTAACGGCTACCTGGCTGCGGTAATCTGTGGGAGAAAATTGCAGAAAAACAGCTTTGCGTTTGGGTTCGGATATATATTGGGCCATGTTTTCCCGATAATGGGTCTGGATCTGATCCCGGGTTGGGGTAATATCTGTAAATTCAGCAGGGTCCACCTTTACATAGTGCACTGCCATTTTGGTATTATGGTGCCGGTAGAAGCTCTCTGCCTCAAGGTCTGATACAAAAACACCGCCCAGGACCATATCCTGTAGTTTCTGCTGTCTTAAGGCATTGCGCTGGAGCTGTTCAAACATTTCAGGGGTCAGTGAATTAAGACCCAGTATCCGCTTATACTGGTCCATGTCAAACACCCCGTTTTTGTGAAAAGCATCAATGGCCAGAATAGAGCCTTCAAGTTCCCGGTCGGAAACCATAACGTTGAGTTTTTCCGCCTGGGACATCATAAGTTTCTGTTCAATCAGGGTGTTGAGGGCCTGCTGCTTCACATTCAAGGCTTTTAGCAGATCATCTGTGAGATTGTCTTGAAACTGTTCCCTCATCCGCTCCACCAGGTTCCTGTAAGCATCCTGGAATTCGCTGACGGTAATGGGTTCATCGTTCACTGAGGCTACTGAATTGTTCCGGCTTGAGTTCATGGAACCTACACCCAGAAACACAAACACCACCACAATTATACCAAGAAAAATTTTGATGATCCAGTTACCCGTATTTTCCCGCAAATAACGCAGCATTCGCTTCTCCTTCATGCACCGAATAAGTAAAAATTAAAAAAACACTCCATAATAGCCTTTCATAAAGCCTTGTGTCAATATTTTATCAGCGTTTTAATATGATACCAGTTCCAAAAAACTGTATTTTCCAAAAAAATATATTTTTTGTATTGACACAGGCCCGTGTTTCGATTATTAATCAGCATCTTTCCAATGTGGGGCTGTAGCTCAGCTGGGAGAGCGTACGGCTGGCAGCCGTAAGGTCAGGGGTTCGATCCCCCTCAGCTCCACCACCCGTCTAATGTTTTCTTCCATTGTTCCAGAGTGAAAACCGGCTAATCCAAATCATCTTCAGGTATGGCGTAAAGGATATGGGTTTTATTGATCAGTATCGTCTGATAGCTGGCAGGTGCGGTCGGATCTCCTTTGTGCAGGGTGGCGTTGAAAACCGTTAAAAAATTTTCCTGGTAATCACCCACAAGATCGCTCAATCGGTCATAACCATTTCCCCTGTTTAAATTCACTTCTCCTCTGATCTGGGTCCCATCCACAAGTTTTATGTGCAGGGTACGGCTTTCGATGATGGTATCCATGGTAATCTTCTCCTGTGTTTATGCCGGATCTTTGTGTAACCGTCCCAGCCGGAATACTATCCTGTGCATCAATACCCCGGCCATGGGGTGCCACGGGATAACCCGGGGTATCTGGATATTTTGCGCATCCAAAGACCCCGGGTGAAATGCTGTTATTTTTCAAACCGGACAACAAATACATTGCTGTTGCCCCTCCTGAACAACAGCTGGGCAATCTGTCCCTTTTCAATCTGATCCAGCATGGACAGGTATTCCGCAAGACTGGTCACCCGGTTTCGGTTTATCTCCATGAGCAGATCACCCGGCCGGACACCGGATTTGTCTGCCGGGGTATCGGGCTTTATCTCAGTAACAACCAGCCCTTTAATACCCGAAGGATATCCCAGACGCCTGGCAATTTCCCCATCCAACGGCTTGAATTTGAATCCAAAATTATCGTAATCTTCAAGGGAGGCAAGAACCTCCGGGTCCTGATCAGGTCTTTCCCCCAGCTTGACCCTGACAATTTTTTCCTTGCCCTCCCGGATCAATTTTACATCAATGGTTTCATCGACTTTGAGATTGGCAATGGTGATGGTCAGATCCCTTGACGTATCTATTTTTTTGCCGTTGATGGCAATAATGACATCCCCGGGTTTGATGCCGGCAGCATGGGCGGGATTGTTCTCATACGCCTTGGCCACATACACCCCACCGGTATCTTTGATACCATAATATTCTGCCAGCTCAGGCGTAACATTCTGGATGGCTACTCCCATCCATCCCCTGGACACCTGCTGGGACTGGGTAAGCTGATCAATAATGCCGGTGGCCAGGTCAGAAGGAATGGCAAACCCGATTCCCTGCCCTGACCTTACAATGGCGGTGTTGATACCAATGACCTCACCATCCATGTTCAGCAGCGGACCACCGCTGTTGCCCGGGTTAATGGATGCATCGGTCTGGATAAAATCATCATATGGACCAGATCCCAGTATCCGCCCTTTGGCTGAAATAATCCCTGCTGTGACGGTCTGTTCAAGGCCGAATGGACTGCCGATAGCCACCACCCAGGACCCTATTTTCGCATCACTGGATTTGCCGAATTTCAGCGGCTGCAGATCGTTTGCATCCACCTTGATAAGGGCCAGGTCGGTCATGGGGTCCGTCCCCACAACTTTGGCATCATATTCCTGCTTGTCATGGAGGATGACTTTGATTTCATCCGCATCTTTGATCACATGGTTATTGGTTACGATATATCCGTCCCGGCTGATGATAAACCCTGATCCCAGGCTCTGTTCCTTGCGGTCCCGGGGCTGCTGGTTAAAAAAAGGTGAAAAAAACTCTTCAAGGCCTTCCCGGTTGCCAAAAGGCTGACCAAAAAAGTGCTGGAACACCCGGCCTCCTCCCTGGATGGTTTTAACGGTCTGGATATTGACCACTGCGGGTTTGGCTTCCCGGGCAAGATCATGAAAATCGGCAGGTATCATCTGGGTGGTTTTTGCTGCCAACACCGGCATTGCGGTTACCAGAAGATAGATAATCAACATCGGTAAAAGAATTTTAATATGGTTGATCTGTTTCATGGATAATCCTCCTTGTCGGGGTTTGTAAATTGTACCTGAAATTACTGCAATAAATTTTGTTCAACCTGTCAATTGCCATTGTAATACATACGCATGACCTTTACATGACCTGAAAATTACAATTTGGCAATGTAAGGGTAAAGATGGCTCCTTTGCCGGGTTCGCTTTCCACTTTGACATCTCCGCCATGGGCTTGTGCAATGGTTCTGGCCAGCGGAAGCCCCAGTCCGGTGCCGGGACTGTTTCTGGAAGATTCAGTGCGGAAAAAACGTTCAAAAATACGTTCCTGGAAATCCGGATCGATTCCAGGCCCTGTGTCAATCACCTGAATCTCCAGGATTTCACCGGATTTTTGCCGGGCCTGAACCATCACCTGACCACCGCTGCCGGTATATTTGAGGGCATTGTCCAAAAGATTGGAAAATGCACGCTGGAGCATTTTAATATCAGCCTTTACAAGGAAGCGGCCTTGCACACCGCAGAAAAATGAAATGTTTTTGTCCTCTGCAACCGGTTTGAACAAGTCACAGGCCTCCTGGATCATCCGGGTTACATCCACCTGTTGAAACACAAACTCACCCTCTCCTGCCTCTGTTTTTGAAATTACCAGCATTGTATTGATCATATCCAGAAGCCGGTCTGATTCCTCAATGGTGTTGGCGGCCATGGCATGAAAGTCATCCATGGTTTCTCCCTGCACCAACCCCATTTCCGCAACGCCCCTGATGCGGGTGACCGGGCTTTTCAGATCATGGGCCATATTATCTCCCATTTCCTTGATACTGTTCACCAGGGTCTGGATACGGTCCAGCATCTGGTTAAAGGTGGCGGCCAGGTGATCCAGTTCATCCTTGCTGCCGGTTTCAGGCACACGTTTCTGGAGGCTTGTGCCTGTAATTGCTTTTGCCGTGCGGGTAATGGTATCCACCCGCAACAATGCCTTGCGCACCAGAAACCAGCCTGAAACAGCGGAAAATCCGATGATAAAAGCCATGGCCACCGCAAACACCAGCTTGAAGGCATTAAGAAATTTGGACTGGGAATCCATGGCAATCCCGGTCTGCAAGATGACGTTGTGCGCGACAAAAGCATACAGGATGCGTGCCTTATATGTTTGTGCCACCATGCGTGTGTCAAACACATGGGACTTTTTTTCCACCAGCCGATCAAGCAGTTGCTGATCCACTGTGATATTCTTCCAATAGGACATGTGGGAAGATGCAAACACCTCACCATTGGGATAAAGCAGCCGGAAAAATATCAGTTTTTCCCCTGCCGCCTGGGCTTCGATAACCGCAAGACTGCTGGCCCCCCTCAGGCCGTTTTGTGTGATAACCGCAGCAAATTGACCGGCTTTGTCCAGAAGTTCCTGATCGGTCTGGTCCTGAAGGGTGGAAACAGCCAGATAATAAAACAGTATAAATGCCACACAGGCGGATATGGAAAAAATGCCGGTATACCAGAGGGTGAGGCGGAAACTGATGGTCCTGAACAGATCAGGCATCCTGGGTCCTTAGCACGTAGCCCGCCCCCCTCACGGTGTGAATCAGCTTTATGGGGTAATCTTTGTCGATCTTATCACGTAACCGGCAGATTCTCGCCTCCACCACATTGGTCATGGGATCAAAATTATAATTCCATACATGTTCCATAATCATGGTTTTGGACACCACACGTTCCCGGTTGCGCAGCAGATATTCCAGCAGAGAAAATTCCAAAGGCTGCAGATCAATAAACGTCTTTCCTCTTTTGACCTGACGTTTAACAATATCCAAAGACAGATCTTCATAGGTGAGTACCACTGGATCCGTCACATTGCCGGCCCTTCTGATCAGGGCCTGTACTCTGGCGAGCAGCTCGGAAAATGCAAAGGGCTTGGTCAGATAATCGTCTGCTCCTGCCTCAAGTCCCTTGACACGATCATCTACACGGTCCCTGGCGCTCAGGACGATGATGGGGGTGTTGTTTTTGCCGGTCCGAATATTATTGATCAGGGAAAATCCATCCATTTGCGGCAGCATGATGTCAATGATCAACGTGTCATAGCATTTTTCACATGCTTTTTCATACCCATGTGGTCCTGTAACTGCCGTGTCCACGGCAAAGCCCGCAGCCTGGAGCCCTTTTTCCACAAACCGGGCAATTTTTTCATCATCTTCCACCAGAAGAACCCTCATGAACCTGCACTCTCCGATAATTATCACGGTCACCCTTTCGCAACCGACCAGAATACTATACAGTATAATATGAACCCCTTGTGAATAATCAATATTGATTTGATTTTTTTTGGTAAAACCGGTACGCTTGCCTGCAATTTTCCCCTAATGCAATTGAAAAAAAATGGAACCTGTTTAATGAAATATACCTGGTGGATTTTTCAGATAGTGCTGATACTGGTATCACTTTTTTTCTTTGTCTTCGGACTTGATCTGCTCATGGCATCCTATGGTCTTGAAGATCCCTTCAGCTTTATCATGACTTTTTTTGCTGCCAGCTTTATCCTTCTCATAAGCACCACCCTGGCCGTCACTTTTTTTATTAAAATTATCCGGGTGTTCAAACGGATTTAAAAAACAGCTTAACCTTTAACTTCAGGTAGTTTTCTTCATGTCAGTTCTTTTCACCACCACTGAAATATCCAAAACCTTTGGCGACGACACCCTTTTTTCAGATCTGAGTTTTGATTTTAAAACAGGTGAACGTGTAGGACTTATCGGCAGCAACGGCAGTGGAAAATCCACCCTGCTCAAGATTATCGCAGGAAAAATGCTGCCGGACAGTGGTGAACTTGCGGCTCAAAAAGGGATACGCATTGTATATCTTGCCCAGGAAGACCAGCTCGATTCGGACCAGACCATTCAGGATACCTTATACACAAGCCTGGCCTCTTTTTCCATGGACGAAAAGGAACGTCACCGAAGGGTTAACCAGGCCATGGGAAAGGGTAAGTTTGCAGATACAAACATACCTGTACGGCACTTGTCCGGAGGGTGGAAAAAAAGGCTGGCCATCACCCGTTCTCTGTGCATGGGACCGGATCTTCTGCTCTTGGATGAACCCACCAACCACCTTGATATCGACGGTATTCTATGGCTGGAACAGGTGCTTGTATCTGCTGCATTTTCCTATATTCTGGTGAGCCATGACAGGGCCTTTCTGGAAAATGTGTGTACCAGTATAATGGAGATGGGAAAATTCTATGCGCAGGGATATTTCAAAATTCAGGGATCTTACCAGGTGTTTGAACAGGAACGCCATAAATTTTTAGCAGCCCAGCAGAAACAACAAGCATCTTTGGCCAGCAAAATGCGGCGGGAAGATGAATGGCTCAGGCAGGGAGCCAAGGCCAGAACAACAAAGGCCCGGTTCCGCATCGACCAGGCTGACAAGCTGCGCCAGTCTCTGGACGACCTCAAGGAAAGAAACCGGCACATTGCCAGGGTTGATATTGATTTTTGTGCCACCGGCAGACAAACCCGAAAACTGATCCAGGTGCACAACCTGACCAAGGGATTCCAAAAAGCCCGCCTTTTTTCAGGCATCACCTTTGAACTGGGACCCGGTGTCTGCCTGGGAGTGGTAGGCGTAAACGGCTCCGGCAAATCCACTTTTTTGTCCCTGCTGGAAAAAACGATACCACCGGACCAGGGAACCGTCAAATGGGCGGAAGGCTTGAAAATTGCCGTGTTTGACCAGAACAGATCCCGGCTGGACCCCCAGGATCTGCTTCGGGATGCACTGAATCCAGGGGGCGGTGACTCCGTCAATTACCTGGGAAAAAGCGTTCATGTGGTTACCTGGGCCAAACGTTTCCTGTTCATGCCGGATCAGCTGGATATGCCGGTCAAGCGCCTGTCCGGCGGAGAAAAGGCAAGGATTATTCTGGCCAACCTGATGCTGCAGCCTGCTGATGTCCTGTTGCTGGACGAGCCCACCAATGACCTGGATATATTGTCTCTGGAAGTACTGGAGCAAAGTATCAAAGAGTTTGCCGGCGCCGTTGTGATTGTATCCCATGACCGGTATCTCATGGACCGGGTCTGCCACAGGATCCTGTTTCTGGATCCTGGTTCGGATGCAGCATTTTACAAAGACTTCAACCAGATACTCAAGGCCAGAACCCTTGTGAAGCAGCCCGAAAAACAGGCATCCCGGACAGAATCCAAACCCGACGTAAAAAAACTTTCCCCTGCCAAACCTGTTTTTTCTTTTAAGGACAAGTATGAACTGGAGCATATGGAAGAAAAAATTCTGGCGGCGGAAGCCCGGGTGGAAGCATTACATTCCGAAATTCAAAACCCTGACTTTGCAGTACAGGTAAAAAAAATGATGTACGCCTGTGAACAACTGGAATTGGCTGAAAAACAAGTACAGGAACTCTATACCCGCTGGCAGATCTTAGAGCAGAAAAAAGCAGATGCCGCCAAATAAACCGCTACTCCTTGATGAGAAATTCATCCAGTTTTTCAAACAATGTCTCCGGCCAGACTTCTGCTGTTAAAAACAACGCTTTTTCTTCAGGGGTCAATTTTTCTCTGATACTTTGGGGCAGGCTGTCAAACGCTCGCTGCCGTTCATTTTTTGTTTTTTGATCCATTTTCATCCATTGCTTTGTTTGTCTTGTATAAGTTATGTGTACAAGCGCGATATTAAACAGGTTATGGCGGTTTCCACCGTCAATATCCGCGCACCGATATGGTATGAAACAAATCCCGTGTCTTCAAAGGTTTTTGCTTCCAGATCGATCCATCCGCCTTCCGGTCCCACTGCCAGGGTAACCGGCTGATCAACCCCGGCAGGACACAGATGAACTGTTTTGGGGTGGGCAAGGATGGAACAGGAATTTTTGGCAATATCCGGCAACTCATTTTTTACAAACCGGGCAAAAAACCGTTTTTTATGAATCCGGGGCATTGCTGTGTCTTTGGCCTGTTCCAGCCCCAGCATTTTATATCCGTAAAGTGTTTCATCCGCCAGGACCGGACTTTGCCAGAAACTTTTTTCCACCCGCCAGGAATTGACCAGATAGATATCCTTGACCCCGAGGGAAGTAACATTTTGGATAATACGTTTGAGCATCTTTGGCCGGGGCAGTGCCAGAACAAGGGTTAAGGGCAATGGCGCAGGTGGTGTCTGATCAAGTATCACATCCATATCCACCCTGGTATCATCAATGTGGATGATGAAAGCAGATCCCATATTACCGTTGAGAATGCCGCAGGCCACCCGGTCCCCTTGTGCTGCCTGGAGAACGTTTCTGATATGGTTATGGCGGCGGTCTGTAAGACATACCCTTTTTGAACCGGTGAAATCACCAGGGGTGAGCAGTATCAGATTCATGGTCAGAAGGTCACTGTTTCACAGGAGCCTGTCTTTTCTTTCAGCGTGGTCTGCCCCTTTGTTTTTCCCATAAACACCGCCAGTTCCTCTGCCAGATGGACTGGTATAAGCTTCGGCTGGCGGCCCAGACCCTGGAGACAGGAAGGGCAGTTGGTCAATATTTTCGTTTTTTCACCCTTGTGTACAGGTGCCAGGGCCGTTTGTTTGCGCATCAGCATGGCATGGCTGATATCCGGTCTGGAAAGGGCCATGGTGCCGGCTTCAGAACAGCAAAAGGGAACGGGTGTTATCTGAATGCCTTGCTTTTCAAGCAGACAGGGGGCCGCATTTTTCAAAGAATCATGACAAGGGGCATGGTATAAATAAGACTGGGGTGATGCTACAGATATATTCCAATGCTGCAGCACATATTCTGAAATATCTGTCACAGCACAGTCAAAGATCTGTTCCACATCCAACTGCACCAAAGATTCCATACATGTACCGCAGGATACAAGACAGGCATCAAAAGTCAGGTCATGGAACATATCCCGGATCTGGGTGAAAACAATGATATTTTTTAAAAATATCTGCTGGTATTGCCGTATCCGGGCATTGACCTTGAAAGGGTATCCACAGCACAAAAAAGGCGGGGGCAGAATTATTCTGTGGTTCTGCCCCAGCAAAAGATGAATGGCAGCCAGGGAAATGCGGGAAAAAACCCGTTCACTGCCGCAGCCGGGAAAATAAAATACCGTGGAGATTGGTGATACCAAGGGTTCCAGCACCAGTGCCTGGTTTTTCCCGGTTACAGGTAACGCCGCCCGCAGGGTGCAGGGATCAGGCCGGGCAATCCTGGTGCGCAGCAGCTGCATCCCCCGGGTCCGGGCAAAGGCATCTTTCCTGGCCAGGGGTGACAAAACGCTTGCCGCACTGCGCTGCAAAAAGGTACCCGTCCCCAGAAGAGCCGGTCTGATAAGGCGGTTGGCCAATGGCCGCTTTTCAGACAGATATGCCAGGGTCATGCGGGTGGACAAAGGGGTGTGCGTAAACTCCATGGTTTTAAGGATGTTGCGCTCTTCAATGCAAATGTTCCCTGAATCGATACTCACCGGGCATTTAACAAAACACCGATGGCAGATGGTGCAATGGTCTGCAATCTGTTCCAGATTTTTCAAAATCTTGAACCCTGTGGACTGGGTGCGCTGGGTAATATACAACATCGCTTCAATCAGTGATCCCAGGGCAAGGTTCTTGTTTCTGGGATGAAAAAACATGTTCTTATCGGGGAAAAACACCGGGCACAATGGTTTACACTTGCCGCAGCGCACACAATTGGCAATATGGTGGGCCAGATGGGACAAATCGCCGTGTTTGAGTATTCTGGCTTCCAGCTCCAGCAGATTGAAGGAGGGAGTGAATATCTTGTTGATAATATCCGGTTCAGATAATTTATTGGGGTTCATGATCCTGTCCGGATCAATACGGTCCCGGTATTGTTCAAAAGCCTTTATGGCAGAAGGATCCAGGTGTTTGAATTTTGTCACCCCGATACCATGCTCCCCAGACACAGCTCCCTTGAGAATTTTTGCTTTTTCCATGACCTTGTCCGCTGTCATGGCAGCCCGTTGCATCATTTCCCGGTCATTGGAAAAAACCGGGATGTTCACATGGACATTGCCGTCTCCTGCATGCATGTGGGTGGCAATAACAATGAGGCGGGATTGGGCACTCTGGTAAATTTTTTCCAGATTTTCCAGAACCAGGGTATAGCCCCGCAGGCTCTGGAAGACCTGGTCATAATAATTTTTGGCATGGATACCGGCTTCCAGAGCATCCCTGGAAGCGATGGCCAGTTTTTTTTTCGTTGCCCAGGCCAGGTCTTTGGCCAGGGCAACTTTTTTCACCAGCCACTGGGGATCGGCCAGCGGAATGGCCCCATCCAGATAATCCACAATATCCTGGATGATCTTTGTCTGGTTACATGCTTTTTCTTCCATGTTTATCTGGTCCACAAAACTGACAAATGCGGCCAGAGAATCCATGGGAAGCACAATATCTTCATTTAGTTTAAAAGCATTGGTGTGGGCGGCAATGACACCTAAGCGTTTGCGGTCTTCCCAGAAACGTACCGCTTCTTTGTCATCTTTTGCAATGGACAGTCCGGTTTTCTCATAGGGTGCCAGAATGGTCTCAAGGGTTTTCAGGCCCTGGTCCAGGGTATCTTTGTTATTGGATACCATGTCCACAAGCAACACAGCCTTGAGCCTGGTACCCATCGCCTGCTTGGTTTTATACCGGATCGCCTTGATATATTCCTCGTCAAAATGTTCCAGAGCCATTATGGCCGGATCACTTCGGGAAAATGCCCTGGAAATGGCGGTGATGACCTGTCCCGCTTCGGTCATGTCATTGCCGAAAAACTCTATACAGCTGGTTTTTTTATATGCAAATACAGGGTAAAGGATAAACCGGGCAGAGGTGATAATCCCGTCACATCCTTCTTTCTGGATACCGGGAAGACCGTTAAGGGTTTTGTTGGTGACATCTTTTCCCAGATTTTTTTTACGGATCTCTTCACCGGTCAGTGCAATGATTTGCACCAGGTGTCCCTGGTCATCTGTGACCTCGAAGGTGACGTGGTCTGTGGAAAGAATCTTTCTGCCGGGATGGTGTTTGCGCGTCACAGTATACAGATGTCCGTCAGCCATGACAATATTGTAGGACAACACATTGTCCAGGGCTGTGCCGAAAAGGACAGCAGTTTTGCCGCCGGCATTTTCCGACAGATTGCCGCCGATGGTGCAGGCCCAGGCAGAAGTGGGGTCAGTGGCAAATATCAGGTTGTTTTTTGCTGCTGCATCCTTGGCGTCCTGGGTAATAACCCCGGCCTCCAGATGAATGGAATAGTTGGTTTGCATCCCCGGAGTCCGGACAGGTACAATTTCTGATATACGATTGAGCTTTTCCGTGTTGACCATGACGCAATGGGCAGTCAGGGGAGTAGCCCCTCCGGTCAGACCTGTACCGGCTCCCCGGGGAATAATATGCAGACCCAGATCACGGATTCTGGTCACCAGCTGCGGCACCTGGGATTCATTGTCCGGTCTGAGCACCGCAATGGGCAGAAACCTGCGCCAGTCTGTGGCATCGGTGGCATGGGCCATAATGGTGAAAGGATCAAAATAGATATTGTCCTTTCCGATAACAGGCGCCAAACTGCCCAGAATTTTCTGCTGGAAGGTGAAATGGCTAAGAATCTTTCGGCGCAGGGCTTTGAGGGCATTCCGGCAGGCGGACAGCACCTGGAAAACCGCGGGGTGACGGGCTGCCTTTTCAATGATATCAAGATCATTTTCACATTCTGAAAACAAGTGTTTACGCTGCACGGGATATTCCAGCAGCTCCTGGAATAAAAACGGATTGCGCTGGATAATAAACAGATCCCCCATGAACCGGTGCAAAAGCCTGGAGGATCTGCCGGTATTCTTCTGGTTGTCAAGACTGGCAATGGCATCCTGTATATCTGATCCAAAAAGGTGCCGGATAACCTGATCATCATTGGCAGAGGTGTAGTTATAGGGAATCTTTCTTTTTGGATCGCGCATACTTACAATTCAAATGTTTTCATGCTCACAACCAGGTCAAGGCTTTCTATTTCCGTTATAACCTCGGGCGGCACAGGGGTGTCGGTTTTCAAAAAGATGATGTTGCGCTGGCCGTCTTCTTCTCTGCCCACCATCATGCGTGAGATGTTGATGTTGTGTCTGCCCAGCGTATTGCCGATGGAGCCGATGGAGCCGGGTTTGTCCACATTGTGGATCAATCCCAGGTGGCCTTCTGGAATCACCTCCAGCCGGAATTTGTTGATGCGCACGATCCGGGGAGTATCCTTGCCGAATATGGTCCCGGCTACCACATCGGTCTGAGAGTCGGTCACCACTGTCATGCGGATCAGATTCAAAAAATTGCCCGAATCCTGGGCAGTGCTTTCTGAAATCTTGATGCCTTTTTCATTGGCCAGGGAGATGGCATTCACGGAGTTGACTTCATAAGGGATAAATTCGTTGAGCAATCCCTTGATTCCGGCAATGGTGACCGATTTTAAATCCAGGTCCGGAAATTTGCCGATGTATTCGATATGCACTTCCCTGATACCGCCTGTGATAAGCTGGGCCTGCATTTTGCCCATTTTTTCAGCCAGGTATAAAAACGGTTTGAGCTGACGCAGCACCTCTCCTGTGACCGACGGCACATTCACGGCATTGATCACGGTATCAAAAAGCAGGTAGGCAATAATCTGGTTGGCGGCTGCCACTGCCACGTTGGTCTGGGCTTCTTTGGTAGAGGCCCCCAGGTGGGGGGTGGCAATGACCTGATCCAGGGTAAAAAGCGGATGATCTCCAGGCGGTTCCGTGGAAAACACATCCAGGGCAGCGCCTGCCACCTTTCCGGACTGTATGGCATCATACAACGCGGATTCATTGATAATGCCGCCCCTGGAGCAATTGATCACATAGACCCCGTCCTTCATTTTTTCAAAGGCCTCGGCATCCAGAAGGTCAATGGTGGCATCCATTTTGGGCACATGCACCGTAATATAGTCTGCCTGCTGGTACAGGGTATCCAGATCCACGTATTCAAATCCCTGCTTTTCAATGTGTTCACTGGAAATATTGGGGTCAAACACAATCACCCGCATTCGCAATCCTTTGGCAAGGGTTGCCGCAATGGAGCCGATATTGCCGAACCCGATAACACCCAGGGTTTTGTTAAAGATTTCCCTGCCCTGGAGCAGTTTTTTTTCCCATTTTCCCGCCTTCATGGAGGCAGTGGCCCTGGGGATATTTCTGGTGAGGGCCATCATCATGGCAATGGCATGTTCAGCGGTGGTCACGGTATTGCCCCCGGGCGTATTCATGACAGCCACCCCTTTTTTGGTGGCCGCATCAATGTCCACATTGTCCAGGCCGATACCGGCCCGGGCAATAACTTTGAGGTTGTTTGCCGCATCCAGCAGGGCCTTGTCCACCTTTGTGGCGCTCCGGATTGCCAGGGCATCATAGGAGCCGATAATGTCCTGCAATTGCTGTGGCGACAGGCCGGTGTTCACATCCACCTCAATACCGTCCTGGTTTCTGAAAATATCAATTCCTGCCTCATCCATTTTATCGCTGACCAGAACCTTCATCATTTATTCTCCTTTTCAAAAGATGTCATAAATTCGGTAAGGGCTGCCATGTTTTCCATGGTTGCGGCATTGTATATGGATGCCCGGCACCCGCCAACGGAGCGGTGTCCCTTGAGACCGCCCAGGCCTTTTTGGGCGGCCCGGGCCACAAATTGTTTTTCCAGTTCCTCGGATGGCAGGCGAAACGTCACATTCATCAGGGACCGGGAATCTTTTTGTGCGGTTGCCTGATAAAAATCGGATCCATCAATAAGATCATAAAGAATGCCGGCTTTTTGGGTATTATGTTCCGCCATTTTTTCCAGACTCCCGAAGGTTTCCTGGATCCACTGGAGAACCAGGCCGATGGTATAGATACCAAAACAGGGCGGGGTATTGTACATGGAATTTTTTGCAGCATAGGTGGCATAAGAGAGCATGGAGGGCAGGTTGTCATTGGCCTTTTCCATGAAATCCTTTCGGATAATAACCATGCAGGTGCCGGACGGTCCCAGGTTTTTCTGGGCACCGGCATAGATCAGGCCGAATTTTTTCATGGGCAGGGGTCTTGAAAAAATATCCGAAGACATGTCAGCCACCAGCGGCACCCCATTGGTTTCAGGAAACGTTGCGAACTGGGTGCCTTTAATGGTGTTGTTGGATGTGATGTGCACATACCTGGCAGCGGGGTTGCACTGAATATTTGCAGGAATATAGGAAAAGTTTTTGTCTTCTGATGAGGCCGGTACCTGGATGGATTTTTTTTGAATTTGTGCTTCTTTAATCGCCTTGGTGGACCAGGTGCCGGTGTTGATGTAATCTGCCGTATCGTTCTGGCCCAAAAAATTCATGGGGATCATGGCAAACTGCAGGGATGCCCCCCCCTGGATGAACAAAACCGAATAGGTGTCATCCAGCCGTAAAAGTTGTTTGGCCCGGTCGATGGCATCGTTGATAACCGCATCAAAATAGGAAGATCTGTGACTGATTTCAGTGATGGACATGCCCGAACCATTGAAATCCAAAAAAGATGCCTGGATTTTTTCCAGAACGGACAGGGGCAAGGCAGCAGGACCAGCATTAAAATTGTGAATTCGTTGCACTGTCATGGGGGGTTCCTTTCTGTATTATGGGTTATAAATTATGCTCACGTGTCTTGTGGAACTGAATATCAGGCCATTCTTCCATGACAAAGCCAAGCTGGTATTCGCTGGTGGTCATGAAGGTAAGGCAGCCTTCCGCATCCAGGGCAAGACCGGCTTCATTTTTTTGTCTGAACCTGTTCAATATACGGTCATCTTCACAGGTGACCCATCTGGCAACTGACAGATCTATGTGTTCATAACCGGCATTGACATTATATTCCGCGTGTAACCTGGCCATGGTCACATCAAACTGCAACACGCCCACGGCCCCGATCACGTGCAGGTTCCCCAACAGGGGCCGAAACACCTGGATGGTACCCTCTTCGGCCAGCTGGGTCAATCCCTTGTTCAAGGATTTGGTCTTCATGGGATCCTTGAGCAGCACCCGCCTGAAATGTTCCGGTGCGAAACTTGGAATACCAAGGAACTTGAGAGGCTCTTTGGTGGTAAAGGTATCTCCTATCTTGATGGTGCCATGGTTGTGGATACCGATGATGTCCCCGGGATAGGCTTCTTCCACATTGCTGCGTTCCTGGGCCATGAAAATCGTGGCATTGGACAGGCGGATTTCTTTGCCGATACGGTGGTGTCTGACTTTCATTCCCCTGGTAAACTTTCCCGAGCAGATCCGGAAAAATGCGATGCGGTCCCGGTGTTCCGGGTCCATATTGGCCTGGATTTTAAAGGCAAATCCAGAAAAATCTGTTTCCAGCGGGTTTACATCCCGTGTCCGGGTCGGCCGAATGCCTGGTGGCGGTGCAATTTTTACAAACGCATTCAGCATTTCTCTTACCCCGAAATTGTTGATGGCAGAGCCAAAGAACACCGGTGTCTGGGTACCATTGAGATACAGATCCAGGTTAAAGGGTTCCGATGCTCCCTGGATCAGGTCCACATCTTCTCTGAGCTGTCGGGCCTGGGATTCGGGAATCAATTTATCCAGGCGGGGGTCGGACAGATCCTGTATCAAAATGCCATCACCATCTTTGGGGGTATATCCAGCTGAAAAAATTCCCAGCTCTTTGTCTTTTAAATTATACACCCCTTTAAAGCGTTTTCCCATGCCGATGGGCCAGGTCAACGGCACGCATTCTATCTGAAGCTTGTCTTCGATATCTTCAAAAATGTCCAGGGGCTCCATTCCTTCCCTGTCCAGTTTGTTGATAAACGTGATAATGGGGGTGTTGCGCATGCGGCAGACTTCCATGAGTTTTTTGGTCTGGGGTTCCACACCCTTGGCATTGTCAATGATCATGACGGCACAATCCACCGCTGTAAGCACCCGGTAGGTATCTTCAGAAAAGTCCTTGTGCCCTGGGGTATCAAGCAGGTTTATTTCATGCCCGCTGTATTCAAATTTCATGACCGATGAAGACACGGAAATGCCGCGTTCCTGTTCAATGGATAGAAAATCGGACATGGCTGCCCGGTCTGTTTTTTTCGACTTGACTGCACCTGCCTGTTTGATGGCTCCGCCAAACAGCAGCAGTTTTTCGGTAAGGGTGGTTTTTCCGGCATCTGGATGGGATATGATGGCAAAGGTTCTGCGTTTGTTTATTTCACGCACATATGCTTTATTTATGGTTTCTGATTCCATTCACGCAAATCCTTGTTGGGTCGATAATTGCGGGTACGCCCGGGTATCCTGCACAAAAATGCGCACCTGTCATTTGTCTTCAGGCGTTTTTTTGGTTTTGGAACGTTTCCGGACTTTATAAAAGTCCCAGATGGCCCAGGGAATTAAAATCACACTCAATACCTGGTTGAACAAGGCATGCTCAGCCATATCAGGGTCGGTGGTCAGCCATCCGTCCCAGAAACACCACAGACCGAATCCCATCAAAAGCAGTGTAAAAACATAGGGACTCATACGGGGTGGGTGTGGGGAGTTATTATTTTCTTTAGTCATACCGTTCCTGTCCAATAGTTAGATGTCAAAAAAGATTCGTTTTATATCATATTTCTTTCTCAAATACCATGTTCAATTCTCCTGATCAAACACCATGACATCTGATCAGGGGAAACGCAATTTATCAACAATAAGACCAAAAAAGCGATGGGTGCCAGAAGTGAAAATCCAGCCCAGATGTGCCCCGCAATTTGCACATATACCAATCTGCCAGGCATATCCGGCAAACCAGGTGAATTCCAAAGAAGAGACGGATGCAGGAATACACCCCCATGCCTGCTGAAAACAGCCGATTTCAAACACATGACCATGGGGGTTGGCAAAGGTATGCAAAAAAGCCCCGTTCATTTTCATGCGTTCATCAGGAGTTGTTACCTGGTAGCTGCAGTTGCGGCAAACGATCACAGGTGAAGATTTTGAACCGATGTCCGGTGTTGTCCGGGTTGCATCATCCGGAGCTTGTCTGCAGATGACATGCATATCGTTATTATCTGCCTGTTTTCACGTTTTTTTCTGGATATGGTATAAAGTGGCGCCCACCGGTGCAAAGGAAAGCATCACTATGTTGACCCAGGGAATAAGAAACAGCAGGCCAAACCCCACGTGAAACCACAGAGTCTGCCGTAAAAATCCGATACGCTGCCCGAACGGCATCATTTTCCGGGCCGGAACCAGATCTGTATTATCCCATGCCAGAAACACACCTGCGGTAATGGTGGACAAAACAAGAACAACCGGACCCAGGGGTGTGAACAGGCCCATGACCATGACAGCCAGGGTGATGATCAAGGGAATGACAGCCCTGGGGATTTCCTGGAGGACCAGATAGACAAAAAATGACAGCCAGGAACTTTGGGCATAGGATATTTCTCTGCCCAACACGATTTTTTCCGTCAACCTGGACATATAATCCATAATATACACGCAAAAAAACACCTGTGCCACCAGATAGGCTGCCACAACAGCCACAGCAGCAAGCAGCAGGGATAAAACCCATGATGCAAGATGCCAGACATATATCAACATCCCTTTTTCGGGCATTTCCCAGATCATGGCCAGGATGGCTTCATGCCAGAAAAAAACAAGACCCGAAAAAAACAATGCCAGCATAAGGATTATAGCAAACCGTAACAGTCCAAGCCATAACAGTTTCGGATTTGCAAAGGCAAACACAACACCCTGGATATTGTATTTTATACCCGAAAAAAATTCCATGCACCTGCCTTGTATCTTTGGATGAAAATACTTATTGATATAATATAAAAATTACCAGCACCAAATTCAAGGAGATTCTTTGATGACAGTCTATTATGTTGACGGCAAATTTGTGCCCGACAACCAGGCCATGATTCCGGTGGACGATCTGGCGGTGCTGCGGGGATTTGGCATCTGCGATATCATGCGCACTTTTCATGGGAAACCTTATTTTATTGACGAACATATCCAGAGACTGGTGGACTCAGGAGAGCGAATAGGCCTGTCTTTGCCATGGACAATGGATGAAATCAAAGCAATCGTCCTTGAAACGTTACAAAAAAACAAGCAGACGGATGAAGCCAATATACGCATAGTAATAACAGGCGGTTCCAGCCCGGATTTTTTAACTCCCGGCGGGAATCCCCGGTTGATCGTCATGATCACCCCCATAAAAAAACTGCCACAGGATTGGTACACCAAAGGGGTAAAGGTGATCACCCTCATGCAGGAAAGGCCCCTTGCCGGTGCCAAGGTGACTTCTTACATATCGGCCGCCATGGCCTTGCAACAGGCACAAAAATCGGGTGCTGTGGAAGCCATCTATATAAATTCACAAAAACAGGCTATGGAAGGAACCACCAGCAATTTGTTCGCTTTTTTTGGTAACACTCTGGTCACACCGCCTGCACAGGGAATCCTAAAAGGGATCACCAGAAAAGTGATATTGTCCCTTGGGGCACATTTTTTCCAGATTACAGAAGAATCGCTTTTTCTGGACCGGCTTACCGCAGCTGATGAAGTGTTTATCACCGGCACCAACAAAGGCGTTGTACCGGTGGTACAGATCGATGACACCACCATTTCCAATGGCAGGCCCGGCAAAAATACGGCAAAACTGATCCAGGCACTGGAACAGCACACCCGTGATTTTTCGTCCCGGCAGGGCGGTTAAATGCCGGCACAAACCGTTGGCGGCTGTTTGTGTGAAATACAATTGATCCGGAAGGTGGTATCGGTGGAAAATTCTTTATGGCAGACCGGTCCCATTCTTTCAATGACATCCGGACCCAGATGATAAAAATCTTGGAAAAAAGAAAAAAAACTGAAACCGGGAACAAGTGCACTATTTTTGCCTGCAGTGGCAATATGCCATAAAACCGGGGTATCTTTTGAAACAACGCTGTTGTTGAGAATATCCAACAGCTTTTTTTCAACATGAATGCTGTTTTTGGTTCCGGTACTTTCCAGCCTGGAAGCGATATTCACCGGCTTTCCAATGGCCGTGACAATACGGCGGTTACAACTGCCCAGCGGTCCCACCAGAGAGGCCCCATAAGCCATGCCGGCTCTGAAGTTCATATGGATACCATGCTTTTTCACAAGGGTTCGGACCCGATTTTCTTTGTCCATGGGATGACCTTTCTGCTGTAATGCATGGATCTGGTTGAATACAGAAGCTATGGCCGTTGTCATGATCATCAGACGTTCCGGCAGACCGGAAGGTTTTTGTATGCCGGGGGGATCAAATGTTTCCGTATTTTCCAAAAAAATGGCATCTCCTAGAAAATTATCAACCCGGCATCCGTATGCGGCAACTGTATCAGCTGCGATTTCATGGCAGACGTTCAATACCAGAAAAAAATCCCTGGGGGACAGGACTTTTCTTACGATGCTGGATCCCACCATATCCATGAAGGCATAAACCCCGTTTGGTTCAATAATGGGGGTCATGTTCAACTGCTGTGCTGTCACAGCGCCCACTGCCTGGAGATGGGTTTTTAATTCATCCAGTTTTTGGATTTTTTCATTGAGTTGCACAAAGGTGTTGCGCAGATTCCTTTCCTTGCGCCAGATAATTTTTGCCGCACGCCGTCCCCTTGCCTGTCCGAGATGGGCCAAAGAAGCTGTCTCAATGGCACTGATGAGCAAATCAAACCGAATTTTCAATGAGTCGGAATAGCGCTGATTATTGCCGGTTTTTTTGAATAATTGCCGGTCCACGGTATTAAATACAATGGCCCCGTAGTCAGGAATATACACCGATACAAAATTGTCGGGTTTAAACCAGTGTATGATATCCAGGTTCACCAGGATATCGGGCAGCTCTTCAAACTGCCTGCCGTCATAGGCAATAACAGAAAGGCTGCCCCCGGTCGGAGCAGATCGCATTTCTTTTTGGGGAATATGATCGATAAAGACAATTTTTATGCCGTTTGCATAATATTCTGCATGCTTTCGCATCACATGGGCAATAACCCCTTGTGTTTTTACCCTTCTGCCATACCTGTCTGCAGCAAAAAGCCTTATGGGGGACAGTTTTATCCAGCGTATCAGCCCGGGGCCGAACCATTTAAAACCCATGCCGGAAAACCCTTTGCCGTCAAGTTTGTGCACCACTCCGCGGTCCCATTTATGGGGCGGCAAAAATTTTTCACCGGTATGATCTGTTCCATACACAACCCCTGCCAGCCTGGCTTTGAGCAGGCCCAGGCTGAATTTTAAAAGCAGCCCCAGCACATTTTTTCTGCTAAAGGCAAGCCGTTCAAACCGGCGTATATCAGGGATGTCTGATCTCATTTTTTTCACATCGAAATATATGTAGCATCATGCCGGCAGCCGGAGGTTTTTGAAAAAGTTTTTAGGAAACCGGCAATCGTTTGAAACAATCATGTGTTATATATACCGGGGGCGGCACAAAAATCCAGCAAAAAATGATATGTCTTCATACAATGGCTTTGAGAATCTGTTTTGTTTTCACAAGGGCCTTGCCCATCTGGTTGGACTTGTATCCCAGATGAAACTGGACACAGTGTTTCTTAATAAACGCAGACCGGGCGATTTTGAGCCACAGCTTTTCCAGTTCGTGGGATGCTTTTTTCATGTGGACAGGAGAAAAAGTGAGCACCAGAGAGCCGGGTTCGAGGTCCAGTCGCTGGATACCGGCCTGGATGGCATACACCCTGAGCATGATTTTTAAAAGCATGTTTTCCGCCTGCCTGGGCAATCTTCCATAGCGGTCTGTCAATTCTTTTTTCATGTCGGCAATATCTGCAACGCTGTCCAGTCTGGACAGTCGGCGGTAGAGGGTCAAACGCTGTTCAACCGACGCAATATAATCTGTGGGAAACCCTGTTGACATGGGTACATTGATTTCTGGATCCAGCGGATCAATGTACGCATCTCCTTTCAGATCATGGACAGCCTGGTCCAGCAGCTTTAAAAACATATCATACCCGACTGCTGCAATATGGCCGGACTGGGATGCACCCAGAGCAGTACCGGCCCCCCGGATCTGAAGGTCTTTCATGGCGATCTGAAATCCGGATCCCAGATCTTTGTATTCCATCAGAGCGGAGAGCCGTTTTTTTGCATCCTTGGAAATCAGGGATTCATCTGAAATAAACAGATAGGCATAGGCCTGGTGATCCCCTCGTCCGATGCGGCCGCGAAGCTGGTAGATCTGCGAAAGGCCGAACCGTTCGGCTTTGTTGATGATCATGGTGTTGGCAGAAGGAATATCCAGGCCTGATTCAATGATGGTGGTGCACACCAGAAGTGTGATCTCCCTGTTGACAAATGCACGCATGACCCGTTCCAGCTCGGTTTCAGACAACCGTCCGTGGGCAACCCCGATGGTTGCTTCTGGCACCAGTTTTTTCAGATTTTCAGCTATCTTGAAAATTGTTTTAATGTTGTTGTGGACAAAAAACACCTGGCCCTGCCTGGATAATTCCTTTTGAATGGCATCTTTTACAATAGCATCCTCATATGGTGAAATATAGGACACAATGGGCTGGCGATCAGCCGGAGGAGTTTTGATTACACTGATATCCCGCATGCCGGTCAGGGACATGTGCAGGGTCCGGGGAATGGGAGTGGCACTCAATGCCAGCACATCCACTGTACTGCGCTTCTTTTTAAGGAATTCCTTGTGTTTGACTCCGAACCGCTGTTCCTCATCGATCACCAGCAGCCCCAGGGATTTAAAATCCACATCTTTTTGCAGCAGCCTGTGGGTCCCGATGACAATGTCCAGCCGTCCTTGTGACAGGTCCTTTATGATTTTTGCCTGTTCTTTGCGGTTTCGAAAACGGGACAGGCAGGCGATATGTACGGGATATTTTTCAAAACGGTCCTGGAAGGTGGCAAGATGCTGTTCCGCAAGGATGGTGGTGGGCACCACAACAGCTACCTGCTTTCCATCATTGACCGCTTTGAAAGCCGCCCGTACAGCCACTTCTGTTTTGCCATATCCCACATCCCCGCAGACCAGCCGGTCCATTGGTGTGTCCGATTCCATATCCAGGTGGATATCATCAATGGCCTTGAGCTGGTCCCGGGTTTCTTCATAGGGGAATGTGGTTTCAAAATCATTATAATAATTGTCGGGACGGCTGAAGGAAAACCCCTTGTTGATTTTTCTTTTGGCATACAGATCCAGCAGATCTGCCGCCATTTTTTCCACTTCTTCTTTTGCTTTTGCCTTGGATTTGATCCATGCTTTGGAACCGATTTTATCCAGAACCGGTGTATATCCGTCAACACCGATATATTTGCCGATCATTTCTATACGGTCCACCGGCAGGTACAGTTTGTCCTCATCCTGGTAAACAATCAGAATGAAATCCTGGGATATGCCGTTGATATCCAGATTATGCAGCCCTTCATACCGCCCTACCCCATGCTCCATGTGCACAACAATATCTTTTTTTTTGAGCTCCTCCGGGGCAATCATTTGTGTTTTCACGTTCCGTGAAGGCCGATTTATCCTGCGGATACGCTTTTTACCAAAAATTTCATCTTCGGTGATAAGAACCAGGTTCCTGTCTTTTACTACAAAGCCCTGTGACAGATCTGCCAGCACATAATATATGCCGCCATCCTGTTGTAATGCCCTGTTGAAATCCGCCACCTGAGCCAGGTGCAGGCCATAGGGGGACATCAGGGATACAAGGCGCTGGGCCTGGGATTTCTGGTGCACCACACAGACAATTTTTGCACCCCGGTTCAAGTGCTGCTGCATCCATTGCACCAAAGGTTTTAACGGCGTTTCAGCAGTATTTTTTTCAACCATCCGGCTGCCCGGACTGTCAATGGTTTCAGGAAAAAAATGAAACACCTGTGCATAATGTTGTTCTGGTTCCACTGCCAGTTCCGTGAAAACAAGATGTTTTCTGTCTTGCAGTTCTGCTGCGACCTGGTCAAATGACAGATAAATATCTTCGGGTGGAACACACAGTCTTTTTTCAGATGCCACTGCCTGGTAATTGCTGCGGGCCTTGTTTTCAAAGGCTTTGGCCTCAGCGGCCAGAAGATCCTGCGAATCCCACAGGACAAGGGTTTTTTCTGACAGGTAGGAAAAAAAAGAATCCAGACGGTCGTATACAATGGACAGCATGCTTTCAATGCCGGGAAAACGGCCTGCATGCCGGGTTTGTGTGACATATTCCCCGATTTTTGCAGCATCCAGACCGGCACGCTTTCCTGCGGCACGCAATCGTGCCAGAATATGGGGGAGGCTATGTTCAGGCACAACCGCTTCTGTGGCCGGCACAATGACCAGTTCAGACAATTGCTGGATGCCCCGCTGGGTATAGGGCGAAAAACTGCGGATGGATTCCACCAGATCCCCGAAAAATTCCATGCGCACCGGCCGTTTATCACCCGGCACAAACACATCCAGAATATCACCCCGCACCGCATATTCCCCGGGATCTTCCACCAAAGAGGATTGGGCGTACCCACCGGCTTCAAGGGCTGTGACCAAGGCATTTCTGTCAATTTCTTCATTGGCCATGACCAGTTCTGAACTGGCCAGAAGGACCTTTTTGGGAACCAGTTTCTGGAGCAGTGTGTCAATATAGGTAACTACCAGATATGGCGATGATCTTTGAGCCACCAGACGGGACAAGACACCTAAACGCCGGGTGGATGTCTGCCTGTGATAGGACAAAGAGGTAAAAGGCTGAATATGGTAGCCCGGAAAAAAAAAGACCGCGTCTTTGTGATCCGGCAGGAAAAACAACAGATCATCCATGAATTTTGCAGCACTTTTCTGATCCGGCAGAACCGCCACCATGTCACAGGGTGCCTGGTTGAACAACCGTGCGGTCAGATAGGCTTTATGGGAACCTGTCTGCGGGGTGAGCACCAGGGCGTTTTCATGGGACTGCATATGGTCGATAATGGAAGATATCATGGACAAAGGCATATGGATAATCGTATAGGGTAAAAGGCCAATATAAAATACTGGCCTTCATGTAATGGAAGCCGGTCAAAGAATCAAGCCCTAAATCATGGTGGAATTTATTTAAATTTATTGGCCAGATCGTTATCAATCACATAAATACAGACCTCATTGGCCCCCTGGCTGGTATAGCCGAACTTGGCGGTCAGGTTGTCAATAAGAAATTTCACATCTTTTTTGATGCGTTTGTCATGGGTTCTGAACTTTTCGGTATCAAAATCCTTGATGGCGTTTCGAAAGTTTTCATTGTCAATAAACGGTTCAAGCACCCGTTTTTTGAGATTGTGAACATATCTTTCATACAGGGATTCAAACAGACGGGTATCAACAATATTTTTGCCCTGGATCATGATTTCATGGGTCAGAGTCCGGGTGGTATATTCCTTGAGCACATCGTGCCGGATTTGTTCACGTCTTTTTTTGTCCAGGTTTTCCGATATCAGCCTGTTTTCAATACTTTCAAGAAAGGCTTCGGTCACAAACAGTTCTTCTTTGGTGAAAATGCAGTTTACCACGGAATTGAGTTCATTGGTCACCGCAGAAATATAGTTTTTAATATCCCTGGCAATCTGGTCTTCGTTATAATAGTACAATGCTTCTTTTACCTGCTGTAGCACACTGTAATCATACATGCGCAAAAGACTGGACAAAAAGCCTTCAGGAAGCAGTTTTCTTGGCTGGCTGTCCAGTTTTTTAAAAAAAGTACACAGATCCGGCATATTGATCAGCCGGTCTTCTTTGGCATATTTCGAATAAAACTCATCAAAAATTTTAATGGCATCTCTGCCTGACAGCCCTTCTTTGCCATACATTTCCGATTCAGCAATAATTTTTGACAGCATTTTCTGGTCAAGGCGCCGAAGATCTTCGTCATCCAGCCATTTGGGCATATTACCGGAAAATATCTCCATTTTCAACAGCATGAGTTTGTCATCACAAAAGTTTTTGTATTTATCGGGCTTTTGAATCCATTCTTCAAGGGCAACCGATTTTTTATTGCTGCGGGTGCATACGATGGTCCTGGCAAAATTGTCCAGCACCATGGGCAGAAAACTGCCTTCTATGTGACGTCCGAATATGTCCAGATAGATCTTCACTTCTGTCTTCCAATCCAGTACATAAGGAATATCGATGTATCTGATCCGGTCCTCAAACGACGGAAAATCCCTGATATTTTTTTTGTCTTCGGGATTCATCAGCGCAAAGAAAAGGGAATCCACCCGTTCCTCCATATTTTCCACTTTATGAATCCCTTCAGAAATAATATTGTGCAGCTCCACCAGGCGCTCGATATTATGGGATTTGATATCCATGAGGGCATAAATGCCGTTATTGATTTTGGCAAAATTGGAATAGGTGTACTGGATAAGGTTGGAATCCTGGAACAGCGTGTTGATCCTGTTCTGCAGCATCTGGTTGGAAATAATATTCTGCTTGACAGGTTTGTCTCCGGGATTGAACACGGAAATACCATTACCGATCCTGCGGTTGACGTAATAGGGCCTGGCATAGAGCATCCTGAATACTTCTTTGGGATCCTGCAGCCGCTCCAGAAGTGCGTTGTATATGGAAGAACACACCGTACATGTCTCTTCGGAAAACACCCATTCATATTCTTTTTCCGTGAACAGCCGCCATTTGAATTCATCATTTTTTATCAATTCATCCAATACCCCCCGGCGCTGTTCTTTGGGGATCACCAGAAACGGATTATCATGGGCCAGACAGGGCACTTCAATATAATCACCCTCATGGATCGGCAAAAAAAGTTCTTCAGCCTTATTGCCCGATGCGGCATCATTTTCTTTTTCAACATACTGCATCAACCGTTCAAAAGCAGACAAGGGAAGAGAATGGTCTTTGTCATGCAGTTTTTTGATATGCAACCGCCAGACAATCTCATATCTGAGACCTTCTTTGGTATTGGCATAGCTTTCAAATTTTTTGAGAAGGTTGTTTAAAAAGGTGCTTTTACCGCAGCCATGTGGGCCATAAAATATATAAATTCGGTTCTGCTGGGCGCCGTGGCGCAGGTATTCCATCTGTTTCATAAACCGGTTGGCAAAAAGCATGTCGGGAAAATACGGATTGTCAGAGCCTTCCACAAAAAGCCTGGTACAGTCATAATGGGTAAACGCAAGATTGTCACGATCGCCGGTCAAGGGGTCTTTGTATTCTTCCACATGGGCTTTCACCATATCATGAAACGACTGGAAGATGTTTCGTAAAATATGGGAGGGTCTTTCATTTAAAATATTCAAAAACACTTCAAAAGAAACAGGCTGAAGCCGCTGATAATCCTGAATATTTTTGTCCAGCAATTCCAGGGCCTGGTCAACAGACTCTGTTGAGACTGCGTTGTCTTCCATAATAGATTATAACTCCTGCTTGTGCAGTTTACGGTCCTTGATCACATACCGCACCCGTTTCCATTCAATGGGAGAAATTGCGGCTTCAGGAGAAGCACCTGGTGCAGAAGGATCCCAGAAATTGGTATACCTGGGATCAATATTTGCCTTATTCGTGGGCTCACTGGTTTCCAGATGCACCGGTCCTCCCCATAAAAATTCAATACCGATCATGGTATTTTCTATAAAATCCTGTTTCAAGGGTTTGTTTTCAAAACGATGGTCCAGGTACAGGACCCCGTCTTTGGTTTTTTCTCCATCAATGCGGATGTCAGGGGGATGATACAGGGTATTGATGACCATCTGTTTATAATCCTGCACTTTTTTGGACTTGATATAATACTGCCAGGTCATGTTCTGGCTGTTGATGCGCTTGCCGGCAACAAATAAGTTGTGTCTGTCCACAAATTCCTGGTCCAGAAAGCTATTAATGAACGTGAAATCATTCATGTTTTCCCGTACCGTGAAAATAAAAGATTGTCCTGTGTTTTTGTGCTGATTATATGATTTTTTTTGCACTGCGTCATTGAGAAGATAATATTCAAAAGAATATTTTCCCTTGTCTTCCATTTCCTGGATATGTTCTAACAACCGCATGCCCAGAGCATAGGGGTTCAGGCCCACCCTGGGCATGGCAGTCACAGATGCATTGACTTTTGCATAGTCTGCTTCATGCCCGCTGATTCTGTCATCTGCCATGAACAGCTTTTCATGCCAGTAGGATGCCCACCCCTCGTTCATGGTTTTGGTACGCATCTGGGGCTGAAAATACAAAGAAGTACTCCTGACGATATGGATCACAGACTTCATCCATTCATTTTCTTCCCTGCGTAAAAAAGGGGAATACCGAATAATATACTCCATGATATCCATTTGGGGGGGTGTTTTCGCCTCTATTTCCTTGCGGTAAAGCTCATCAAATTCCGGATATTTGCCTGTCACCTTTGTAAAAAAATCCCCATTGTCTTTTTGGCATTGGTTGTACCGGGATATTTCCTTTACATATTGATGCTGGGGTACGGATCTAATCTTTTGTAAAAACACATCAAAATAAAAATCGGTTCTGGAGAGTTTTTTTCTGCCGCCATCTGAGACAGTACGGTTGAGATCTTTGTGAAATCCCACCAGATTGTCCATTCCTCTGGCAAATTCAATCACATAATCCAGCCATCTGCCTTTTTCACTCCGAAGTCTTGCAATCATGCGCTTGTCTGCCAGGGCCTGTCCGGCAAGGTCAATATCCCAGGTGTTTTTGTAGAACAGGTTGTTCTGAAAAAAATCAATGTGGCCCAGCACATGGTAAAAAATCATCACATTGAGCCAGTCCGGATTATTGTCATTATAATAGGAAATGGCAGGCCGGGTGTTGATAACGGTTTCAAAGGGATTGGAGGGATATGCCTCATACATGCCTTTACCGGACAAAACGCGCACATCATGGACCCAGTAATCATAGAGTGTGGGAATCATGACCTTGGGTGATAATTCTATCAGATCCCGGTTGGTTACAATATATTCAAGGGTTTCATCATCAAACCGCAACCCGGCATCACGGGCCCGAATTTTGCATTCTTCCATAATCCCTTTGACATGTTGATTGACCAGTTCCATATGCAGCTCACTTTCCGGCCGACAGGCACAACCTTTTTTTAGGAAATCAGGGTCTTTATTCCCTGGATGATCCGGGTATCATCCACATTTTCAGCCATGACATCCAGCTTGATAAGATGGTTGTGTTTGGTTAATATGCCCGATGATTGTATATATTTTTCCACTTCCGTCTGTTTGGATCCCACATAGGAATGCGCCACAATGGTGATTCCGATTCTGGCTGTATAGGTCAGCATTTTTTCAATTTCTGCCAGGGTCTGTTTTCCGTCCTTGTCCCAGTCATCCCCGTCGGTGCCATGGAATACATAGATATTATAATCCCGGGCCAGGCTTTCTTTTTCCACGATATCATTCACCAGTTTAAAAGCGGTAAAGACCTTGGTGCCTCCGGCCACTTTATAGGAATAGTATTTATGAAAATCAGAAACCTCCCTGGCTTCAGTATCATGAAGAATAAACCTGGTTTCCACCTGTTTTTCATACTGATACACCAGCCAGGAATAGAGCATCACATGCTGGGAGACCACTGTCTGGGTCACCTTCCCCCCCATGGAGCCGGAATAATCACGCAAAAAAAAGACCAGGGCCTGGGACTCATATTCTTTTTCCCGGGAAAGGATACGGTAAATCAGATCCCGGGGTGAAACGATGAAACGGGTGGTATCGATGGTAGAAACATCCGGGATATTGCCCAAAGAGATATTGGTTTCCACTATTTTCTTCAAGGTGGCTTTCTTGTCCAGGACCTGCCCGACCCCTTTGTTTTTATCAGTAAGATCATAAACATACCTGGCCAGCACTTTTTTCTTTCCCTTATCCTTTAAATTGGGCAGTTCAAAATCCTGGGACAGCACTTTTCCCAGTTCATAGGCATTGGCTTCAATCTCATGTTCGCCCCCCTTGCCTTCACCCGGACCCTCTCCGTCGCCTTCGCCTTCCCCTTCACCATCTTCTGGCCGTATGGGCTGTTCACCGATGACATCACCTTCCTGGCCGTCACCGGTACCACCGGTAGGTTCTGCCTCCCCCTGTTCCTGGTCTTCGATAATATCATCATGCACAAATTTTTCTTCCACTGTGGTGGGAACCACAATGATCTTTTCTTTGCCTTTTGATCCGGGCTTTACAATCCGGCCGATACGGATCTTGCGTTTGAATCCGTCCTGTTCTCTTTTTTTGTCTTTTTCAAGGAGTTCATCAAGGGTTATCATTGAGCAGCCCCCTTTTTTAGTTGTCATCCTCCTGGCTGCAGAAGTATTCGATGGTTTTCTGTGCACAGGTTCTGCAATACCCGAGTTTGTCATTCATGGTGATGGTCATGCGGTCATAGAGTTTCTGGTTTTCTTCATTGGTCCGGTTGGCCAGTGCCCCGATCAATGACCCGGCACCGGCGATATCTGATTTAAGCCTTACATCGGTGATGGCCTTGACCAGTTCCAGGTTGTCCATGAAATCATAATTGGGATCCACCGACAGTTTCTGGCCGTAGATCTTGCGAATGGAATTTCTAAAAGATGCCCGCTGCTCTTCTGTTTTCAAACCCAACCGTTCTTCCACGTTCTTGATATAGCGTTCATCTATTTTTACGGCTTTTAATTCACCGGTCTGGGGATCCTTGTATTTCCACATCATATCCGGCCCCAGGTGTTCCGCATCCACACCGATGATCATGTTCACATAATTGAGAACATCTTTTTTAATGGCAAGGGGTTCATCCATATAGGCATTGAACATCTCGGTCATGATGCGTTCCCGGTAAAGGCCTTTGGCAATTTTCAAATCTTCCATGTATTTGGCCCGGTCTGCCGGTTCATGAACATAATCCAGGACCGTCCGCTCCAGGGATTTAAAAATATCCAACGCAAACATGCACTTGCCTTCATTGGTCTCAGAAGATTCCAGCAAAAGCTGGACCGCCCTTCCCAGGTTCCGCTGGCCCAGGCCTTTCTGGCCGAACCGCTTTGTGATATCCGTATCCTGATTTAAGGTATCAATGAGTTCAGCCAGGGTTTTGAGGCTTTTTTCTCCAGCAACTTCCCCGGCTGCCAGTTTCATGGTCTCAACCGGTGTCAGTTTTTCAGACCTGGGCAGGCGGGTTAATACAACGGCAACAGAAGCCGCATAATTGAGGTTGGGGTCCTGGTGCAGTATTTCATGGGCTAAAGACCGTTTGATATCTTTGCCGATGGCATATTCCGTCAGGGTTTTCTGGATCTTGTAGTCTGTGTTATGGGCCACATAACAGATGCGGCAACGGTCAACAATGGGGGCCTCTTCTCTTTCGGACAAAAATGTGTCAAATTCCGAATTGTTGCTGGTGGCGATAATAAGGGTGTCTATGGGCCATTTGAACCCGTCCAGCTCTATCATTCTGTTCTGAATGACCCCCAGATAGACCTGCACCAGATCTTTTTTATTTTTATAAATTTCATCGGAAAAATGGATGCCCCCGCCTGCCACCCGGGCCAGGGCTCCCCGCCGCAGATCAAACCGGTAAGGATTGTTTGTATCGGTTATGTGCAGCAGCCGCTGGATGGATTCTTCACCCATGAGATCCACAGCAGAGGAGGTGATCTTGTCCTTTGCCGGATATTTGCCGGTAATGGTTCCCAGGCTTTCGATGAGCGGAACCGGTGTTATTTCAATAAAAGAAAGCATCTTGTTGATGTCATTGTCACAATATTCTCTTATCTGGTTCCAGATATAGGCGGAACAGGCCCCCAGGGGCCGGTATTTCGCATAAATATTTTCAATCTGCTGATCTGTGAATTTATATTTTTTTGCCAGATACTCCATGGACTGGTCTTTGGATGCCTCAATGCTCATGGCAAGAATCATGGGGTCTTCATAGGTCTGGGATTCAATAAACCGAATCTGTCCATATCCCCCCAGTTTGTCCAGGTTGATGAACCGGAAGGTATACTTTTTGTTTTCAGGAACAGACAAAAACTCCCGGTACCGGTCACACAGATATTCCACGAAAAAGGTTTTGCCGTTTCCCGGCTCCCCCACCAGCACAAATGCCATCTCCCTTGAAGATCCGCCTTCTGACGCATCTTTGACAAAGGAGACAAAAGAATTGATTTCATCATACATCCCCACCAGGTGTTTTTTGCCCTGACTGAACAGGTCAAACTGGTAGGTGGATTTGCCTTTTACGGTAATTTTTCGGATACCTGCATCCAGGATCATGCGCGAAACCCCCTGGAAGGCATCTTCAAACATTTTTTTGCCTTTTTTTACCGCATCCACATGTTCCAGTAGCGCATTCTCTTTTACAGGAGTCGCTTTTTTTTTCACGGCCATGTTATCCTCCCCTGGACGTCGCAAAAGCAGATATCTGCTTTGCATTGTATTGGACCTGGTCTTGTTTCAGTCGAAAATAAATCGCATACTGCCCCGTCAGCCATTGATTCCGGGCATGGTTTTGTTTTTGAACATTTTTGATACGAATATAACAGAAATATAACAACCGGTATTTTGCCTGTCAAACCTTTTCATTTATTTACACCGGTGCTTGTGGATATTTCTTTTTCAGGTTAAAAAAACATGGTAAATTATTGCATTTATATTTAAGATTGGAAAATGAGGACTGCCGGCAGTCGGCAACATTCATGCCCGAGGCTTTTTATCCGGTGTATGTATACCAGACATGCCCCCCGTAATCTGCGGTTTGTAAAGGAGACATACTGACGTTGGATAATGCAAACGACCAAAAGGATATGAGAGAACATTTATTATCTGTGCATGATATCACCCGCGAACTTGCGGCAGGAACCGCCCTTACCAATTTTATATTGAAACGGTTCCACCACAGATTTCCTGTTGAAATGGTGGAGAACCGTCCCTGGTACCCCGAAAAGGCGGTTTCTCTGATGCTTGAGATCAAGCAGTCTCTGGAGTCCGGCATGCTGCCCTCACAAATAGATGAAACCCTTGACACAGAACCTGATCCGCAAAAAACCAGACCGAAAAAGGATGTCAACGGGCTTGCAGAACAGTTTTTTGAGCAGTCCCATGATGATATACGGATCAGCAAAGACGGGTTGCATCTCATCACCTCTTTTTTCAATGATATGGGAGAACACCAGAAAAAAATTGCCGCTGCCCATGAAAAAAGAGCGGCGGCAGAAGAAAGAACAGCCGCTGCCCATGAAAAAAGAGCTGAGGCGGAAGAAAAAAAAGCAGCCGCTATGAACAATATTGCAGCAGCACTCCAGCAGATGATCAGGCAGGGAAGCCAGGCTGCCACTGTTCAGGCTGTGACCCATGAAGCTGTCAAAACCATCCAGATGGATGATGATTTAACCGATCTTCTGGACACCCCCCTGCCCCGATCCAAAGAGATGGATGATCTGGAGGACCTTATTGATGCGGCAGCCGGTGAACAAAACAGTGAAACCGATCTGGATGACCTGTCCCTGCTGGTAAACACCGCCCAAAAAGCAGCGGATGCAAAAGACCTGGATGATCTGAATTTATTGATCAAAGAGGATTCTGGTGCAACCATTTCCCCGGATCTGGATGATTTATCCCTGCTGGTACAACCATCTTTGACAGATGACCTGGATGATCTGTCCCGATTGATCAGCGACCAGAATGGCGTGGATAACGATAACAAAGAGGTTGCCCCGCCAAAGGATGCACCTCTTGATGATCTGACGGCACTTGTGGATACGGTACCTTCCCTTAAGCCGGATATTTCCCGTGATCAGGACCTTGAAAAATACAAGGCTGCCGTAATGAAGATCATAATGGGTTTAAAATCAGACGGGCTCAGTGCCCGGGAAGCTGCCCGGCGGCTGAACCAGGATAATGTGGACACAATTTCAAAAAAGCCCGAATGGACAGTCAAAGCGATGTCACAGATTTATGCATTCATTGATGCTGCAGACGGCTGAAACTGCTGTTACCTGGCCCCTGCTTTTTTTGCAAACCGGGTATCTACAAATTTTTCAAGATCAATGAGGCTGGTCATAATCTTCATTTTGTCCATCATATATTTCTGAATAGTGTCCAGGTCCTCTATCACCGGAAACAGCTCACCGGTGATAATCCGGTCCGGGGGCCGGGTCAATACCCGGTGAATCACATCCTTGTCCTGGGACAGAAAATCGCCGCCGATGATTGCTGCCGGATCCGGCTGTGCATCAATGGCAAGACCGGATCTGACAAAACTGGTACAGATTTCCTGGATGGCTTCCGGATGTTTTTCCATGATTTCTGTGCGCATTACAAACACACAGCAGGGGTGCTTGGGCCAAAGATCCTTGGACAGGCAAAATTCTTCCCCTCCTCCCTGTGCAATAACCTGGGAGCCAAATGGTTCAGCCACAATAAATCCGCCGATTTCCCCTTCTTCATCCAATTGGATGGCTTCAGGCATCTGAAAGGGTGCCACGACCTCCAGAGTGACGTCCACATTGGGTTCGTTGGCCCGACCCGGGGTCAGTCCTTTTTCCGATAGCAACTTGTGAAACAGCATATTATGAATGGACAACTGATAAGGGATCAGCACGGTTTTTCCTGCAAAATCCTCGATTTTTTCAATGTGGGCATTTTTGCTTTTCACCAGAACACTGCCGGATTTATGGGTCAGCAGCAGCAATTTCAAATCCACCCCGGACTTAAACAGATCCATGGCTGTGGGGGCCAGTATCAGGGCACCATCCAGCGATTTGGTGGCAATAGCATCTGCGACCTCGTTCCATCCGTTCTTGACAATAGTCTCAAGAGAGCAGTGTGCAAAGGTTTCCATACCTTTTTCAAGTTTGCGCTTGGTCACACCCAGGATAAGGTGGTCGGTAATCTTCAGATAACCAATTTTTATTGCCGGTTTTTCCGCCATCAAGGTACCTCCAGAATATAATCATGGATTAAGACAATCCTGTCTATTATGCGTAACTGTGTTTCAAAGTCAATAACAAACTGTCTGACCTGGATATTTGCTATAATAGCGGGTGCTCTCTCGGAACGCTGCTGGAAACTCCTGGCGGGTCCGGGGACAGAGTGTTACTGAGAAAAGGTCGAAACCCAGGCATGCTCATGGTAAATGTTCAGGGTCTGCCATACCAGATGATTTTTTTAAGACCAGCTATGCCTTTTCCATGAAATAACGGGCCAGAATCAGATCGTCAGGTGTTGTCAATTTTATATTTGTATTGTCGCCATGGGTGGTATAAACGTCAAAACCGGCATGTTCCATAACCGATGCATCATCTGTTCCCGCAAATCCAGTGATCTCTGCATATTCAAATGCCTTTAAAATCACATCAAGGGGAAATACCTGGGGGGTCTGGGCCCTGTATATCAGATCCCGGTCAAGGGTTTTGTGAATCTGTGTGTTCTTTTTGATCTGCTTGAGGGTATCATTAACGGCCAGGACCGGTATGCATCCTCCTTTTTGGATGGCAATCTTTGTAAGGCGTTTGATCAAATCCGGTGTTACAAACGGCCGAACCCCGTCATGGATGAGCACCAGACAACCGGCAGGATCATGGATGAGCTGACAGGCCCTGTTGAGCCCGTTTAAAACCGATTGCTGCCGGGTGTCTCCCCCTGCAACCAGGTGAATCGTCTGTGTAAATGCATAGGGATGAATAATGTTTTTTCTGGAATAGGGCAGGTCTTCTTCGGGGACCACCAGGATAATGTCATCTATGGTGTCATGGCGGTCAAACACCAACAATGTCCTGGTCAAGACCGGAATGTTGTCCAGAACCAGGTATTGTTTTTTTATGGCAGTGCCCATGCGGCAGCCTTTTCCCGCTGCCACAATAATGGGTATGCACACAGGATGTTCCATTGGTCAACTCAGGTAGGACAATTGCTTTGGCAAAGGAGTCCCTTTGCCCATGTGGTCTTCACCGTAGTTGACACCGGCCAGGATGACAAGATCGTTCAATGCCCTGGAATCGCCTGTGAATATAACGGTCTCAAAATTTTCTTTTTTAATTTTACCGCCTGCCCACTGGATATCCAGAACCGATGATGCATCAAACTGGTCTTTGCCCACCTGCAGAACCACCTCTCCGCCGTAGTGCTGAACGATTTTTGCCACCAGAAGACTGGGGCGGCTGTGAAATCCCCTGTCCATGGGAATGGATACCTCAATGGAGGCGGTTTCCATATTTTTATTCAAGATATTGGATGCCACCTGTTTTCCGGATGACAAAAACTTCCAGGCATAAAACAAACAAAAATTCACCGCCCGGTCCAGCAGTACATCCGGGTCGATCAATTCCGCCAGGGACTTCCTGACACGCATATATACATCCTTGAACCCCACATCATACAGATGGCGTTCATAAAAATGGAGCAGCCGCCCCATGACCTGGAGAATATGAAAAACAATGGAAAAATGGCTGCGCAGCTGATCCAGGAGGATATTTTCATCTGCAGACTGGGTTTTCACCACATAAGAATCAAAGGAAGACTGGATATTATGTACCTTCATTTCAAAGCTGCGGATAATGACCTCATTGATTTTTTCCGGGACCAGTTTCTGGATATCCTTGAGATCATACCGTTCATAAAAAGACAACGATTCAAATGCCTTCACCACATCTAAAAATTCACTGGAGATCCGGGTCAGATTTTTTTTCTGATTGTCCCTGGCAGTGAAATCATCAATATTGTGATCCAGCTGCTGAGTGGAGGAAATACCGGGAAAATAACTCAGATTATATCCGGAATGGGGAATGGTGATATGCAGCCGCCTTGCCTCGTCCAGAATAACCGGTGCAGCCAGTTTCAATGAATCCTGCAGAATTCTTAAGGTATCAGTGGCTTCCTGTTTGAAAAGATCGTATTCGGCATACTCAAGCCGGTAGAATGGGAGCCGGTTCAGAATATGACGTTGTGAGTAGCAGGCCAGCGCCAAATGCCGGACCAGGGCTCCCAGTTCCCGGTAAAAAAGCCATTCTGAATTTTTTTTTGCCCCGTGAAAATCTAAAAAATCTTCCAGTATATGGGAATTGATGATCAGTTTTGAATACAGTTTTTTGGTAAAAAGATAGGTATCATCTTCAATGGTGAGGATAAACTGTATGCATTTTAAAAATTCAAAAGAAAAAATATTGGCTTTTTCTTTGAAGGAAATATCACAGGTGTCATTCATTTGGATTTTTCCGGTATTGGTAAATTTCGGTTTGACCGGCCAGTAAGCCGAATTCTGTTGCCTGTTCCGGTTACCCGAAAAATACAGGCCAACGATCATTCATCTGGGATGTACGTTGCCGCACACCTCAAGCAACCTACCCGGAAACTTTGGACGGACAGCCCTCAATCGTTTCCCTATTTGGTCTTGCACCGGACGGGGTTTACCAAGCTTTCCCGGTCACCCGGGAAACTGGTGCGCTCTTACCGCACCGTTTCACCCTTACCTTTTAGGGTTAAAACCAACCCTAAAAGGCGGTCTGCTCTCTGTTGCACTTTCCTTCACGTCACCGTGACTCCATGTTATGGAGCGTCCTGTCCTGCGGTGTTCGGACTTTCCTCCAGGTCTTTGACCCAGCGATCGTTCAGTCCGGTCAAACCGAAATCTTACATGTTAATCACCTGACATTGGATCGTCATTTACATGATAAAGGATACGGCTGCACTGGGGGCATGAAATCAATTGATTCGCCCGTTGTACCTCAATGCACAACTGGGGCGGAACATTCATAAAACAGCCCATGCAGGATTCATTTCTCACCTGGGCGACAGCCTGTCCCTGGTTCATTTTGGCTATTTTCCTGAACCGGTTCATCAACGATGGATCCAGGTTTTTTCCAATTTCTTTCTGCTGTGCCAAAGATTCTGCAAGCAACTCTCTGTCATCTACTGTTTTTTTGTCAATTTCCGCCTGCTCGGCCCTGATCTTTTCCTGGAGCTGTAAAAACTGCTGCTCGGTCTCAGCAGCAGTTGTTTCCGCAGCTTCCCTCTGGTCATAAAATGCCAGCAACTGATTTTCCAGAACATCTTTGCGCTTTTTGTTGTCATCCACTTCCCGCAGCAACACCTGGTATTCCTTGTTGGTTTTTACCATTCTCAAGGTTTCATTGCTTTTGATGATCCTGGCATCCACAATTTGAATTTCCTGCTCCGTATCCACACATTGCTGGACAATTTCATTTACTTCCTGCTGGTGTGTATGTAAAGCGGTTTCAAACGCTTTAAGCCTGTCCGCGAGTGTGGTTTTTTCTTTTTCAACTTTCTGGATAACCGATTGAAGTCTGCGGATTTCAGCTTCAATCTCCTGGAGCCTGACAAGCGTTTCAATGTCGTTTTTTAAACTTTGGTTCATAAGCTGTCCTTACACTATGACAAATGGGTCTGTTTCCCGATTAAAGCCTTTTATTTCCAGATCATATCCTGCAAGAGAAGCCGCCTTAACCATTTTGTTCGACAACAGATCCACTGCCGGGATTTCCGAGGCAAAATGCCCCACATCTATTAATGCTTTGCCATGCTCCTGCACCAGCCGGGCCTCGTGATATTTTATATCACCGGTGATAAACAGATCTGCACCGGAATGTAAAAAAGCCGGCACCAGAGATCCGCCCGAACCTGTACACAGGGCAATTTTTTTAACCATGATATCCATGTCTCCCACAACCCTTGCCTGTTGGATGCCCAGCTGTTTTTTGATGTCAGACACCATCCGCGCCAGGGAAATGGAAGAGGTTACCTGTCCGATTCTTCCGATACCGGTCCCGGTGCAGTGTTGCGCTGAAACATAAGGGTCTGGAACAAGGGGGTGGGTTACCGTAATGCCGATGCGGTCTGCAAAAAAATCATTCAGCCCGTTTCGGGCTTTATCCAGATTGGTGTGTGCACAGACAATGGCAATATGTTCTTTTGCTGCCATGGCAATGGCAGATCCAGGCATCTGACTGAAATCAATGGTCTTTTCAGGTGTGATAAACAAGGGATGGTGGGTAAGCACCATATCTGCTTTCCACTCTTGGGCGGCGCGCATCACCTGCATACCGGGATCAAGTCCCACCAGAATTTTTTTTACCGGCCAATCCAGACTGCCGGCACACAACCCGCTGTTATCCCATGATTCTGCCAGGTCACAGGGAGCGATGTCATCGATTATGAGCAGAATCTGTTTTACGGTTGGCGTCATGATCTTTCAACCCAAATAAAAAAAGCGTGGTGAGATGCCACGCTTTTTTTATTTATTTTCTATGTTGCTTTTTTACAGGCATAATCATAAATGACTTGACCATCCTTATCATTTTTACTTTCACAAACTGTGTCTGTCAGGGTGTCATGGTGGGCCCACCTGGATTCGAACCAGGGACCGACCGGTTATGAGCCGGTGGCTCTGCCAAACTGAGCTATAGGCCCTTTACCGTTGGCACCCAAACAAACTTTAATCATATATAGCAAACACATTTTCAAGTCAAGTTTTAATTTTCTATAAAGGTCTTGAGTTTCTTACTCCTGGTAGGATGCCGTAATTTCCGCAGCGCTTTGGCCTCGATCTGGCGGATGCGCTCCCGGGTCACGGTAAAATCCTTGCCCACCTCTTCCAGGGTGTGGTCGGATTTTTCTCCGATACCAAACCGCATGCGCAGTACCTTTTCTTCTCTGGGTGTCAACGTGGCCAGGATTTTGCGCGTCTGTTCCGCCAGGCTGAAGTCAATGGCAGCTTCCGATGGAATGGAAAATTTCTTGTCTTCAATAAAATCCCCCAGATGACTGTCTTCTTCCTCTCCAATGGGAGTTTCCAAAGAAATAGGTTCCTTTGCAATTTTTAAAACCCGCCGGACCTTGTCAATGGGAATCTCCATTTTTTGTGCAATTTCTTCGGGAGACGGTTCTTTGCCCATCTCCTGAACCAGATATCTGGAGGTTCTGATAAGTTTGTTGATGGTTTCAATCATGTGCACTGGAATGCGTATGGTTCTTGCCTGATCAGCAATGGCCCGGGTGATGGCCTGACGGATCCACCAGGTGGCATAGGTGGAGAACTTGTATCCCCGCCTGTATTCAAACTTGTCCACCGCCTTCATAAGACCGATATTCCCTTCCTGGATCAGATCCAGAAATTGAAGACCCCGGTTGGTGTATTTTTTGGCAATGCTTACAACCAGCCGCAAATTGGCCCGGACCAGTTCGCGTTTGGCAGAATCAGCGTCTTTACGTCCCTTGTCAATGCCCCGGGTGATGGCCCGAAGATCATCAGAATCTCCTTTTATCAGTTCCCTGCGCAGGGCCACCTGGTCCATGACGGCCTGTATGTCCGTATGCAGAACAACAGCGCTGTCTGCATCAAGATTTGTTCGGGCCGTGGCCCATTCTACAAATTTCTCCTGATCAGAGGCCTGTTTGAGCATCGTATCTTTCATGACATTAAAGGTTTTGGCACATCTTTCCATTAAAATGTCAACCGTATCAAACCAGACAATGGTGCTGCGGATACTCTTTTCAATGGTATCAATAACATTGGATTCAAAGCGCCAGCGTTTGAGTTCTTCAAATATCTGTTCTGTACCCTGGTAAATCTCTTCCACCAGATTCTGGTATTTTTTGGTTGATTTTCTCAGGCCATGGAGTTGATCCCTTTTGGCCTGGTTGCTCTGATGGATGTCTTTGATAACGGTCAGAGATTCCAAAAATTTTTCCTGCTTTGACACCTCATCCACCACCCCGTCCCCTTCGTCAACATCGCGCAGTACATGTTTGGGGCGCATGGATTTTTTTTCCATTTTATCCCCGTACAAAAAAATTGTGGTCAGGGAGATCGGACAGTCCAGCATGGCACGCAGCACATCCCGCTCTCCCACTTCAATTTTTTTGGCGATTTCGATTTCACCTTCCCGACTTAACAGCGTGACCATCCCCATTTCTTTGAGATACATTTTAACAGGATCGGTTACTGCCCCGAATTCCAGATCAGGCCGCTCTTTAACTGATGAAAAAAAATCTTTTCTTTCGGCAATATTTGATTTTTTGTGTTTGGATTCCTGCCTGATTTTTTCTTTTTTGCTCCCTGGTTTGACAGCAGGCTTGTCAGATGTTCCGGTACCTGAACTTTTGTGTTTTACTTTTTCAAGATCCACCAGTGTAATGCCAAGTTCCTTAAACTGAACCACAATATCTTCGATCTGATCAGAAGAGGTCACGTCATCAGATATTGCATCATTTATTTCGGCAAAAGAGAGAACACCATGTTTTTTGCCCTTTTCAATAAGCTTTTCTAATTCTGTTTTGCTGATCACCACATTGGCTTCTGACTTTTTTACATTATATGTCATGAAATGTCTCCCAAAGGCTAAACGTTATTGCCCATCATGTATTTGCCGAATCTCTTGCTGCTTCAATTTCAACAGTTCCATTACATCAGCATCACAGACCTTTTCTGCACGCATGATCTTTGCTGTTAAGATATTTTCTTTTTTCTTTTTAATCCGGATAATCCTGTTGATGATGGACATCGCAGTATTGCCCAGATCTGTTTCTTCCCCGAACCCGTCAGCCATGGCAAGGGATGCAATCAACTGTTTGTCCCTTTCCTGTTCCATTTTTGCCATGACATGGGTGACAAAAGACTTTTCAACCGGATCAGCATTGACAATAATTTTTGCAATACGACACAGCCGCTGTGAATAAAAACAGTCCAGTACCCCGGAAGCGGTCACTTCAGGTATGATATCAGGACAATGCAGCATCAGGGCCAGAAGCTGTTTTTCCCTGGGATCGGATGCAAAGGACTGCTCCTGGCCACGGCTGTCAGGCACAAAAGGCTGGCCCTGCTTTCTCTGAACCACCTGTTCTTTAATTTTTTCAAGCACCGCCCTCTCGTCGATATTCAGTGTTTCTGCAAGTTCTCTTACGTGCACAGACCGCAAAGCACTGTCCTGGATATCAGCCAGGTGATGTTTCATCTCATCTAAAATCCGTATTCGTCCTTCTACAGACAATCCATGGGTATCCATGGCCGTCCTGAGCAAAAACTGCATCACTGATTTTGCCTGACCCGCCAGGTCCAGGAAGGCTTCAGGGCCATGATTCATCACATAGGTATCAGGATCATCTCCCCGGGGCAGAACCAGTATGCGGGTGTCCACACCTTCTTTCATAAAAATGGTGATGCTGCGTTTTGCTGCATTGATCCCGGCTGCATCTGAATCAAATACCAGCACCATGGTGGGGGCATAGCCTTTGAGTATTCTGACATGTTCGGATGTCAATGCTGTTCCCAGGCTTGCCACCGTGTTTTTAATGCCATTTTGGAAAAGGGTTAAAAAATCAAAATATCCTTCCACAATGTATACGGTCCCATTTTTTCTGCAATACGGTTTTGCCGCATGAAGTCCGTATAAAATCCTGCTTTTGCTGTAAACAGGGGTTTCAGGTGAATTCAGATATTTGGGCATCTGGTCATCCATAACCCGACCCCCAAACCCTGCCACCTGCATATTAATATCAAAAATAGGAAACATGATCCGATTTCTGAACCGGTCATAAAATCCATTGTTTTGTTTTCTGGGCAGAATCAATCCAGACTGCAGCGCTGCCTGGCGGCTGATTTTTTCATTTTTAAAAAAAGTGACCACCCCATCCCACTGGTCCATGGCATATCCAAGATGAAACGCATCAATGGTTTTTTGGGTAATTCCCCTTTTTTCCAGGTATTGTCTGGCACCGTCGGCTTTTGTGTTTTGTGCAAGAATACTGCTATAATATGCCATGATTTTTTTATTAAGGCCGAATAATGCTTCTTTCAAGGCAATTTCTTTGCGCCTGGCCGGATCGAGCTGCGGGGTTTCAATAACAATATTGTATTTGCGGGCCAGCATTTTAACCGCTTCTACAAAAGAAAGCCCGTGATATTTCATCACATAGGAGATAGCGCTCCCACCGGCACTGCATCCAAAGCAATAAAAAATCTGTTTGGCCGGATTCACTGAAAACGACGGGGTTTTCTCTGAATGAAAAGGACACAGACCAAAAAAATTCTGGCCTGATTTTTTGAGAATAACAGATTCTGATACGATATCAACAATGTCTGATGTGTTTAGGATTTCTGAAATTTTATCCTCAGGAATAAACATCGCTTCAGGTCATGACTCCAAAATTTCAAACGGTTATGCCATAGTACCTAAAATTAAGTACATAAAATAACTTGTCAATCACCCTGATGAATGATTATGCTGCTGCTGAAATCCGTATGGCTTCTTTTAAATCAAGGCTGCCTTCATAGAGTGCTTTCCCTGTAATAACGCCGGTCACCCCGAATGCTGCGATCTTACACAGATTTTTTATATCTGCAATGGTGGCGACCCCTCCGGAAGCGATAATGGGTATGGAAACCGCCTGTGCAAGGGCTGCGGTTTCTTCGATATTCGGACCGGTCTGCATCCCGTCCCTGTGGATATCGGTAAAATTGATGGCAGCCACGCCCGAGGCTTCAAACTGTTTTGCCAGGTCAACGGCACGGGTATCGGATGTGCGGCTCCAGCCTTCGACTGCAACCATCCCGTTTCTGGCATCAATACCCACTACAATTTTGCCTTCAAACAATTTACAGGCCTGCTTTACAAACTCCGGTCGATACACGGCTTCACTGCCGATGATAACCCGTGACACACCCGCGGCAATATATTTCTCAATGGTGGAAATATCCCGGATTCCGCCACCAACCTGGATGGGTACGGACACCTGGTCCAGAATGTGTAAAATGGTATCAAAATTTTTAGCGGATTTGGCAAATGCCCCGTCCAGATCCACCACATGGATCAATCGGGCACCCTGTTTTTCCCATTTAAGTGCCATTGTTCCAGGATCATCCGAATAATGGGTAGCATCTTCCATGCGCCCCTGGAGCAGCCGGACACACTTACCCTGTTTAATATCAACTGCAGGTATGATAATCATAAATCTTATATCTTCTTTATGCCGGGTGTTGTCACCCGCTGGTAAATCAGGAGGTGATCACAGGGTGCCTTTGCTGGAAAGTGTGCCTGCAATCTTATCGTCAATCCGGGTTGCCTGGTGCAAAGATCTTCCCATGGCCTTGAATATTGATTCCAGCACATGGTGCTCATTGCTGCCGTAATGGGTATTGATATGAAGGTTGAATCTGCCTTCAGTGCAGAATGCCTGGAAAAATTCCCTGGCAAGAAATGCGTCAAACGCAGTACCTGATGTGAGGTTTTCCGGAAAATTATACACAAGATAGGGCCTGTTGGACAAGTCGACAGTAACGCTGGAAAGGGCTTCATCCATTGGCACGCAATTGTTGCCAAACCGCTGAATCCCCTGTTTGTCACCCAGGGCAGCAAAAAAAACCTGCCCCAAGACAAGACCTGTGTCTTCCACTGTGTGATGCAAGTCAACATCCAGGTCACCCATGGCTATAATTTTAAGATCAAAAAAACCATGAATACAGAAAGCGGTGAGCATATGATCAAAAAAGGCAATGCCCGTGGTGATGTCCGCCTTGCCTGTTCCATCCAGATCTATTTGAATCTCAATCTGTGTTTCTTTTGTTTTTCTTGAAAGCCGTGCATCCCGCGCCATGAGACAACCCTTGAAAATAAATGAAACCTGTTTTTATCAGCAGCCAGCCATCGCCATAGAACAAAACATTGCCGTAACGAATCTTGTAATAATACGCAAATATACTTTTATTGTCAATTAATTTGTGGGAACGTGAAAAACAACTGCAGTCTTGCAAATAATACAGATTCGCATTATACTGCCCAAAGGTTCACAAATATTTTACGATCCTGGGATGAAAGATCATGGCCATAAACCAGATTTCCGGCAATATATATTCTGCTCCCGGCAATCCTGTTTTCGGGGCACCAAAAAATGTGCCATTGTCCCCGCGGGATACTGATAACAGACCGGTAGATCAACCATCCCGGGGCACGAGACAAGATGTTGACACCCAGGAATCAACTCCCCATGCCCAGACAGATCCTGCATCATCCCCAGGGGCACTCACCACGGCTGAACGTATGCTGCTGGCTGAACTCAAAAATGCCGACACCCAGGTCAGGCAGCATGAAATGGCCCATGTGGCCGCTGGTGCAGGCATAGTCACGTCTGGTGCCAGTTTTACATATAAAAGGGGGCCGGATGGCCAAAACTATGCTGTTGCCGGAGAGGTCAGCATTGATGCCGCACCGGTGCCCGGAGATCCCCAGGCCACCATTCGGAAAATGCAGCAGGTCAGAAGAGCGGCCCTTGCTCCGGCCAGTCCTTCTCCCCAGGATATCAAAGTGGCATCCCGGGCCGCTGCTTTGGCTGCAAAAGCAGCATCTGAACTGATGATTCTCCAGGCCCGAGAACGTACTGCTGCCAATGAATCCCAGGCATTCGGCAATATCAGAACCGGTTCCGACCAATATACAAAGGTCAACACCTTGCCTGGGAAAGACACCCGGGCTATTGATCTGACAATATAACCTTTTGGGGAAACCACCGCGCTTATTTGATCAATTTCACGATCTGCCTGAAATGATCCCCTCTGGCCCTTCGCATCAGCTCAAACAATATCATTTCCACTGAGGTGATCTGAGCCCCTGACTGCACAATTCTCTGAAGTCCGACTTCTTTGTTTTCTTTGGTTCTGGATGACACACAATCTGATACAACCTGGACTTCATACCCTTTGTTGCGCAATTCATAGGCTGTCTGAAACACACAGATATGGGTCTCAATACCGGTTATCAATATCTGGTTTCTGGACAGGGCATCAAATCTTTCCATGAATACCGGATCCTGACAACAGGAAAAGACATCCTTTTCAATGGGAGATTCCCCTGCCATCAACTGCTGGATATCCGCCACTGTGGGCCCAAGCTTGGCAGGTATCTGCTCCATCCAGAGAATCGGCACTCCCAGCACTTTCATTCCCTTGATAAGTATCGCCAGAGACCCAAACAGTTTTTCTTTCTCATACATCAACTGGGCCAGCTGACCCTGGACATCCACCAGAAGCATGACGGTATTGTCAGTGGAAAACATGGATACTCTCCTTTTTTTGGTTGTATGATTCAAAATTTTGGACAAACCCTCGGACAAACCCATTGCACAGTGAAATGGCAACTGAACTGCCGGCCGGAAACCGTTTTTTCCTGCACGCATCATTATTTTATGTAATATCCCGGACGATAGTACCATATAAAAAATATCAGACCGATTGCGACAAATCAATTGAAATTGTAAGGTCGCTTGACCAAGCACCCCGGCGTATGGCAAATATATAGTGACAAATCCTGACAATTATTGTCAAATCAGGACTGAATATTGGATAATTTGCCGGAACAGGCCCCCTTGAAAAACAAACCATAGCACTGACCTACAAGATTTTGTGGTAATACAAAAAAATCCTGCATGGTTTTTGCATGGTTTTTGGGCAATACGCAATAAAAATAATGATGGAGGCAGACAAACATGATTTCAGCCGTTCAAAATAATGCATCGGCACTACAGGCATTTTCCAATCAGATAGCCGTCAGTGCCAATAATGTTGCCAATGCGTTGTCTGATGATTTTAACTCAAGCCGGGCACACAATATTGGGGCCAGACCCCGGGGTGTAGCCACTGTTATTTCCAAAGATCTTAGGCCTGGCCCACTGGTGGAAGATCCCCTTAAAAACGACGGGTCCCTCAAGGAATTATCCAATACAGACATCGCCCGGGAAATGGTCCAGCAGATGACGGCCCTGCATGGCTTTGATGCCAATGCCAAAACCATCCAGGCCTCCGATGACATAATGGGCACGATCATTGATCTGATGGGATAAGCAATGAAACCCCATGGTCGGCATTATATATTACTGGGCCTTGCATTGACCTGCCTGGCCTGCGCAGACCACAAAGCCTCCGTATCCCGGGGACATTTGCCACCGGACAAAACACAGTCCCGATTACCGGCCACTGATCTATCTTTTCTGACAGATACCCGTAAAATCATCGTACAAACGGCTGTTGAAAGTATCGGCACCCCATATCGCTGGGGTGGTCATACCCCTGGCCGGGGATTTGACTGCAGCGGCCTGGTACTCTATACCCACCAGAATGCAGGGATTCAGGTTCCCAGAACAGCCAGTGCCCAGTTCAGCCAGGGACGAAAAATTCCCCGGCACCAGCTGGTACCCGGAGATCTGGTATTTTTTGCCATTCCCGAGAAAAAAAACGGCTTCCATGTGGGCATTTATACCGGCAGCAGCTGGTTTATCCATGCCCCGGGCCGGGGACGGCAGGTAACGCATTCCCATCTGGACAATCCCTATTTCAAAAAAAATTACACTGGTGCCAGATCCTATCTATAACACCCGGAAGCTTGTTCGGCAGGTATCGGGTGCCATTGCTGAATATGACAAGGAAATGAACCCCAATCATTAATCTATTCTTCCCTCCCATGTAGTTTTGCGTTGATCAGTCATAATTTCTATAATGGAACAGATAATAGCTTGGTGGTCACGCTGGAAAAAAAACACACACTCAACAAAATTCGGATTCAGGTTCAACCGTAAAAAATCAACCAGGCCCGGCAACCGGCAGTCTGGGTCAGCGGGTTTTATGGATCGGGAAAATCTACAGTATTGTTGTTTACCCAAAACATGGCATTCACACCCATATTAAAAAACAGACGGATAAAGGGAAAAAGCAACACCGGAAAGCAGAAAACCGGCGCCGATACCGCCAAATTTCCTGCCATTCAAAAAAGATGGATGATACACCTTCCACAACGCTGCCGGCCTGGTGTACGACAATAATAATGCGGACCCGGCATCTTGTTTTTAACCTTCAAATCAAACCATATTGTAGATTTTGCGGTCTGCCGTATGACCGCATCGAAGTTGTCCACACGCTGGCCTGAAAAAGCTGTTCTTTGAGCAACAACCTGACTGGACAATGGACCCCTCAATATCTATTATGCTTGGACACAGGTACTACATTGTTACACTCACGTCAGGCTGGATGGATTGTTTTGAATTTCGGAGGATAGTTTATGGTTGGGTCAATTATGTTGAGTTTTGAGGCTTCTATCTGACTTCGTAACAAAAAAACCATAAACTTATTGACATTTCCTTTTTTTATAATATTGTAAATTATTAAACCTGCTATACACCTCTGAATCTACTAATCACTTCTGTTTGCATCTGGAAAAATTCTCTTGTTAATTTTTTGAAAAAGGATTTTCGGCAGTGGAGAGAATTCTTGAATATCAGATTCATCAGAAGCTTTACGAAAGCCACAGCACAAGTGTTTTCCGTGCCAGCCAAAGAAATGGAGAATCGATTATATTAAAGGTTCTGAAGCCTGAACTGCCGGATAAGGAAGAAATTGGTCGCTATCATAATGAATATGCCGTCACTCAGTCTTTTCAACCCTCTTTGAAAATTATTAAGACATATGGACTTGAGTGCTTCAATGATACTTTTGTAATGCTTGTGGAAGATTTCGGGGCTACCTCCCTTGATCTGCTTTTGAATCAAACACGCTTTTCCCTTGAACAGGTTCTGGATATTGCCGTTCAAGTCATCGAAGGCCTCGATGAAATCCATTGTGTCGGCATTATCCACAAGGATATCAATCCTTCCAATATTGTTATGAATCCAGATACCGGAAAGGTAAAAATTATCGACTTCGGAATAGCATGTGCCGTTATAAAAGAAAAAAGCAGTTATAAAAATTCCAATATTGTTGAAGGAACCTTATCATATATTCCTCCCGAACAAACCGGGAGAATA
>JAABSA010000019.1 GCA_011390635.1 Desulfotignum sp. | reverse complement strand
TTTTTGTTCAGGAAGAAGCCGGAGTAGTGCATTTGTGTGGCATTTTTTCTGCGCAAGCGTGGGGACATAAATCACAGGCGGAATTATTATGGAAAAACGGATATCCATCATTGGGTTGAATCTGTCAGTATTCCTGTTCATGTTCGGGGTCGGGATGATCGTCCCTTTGCTTCCCCAGAAAATCATTACCTTTACCGGGTCTTTAAAGACTGTTGGCTATCTGGCCTCTGCGTTTGCCGTCCCGTTTGTGTTGCTCCAGTTTCCCATAGGGCGCCTGTCTGACCGATATGGGTTCCGGCGCTTTCTGCTGAGCGGGTACCTGATCTGTTCAGCCTCCGGACTCATGTACTGTTTTTCAAATACCCAGGAGATGGTCTTTCTGGGGCGGCTGCTCCAGGGAATCGGTGAGGCACCTTTGTGGGCACTGGCACCCGCCCTTTTATCCATGCTTTATCCCGGGGCAAAAGGAAAAGTGATCGGGTTCTACAATGCATCGCTCCACCTGGGTCTCACCGTTGGCAGTGCTTTCGGTATTCTGATGGCAGGAGTTTGGGTGAAAAATGAACCCTTTGTCCTGTTTGCCCTTTTTGGTGTCCTGGGCGCTTTTCTCATCTTTGTGACGGTCAAAGATCCCAGGGCAGATGCTTGTGTCTATGATGCTGCCCTGGATACGATGGATACAAGCGGTTTGAAAAAGCTTCTTGCCCATCCGGGCATGCTGGCTGTGTTTTCCGGCATCATTCTTTATGGTGCCGGATACGGCATTTCCCTGACAGTGCTGCCCGGTTTTCTGATCCAGGAAAAGGGCTTTACACAGGCGCAAGTCGGCGGGTTTTTCACGCTGTTTTATATCGGCATCAGCCTGTCCCAGATCATTACCGGCCCCATATCTGACCGGCACGGACGGACAAAGACCATGATCCGGGGATTGTTAATGATCGCCGCAGGGCTTTGGATGTTTCCGGGCAGGGATGGATGGGTGATGTATCCATGGCTTTTTGTAACCAGTTTCGGGCTTGGCGTGTTCTGCGTATCCGCCCTGTCATGGCTGAACAATTCTGTGGGGGATTCGTTAAAAGGAACCATATCCGGAGCGTTCTATCTTTTCTGGGGAATCGGATTCTTTGTCGGCCCGGCAGTGTTGGGTGCATTCGGGGAAGCGGCCCGGGGTTTTACCGGATTCCATCTCCTGGCCGTGCTCTTTTTGTTGCAGGCATTGTTTCAATGGGTGCTTCGATCCCGGAGCAAAAAAAATCAGCCGGGGCAGAATATCTGATTTTGATTAAAAAAATCAAGGTGAGGTCATCAGATTTTCATCGGGTAACCGATTGTAATGTATTGCACAGCATGATAGTATTACCCGTAATACATCTATTCAGCAGGAGGTACCAATGCGAACAGTTATCAGCAAACTCACCAAAAAATATCAGGCCACCGTGCCCAAAACAGTAAGAGAACGGCTTGGGCTTGATGCGGGTGATGTGATCGCTTTTGAAATTGAAGATGACATGATCAAGATCAGGAAAGCCAGACCCATCGATATTGAGTTCAGCAATGCGCTGATTCCGACCCTGAATGAATGGGAATCCCAAAACGATGAGGAAGCGTATAGTGATTTATAACCCGTTTGATGTCGTGGTTGTACCGTTTCCGTTTACCGACTCAGCGCAAAGAAAACGCAGACCGGCTCTGGTTTTGTCCCGGAACGAATGCTTCAACAGGAAAATTGAACACGCTGTGCTGGCGATGATCACCAGCCGGAAAAATGAACCCTGGCCATTGGACTGCCCGATTACAGACAAAAGACAATCCGGCCTGACAGCACCGTCTGTCGTACGGATGAAATTATTTACCCTCGACAATCGGTTTATCCTCAGAAAGATCGGCCACCTGTCAGAAAAGGATCAACACAACGTCAAACAAACCCTTTCTCAGCTGTTTGGCTATCTGTAATCTGTAAAACCAAAATCAAATCAATACGGAACCGGGAGACATGGAAAAGTACATCGAAATGGCAAAGAAAAAAGAGGCTGAGACCGCGGTGGTGATTTCGCCGGATGAAATTGTGTTTGACCGGCGGGCCATATTGAAGTGCAGGTGGGGGTGCGAAGACCAGCATGAACCCAACCGGTATGCCTTTGTGCTGATCGCCTGACTTCCGCCGGTTTTTGGAAGGTGTTCGATCAGTCTGGACGAACCAGACGATACCGGCGCAAAAAAATCATGTCAAGGGTGCAGTGTTTCTTACACCTGGTTGCGCTTGTAAAAATAGATGACCACCAGGAGACGGGCTTTTTTTTTTCCTAAGCTTTTGCCGGCATGGGGGATGTTGGAGTCAAAGTAGACATTGTCGCCGGGGTCCAGGATCAGGGTCTGGTGGCCGTGGATGAATTCCAGGTGTCCGTCCAGGATGAACATGCATTCTTCGCCTTCATGGGAGTACATTTTGTGGATCTCGAAGGGGGCGTGGATGATGAAGGGTTCCATGTTTTTGCCGGGTTTTCCGCCGGCCAAAATTTCGTAGTCATATCCGGCAAACTGGGGGGTCTCTTCTATGATGGTGCGGTCGCAGGCACGGGATACAAACAGGCGGACATCTTCGGGCGGGGCAACGGTCTGGGAAAGAATTGCCGTGACCGCTACGTCCAGGGCACCGGCAATGCGGGTGAGGGTGGAATAGGGCGGGGCTTTTTTGGACCGCTCCACCTTGGAGAGATACCCTTTGGTCAAGCCGGTGCGGCGGGCCAGTTCGTCCAGGGTGAGTTTTTTGCGGGTGCGCAGGGTTTTGATGTTCCGGGATATGATCTGTTCATCCATGATGCCCTCTCCTAAAGGGGTTACAGGGGGGTGACCCGGGGGAGGATGTTCTCTCCGAAAGGGATCACATATCCTTTGCCGGTCAATGATGCGGTCCAGGCCTGGATATCGGTGACCGGGGTGAATCCTGAATTTCGGACCAGATCATCGGGCAGATCCGACACCAGGGAGACGGCAAACCGGTTCAAAAGGTCCATGAGCCGGAATGCCACGTAGGACGGCATGTGAAAGGACCGGGTCAGGGCCTTTCCCAGGTCTTCCGGGCAAGTGCGGTACGCTTGCAGGGTCCTGGCAAAATCCGGATTGCCCACGCCCTGGTCACACCCGGCCACAAACAGGATGGGACCGCCGTCTTTGACCACGCCCACTATGTTGAACAGGGCTTTGGTGGCCTGGTAGAGCTGGCCGTCGGTGCGGAACCCGCCGGCAGACACCAGGGCAAAATCCCCTTTTTCAGGGACTGTGACACAGCAGGCCCTGTTCAGGGCTGTGCATCCCCGGTCAAAGGTGGGGTGCAGGTCTCCGGCAGCCGCATAAAAGATCTCCCCGGCCCCGTTGGCTGCAACCGCTGCGTAACATGCGGTTTTGTTCTGTAAAAACAGATCTGCCCCTTCCATCATGTCTTCATGAACCGGGTTGCCGTGTGTGACAGCCTGGCGCACCAGGGTATGGGGCCGGCCGGTGTCGTCAAATGCCAGGGAATGGTTCTGCTGGATGCTGTCATATCCGGCAATGCCGGGCAGGATATATTTTCTGCCTCCGCCGAATCCGGCGATGAGATGGTGCAGGACCCCGCCGAAAATGATGATGTGATCCGCGTCCACCGCTTCTTTTGTCACGGACAGGCAGGTGCCCCGAGAGGTTTTTCCGATGTCTATCAGCCGGGAGGGGTCCAGGCCGGCAGAATTGCAGATGCGCACCCGGCTGACACTGGCCTGGCCGGCCAGAAGCATGAACCGGGTGTCCGGGATCGGGGCATGGGTGCCCAGGGCGATGATCACCGTGATGTGGTCATCAGGCACGCCCAGGTCTGCCAGGGTCTGGATGATGGCGGGCACAAACAGGTCTCCTCTGGCCCACAGCCGGGTGTCATCCGGGATGATGACCGCTACTTTTTGTGTTGCAATGCCCGGCGGGGCTGTGTCCTGAATCCCTTTTTGAAGGACGGCCGCTGCCTGGTCCATGGAAAGGGGGGGCACCTCTTTTCCCTGGATCACAGACAGAAGGGTTTTGTCGGGGAGATCCACGGTGATGTGGGTGCGGCCTTTTTCCAGATCGATTTTCATGATCCCAGTCCTTTGCTGATCAGGGTTACCGGGTGAACTACGGTGAGGTTGTCTTTTTCAGACAGGCTGCCGTGCAGGTTGATCCGGCACACCGGGCAGTCCGTGAGCCAGAAATCAGCCCCGGCAGCCCGGGCACTGATCAGTTTTTTTGCCATCATTTTCTGGGAAATATCCGGGTATTCATAAAAAAAGGTGCCCCCGCCGCCGCAGCAGGCTGCCGCATCCGGCACCGGAATGTAGTCAAAGCAGGGCAGGGCCTTGATCAGGTCCAGAATCTTTGCCAGGGAATTGAAGCTGTTTTTCGAATGGCAGGGGGCATGGTAGATCACCTTGTGCTTCGGGGTGTCCGGTTTCATGGCTGCTGCCAGGTCATCTATGTGGTCATGGAGAAACGAGAGAATATCCCGGGTTTTTGCGGCAATGGTGTCAGGCATGTCCGGGGTGGTCTTTTGGGCCAGGGCGATCTGTTGGGTCAGGGCCTTATGGCGGCCGGGGTCCAGGGTATTCATCAGTGCCGGGTATTCATCTTTCAGGGCCGCTCCGCAGGTGGTGCAGTCCACGATCACTGCATCGCAGTTTTTTGCTGCTTCATCGCAAGCCTTACCCATGGCATCGCAGTTTTCCGCGGCCGCATCCTGGGCGTTCTCCGTGGTATCGCTGCTGTTTTCACGCATGGCTTCCTGGATGGCTGTCAGGTTGACCGCCATGTTTTCGACGGCCTGGTCCCTTGCCCCGTGGAACATCATGGGGATGCCGCAGCAGGTCTGGGACGGGGGAATCACCACCTCATACCCCAGACGGGTGAGGATATTCACGGTGGCATGTCCGGTATCGGCAAACAGAAAGTTGGTGGCGCATCCGGTGAAGTAGACCACCCGGCCTCTGGGGTTGTCCCTGGAATAGCCTGTGGGGTCGCCCATGGGATGACCTATGAGATTACTCCTGGAATCGCCTCTTGGGCCGCCCCTGGCAGGAGACACCCGGGGCAGGGTGCTGCGGAAGGGCCGGCGGTTCAGCGCAGGAAACCGGCTTACCGGGATGGTGCCGATTTTGTATTTTTTTTCTAAAGCCGCCGGGGTGAGGCGGCGGCCGATCCTGGCAAGTCCCGCACCCATGCGCAGGCGGTATTCCTTTGCCAGCAGATACACAAGACTCCGGATGGCCGGTGGGTCGGGCTGGGATTTGGCCAGCTTCTGGCGCATCTCCATGAATTTGGCATAGTGGTTGATGCCGGATGGACAGGCCACCTTGCAGGCCCCGCACATCAGGCACTGGGAAACCAGGTCTTTGAGCAGAGGAGATGCGGACAGATCTTTTTTTTCAAACGCTTTGATGAGCTGGAGCCGGGCCCGGGGGGATGCCTGCTCCTGTTTGAGCACCTGGTACACCGGGCACACGGACAGGCACAGGCCGCATTTGCCGCAGTTCTGGATGGGCTGGTCTGTCATACGAATTTTCCCGGGTTCAGTATGCCGTCCGGATCCACGGCCTGCTTGATGGTTTTCATGAAATCGATGGTGTCCTGGTTCATGACCAGGGGCAGGTGTTTTGATTTGGCCAGGCCGATGCCGTGCTCCCCCGACAGGGTGCCGTCCAGGTCGGCGGCTGCCTGAAAGATCTCGTCAAACGCAGCCAGCACCCGGGACCACTCTTCGGCATTGCTTTTGTCCGCAGGGATCATGGGGTGCATGTTGCCGTCCCCGGCATGGGCCAGGACCCCCACCCGCAGCTTGTATTTATCCGTGATCTGTATGATGCGCCGCACCATTTCCGGGACCCGGCTTACGGGCACGGTGACATCTTCTGAAATAATGTCCGGGGCCAGCTTGGCAAACACGCCGTAGGCGGAACGACGGGCCGTCCACAGCCGTTCTCTGTCTTCGGCAGATCCTGCTTCCTGGATGTTGAAGGCATGGTTGGCAACCAGTTTTTCCGAGATCTGTTTGATCTGTTTGTCACAGGCTTCTGCCACCCCGTCCACCTCGATGAGCAGGGTGCCGGCAGCTTCCCTGTCCAGGCCCAGGCCGGCCTTGTCCTCGATGGCGTTCAGGGTGAGCTGGTCCATCAGTTCCATTGCCGCCGGGAGGATCCCTGATCCGATAATGTCGGTGACCGCCTTTGCCGTGTCATCCAGGTCTTTGAAGGTGGCCATGATGGTTTTCACGGTTTCCGGCAGGGGCACCACCTTGAGGATCGCCCTGGTGACCAGTCCCAGGGTGCCTTCTGACCCGCAGAACAGGGCGGCCAGCTTGTACCCGGTGACATCCTTGATGTTTTTGCTGCCGAATGTGATCACCTTGCCCGAGGCCAGCACCACCTCCAGGCTCAGGATGTAATCCATGGTCACCCCGTATTTAAGGCACCGGGGTCCGCCCGCATTCTGGGCAATGTTGCCGCCGATGGTGGCGGAATTCATGGAGCCGGGATCCGGGGGAAAGAAAAATCCGTAAGGGGCCAGGGCTGCCTGTACATCGGCATTCACCACCCCGGGTTCCACAATGATGTACCGGTCTCTGGTATTGATTTCAATGATTCGGTCCATCTTGGAAAAACAGATTACCAGGCCGTGGTGTACCGGCACCGGGGCGCCGCACACCGAAGTGCCGGCGCCTCTGCCCGTAACCGGGAGTTTGTGGGCCGAGGCCAGGGCCAGGATCTGGGACACCTCATCGGTGGTTTCAGGGAAAATCACGGCATCAGGCATGGACTCTTCCACAAACGCGTCATAGGCATAGCAGAAGAGCTGTTCTTTTTTGTCCAGCCACCGGGTCGGGTCCACAATGGCCAAAAACTGTTTTTTCAGGTCCGGTGATATCATGTATCTCCTTTGTGTCAGTCTCAGTTGTGCCGGCCCCTATTTGAGCAGCCAGTTGGGCAATGCCAGGGAAATCCAGGGGATGTAGGTGACCAGCATCAGACAGGCCAGCATGATCACCAGGAACGGTGCTACGCCCCGGGCGATTTTGATGATGGGTTCCTTGGTGATGCCCGAAGCCACAAACAGGTTCAGGCCGAAGGGCGGGGTGAGCATCCCCATCTGGATGTTGAGCACCATGACGATGCCGAAATGCACCAGATCGATGCCGTACCGGTTCAGGGTTTCTAAAAATAATGGGGCCAGCACAAGCATGGCGGACACATCATCCATGAAACACCCCAGGATCAGGAACAGAATGTTGACGGTGAGCAGAAACATCCAGGGGCTGTCAATATACAAGATGATGATATCAGCCAGCTGGTGGGGAACCTGCTCGGCTGTGAGCAGCCAGATAAAGGTCATGGCACACGATAAAATAAACAGCAGGCATGCCGACAGTATGGCCGCCTCCTGGCAAACACCTGTCAGGTCTTTAAGGCCGAATTCTCTGTAGATGACCATCTCCACAAACAGGGCATATACCACGGATACGGCAGCGGCTTCCGTGGGGGTGAACACTCCCGAATAGATGCCTCCCAGCACGATAAACGGAAGCAGCAGCGCCCAGATGCCGTCTTTGCCCGTCTGAATGAGCAGGGAAAGCGATGCTTTTTGTTCAATGCGCCAGTTTTTTTTCTTTGCCACAAAAAAGGTGTACACCATCAGGCAAAACCCGATGAGCAGTCCGGGCATCACCCCGGCCATGAAGATTTCGGCCACTGACACGTTCATGACCAGGCAGTAGAGAATCATGGGAATGGAAGGCGGGATCACAATGCCCAGAGAGCCGGACACCGTGATAAGCCCTAAGGAAAATTTCTCCCCGTATCCGGCCTTGACCAGGGCCGGAATCATGATGGAACCGATGGCCACAACCGTGGCAGGGGAAGATCCGGAAATGGCGGCAAAAAAGATGCAGGCCAGGATCCCGGCCATGGCAAGACCTCCTGGGAACCACCCCACCAGGGCGTTGACAAAAGCGATGAGCCGCCGGGCGATGCCACCCCGGGTCATGACGGCCCCGGCCAGGATGAAAAAGGGAATGGCCAGGAGTACGAACTGGTCCAGGGCGTTGAACAGCTGCTGGGTGATGATGGTCAGGGGTGTGGAGGAAAAAAACACCAGAGATACCAGGGTGGTTATGCCCAATATTACGGCAATAGGCACGCCCAGAAACAGCAGCAAAGCAAAGCAGATACAGATGGTCAGGATCATGGGTTTGCCCCTTTCAGGCCCTGTTTGAATGCCTGGATCAGAAACCGGACAGCAATGAATACTGAAAACACCGGTATTGGAAGATAGGCGATGTACATGGGGATCTGCATGGTGGGGGAAGTGGTTTCATACCCGTACATGCGCAGCAAAATTTTCCAGGAATGATACGCTACAATAAGGAAAAATCCTGCGGCCAGGCAGTTGGTGAACGCCCTGACCAGTCCCTGCCAGGGCCGCCGCATGTGGGATACCACAAGGTCCATGGTAAAATGGCTGCCGGTACGCACCCCGATGGATGCACCTAAAAATGCCACAAACACCCCCAGGTACCGGCCCAGTTCTTCAAACCAGGTGAAAGAATAGTTGAACACGTACCGGGCAATGACCTGAACAAACCCAATGGCAGCCAAGACCAGAATTGTCCACACCAGGGTGATGTTTTCCACGCGGTTGATGAAGGTAAAAAATCGCTGCAAGGGAGGTTCTCCCGAAGGAGCGGCAAAAACAATTTATGTATGCCGCTCCTTCAATTTTGGTTGGAGGCTTATAATTTCGGTGACATGCTGCTGGATGCAGCAGATCTTACTGTTTGTGGGCTGCAATTTTTGCCAGTACAAAATCAAACAGATCATCCCCGATTTTTTCCCTGTATTTGTCCCACACCGGGGTCATGGCCACCCGGAACACTTCGCGCTCTTCCGGGGTCAGGTCGATGATCTCGATGCTGTTGGCCTTGGCAAATTCGTCAATGGACATGTCGAGTTTGGGCAAAGATTCATGCAGGGCAGCGTTCTCGGTCCGGTTGGTGTCGATGCACAGATCGGCCGCTTCCCTGAAAATCTGCTGCTCTTCAGGGGTCAGGCTGTTCCAGTAATCCACGGACACCACGATGACGCATTCGGCGAGGCTGTGCTGGGTCCTGGTCACGTATTTGGTGACTTCGGTGAACTTCATGAGAATGGAGGTGAGGATGGGATTTTCCTGGGCATCGATGACACCGGTCTGCAGGGCGTTGTAGGTTTCCGGAAATGGAATGCCCACCGGCGATGCGCCCAGCTGCTTGAAGGTGTCCAGGTAGACCGGGGATTCCATGACCCGGACCTTGAGGTCCTTGATGTCATCCGGGGTTCGGACGGGCCGCTTGTTGTTGGTGAAATCCCGGAATTCGTTTTCCGTCCACCCGATGGCGATAAAACCTTTTTTGGGAAAATAGGAGAAAATCCGTTCCTTCACTTCCGGGTCATCCAGGGTGGCGTAGGCGGTTTTGCGGTCCGGAAAAATAAAGGGCATATCCAGAATGGCGGACTCGGGGACGAAATTCTGGAGAACCGCTGTGGTCAGGGCTGCGATCTGCAGGGTCCCGGCCTGTACCTGTTCTGCCATGGAGCGTTCCCCGCCCAGCTGACCGGCCGGAAAAGTGGCAATCTCGATTTTGCCGTTGGTTTTTTCCTTCACGTAATCTGCAAACGCATCCACCCCTTTGGCCTGGCCATGGAAGGGCGGAGCAACATGGCCGAATTTAACGGTGTTGGCGAAGGCGGGCAGAATGCATCCCATGGCAAAGATCACCAGAATGGCCGCACCTGTTACTAAAATGCTTTGTTTTACACCCGATTTTTTCATGCTGACATCTCCTTTTTTTTGCAGGTTTGCTTTTGTGGTTGGAATTGTTTTGGTTGCCCGGTTTTTGTACCCTTAGGTTTCTGGCTACCTGAATGTTTGCTGTTTGTCAACTTTTATCTGATGCGGAGCTGATATTGTCTGAAAATTTCATATCAGGAAACATATGGGGGTAAAAGTAAATTGATTTTTTTAAAACCACGAAGATCACGTCAAGAATGAATTCACCGTGTAGGACAGGAGCAGGACTATAAAAAAGATGTCACCGGGCCAGGGTGTGGGACAAAAAAGGGCCGGCCCATTGGATCGGGCCGGCCCGAATGATAACACTGAAGGAATCTTACATGGCGGTTTCCGGGTGAAAGACATTGACCTCTTTTAAATCATCTCCCAGGTATTCTCTTTCATTGGGACCCAAGATTCCCAGGGACAGGCAGATGAGGGTCCACAAATGCACCACCGGGTAGTTGCCGCCATAATGTTCGCTCAGTTCATGGATCTGGGCATGGCAGTTGTGGCAGCCGGCAATGCAATAGTCTGCACCGGTGGCCTTGATCTGGTCATCTTTGATCTTGCCGTATTGCAGGCGTTCCTCCTTGAACCCGGACTGGAGGAACCCGCCGCCGCCGCCGCAGCAGTAGTTGTTGGAGCGGTTGGGCTGCATGTCGATGAAATTTTCTTCTCCTACCACGGATTTGACCACATACCGCAGGTCTTCGGCAATGGGATCTCCATAGCTTTTGCGCACGATCTGGCAGGGATCCTGTACCGTGAATTTGATCTTCAGGTCTTTGTTCCAGTCGGAGTTGACCTTGAGTTTTCCTTCACGGATCCATTTGGCATAGTATTCATACAGATTTTTTACTTCAAATTGATGTTCCAGGTTGAATTTTTTCAGTCCGGCCCGGACTGAGAAGGTCACGTGCCCTCACTCGGTATTGAGGAACGTCTTACACCCCAGCTTGTTGGCCTGGTCGACACTCATTTTTGTGATATGTTTCCAGGCATCGTCGTCTGCCAGGAACATGCAGTAGTTTTCCCCGGCCCAGCCTTTGCTGCCGTAGGTCCAGTCCACACCGGCCAGGTGCAGGATCTTCCATAAGGGCACCAGTTCATCCGGTTCTGTCACAGGTTCTCTGGAGTTCTGGTTCAGGAAAAACTCGGCCCCCTGCTTGTCAATGGGTGCTTCCATGTCTGCAAATTCCGGCTGGGCTTCTCTGTATTCTTCCAGTACATCCTCTATAACAAATTCAAAATCCTCTTCTGTGGTACCCATAGCGGATGTGGTATCGTTTTTCAAGGCCATGTCACAGGAACCCAGGATTCCTTTGGGCCTTTCCTCTCTGGGCCGCATGGCCCGGGCATTGAAGATCAGCTGGGGAATGTCGATTTTCATGGGGCATACATAGATGCAGCGCATGCACATGGTGCACATCCAGGGCCAGTCCGAGGCGGCAATTTCTTCATCCATGCCCAGGGCCGCCATGCGCAGGAATTTGCGCGGGTCCATATCAGCGAGCCCTGTGGCAGGGCAGCCTGACGCACATGCCCCGCAGGTGAGACAGGCATTCAGGTTTCCACCTTCCGGTAGAATTTCTTTGACCTTGTCTATAAACAAACTTTTCTGCTTTTTTCTACCAAGTTTTATCACAGCTTCTGCCATGGAATCTTCCTTTCTTTATAATCCTGGTCAACAAATTTTGTGTATGGTTTCTGAAAAACGGGGGTCAGGCTTGTGTTATTGGCGTTATCTACCACAGCCTTTGTGACCCCATGACGGCACAGATAATGCCAATAAAGCAAGCCTGACCCCTCACATTAATGGTAATCATGGGTCCCCAGGATTACCTGGGTCCCGGTTTTTTCCTGAATCAGGGCTGCCAGATCTTCAGGGGCTGTATAAGGACACCCGGGTTTGGCATTCACAAGGCAGGAACTCAAATAGATCTTATCCGGTTTGATCTCGGAGATTTTGGCAGCCATGCCCAGGGCTGGCACCACTGTTCTACCGGGGCATTCGCATTTGACGAATGCCACCACTGCTGCCGGTTGTTCAAATTTGCCTTCCCCTAAGGCCGCGGCCTTGAGACAGCGCCATTCTCCGGGGCATCCATATCCCTGGTCCATGTAGGAACCACACCCTACGACTGCAATTTTTTCCATCTCTGCTTCTCCTTGCATGTATGCATTTCTGGTTATCCAGTATCAATCCTGTAGATGAACAGCACAATACATGCCAGCCCGGCTTTGGAATAGAACAGCCCCGGTACTATGTGGTTTTTCAATTGTTCGTGCCTGTGGATCGCATTACAATGCCCGATGATGATTGCACAGTTGCGACCTGTCACCCCATTGCTGGTATCAAAAATGCAACCAAAAGATACGGACACCACCAGGGGCTCCCCATAAAGCGCACGCTATTATAACAAATATTCAGATCCGGATATTATGCTTGACATTTGTGTTTTATGCGATAAAGTGCACTTGTTTGTGCTGCTGTTATGCAGGTATAGATGGTTTCCCAAGGCTTTTTCCCAGATGGTTGGGACCTTGCAGGGAAGCCGGTTATGTTTATTTTTTTATTTATACAGGAGAATGCCAATATGGCCAAAGGTATCGTAAAGTGGTTTAATGACGCAAAAGGGTTTGGATTTATTGAACAGGAAAATGGAGAAGATGTGTTTGTACATCACACAGGAATCAGTGGTGCAGGGTTCAGATCTCTGAATGAAGGCGATCATGTAACCTTTGACATTGAACAAGGTCAGAAAGGTCCTGCTGCTACAAACGTCACTGTAGAGTAGCAGACCATTTTACTTGTACTAAAAAGCCATATCATGGCGTAAAAAATAAAAAGCCCCTGATCCGGAATCGGATCAGGGGCTTTTTGCAGCAGGCAGATCTGTCTGGTTGTTTTATGGGAAAAAACACACATGAAAAAAGAGATGAAAAAAGATAATACCGGAATGGTTACCCGCCAGCTTCTTTACATGGCCATACTGGTTTCTGTTACCATTGGGTTTGTTCTGGGGGCTGCCTATACGTCATTTAAACTGGCGGATGAATCATCTGCAGGCAGGGTTCAGTCAAATAACGGGCTGGTGCCGCAATCATCTGCACCTGGATCCACTGCCCAGAACACGAAAACAAATGCACGTATAATGGAACTTGAAAAATTTCTGGCACAAAATCCGAATGATGCAGCGGCATGGGCAACACTGGGACATCATTTTTTTGACAGCAGTCAGTTTGATAAAGCCATCCAGGCCTATGAGAAATCACTGGCACTCGAACCGGAAAATCCCGGTGTAATAACCGATATGGGGGTGATGTACCGCCGCAGCGGGCAGCCTGAAAAAGCCATCGAAGCCTTTGACCGGGCAGTAGCTGTGTCTCCGAATTTTGAAACAGCATTGTTTAACAAAGGTGTTGTGCTTATGGCGGATCTGAACGATCTGGCCGGTGCTCTGGCTGCATGGGAAGCACTGGTGAAAATCAATCCTGATGCCACCACGCCGAATGGTGAAAAAGTGGCAAATATAGTGGACCGGATGCAACAACAGAAGTGATGAGCAGATTTTACCCCTTATTGAATGTACCGGATGACTGGGTCCTGGAAATCATAAAAAAACCGATCCGGCATTTTTATTTCAGGGTGGTGCCTGCACACAAAAAAATTGTGATTTCCTGTCCTGTCGCAGCAGATAACAGGTCAGTGGACCAGGCCATCCAGTCCAAGACAGACTGGATCCATCGCCAGGTGCACCAGGCCCGGTCACTGCCGGTAAAACCGGTTTTTTCCTATGTGACAGGAGAAATCCATCTGTACAGGGGAACTCCCTGTGTATTATTGGTAAAACCGACCCAAAGCCGCCAGCGGGTGAGGGTGTCCGGTGAAAATGAGCTGGTAATGTATGTCAGATCCGGCATTGGGCCTGAAAAAAGAAAGGCCCTTCTCCAAGACTGGTATCGAGACTGCCTTCAGCGTATTGCCGGCCGGATGTGTGATCATTGGGAACCGGTTGTGGGGGTTACCGTAAACCAGGTGCGTGTCAGAAAGATGAAAACCAGATGGGGAAGTTGTAATATAAACGCTGCGCGGATCTGGCTGAACCTGGACTTGATCCGCCTGTCTTCTCAATACCTGGAATATGTTCTGGTTCATGAAATGGTTCATCTTCTGGAAAGGTGCCACAACCAGCGGTTTTATGCCCATATGGACCGCCTGATGCCGGGGTGGTCCTTTTTGAAAAAATCCCTTGATCAGGCGTATATCAACGTGTTTTCAGGATCTGGACAGATGTGATGGAAAACTGCGATGCAAAAATAACTTCGTTTTTTTAAAGAAATCGGTATAATGGAATGAAGTATCGTTGCCGTGTGAAAATTCTTGATTTTTTAGTGCGGAGGGAAGATTCATGACACTCACAGTGCTGGAAGCCATTGATAAATTTGAGATTCAGACCTATAAAAAATCCAGTCACATGGATAAGAAAGACCATGTCCCGTTTTCCGGTTCCCCCAAAAAACATCCCTGGGATTCGGAAAAAATCATCCTGATCGTGGATCCGTTCACAGCCAACACCTTTTATTATGAATTTAAAATAACGGATATCGGGTTTGCCGAAGAACTGGCCAGTATGACCAATATTGACGGGGAATCGGTTTCCATGGCCCGGATCTGGGTGAAAAAAAAGAGCGTGGCCATCCAGAGTACCCCTTTTGTGGTGGATACGATCCGATTTTTTACATAGCAGTTCCTTTTTTCAGGCAATTGCTGTCAGATCAACTGTGGGATGACCCGGCAGATCAGGTTGACCATCACCGGAATGCTTTCCAGTTCCACATACTCGTCGTTTCTGTGGGAATTGGCACCTACCAGGCCAAGTCCGTCAACCGTGGGAATGCCTAAAGAGGCGGTGAGGTTCCCGTCGGAACATCCCCCGGTGGTGATGGCTCCCATGGTAATGCCCATTTCCCGGGCCCGGGAAATGATCAGATCCCGAATGGCCAGGCTTTTTTTGGTGGCAGCCATGGGAGGGCGGTCGATGCAGCCGGTTACCTGGATGGTTGATTTCTCAAACAGCCGCTTGCCGGACAGGCTGTAGAAAAAAGTTTCCACCCGTTGTTTTTCATTGGGATCCAGAATTCTGACATCCACTGATGCGGTGGCACGTGCGGGAATGATATTGATTTTGTCCCCGCCCCTGATCACCGTTACCTGGGCTGATGTCCCCAGGGTTTCATCATTGAGGTTCTGGATGATGGGAATCAGGTGGGCCAGTTCCACCACCGCATTGGTGCCTTTGTGGGGATCTGCTCCGGCATGGGCTTCTTTGCCGATGACTTCTATGTCAAACCATCCCCCGCCTTTTCTCTGGGTTACCATGTGATAATCCGGGCGGCAGGGCTCAAACACCAGCACCCGGCGGCAGGTCTTTGCTGTTTCAAGGATCAGGCTTCTGGAGACAGCAGACCCGGTTTCTTCATCTCCATTGAACAGAACACACAGAGACATCCGGTCCAGTGCACCGTTTTTTTTCAGGGTTTCCAGGGCATGGAGTGCAACCAGAAGGCCGCCTTTCATGTCACATACCCCGGGACCCCAAGCCCGGTTGTCATGGATGGCAAAGGGCCGTCCGGCTGCCTCGCCCTCCGGGAATACCGTGTCCATGTGTCCCAGAAACATGATGTCATGGGGTGGTGATCCCAGGGTGGCTTTGAGGCAGGGCACCCTGCCGTTTCCCGGCAGCATGATGTCACAGGCCATGCCCAGTCGGGAAAACCGCTCCCGGAAAAAACGGGCCGTTTTCAGGATGCCGGCCTTGTTTCCGGAAGCAGAGTCAGTATTTACAACATATTCAAAATCATTTAGAAACCGATCAATTGCAGTAAATTCCATAAAGTGTATATCCGCCTGGCTCCAACAATTGTTTGTAGGCATTCTTTGTGACCTTCGTGTTCGTGGTAAAAATCAGCAGCAGCAAAATCGGTAACCGGGATCAGGATCGCAGGGCCAGCCTGGGGTTCATTTCATCCCTGAGCCAGTCGGAAAACAGGTTGATGGCCACCACCAAAAGGATCAGGGTCATGCCGGGAAACAGCACCATCCACCACATGCCGGCATAGATATAGTTTTTGCCGATGGCAATCATCATGCCCAGGGAGGGTTCTGTGATGGGAACCCCAACACCCAGAAAGCTCAGCGTGGCTTCCAGCATGATGACAACCGCAAGATCCACTGCCATGAGCACAAAAATTGGCGGCAGGGCATTGGGCAGCACATGTTTGAACAAAATTCGAAAATCTTTCGCACCCGAGGCTTTTGCCGCAGTGACATAGGCATTTTCTTTGACCTCCAGTACCGATCCCCGGATGGTTCTGGCATATTTCACCCATCCGGCAATACAGATGGCAAACACCACGGTCCAGATATTGCGGCTTTGAAATATTCCCAGCAGCAGAATGGCCAGAAGGGTGGTGGAAAAGGCAAACACAGTGTCAGCGGTCCGCATGATGAAGGCATCCAGGATGCCGCCGTAATACCCGCCGATCATGCCGAAAACAATGCCCAGGATGCTGGATATCACCACCACGGAAAATCCCACCATCAAAGAGGTGCGCAGCCCGAACAATATGGTAGACAAAATCCCCCGGCCCTGGTCGTCCGTGCCCAAAGGGAAGGATATACTGCCGGTATCCATCCATGCAGGTGCCATCAGGGAGTTGGACAGTTCCACCGTCATCAGGTCATAGGGGTCCATGGGGGCCAGTACCGGCGCAAACAAAGCACAGAAAATAAAAATTACCAGCAGCAGCGCTCCGGCCATGGCGGAGATGTCCCTGACAAAACTGTAAACAAGGTTTGAATTGCGTATGGCGTTGATCATGGGATCCCTAGTTGTATTGAATTTTGGGGTTCAGCCAGGCATATAAAAGGTCCACCATGATATTGATGAACAAGATAATGCAGGCAGCCATCATGATATAGGTGACGATCACCGGATGGTCGGTTTCAAAAATGGAGACCAGCAGCAAGTTGCCCATGCCCGGCCACTGGAAAATGGATTCCGTGACAATGGAAAAGGCAATGAGTTCTCCAAAGCTCAATCCCGCAATGGTGACCACGGGAATGAGCACGTTTCGAAGGGCATGTTTGACAATGACGGTAAACGGAGACAATCCCTTGGACCAGGCGGTTTTGATGTATTCTTCGGACAACACTTCCCGCATGCCTGCCCGGGTGAGGCGCAAGATGACCGCCAGCTGGTATCCGGACAGGGTCAGAGCCGGCATGATGATGTGTGCCAGTCCATCAAAGGTGAGAAAACCGGTGCGCCATGGTCCGATCTGCACGGTTTCCCCCCGTCCGAAGGGGGGCAGCCATTCCAGGTAAACCGCAAAAAGCATGACCCATAGGATTCCCATTAAAAAAGTGGGGATGGAGATGCCGCCTAATGAACCCGCCATGATGATCCGGGAAACAATGCCGTTGGGTTTGATGGACACCACCACCCCAAGAAGCACCCCTGCTGCAAGGGAAATGAAAATAGCGGTGAGGGCCAGTTCAAATGTGGCCGGGAACCGCTCTAAAATGGTGTCCAAAGCATCCACCTGGGAGATATAGGATTTGCCGAAATTTCCCTTGAGGGCATTGCCCAAAAAGTTGGCATACTGCACATAAAAAGGACGGTCCAGGCCATAGGCGACCCGTACCTGCTCGCGTTCCTGCTGGGTGGCGTATTTGCCTGCCAGCATCAGCACCGGGTCCCCGGTGAACCTGAAAATCAGAAAGCAGATAAAAGATACCGCCAGAAGGACCACAATTCCCTGGAATATTCTTTGAACAATATATCTTCCCACGCTATGTCCGGTTCAGCGGGGTCCCGGGTGTGTCCAGGGGCCCCGCTTTTTTGTAAATGGTTGAAATTAATAATAAAAATCAGCGTGTAATTTCCTTGGCCACGATCCACATGTCCGGCCGGGGAGTGAAGGTGACATTGGCAGCCTTGGACACGGCATACACATCCTGCTGGTAGTGCAAAGGAATCCAGGCCATATCTTCGACCGATTTTCTGTTGATGGCCTGAAGTGCTTTTCTTCTTTCTTCTCTGTCCAGGATGGCGCTGGAGGCGGTAATCATTTCATCCAGTTGTGGATCTGAATACATGGCGCCGTTGTAAACCCCCATGCCCTTGTCCGGGTCCACGGTGTGCAGCAGCAGCTGGGCCGACCGGCCGAAGTCATAGGACCCGTCCATCCATCCGATGAGGTAGAAGTCGTGTTTGTTGGAGGCCAGCTCATCAAAGAAAATGGATTTGGGTTTCACATCCAGGTTCACCTTGAGGCCTATTCTGGCAAGGTATCTGGCAACTGCCTCACAGATCATCTTGTCATTGACATACCGGTCATTGGGGCCGGCAATGGTGATTTCGAATCCGTTTTCATATCCGGCTTCCTTGAGCAGGGCTTTTGCTTTTTCCGGATCATAGGACAGACGTTTGAGGTCCGGGTCATACCCGATGGTGGCGGTATCCGGTATCTGGGCCGCCGGAGTGGCCTGGCCCCGCATCACCGTGGAGACGATTTCATCTTCATTGATGGCCATGGCAATGGCTTTTCTGACCCGTACATCGGCAAACGGGGTCCCGGGTTTGTTGCCGATGTCCATGTAGATGGCCCGGCGGGCCGGTCTGGAAACCACCTCAATGGCCGGGTTTTTCTGGATCTGGGCAATCATGGGAACCGGCACGCCGCTTAAAATATCAGCCTGGCGGGTGGCAATGGCGGCAAACCGGGTGGCATCTTCTGTAATGGGTTTGATTTCAACTGTTTTAAAGGTAGGGGCACCTTCCCAGTAATCCGGGTTGGCTTCCATCTTGATGTAGGAGCCTTTGACCCATTCCACAAATTTATAAGCCCCTGTACCGATGGGTTTTGTGTTGTAATCGCCTGAATCTCTGTCAAGGGATGATTCCTTGTCCACAATGAAATTCTGGTGCATGGTTTCCGCAAACCAGGGCACGGGTTTTTCCGTTTTGAAAATCACGGTGTAGTCATCCGGGGTTTCAATGGATGCGATAGAATTGGCAATGTTCAAAAATTTGGAGAATTCCGGGTCTTTCATCCGTTCAAAGGTAAATTTGACATCTTCGGCAGTAAACGGGTTGCCGTTGTGGAACTTTACCTCTTTTCTGAGGGTAAATTTCCAGGTCAATGCATCGATGCGGGACCATTCCGTGGCCAGGGCCGGTGCCAGTTTGCCTTCCGGCGCGGGTCTCTGGAGCAGGCCGTCAAAAAAATTGGCCATGTAGGACAGGTTGGCATCTGAATTGTAACTGTGGGGATTCATGCTCTTGGGCGGGGAATCCACGGCAATCACCAGGTCTGCCTTGGCCAGGGCCAGGCTGGGCAGCACCAGCAGCACTGCCATGAGCATCAGGGTCATCAGTTTTTGTTTCATGAAATTTTCTCCTTTGCTTTGGGTTTATTTTCAACAGGTTCTGCTTGTTCATCTGTATACAGGTGGCAGGCTGCTGTGTGGCGATTACCAAACCGCCGCATGGCAGGTTCCTGTTTGTGGCAGATTTCCATTCTGTCCGGGCAGCGGGTGTGAAACCGGCATCCGTCGGGCGGGCTGATGGGGCTGGGCACATCCCCTTTTAAAATGATCCTGCGGGTACGGCGCGCAGGGTCGGGAACCGGGATGGCGGACATAAGTGTTCTGGTATAGGGGTGTCTCGGATTTTTGTACAAAGAGGCATAGTCCGCTGCTTCAACGATTTTGCCAAGGTACATCACAATAATCCGGTCGCAGATATATTCCACTACAGCCAGGTCATGGGAAATAATGATCAACGACAGGTTGAAATCGCGTTTGAGCCGTTTGAGCAGGTTGATGATCTGGGCCTGGATGGAGACATCCAGGGCTGATACCGGTTCATCTCCGATAATCAGGCAGGGATCCAGTGCCAGGGCCCTGGCAATACCGATTCGCTGGCGCTGGCCTCCGGAAAATTCATGGGGGTACAGATCTGCCTGGCCCGGTGAAAGCCCCACAGTATCCAAAAGAAAATCGATGCGTTCTTTGCGCTGGTGGCCGGTGAACAGGCCATGGACATCCATGGGATCCGACAGAATCTGTCTCACTGTCATTCTCGGGTTCAAAGATGAATAGGGGTCCTGGAAAATCAGCTGCATTTCCCGGCGCAGGGCCCGCAACTCAGATCTTGTCATTTCAGCCATGTCCCGGCCTTTCCATAAGACCGCACCCGATGTGACGGGGGTCAGCTGCACCATGGCCATGCCGGCGGTGGTTTTGCCGCAGCCCGATTCTCCCACGATGCCGATGGTTTCTCCGGGCATGATATCAAAGCTGATGCCGTCCACCGCATACACATGTCCGACGGTTTTTGCCAAGATTCCCTTTTTGATGGGAAAATGCACTTTCAGGTCTGTGACGGTAACCAGCGGGGATGTCATGATATCATCTCCCGGGTATGCAGCCAGCAGCGGACCTGGTGCCCGCCGCCCATATCAATCAGGTCGGGGAGATGGTTTTTACACATGTCCATGACCTTCGGGCATCGGTTACTGAAACGGCATCCGGCCGGCAGGTCATACAGGCTGGGGATCATGCCCTTGATTTCCACCAGGTCCTCATCTTTTCCCAGGGTGCGGTGGCCCAGCACCGGGATGGAGGCCAAAAGGCCCCGGGTATAGGGATGCAGGGTGTGCTGGAACAATTCTACGGTTCTGGCCTGTTCCACCACCTGGCCTGCATACATCACCACCACCTGGTCTGCCATTTCCGCAATCACGCCCAGATCATGGGTGATCAACTGGATGGCGGTGGAAAATTCTTCTTTGAGCCGGTGCATCAGATCCAGTATCTGGGCCTGGACAGTCACATCCAGGGCTGTGGTGGGCTCGTCTGCAATCAAAATTTCCGGGTTACAGGACATGGCCATGGCGATCATGGCCCGCTGGCGCATGCCCCCGGACAGCTGGTGGGGATATTCATGGACCCGTTTGTGGGGGGAGGGGATCTGGACCCGCTCCAGCATGTCAATGGCAGCCGCAAGGGCCTGTTTTTTGCCAAGCTTTTTGTGGAGTCGAAACATTTCTGAAATCTGATTGCCGATGGTATACACCGGATTCAGGGATGTCATTGGTTCCTGGAAAATCATGGCAATGCCCGCGCCTCTGATTTTGCGCAGTTCCTGGACGGTAAGGGTCAGCAGATCACGGTGGTGGAAGAAAATTTTGCCGCCCACAACCTTTCCCGGCGGATTCGGCACCAAACCCATGACAGACTGGGCTGTAACGCTTTTTCCACATCCGGATTCCCCCACAATCCCCAGGACCTGGCCCGGGATAAGATCAAAGGATACCCCGTCCACAGCCCTGGCCACTCCTTTTCTGGAAAAAAAATGGGTTTTCAGATTCTGTATGGAAAGTATGGATGCCTGCGTTTTTTGGTCCACGGCAGTTCCTTGGTGGTGGTAAAGTTTCCTTTTGGTTAGCACACAAATAGAGAAGGGGTCAATAAAAATTTCTATAAAGTTTAAAAAAAAATTAAACTTTTCTCCAGGTGACCGCATATCCAGCCAGACTATCTGACACAGACGGTCCGTTCACAGGACACCGCCAGAAGCTTGCACCAGGATCAGGCGGATTCCCGGAAAGCATCCACGGAAGAATTCTAATGAAACATCAATTCACTGGTTTCCATTAGAGAAGACAGGGCCTGTTCAAATATCCTATCCATGCCGTAGGCTGCGAACAGCGAATGGATATAGTCATGAAATCCCCGGGGGGTAGAGATATCCTGCGTTTTTTGGGCCGCCATCCGGCATTTTTCCACCTCATGGAAAAACAGGTCGGTGATGCCCGGAGCATTGGACAAAAAGCCTTCAATGCTGAGCTGCTCCCATTCGTTGTGAAAATAGTGCCGTCGGTCCGAGGTAAAGCTGACCTTGGGGTTCTTACCCTGGGCATCCTGGATCTGGAACTGAAAATAGGTGCAGCGTTTGACCACCCGGTGCAGGTGCTGATCCGGAAATTTTAAAAAAGCAGACACAGCATTGGCAAAATACCGGGCAAACAATTCTGCTTTACGGGGGTTGGCTTTTTGCGCCCGGGTGCCAATGTTGTTTTTCAAACTTTCTTCCAGGCAGCCCTGGCAGATATAGGTTTCAAACCGGTACCCCCTGTGGCAGTTTTCCAGAAACAGTTTTTTGCGCTCCGCCACCACATCATGGGTAAAGGTCATAAAAAAACGGGCTGCCAGGTCATCTGATTCAATGGGAAACTCTTTCATCATGTACAGGTCCATGGGAATGAAAATTCCGCTGGGCCGCTCTTTGATGATGATTTTGGTGCCACCCACTGCTTCCAGGGCCGCCATGACCAGCTCAAAATAGATGTAGTCGAAATGCGGGACGATCCGTCCTTCAAACCGGCGGTTCCGGTTGTTTTTTAAAATTGCGGGGATATCATGGTGGTTCAGTGGCTGGTAATCATAGTCCGCCAGCACCCCGTTGATCTCCGTGATTTGAAAATTCAGGGCCAAAAGGACTGAAGCGATCTTGTCTTTGCCCGGATGATTGATTTTGTGTCGGAGCAGTTTTGTCAGATAGGTGTTGGAGATACCGGATATTTTGCTGATCTGGTTGATATTGAGATCGCTTTTTTTTATGATTCTAACAAGAGTATCTGGAAAACTGCGCATGGTATTGAACAAATCCTATATGAGTGAATACAGTTTATTTTTATTTGAATTCAGAGTTTAATAAAAAATTGACCAAAAGACAAGGGCGGCTCTTATTGATTTGAGACAACTCATGCCGGTGCCGGGCTCAGGATCTGCCGGCCGATAAAAGGTGGCAGGTTTTTTTTTGCTGTGGTATCTTACTTGCTTGGTATTTGAAAAGGCAAAGAAATGAAACAAAGAAAAAAAATCATAACGTCAGCAGTATTTTTGGGTCTGGTAATCCTGGTTGTGGTGATGGGATACCAGAATCTTTCTTATAACTGGCAATGGTACCGTGTCCGACCCTATTTCTTTTCTTTTGAAAACGGGCAGTTTATGGCAGGGGTATTGCTCCAGGGCCTTTTTGTTACCTTGAAGATTTCGTTGATCTCCCTTGTATTGGCTCTGGTCATCGGTATGGTATCAGCCTTTGCCAGGCTGTCGCCGTTTCTTTCACTGCGGGTGCTGGCCTGGTGTTATGTGGAAACCATCCGCAACACACCGCTGCTGATTCAGATCTTTGTGATCTATTTTGTCATATCACCGGTTCTCGGCCTGTCCGCTTTTGTATCAGCAGTTATGGCCCTGAGTCTTTTTGAAGGGGCGTATTCTTCGGAAATCATCCGTTCCGGCATTGTCAATATTCCCAGGGGGCAGTTTGAAGCAGCTGAAAGTATCGGTCTTCCGACCACGGTAGTCTATTACCGGGTGATCCTTCCCCAGATGCTGCGGCAGACCCTGCCCATGCTGGCCGGCCAGAGCGTGGCCCTGATAAAGGATTCCGCTCTGGTCAGCACCATATCCATTTATGATCTGACCATGCAGGGCCAGAAAGTCGTATCGGAAACATTTTTAACTTTTGAAATCTGGTTTGCTGTGGCATTATGTTATCTGTGGATTACAGCAAGTCTTTCATTCATTATCCGGATATTTGAAAACCGGATGAAATATATTCATTAACCAGTAATAAAGACAAAGGGAGGTTTCATGAAAAAAATCGGATTTGCTGTGCTGGTGTTTTTGCTCATATCGGTTACCACCTGTCCGGCCGCAGAAGTGGGCAGCCAGCTGGCCAAAGAGAGTGTTATCGAAAAAATTCAGAAAAACAAGGTGATCCGGGTGGGCATGTCCACTTTTGTACCCTGGGCCATGAAAGACAAGCAGGGGAAACTCATCGGATTTGAAATTGATGTGGCCAGAAAACTGGCCCGGGATATGGGGGTTGAAGTTGAGTTTGTTCCCACTGCCTGGTCCGGCATTATCCCTGCCCTGATGACCGGCAAGTTTGATGTCATCATCGGTGGCATGGGGATCACCCCGGAGCGGAACCTGAAAGTGAATTTCACCATGCCCTATGATTATTCAGGTATGTCCATGGTGGCCCACAGGAAAAAAGCCGAAGGATTTTCCACCCTGGCGGATTTTAACAAAAAAGAAGTGGATATCGCCGTGCGCATGGGGACCACTGCGGAACAGGCAGCCAGAAAATTCATACCCAATGCCAGGCTGCGCCTGTTTGAAAATGAAAGCCAGGCCCTGCAGGAGCTCAATCTGGGAAGGGTCCATGCCGTGGTCTCCTCTGCCCCCATGCCGGTGTTCCATGCCTTGAAATACCCGGATAAATTATTTGTCCCCCTGGAAGAGAACTTTACCAAAGAGCCCATTGGATTTGCCATCCGTAAAGGGGACTATGATGCGCTTAATTATTTTAACAACTGGATCCTCAATATGCATGCCCAGGGGTTTTTAAAAGAGAAAAAAGCATACTGGTTTGAATCCAGAAAATGGGAAGACCTTGTTAAATAAACCAGCCGGCCGTTTGACCCTGGTTGATCTGGCAGTGGTCCTGGCTGTAGCAGCTGCAATTTTTCTTTTTTTTGTCCGCATGGTCCGGGTGCTTGACTACCAGTGGGAATGGGATATTATTCCCGGTTATTTTCTGTTCAGGGACCCGGTCACCGGCCATTTTAAAACCAATATGCTTTTACAGGGTTTTTTTACCACCATTAAACTGAGCACCTGGTCCATGGTGATGGGATTTATCCTGGGAACCCTTTCAGGGATCATGGGTGCCAAGGGCGGGTTTCTCAGCCGGCTGGTAAGCCGGTTTTATGTGGAAACCGTCCGGAACATTCCCTCTCTGGTGCTGGTGATCCTGTTTTATTATTTTGTTTCCAGTCAGTTTTTAGATGCCCTGGGACTGGATGTATGGCTTCGCAATCAATCAGACACCATCCAGCGGGCAATAGCGGTTTTCGGGGCCGGTCCCGGGCAGATCAATGCGTTTGTTTCAGCAGCGGTTGCCCTGGCCATTTATGAAGGGGCCTATATTTCAGAAATCGTCAGAGGCGGCATAAACGGTATTTCCAAGGGCCAGTGGGAGGCAGCCTGGTCCATCGGTTTGTCTCCGTCCAAAACTTTTCGGCTGGTGGTGCTGCCCCAGGCATTCCGGCGGGCCGCTTTTCCCCTGGCCGGCCAGTTTATCTCCACCATCAAGGATTCCGCCATTGTTTCGGTCATCTCTGTCCAGGAGCTTACCTTCCAGGGCATGGAACTGATGGCGGCCACTTTTCTCACCTTTGAAATCTGGATCACCATCACTCTTTTGTATTTTGTTCTGACTTTTTCTCTGTCCCGGTCCATATCATTTTTTGAAAAACGCCTGGCCATCCGGCAGTAATACCATCTGTCAAAATTTTCGTGTTTTTTTGGAGTCATGCGGTGCCTCCTGTATGGCCTGTGCCAGGGCCTGGATCTTGGGTCCGTCCTGTTTCCACATCCGGCAGGAATCCACCAGAAATCCGCTTTCTTTGATATCTTCGATGCTGTCCGGCAAAAGCATGGGTTCCCTGCGCTTTTCGGTGAGCCAGCCATGGACCATTTCCTGGGCCATGGCTTTGGTCAGCGTGCAAAGATGGGTGCATCCTCTTATGCTCCCCATGATTCCGGCCACTTTGCGGGTGAACCCGGGTTTGATTTCCAGCCCTACCAGGAGCGGGACCCGGTCCAGGGTGGCGCGGCATTCTGCCATGGGAATGGTTGGCATGTCCGCTTCGGCCTCGACAATGCGCAGCGGGTCCGGGGCCACCAGGCAGTACAGGCGGATGTGGTGTATGGTGCCGGGTTCCAGGACCCGGCCGGTGATATCGAATATCTTCACATACCGGGTGTCGGTGAGTTCTCCTGCCACAATGACCCGGCCGTCGTTATGGGGAAAGGTGGTCATGGAGATATTCCGGGTGTGGATCCGGGAAAGGTTGTTTATGAGATCTGCCAGCATGTCAGCTCCTTTTTATTGACATTCCAAGAGGAAAAAATTATGAGTTTTAATGGTGAATGGTTATGTTATCCTATAATTACTGGTTATAGCAAGGACATGTGTGATGCTGCCTGCGACCGCTGGACATGATTTGGCAAATCGTCTGCAAAGTGTTGCATGATGTGGTAACATTAATCTCATTTGGTAAACTATAAGGAGGGCTTTATGGCCTGCATGATAGATGAAAAAAAGATAGAAGAAACCATCGCATTTCACGGGCATTCCTGCCCGGGACTGGCCATCGGGATCAGGGCTGCGGAACTGGGGTTGAACCGCCTGGACTTTGCGCCCGGTGCCAACATGGTGTGTGTGACAGAAACCGATATGTGCGGTGTGGACGGGATCCAGTATCTGACCGGGTGTACCTTCGGCAAGGGGAACCTGATTCACAAAGATTATGGCAAATCCGGGTTCACTTTTTTTGACCGGGACAATGGAAAAGGGTTCCGGGCCCTGTTCCTGGATGATGCCATAAAAGAGCCGCCCGGCGGATTTACCGACAGAGAAGACAGGACCCGGGCCATCATGGCTGCAGATCTCGATGACCTGTTCCAGGTTCAGCCCGTGGATACGCCTCCGGCACGGCCGGCCCGGATTCTTGAGAGCATGATTTGCCACGAGTGCGGGGAAAAAGTCATGGAATCCAGGATACGCAGATTTGAGAAAAAAGACCTGTGCATTCCCTGTTTTCAGAAACATGAGCAGAAAATCTGATACCTGACGTCTCATCCACAAGCGGGTGCCTTTGCACAATTGTTCAGTGTGATACACAACTGTGCAAAGGGTGATACACCAAAAATTTACGCTTCAGGTAAAGCAAACAATACAGTCACTCTGGTATTGCCGTCACATGGCGGGCCGGCTGGTTTGCTGCATGCCTCCCTGCTGCCCGGGCAGATATCTGTGTCCCCGGGAAGGCGGCTGCACCGCTTGGAGGTCATGGAGATGTTAAAATGGTATCGTTCTGAAAATATTTTCATGCGCAAAAGATCCGCTCCTTTGCCGCCGGCATTGAAATCAAAGGGCTGCTTTGAAGAATAATGCAGGGTTTCCTGGGTGGTAAAAAACCCTTCAAAAATGCGTTTTTGGGCTTCCGGGGTGAGACCGATGCCGTGGTCCTGGACAACAAATTCCACCCCCTTGCCCCTTTCCTTTACCAGGACCTGGATGCTGCCGCCATCCGGGGTGTTTTCAACGGCATTGCGTATGAGGCCGTCTACTACTTTCTGCAAAGGATCAAGGGGCATTCGGATGGGTGAGACAGGGGTAAGGTCGGCTGAAAGGTCCACATCCCGGTGACGGAACAATGGCCTGATGGCCGTGATGCGCTGGTCCACAAAACGGTCCAGATGCACCTGTTTTTCTTCGTGGTCCCTGGTGGAAAAAATATCATCCAGCGTTTGCCGCACTTTCTGGACCACACCGGTTTCTCCGGTTTCTTCTGCGATCAAGGCTTCAATGGTATCTTTGCACTGGTCAAAAATCAGGGAGTACACCGGTTTGTGCGCAAAGGATTTTTTTTCCACAATGTCATAGATTTCATCTTCAATCCCGATGAGGCGCTTGAGGTTTCGCTGCATACGTTCCAGGGTGGGCTGCCAGGTTTCTTCGGGCAGATCCGTCAGTTTGCGGGATAATATTTTAATGGAACTGAGCAGCACGGCCACCGGGGTTTTGAGTTCATGGGACAGATGGCTGATCATTTTGTCCTTGGCGGCATTCAGGCTTTGGAGTTCTGCATTGGCTTTTTTTAACTCTTCGGAAACCCTGGCGTTTTCAATGGACAACGCCACTGTTGCTGCAATGGTGCTCAGGGTTTCCAGGTCGGTCTGGTCAAATATGCCCTCTTTTTTGTTGTCAGCGGAGATAACCCCGATGATCCGGGTGGTGGTCTGCAAAGGCACCACCATCACATTTTTTATCTGGTATCCGATTTTTTCATCCCGGTCTTTGTGCAGTTTCTGGTCTTTTGGCAGAGATGTCATGATAAGGGGCTTGCCTGTTTTGACCACCTGGCCGGACAATAGCTCATCCACCGGGAACCGGATTTTCTTGACCCGTTCCTGGGTGGTGGGGTCATCATGCACCGCGCTTAAAAAATAAAATTCCTTTCGATCCTTATCCAGAAGCATGACATTGGCGCCCTGGGTTCCCAGCAGTTCCTTGATTTCACCGCTCACATACTGGAGCAGTTGCGGCAGCCGGGGATACTGCGGCAAAGCCTGGCTGATGCGGTTGATGGCGCTCTGGTTCCGGTCAATGCGGTTTTCCATGGTCACATCCCTGAATACCATGACCATGCCGGCGGGTTTCAGGTCTTCATCCCGGTCGATGCCCACCCGGACCACCACATCCAACGCCTGTCCGGTTTTGGTCAGGCGTTTGGTGGTCAGTTTCACAACACTTCTGCCCGGGGGCAGTGATTTGATTTTTCTGGCCAGTTGCGACTGCAGGTGCACCGGAATATATTCCTTGCCATGGGTGCCCTTGAGTTCCTCCTGGGTCCAGCCGAATGTCTGGGTGAAGGCAGGGTTCAGATAGGTGATCAGGCCCTTGGCATCCCGGATCAGTACCGGGTAGGGAATAAATTTCAGGAACTTGCGGTGATAATCCGCAGCAATCCTGTCTTTTTCCCACAGCGATTCCTGTTCCCGAAGCCGGGTTTCAAGCGCAGTCACCTGTCGGCGCAGTGTGTCATAATTTACATTTTCACTCATGGGTGTCCTTTTAGACAAATAATACCAGACTGGCTGCCATTACAGCCATGCCGGCCACAACCCCGTACATGGCGATGTGGTGCTCTCCATATTTTTCCGCTGTGGGCAGCAGTTCATCCAGGGAAATAAATACCATGATACCTGCCACCGAGGCGAACAGCAGGCCGAACAGGGTGTCTGTTGCATATCTGAGAATTATAAAATATCCCAGCAGCGCACCCACGGGTTCGGCCAGGCCGGACAAAAAAGACAGGCCGAATGCTTTTTTCCGGCTGCCGGTAGCATAATAGATGGGAACAGATACGGCAATACCTTCCGGAATGTTGTGGATGGCAATGGCCACGGCAATGCTCACCCCCAGTGCAGGATCTGAAAGAGCCCCCACAAAGGTGGCAATGCCTTCGGGAAAATTATGGATGCCAATAGCAAGAGCGGAAAACATACCCATGCGCTTTAATTTTTGTTTTTGCACCAAAAGGTCATGATCCGGTATTTCCTCAACATTCCTTATTTCATGGGGATTTTCAAAGCCGGGAACCAGGAAATCGATGATGGCGATCAGGGCGATACCTGCGAAAAAGGCCAGGGTGGTCATCATATATCCCTGGAACGGCCCCAGTACTGCCTCAAGAGAATCCCTGGCCTTGACAAAGATTTCAACCAGGGCAACATAAATCATGACCCCTGCGGAAAACCCCAGGGATGCTGTTAAGAAACGGGTGTTGGTGGTTTTGGCAAAAAATGCCAGCGCGCTGCCGATCCCTGTTGACAGACCGGCCAAAATGGTGAGGGAAAATGCAAATATAACCGTAGCGGCATCATATGCCATATGTAGCACATCTCCAAAAAAAATTGTGTCAGGATATCGGGATTTGGACGGCAGTTGGTCTGCACTGCCTGTCCTATCGTGATATCCTAAAAAAAGTATCAGAACCGGTTGTAATAATTTTTACAGGACAATGTCAATATGCATTCTGATACCTTTGGGTGAATCCCGGCATCATATGCTTTTTTTCCACAATCTGACACCCGGCAAAGCTGTCCAGAAACTGTTGGACATTGCCGGTGACAAAGGAGATGAGATGAATGTTTTGTTCTGAAATCAGATCTGCGGGCTTTTGGGAGATGGCGCCACAGACCAGCGTATCAATTTGAAGTGATTTCAATGTGTTGCGAAGGTTGACAGGCGATTCAGGGTCAAAAGATGTATAAAACTGTTTATGGATAGTTCCGTTTTCAATTTCAGCCACCAGCAGGGTGTGGGCGGAATCGAAAACAGGTGAAATCCGGTTTCCCCATATGGTGACAGCAAGTTTCACAAAAAGCCTCCATGCGCAGGGTTGGTGTGCCATAGTCGTGCTGTCCCGGTCAAATGCAAAGCATGTGCCTGAGTAAACCAAAAACTGTCGAAGTCAATTGGAATCTGACCATTTCCTTATCCGGCAAAGAATCCGGCAGTTTGTAAAAATAGTGTACCATTGGACAAGTCCTGTTTTGGGGTCGCAAAAACAGGACTTGCCGGCAGGCACAGGTTGCATTTATAATTTGATGCCCAGTTTTTTAATGCGGCGAAACAGGGTGCTTTTATGGACCCCTAAGTCCTTTGCTGCGGCATTTCTGTTGTAATTGTTTCTGGCCAGGGCATCGGATATCAGATTTATCTGTGCGGCTTTTACCGGATCATCCGTGGTTTTTTGGGAGGCTACGGGTTTTTTTGCCAGAAACGGGGGCAGATGATCACAGGTAATGGTCCCTTCCGGGCACAGAACAAAGGCATGTTCAATAATATTTTCCAGCTCCCGTATATTGCCGGGAAAGGTATGGGACATGAGGGTGGCCAGCACCGCCTGGTCGATTCCCTGGATAAATTTTCCCTGGCGCAGATTCATTTTTGAAACAAACCGCTCCACCAGCAAAGGGACATCTTCCATGCGCTGGCCTAAAGGCGGCAGGGTGAGCCGAACGACATTGATCCGGTAATACAGATCCTGGCGGAATTGTCCGGCTGTCATAAGCTCGGACAGATCCTTGTTGGTGGCAGCGATGATTCGGATATTGGTTTTTTCCTTTTCAATGCCGCCCAGGGGGGTATATTCATGATCCTGGAGCACCCGGAGCAGGCTCACCTGGAATGCGGGGCTGGTATCCCCGATCTCATCTAAAAAAATGGTACCGTCATTGGCCAGTGCGAACTGTCCTGGCTTGTCTTTCACAGCATGGGTAAATGCACCTTTTTTATACCCGAACAACTCGGATTCCAGCAGGGTGTCAGGCAGGGCTCCGCAGTTTATGGCAATAAAGGGTTTGTTTTTCCTGGGACCCATATTGTGGATGGCCCGGGCCAGCAGTTCCTTGCCTGTGCCGGTTTCCCCTTCAATGAGAACCGTTGCATCCGAGCTTGATATCTGGGGCAGGATGGCAAAGATCTTTTTCATGGCATTGCTGTTGCTGACAATGTCTTCCACCTGGAAACTGGCGGTTAATTCCTTGCGCAATTCTTCCACAAGGGAGTGATCCCTGAAAATTTCCACACCGCCGATGACATCATTGTTTTTATCAATGAGAAGCGAAGTGGACACGGAGATGGGGATTTTTTTCTGAAGGTTGTTTATGATGTAAGCCGAGGTGGAGACATAGGGTTTGCCTTCTTCCATGGTCTTTTTCAAGGCACAGTCCACCTCGCACATATTGGATCGAAACACCTCCCAGCAGTGGCGGCCGATGGCGTCTTTTCTACAGATGCCGGTGATCTCTTCGGCAGCCCGGTTAAAGGAGGTGATTTCCCAGTTATAATCAATGGTGAATACCCCGTCGGAAATGCATTCCAGGATAACCTGGGTGGTTTCCTTTGTCAGGGGGCCGAATATTTTTTTTTTATGGATCATGGGGGTATTGTCCAATGGCGGTTGTTTACTTTTGTTTTTTATACAGAACAATGCGCACAAATGCAACCTTTGAATAACGGCCATGCCCTGCCGGGCACAACAAAATAGATAAAGAATTCAATTGGTAGTCAAGTTCTTTTATATAAAAGTAGCATTTGTGCTACCAAAGGATATGACAGGCTGTGTCGGTCAGCCGTGTCTCAGGTGACGGACCTGCTCGAGATAGCGGTTTGTGCAAAGATTTTCAACGGCGGTCAGGGTGGAAAACGCCTGGGTGAAATCGGTTTTTCCCGTGACAAACAGGCCGTGGCCATAGACAATCACACTGTCTGAGGTGTCAAATGCTGCAGGCAGGGTGTTGCACAGCCCGAAGGGACCGGATCCTACTTCTCCTGGCACGATGGGCACCGAAGCAAGGTGCCGGGGGGTGGGGCAGTGGGTATGGCATTTGTCTGAAAAAGGGCAGGCTGCTTTTTGTGCAGGATCACAATCCATGGATACAATCACGCAAAACCGCGGATGCCCATGGAGGATGGCCTGGCATCCGGTGCGGCCTATGGTATCCAGATGAGCGGTCAGTTCACTGGAGGCGGTGATCCCGGCGGATGTGGACCCGTCCAGGGGCACCGGATCAATGCATCCGGTCAGTTCATCCAGGCTGGCGCCTGTCTGGCTGATATACAGGGTATTGTTCCAGCAATATGATATATTGCCGAAATAGGAATCCACAAGCCCGCAGGCCACAATTTTTTGCCCGGCCTGGACCATGGCCGCATACACATCCTGCTCTTTGGAAAAAGGACCGTGCATCAAATCAGGCAGAGGGGATTTTTGGGTCTGCACAAAAGGCAGTACCTGGTCAAAAACACGGTCCATGTGCGGATCTTTATTGCCGGTTTTCAATAAAGCCAGGTAATCGCTGAAAAATGTGACAAAACAGGCAAAGCACACCGAACTGACCCCCACAAACCCCTGTTCCGGGCTGACATTGCCCGGGGCGATCACCACGGGCCCCCAACAGGGGTTTTCTTTGTCAAGACCTTGGATAATAACGCTTTTTCGCTGCTTCAGTGCCTGGACAATGGCCTGCAGATCAAAGTGTTCCACCACTGGCAGATCATGGAGAAAGGTGCGGGTTTCACAGTCCTGGGGCAGAATACGGCCGCTGCCTTTCAGGGCACGGCCGGCCAGAAATCTGATGATCCGGTCATAGGGGGGGCTGGGCCGTAAAAATACCAGACAATTGATATTCAGGTGCTGGAAAAGTTGTTCCAGCACCGGTATTTCCGGGGCGGTTGTGTTCCACACCAGGGCGTGGTCGAGTCCTCCCACCAGGGGAATGCCCGGGCCGGAAGATGCTGCAAGACCTGCATCCACAAGTTTTCGGGCATATTTTTTTACCAGGTTTTCCACGGCAGTCCCAGTTGTTTTGCTTTGCTTTTTGTGGGCAGACCGTCTGTGGAAAGCCCCCGCACTGCATAATAGGCATTTTTTGCCTGTACAAAAGCCGCCCGGTCAATGGGAGGCACCCGGATCTGGCCGGAGCCGGTTCCCGGCTGAAGAAAAAACCGGGCGGGCAGGTCATCGTGCCGGGCATCAAAGCCTTTCAGACTGTTGATGATCCGTTCATTATACTCTATTTTTTCCCCTGCAGCCATAAGATCATGGGCAGTGACATCCAGGCCGGTTACAGCAGAAAACACCCGGGCATATTCTTCCAGACCGGCTGCAAAAAAAATGAATTTGCAGGCGATCAGAGAATCCACCACCGCATTGAGATCTTCGGCGATTTTGATGATCCTGGCCTTGCCGCTGAAAGAAAACCGGTCTGTGGCCACGGGTTTTCTCAAAATTTCATGGGAGATGGGATAGGCCCGCAAATGGCAGCCGCCCCTGGTGGATACCGCAAATCCCAATGCCATGCCGTATGCACCCCTGGGGTCATAGGCCGGCAGTTCCAGGCCCTTGACCGCCATGGCAGCATCCGGTTTTCCCATGGAGCGGGCATAGGCGGCTGCTCCTCGTTTCAAGGCGTTTCCTTCTCCGCGGTCCAGGGCAATGTCCTCCAGCATCCCCAGCAATGATACTGGTGTAAAGTCTTTCTTGATGATCTCCCGGTAACAGGACAAGGTGACGGCAGTGGAAATGGTGTCCATGCCAAGGCTGTTGCACCGCTGGTTGGCGGCTGTTACAAGCTGTATGTCCTGTAATCCCAGAAGGGCTGTAAAATGGGACATGGTTTCAAATTCCGGCATGGGGGTGCCGGCAGTATGGTTGGTGCTGATTTTTTTGCACAGAATGTGGCATCCTTTGCATCCATGTTTTCGGGGAGAATAAAACCGGGCATAGGCATTGGCATTAAGCTTTCCGGCAGGTGCAAACCGGGTGGCACAAAAATTGTCTGTGGGCATCATGTGCCGGTTGTCCATAAGATCATACATGGCACCGGTCCCCATGCGGGAAAATCCGTATTGGCCCATAAGGGCAGGGGATGCCGCAGTCAGACGGAAGATGTCTTCTCTGGCTTTTTTGAGTTGTTCAGGGTCTTTTACCCGGGTGCGGCCGGTGCCGGACACCAGGATATATTTCACCTTTTTGGTACCAAGGCACAGCCCCAATCCGGTGCGGCCGGCAGCATGGTGCCGGTCTGTTATCACGGCGGCAAAGCGCACCCTGTTTTCACCTGCCGGACCGATACAGGCAAGGCCGGCTTTTTTCGGTGCCAGGTGCTGGTAAACCGCATCAGTGGTCATTCCCCACAGGTTTTTGGCCCCTACCAGGGTGATGCGCTCATCCGCAATTTCAATGCCCACAGGGAGATCGCTTTTGCCTGTGATGACAATGCCGTCCCAGCCGGCCCTTTTGAGCTGGACCCCTATTTTTCCGCCCATGGAAGAATCTGCCATAAGCCCGGTTAAAGGAGACATGGATACCATGTGGCTACGTCCTGAGGTGGGGGCGGCGGTGGCAGTGAGCGGGCCTGTGAACAGGCACACCGGCATGTCTGGATGATCCCAGTTTAAAGCGGTGCAGGGCTGCAGAAACAGGCTGCCCAAACCCCTGCCCCCCAGATACCGGGCATAGGTGTCAGGGGACAGGGTCTGGATCTCAATTTTCTGCCGGGTCAGGTCTATACGGGCAATTTTTCCGGTCCAGCCGTACATGTTCGGTTTCCATTTTCTGATGGCTCAATGGTTGGGGGTTTTCCCTATGTGGTCAGCATCCGGCAGACATCAAAAATATACTGGGTTCCAGATCATTTTATCAATAAGGGTGTTGAGACGGTCCGGGTCATTGTTGTGCCTGAACCGGGAAAAGGCGCAGCCTTTTTCTGCTACCCCGGCTTTGATGGCCTCGGCCCCCACCTGTTTTGCCACTGCAACGGACACTTCCCGCAGCTGATCCAGCGGCGGACACAAAATGCCGTCCTCTATATCTTGATCGGTGATAAATTCCGCCACCGCATGGGCAGCGGCTGAAAAAAAGACCGGCAGTACTCTGGTGGCGCCGGATGCCACAATGCCAAGGCCTACCCCGGGAAAGATAAAGGCATTGTTCATCTGGCCGATGCGGTATTTTTTGTTGTTGTGCAGCACCGGATCAAAGGGCGATCCTGTTGCCACCAGGGCCTTTCCATCAGTCCACTGGTACAGGTCACGGGGCAGTGCCTCGGTCTTGGTGGTGGGGTTGCTCAAAGGCAGGATCACAGGCCGGTCCGTGTTCCGGGTCATTGCATCCACAATGTCACGGGTAAAACATCCGGGCTGGCCTGATGTGCCGATGAGAACCGTTATCTTTTCATGCATGATCACATTGACCAGGGTATTGTCTTTGGGGGTTTTAATCCAGGAAAGGGTTTTGGGGTCCCTGGCAAATTTGGTTTTATAGGGTTCCAGATCCCGGTCTGTTGTGACCACCCCTTTGGAATCCAGGGTGAAAATCCTGGTTTTTGCGGTAATCTCATCCATGCCCTGTTCCATCAGTTCGGTCATGATCTGCTCGGCAATTCCCACGCCGCCGGCACCGGCGCCGTGTACCAGAAAAACCTGGTCTGAGAAGGATGTGTTTTTGGTTTTCATGGCAGCCAGGATACCGGCCAGGGTAATGGCACCTGTTCCCTGGATATCGTCGTTAAATGATATGACCTTATCAAGATACTTGTCGCGTACGGAAAAAGCCGCCTGTTTTGAAAAATCTTCCCACTGGCACAGGGCCTTGGGGAAAACCTTTTTAAATGCAGTCACAAATTTTTCGATAAAGAGATCATAATCATCTCCTTTGAGTCTTTTGTGGCGGTAACCCAGATAATTGGGATCATTGATCAACTCCAGATTATCGGTACCCACATCCAGGGAGATGGGCAGGCAGTGCCAGGGTGCAATACCTGCCCCCTGGGTATAAAGCATGAGTTTGCCAAGGCAGATGGGGATACCGCCGGCCCCCTGGTCTCCAATACCCAAAATACCCTGGTTATCCGTTACCACAGCCACCCGGATATCCTGGTCTGTGTAATTGCCCAGGATCTGTTCTGCATACTCTATATTGTCCGGAAACAGGTGGATGCCGTTGGCCCGCCTGAACATGGTGGAATACTGCTGGCAGGCCAGACCCACGGTGGGGGTGTAGATAATGGGAAGAAACTGGGTGATGTCACTGGCGATGACCGCATGGGCAAGCACTACATTGCGGTCATAAAGGCTTCTGATATAAATAAATTTTTCAATATCGTTTTCTTTTTTTCCAACAATATCCAGGCTGGTTTTTACCTGGTCTTCCAGGGTCTTGACCCGGGGGGGAAGAAAACCGCTCATTTTGAGCCGGATACGCTCGGCAATATCAAAGGCGGTTCCTTTGCTGATGTTGTTGAAACGGAGGATATCGTATCCCCGAAGATTGATGGTGACGCCGGTGGTTTCACCATAGTCACCATAAGCAAACTCATAATGATTGATTTCCATGATACAAATGTTTCCTTTACATTAATGCCGGTAAGTTCACATAAAAACTGCAGCAGGCACTATAGCATACATTTGTACCATATGAAACAATTGAAAAGATCAACAAGCCGGGCAACCCCATGGAACCAGATCAATGCCATTCGATTGACCGGCAGCCGACCCTTTTTTTGGAGTGTTATTCTTTTTATTTCTGCTGGACCCGCAGATCTTTCCGCAGGATTTTACCCACATTGGACTTGGGCAGTTCATACCGGAATTCCACTGACACGGGCAGCTTGTATTTGGCCAGTTTTTTGCTGCAAAAGTCAATGACCTCTTCCTGTGTCATGTCCTGGCCTTCTTTGAGTACGACAAATGCCTTGACCGCCTCTCCGCGTTTGGGATGAGGGATGCCTATGCAGCAGGCCTCCAGGATTTTGGGGTGTTCAAACAGCACTTCATCGATATCTCTTGGATATACATTGTATCCGCCTGAAATGATCATGTCCTTGATACGGTCAACAATGTAAAAATAGCCGTCCTCATCCATTTTAGCCACATCCCCGGTGCACAGGTATCCCTCTTTGGTAAGGGTTTTCGCGGTTTCCTCAGGTTTGTTAAGATACCCTTTCATGATCTGGGGACCCCGTATGAGCAGTTCTCCCGCTTCCCCCACAGGCACCTCTTTTGTGCTGTCTTCCAGGTCCACGATCCTGCATTCGGTTTCAGGGATGGGAATGCCGATGCTGCCGACTTTTCTGTTGCCGTTAAAGGGATTGACATGGGTGACCGGAGAGGATTCGGTAAGGCCGAACCCCTCCACAATGATGGAGCCGGTTTTTTCCTGGAATCTGTTGATCACCTCCAGGGGCAGGGGAGCGCTGCCGGAAAAACACCCTTTGATACTGGTCAGATCGGTATGTTCCATGTCCGGATGGTCCAGCATGCCGATATACATGGTGGGAACCAGGGGGGCAAAGGTGACCTTGAATTTGGAAATCGCTTCCAGCAGGGGTTCTGGCTGGGGTTTGGGCACCAGAACGTTGGCCCATCCCATGCGCACGGCAAGGTTCATGGAAACAGACATGCCGAAAACATGGAAAAAGGGCAGGGCGCCCAGCATGATTTCCGCACCTTTCTCAAATTCAGGGAACCATGCTTCGATCTGCTGGATCTGGTAAGCAATGTTTTTATGGGTAAGCATTACCCCTTTGGACACGCCTGTGGTGCCGCCGGTATACTGGTACATGGCCACATCATCCATAGAAATATCTGCCTGGGTGTTATCCGGAGAATATTTGGCCATGAGATCCTTGAATGTGTACAGATCATTTGCCTGGGAAACAGTTGCCGTCAGGCCTTTTTTCTTGGCCACCAGGGGAAAGAGCAGGCGTTTGACAAAGGGAAGATAATCCCCGATGGAGGTGTAGACAATGGTTTTGATACTGGTTTTTTCCCGCAGTTTCACCATCCGGTCGGCCAGCAGATCTAAGGTGATGAGGAATGTGGACCCGGAATCGGTGAACTGATGTTCCAGTTCCCGGTCCGAGTAAAGGGGATTGTTGAACACCACGATGCCCCCGATTCTGAGGGTTGCGTAATACGCAACCACACAGGGAATCACATTGGGCAAAAGTATGGCCACGCTGTCACCTTTTTTGATGCCGTAATCCTTGAGGGCTGCGGCAAACCTGCCCACCATCTCATCCAGTTCCCTGAAGGTTACGGTATAGCCCTGGAAAATCAGGGCAGGATGATCCGGGAACTGTTTTGCCGATTCAGTCAGGTACTGGGGAACCAGCATATCGGTGAAATCAATGGTTGGCTCAATACCGGCTTCATAGGACTTTAACCAGATTTTTTGTGCATAAACGCTTTGATCGGTCAAGATCAGCTCCTTTCAGAATATTGGATTATCTGTACATTCGTATGGTAAAAAACATATGTGATGTGAATAAATACAAAGAAAGGGGTTGTGTCAAGAAAAAAATAAAATAAATAAACAGTGTTTACAGTTTTGAATGCAATTAAAAATCAGCCCAAAAGAGAATTGTTTTTCCGGCGGCTGGAAGAAACACTCTGCCCCAGAATCCATCCCAGAAAGATGACCCCGAAGCCTGCCAGAAACCATTTGATCATATCGGTTTTAAGAACCTGCCCGGATGCGTTTTCCAACAAGGTAATATCCCTGGAAAGCTGTTTGTTTTGTGCTTCCAGGGTTTTGTTTTTTTCCATTATCTCCGTGACATCTTTGGATGCTGCTTCCAGGGTCTCATATTGTTTTTGGCTTGCTGCCAGTCGGTCTGTCAGGATACTGTTTTGTTCCTGTGCTTTTTCCAGGGCCGCTTTCAGGGCTGCCGCCTCTTCTTGTCCGGCACCGGTCCGGGATGCTGCCTGGTTTGTAAGGGTGTCACGGGCAGCGGTCAGTTCCTGCAGTTGTTTTTCTAAAACCTGTTTTTCCTGTTCCAGTTGCGCAATAATCTGTGCTTTGGGGGTGTCAAACATCACAAACTGCTGGTCCACCCATCCGGTTTCACCAGATGACAACCGCACCTGATAATAGCCGTTTTCCTCATCAAGGATCTCCAGTGGGGTATTGCTTTCAAGGGTTTTCAATACCTGGTATGATGGCCCGGGCCCTTGTCTGAAGGTGAGAATAAGCATATCGCTGACATAACCGGTCCGGGCTTGGGCATATGCTGAAACCCCGAGCCACAGAATGGTCATAATCATAGCAAAGGTGAAAAAAGTGCGCATGTTGCCTCCACATTTAGGTTTTGTTTTCAATAACAATCCTTGTCATGTTTTACAATAGCCAAAAAAGGGCAAGATAAAAAAAAACTTGCCAAAGTACCGGCAACAAGGATATCAAACACTATCGGTTTTTGTAAAGCAGACTGGATAAGGCAACATGAATCAGACGCTGTATCAGAAATTATGTGTGACCAACATCATGAACGGGGTGATCGAGGGTCTTTGTAAATTTTCACATCCCAGCCGGGTGGCCCTGATGTTTGCGGCTGGACCGGATGACCCGGTGCTGGTGCTGGATTCCCAGGATCTGCTCCAGGGACATGAAGTGAAAATCCGTCAGATGTTTTTTTCTGAAAACGGCCATTGGCGGTCCCGGGTGGATAAAAAGATAAAATGTCAGCCCACGGGGTATCTTATTCCGGAAAACGACCTGGCCCTGTCGGGTCTGATTTCCTATGGAGGCATCTGCAGTGATTTTTTTTACCAGGTCTGGTTTACGGAACACCACCCGGATCTATGTTCCATCCATCCCACGGAAAGATGGCTGGAACAAGCTGCCACCCTGCTTGTTCATGATTACAACTCCAGAAGGGCCGCCATCAATTCTTCTGAATATGTGTTGAAAAATTATGCCCTGCAGGCCATAGCTGATCATATCGTGGATGAAAGGGACAAAAATTTCGGGTATGACAGCAAAATCCGGGTGACATCCATTCTCAACAACATTCTGGATATTTCCAAAACCAAAGAAGAAGGATCCTGGCCCCAGGGGATTTTGTTTTTCTGTGATCCCCGGCAGATTGCCAAAACCGAATTTATCACCAGAATTCAAGAACATGAACGTCCCCGGGTTTCCAATATCAAGCATATCCGAAAACTGCTTCTGGCTGTGGAGGAATCTGACCGTAAACTGGTATCTGATGGAAAAACCATTATAGGCATCACCGGCGGTCCTGTGCCTGATTACGCCATAAGCGCCCATTTCAAGGGAGATTATGGTTTTTTGGGCCTGAATGATACCAGGATAGCTTCTTTTTTTGACGGCAGTTTCCACTCCACCACCAGGGAAGCCAAACTGGTGGAGCTGGAAGAATTGCTTCTGGATACAGATATGGACACAGCCACATCCACCATTCTTTTTCAGGTAGTATCCCATCTGGTCCACAGTGCAGGACGGGCCAGGCACGGCTGTACCCTGGTTATTGATCTCAACGATCCGCCAGTGCGGTTGTCCGGACATATTCTGGATCCACCCCTGAGCCTTGTGGAACCCCAGAATATTGATCTTACCTGCTCGCTGCTCAAAATAGACGGCGCCGTCCATTTGACAGCCGACAGTTGTATCCATGGGTTTGCCTGTCTGCTGGACGGGCGGACCATCAGCTGGGAAAACATGGCAAGGGGCGCCAGGTATAATTCTGCTTTGCGGTTTTCAGCAGATAATGCAAAGATTATTGTGGTGGTTGTGTCTGCCGATCGGCCGGTATCCATTATTTTTAACGGCATTGAAATCAGTGCATTTTCAAACTGGAGGCCCGTAGGCCAGCATACACCGAAACCCATTACACTTGAAAAATATCTAAACGGAGTGCAGCTATGAGCCACGACCACGGACACGACCATGCCCACGACCACGAGCATGGCAGTCACCACAATCATGATCACGAGCATGAAAATGGCAAAGAAATGGCCATGGAGGAAAAATTGACTGTTCTGCTGTCACATTGGGTAGACCACAATGACAGCCATAAGGACAATTTTTTTTCCTGGGCCAAAAAGGCGAAAGACGCCGGCTTTGAGGAGATTGCAGCACACCTGGAACAGGCGGGGGCGCTGTCTGAAACTGTTACGCAGCAGTTACAGCAGGCACAGAAAGTTCTCCATGGATAGGTATATCCGACACCTGGCCGGCCAGCGGCTGATGCTGGGATTTGAAGGTACCAGCCTTACCCCGGATCTGGAAGAAATCATTGAAAAATTCCAGGCCGGGGGAATTATTTTGTTCCGGTACAATATTACGTCTCCGGATCAGCTGGCGCGGCTGTGTGCCGATGCCCGGGCCTTTGCACAATCGTGCGGCCAGCCGCCGCTGTTCATTGCCGTGGACCAGGAAGGCGGGGTGGTTTCCAGGCTGCCGAAGCCTTTTACCCAGTTTGCTGGCAATCCCCATATCAGATCCAGGACACAAGCCAAGGAATTTGCCCGGATCACAGCCGAGGAACTTGCAGGTGCCGGTATCAACATGAATCTTGCGCCGGTATTGGATGTGGTGCCCGGGACATCATCAACGTCAATCATGCAGGACCGGGCATTTGCTGGAGATGCCCGCACCGTGGCGGAGCTTGGTACTGCTGTCATCAAAACCCTTCAAAAATGCGGGGTCATGGCTGTTGCCAAGCATTTTCCCGGCATCGGCAGCACCGTGCTGGATTCTCACCACCAGCTTCCGGTAATGGACGCAGATATTTCCAGCCTTGAGGCATCGGATCTGGTTCCATTTGAAGCAGCCGTAAAGGCTGATGTCGCAGGAATCATGCTGTCCCATATTATGTATCCCCGGCTGGATTCCCAGTGGCAGGCAAGCCTCTCTGTGGCCATTGCAAAGGATCTGATCAGAAACGTATTGGGTTTCCAGGGGCTGGTGCTCACCGATGATCTGGATATGAAGGCCATTGGGCATGATATGGCCACCTGCATGAAACAGATTCTGCTATCAGACATTGACCTTGCCCTGGTCTGTCACCAGGGGCCCAATATCAAAAAAGCATTTGATTCCATGGCCGGACTGCTGGCATCAGATACACAACTTCTGGCCAGGGGAAAAACATCTCTGGAGCGCATATACCGGTATAAGGAAAAATATCTGGCCTGGAACAGGGATGGGGATAAAACAGCTTAATGCAGAACCCTGGAATACACATCATGGTCCAGACCGCAGATCTGGCCATCCCGGATCATGACAGCCCCCCTTGCCGCCACCATGGCGGCGTTGTCACCACAAAGGGATACGGGCGGCGCAATGACCTGGATGTTTTTGCGGCCGGCGCGCCTGGTCAGGGCGGCGACAAAGGTCTGGTTGGCTGAAACACCGCCGGATACACCAATGTGGCGGCAATTTTTTGACCTGGCGGCTCCCAGAAGTTTTTCACACAGCACATCAATGACCGCCGCCTGGAAAGCGGCTGCTACCCGGCCCTTGTCTGCCATGCTGGTTACACTGTTTTCATGAATATAGCGGGCAACCGCTGATTTAAGGCCTGAAAAACTGAAATCAAAACTGTCTTTTTCCAGCAGGGATCTGGGAAAACGAATCTGATCCGGATTCCGGGTTCCGGCCAGAGCTTCGATCACCGGGCCACCCGGGTATCCCAGATCCAGCATTTTGGATACCTTGTCAAAGGCTTCTCCTGCAGCATCATCCCTGGTCTGGCCCATGCGTTCAAACTGGTTTTCAGATTGCACATGGTAGATGTTGGTGTGCCCGCCTGACACCACCAGGCAAATGAAGGGAAATGCAGGTGCAGGAGCGGTCAAAAACAGGGAATGAATGTGGGCTTCAAGATGGTTGACCCCGGCCAGGGGCAGTCCCCTGGCCCATGCAAAGGCCTTGGCAAAGCAGAATCCCACCAGCAGGGCACCGATAAGGCCGGGTCCCCGGGTGGCAGCCACGCCCTGGATATCATTCATGGAAATACCGGCCTGATCTACTGCCTGTTCCACTACCGGGGTGATGGCCTCAATATGCATGCGGGAGGCCAGTTCCGGCACCACTCCACCATATTGTTTGTGGACGTCCACCTGGGAAGCGATTACAGAGGACAGAATGTGGTTGTGGTTTTTTACCAGCGCTGCTGCGGTTTCATCACACGAGGATTCAATACCCAGAACGATCATGCTGGATCAGGTCGTCCATTGAATCTGTTTTTCACTGTTTTTTCTGGAGGTGATTTCACCGATGAAATAGGCTTTTTCATCCATGGCGCCCAGTCGGTCCATCACTTCCTGGGCAGACTTTTCCGGTACCACCAGCACCATGCCGATGCCGTTGTTGAATGTTCTTTGCATTTCTGCATCAGCCACATTGCCCAGGCTCTGGAGCAGTCGGAAAATAGCCGGCCGTTCCCAGGCATCTTTAATGATAACCGCCTTGCAGACATCAGGAATCACCCGGATGATATTTTCATCAATGCCGCCGCCCGTAATATGGGCCAGTCCATGGATGGGCAGATCCCGCAGCAGGCTCAGTATGGTGGATACATATATGGTGGTGGGCCGAAGCAGTTCCTGGCCTAACGTGGTGCCCAGTTCCGGTATCGGGGTGCTGACCTCATATTTGCAATGGTCAAAGAAAATTCTTCTTACCAGGGAAAAACCATTGGAATGAATACCATTGGATGCAAGGCCGATGAGTTTGTGTCCCGGCCTGATATAGGATCCGTCAATAATTTTGGTATTGTCCACGATGCCTACGGCGAATCCGGAAAGATCATATTCCCCTGCCTGATAAAGACCGGGCATTTCCGCTGTTTCTCCACCGATAAGTGCACAACCTGCCTGGGTACATCCATTGGCGATGCCCAGAAGAATCTGTTCCGCCACTGCATTGTCCAGTGTGCCCATGGCCAGGTAATCCAGAAAGAAAAGGGGCTTGGCTCCCTGGACAATGATATCATTGACGCACATGGCAACAAGGTCAATGCCGATGGTGTCATGCTTATCCATTTGAAATGCAATTTTCAACTTGGTTCCCACCCCGTCTGTGGAGCTGACCAGAACCGGGTTTGAAATGTTGGCCAGATTAAGGGAGTATAATCCCCCAAAGCCCCCGATTTCACCCATGACGCCGGATCTGGGGGTGGATTTGGCAATATCTTTGATTCGGTCCACCAATCGGTTGGCTTTGTCGATGTCAACACCGGAATCTGCATATGTCAATGAATCAGTCATGAAAATCACCTTGTCTGGATGGTTGAATCCCTATAAAACCCTGCAATGATAACCATATGGACACTAAAAGTCAAAAGCTTTTTGACATGGCCGTTTTTATATTGTATCTATCTTACTTTTAACTTGTTATTTATTGTTTAGCAAAGTTACTTTTCGGAGAAAAGAAAGACATGAAAACAATCCACATAGGCATTTTGGGGTTTGGTGTTGTGGGAACAGGGGTGGCAAAACTGCTGACCCAGAAAAAACACCTGCTGAAATCCAGAACCGGTGCCCATTTAAACCTGAAAACCATTGCCGACATCGATACTGACACTGACCGGGGGATAGATCTTGGCACCACCACCCTGGTATCCGATGCCATGGCCGTACTGACTGATCCGGATATTGATATTGTTGTGGAACTTATCGGCGGAGAAACCGTGGCCAGACAGTTTATCCATGCGGCCCTGGAAAACAAAAAACATGTGGTCACCGCCAATAAGGCCCTTCTGGCTGGATGTGGCAATGACCTGGTGAAAACCGCCCGGAAAAACCAGGTGGATCTGGCATTTGAAGCCAGTTGCGGGGGATGCATGCCCATCATCAAAACCCTGCGGGAATCGCTGATTGCAAATGATATCACATCCATGTCCGGTATTTTGAACGGGACCTGTAACTACATCCTCACCAAAATTTCCCAGGAAGGGTGTTCGTTTGAAGAGGCCCTGAAAAAGGCACAGGAACTGGGATTTGCAGAAGCGGAACCATCCCTGGATATTGACGGCCATGACACGGCCCACAAACTGGCCATCCTCAATGCCCTGGCCCATGGTATGGAGATCAACCTTGCAGACATACATGTGGAGGGGATTCGGCACATCACCCCAACGGATATTGCATTTGCCGGATCATTCGGGTACACCATCAAATTGCTGGCCATCGGTAAAATGCATGGGGACCATGTGGAGGCCCGGGTGCATCCCACCATGATCGACAACGCCAACCCTTTGTCCCATGTGGACCATTCCATGAATGCCATTGCCATTGATGCGGACGCCACCGGCAAAACCATGCTGTATGGCCGCGGGGCCGGTATGATGCCCACCGCATCCGCTGTCCTCAGTGATATTGCTGACATTGCCAGAAATATTATCTCAGGGACCAAACGCAGGGTTCCCATCATGGGGTATCCCGAGGACAATATCCGCAAAATTCCCATCCTGTCCATGAAAGAATTAATGACCCGGTATTACCTGCGGTTTGAGGCCCAGGATCATCCAGGGGTTCTGGCGACAATCTCCGGAATTTTGGGGGAAAATAAGATCAGCATTGCATCCGTGCACCAGAAAGGGCGCAAAACCAACGGCAATGTCCCGGTGGTGATGATTACCCATACAGCCAAAGAAGAATGGGTCCAGACCGCTCTGTCCCGGATATCAGCCACCGATTGTGTGGTGAAAGATCCCATGGTGATCCGCATTGAAGATGAGGTGGCATAATGCACATACTTGTGGCTGACCTGGAAGGGGTTTTTCTTCCGGAAATCTGGATTAATGTGGCCCTGAAAACAGGCATTGAAGAACTGAAACTCACCACCAGAGATATCAGTGACTATAATGTTCTGATGACCAGGCGCCTTTCACTTTTAAAAGAAAACAAGCTCACGATCCAGGATATCCAGGATGTCATCCAGACACTGGATCCCCTTCCCGGTGCGAAAGATACCCTGGACTGGATACGGGCACGGTTTCAAATTATCATACTATCAGATACCTTTGAGGAATTTGCCAAACCATTGATGGCCAAACTGGGATTTCCCACTCTGCTGTGCCACAGCCTGACCATTGATGCCCGGGGCAATATCACAGACTACAACCTGCGCATCGAAAACCAGAAACAAAAAGCGGTGGAGGCGCTTAAAGGGCTGCATTACCAGGTCACTGCTTTTGGTGATTCATACAATGACATCGCCATGATACAGGAGGCCCACCAGGGATTTTTCTTCAAACCCCCTGCATCCGTTGTTACCGATTTCCCGGACATCCCTGTTACCCAAAACTATGACGAACTCAAAACCATGATAGAATCACTGCTTCACTGAAATATGGGCAGTGTCCCAATAAAAAAAATTATAAAAGTCTTGACCTTTATAAACCTTTGATCTATATTAACCGAATTGATGCGGGGTGGAGCAGTCTGGTAGCTCGTCGGGCTCATAACCCGAAGGTCGTTGGTTCAAATCCTTCCCCCGCTACCAAAGAAACTAAGGGGTTCAGCGTTCGGCGCTGCCCCTTTTTGTGATTTTGATCTGTTTTTTCTGCCCAGCCTTTTTCCCGCTGCTTTTTTCCCGGTTTCAACACAATCCCTGAACAAAACTGATTTCAGGGTTGTATCCCCTTTATAATGCAGTATAATCGGATGTTACAAAATTACGATAAATGGAGAATGGTGATATGATTTCAGAGCGAATGGTCCTTGTGAATGACACGTTCATTCACTGGGAACAGGCAAACATACACATGATGAGCCACAGTTTTTCCAGGGGATCTGCTATTTTTGAGGTCTTGAGTGTTCACAACACAGATATGGGGCCCTGTATTTTTAAACTCGATGATCATGTCAAACGGCTGTTCCACAGCGCATCTTTGCTGGATATGGTTCCCCGTCTTACAGAAAACGAGATTCAGGCAGGTGTTTTTGCGACGGTTAAAAAAAATGCGATCCTGCAGGGTGCGGTGAAAATCATGGGGTATAATCCTGAGATTGCTTTTGATATTCTTCCGTCCACAAACAACTTGGATATTGCTGTGTTTGCGATTGATCCCGCCCAGGATCTTGGCAAAAGAATGGTTCCGGCTGTCAATGGGGTCAATTTGTGTGTTTCCAGATGGTGCAAGCTTGATCCCCGGACCGTTCCTGTTGAGGCCAAAGCAGCAGCCAATTACCTCAATGGTATGCTGGCCCGAAAAGATGCACAGAAACAAGGATGCGATATGGCTGTTATGATGGATACCCAGGGATTTCTTGCCGAAGGGGGAACCGAATCCATATTTCTGGTAATGGACGGCCGGCTCATGACTCCGGTCCGGGGAACGATCTTGAACAGTATTACACGAAATTGTGTGATAACCCTGGCGAAAAACCTGGGTATTCCTGTTGTCGAAGACCGGCTTTCCACGGATTTGCTGGAAAAAGCAGATGAAATCTTTTTTACCTGTACGCCCATGAAGGTTCTGCCTGTAAAAATGTGTGAAAAACGGCCTCTTTCACCATTCCCTGGTCCTGTGACCCGGCAGCTTGCCGATTTTATGGCAGAGGTGACTTCAGGCCGGAGCAGCCAGTTCAGTTCCTGGCTTTTTCCGGTCCAATAATATTGACCACTTCTATGTATCTTGAAATTTTTTTCTTGACAATGGCGCAGGTTTGTGAAAAGTCAGTTTTTTAAAAGACATACTTTTAAAAAACTGACTTTTAGTCATATAGGGCAATTCAATGCTACACACCCTTCAGGATGCTGTGATTCGCAAAGAACGGGTTTCAGATCAGCTAAAATCCATTTTAAAACAGGCCATTTTAAATGGACAGTTCAAACCCGGTGATAAATTTCCACCGGAAGTTGACATTGCCCAAAAATACCAGGTGAGCAAGACATCGGCACGGGAGGCTTTGCGGGAAATGGAGTCTGAAGGGCTGATCCAGAAAAAACGGGGGGTGTTTGGCGGCAGCTTTGTGGCAGCCCCAGGACCGGAAAAAATGGTGGATGTGGTGATCAACTCTTATTTGTTCGGCAGCATAACCGCTTTTGATCTGGCGGAACTCAGGCGTATCCTGGAACCCGGCCTTGCAGGTCTGGCAGCGGAAAGACGAACCGATGAAGATCTTGCCGCCATGGCAGACTGTATCAGTCAGGTGGCGCAATCCATCGATAGCGGTGCACCTGATCAGACCCGTGCCATCGGGTTTCACCGGCTGATTGCGGATGCCTGTCATAATCCTTTCATAAGTGCCCTGATGGAAGCCCTGGTCAATGTGTTTCAACAGGTATTGGCGAAAACACCGGACATTGAGACAGCAAAACAGGACCTGGCGTATAACCAGTTGTTTTATGAATGTATCCGGGACAGGGATAAAAAAAAGGCCCAAAAAGCAATGGCAGCCCATTTTGATACACTGGATGATATCATTAAAAAAGAAAGAGCAGGCAGGTAATGCATTACAGTTAATTCCTGCTTGATAACCTGGTTTTTTTTAACCATCTACACATAAGGATGAGGCATTATGAAAAAAATTATTGTAAGCTTGGTGTTACTGGGTGTTTTCGCTGCACTGGCATTACCGGGACTGAGCGTGGCTTCCTGGCCCAAAAAACCCGTCATGATCATGATTCCCTGGCCTGCGGGTAACGATCCTTCCACCATGGTCGCAACCGCCATGGCGCCGTTGATGTCAGATGAGCTGGGGGTGCCGGTCAAGGTTGTCAACAAGCCCGGGGGAGGCGCGGTTCTGGCAACCAATGAATTGAAAAACAGCCGCCCGGACGGGTATACCATGGGCCTGATTTCCATCGGCCCCATGATCACCCAGGTACTAAGGGGAAAAACTCCCTACCAGAACCAGGACCTCAAACCTTTGGGCCTGGTGTGGTCTTCTCCGTTCACTCTTGCCTGCCGTGCGGATGCCCCCTATAACAACCTGGCGGAGCTGGCTGAATACGGCAGGACCCATCAGTTGAAACTGGCCCACTGGGGCCTGGGGGCGGTTCCGACCCTGATTGCCATGAATGCCGCAAAAATCGGGGGATTCCAATGGCAGGAAACGGCATATAAACAATTAAACCCGCTGCTGGTGGTGAAGGGTGATGCCGATGTGATCACTTTTTCAACACCGGGCATCAGAGATTATGTGGAATCCGGACAGATGAAGATTCTGGCCTGCATGCTGCCCCAGCGCCTGGAAGATTACCCGGATGTGCCAACCGTGGCGGAACAGGGATTCGGGGATGCCTATTCCATATGGTTCGGGGCATTTGTACCGGCACAAACCCCGGATGACATTGCCGATCAGTTGAGCCGGACATTTTTCAAGGTCATGGCAATGCCGCAGATTCAGACAGTCATTAAAAATGTGGGTGTCATTCCCCATCCCACCGGTCCGGAGAAAGCCAGAAAACAGATGGACAGTGAGCTGGCCAATTTTGGTGCGATTATGAAGGATCTTGGTATTATTGAATGAGAGAAAAATCTTCATCCAGCAGGGTCCATGATCTGTTAGGGTCAGCTCTGGGCGTGTTTGCACTGGTCATGCTGCTTCTCTCACCATGGCAGGTGGACAGGTCCGGTCCGGACCCTTTTTACAAAGGGCCTTTGCTGTTTCCTTTGATCACCTTATGTCTGATGCTGGCCGGATCCGTGCCATCCATTATCCGGATGGTACGGCCCGGCACGACACAATGGTATCTTGATGGCCATGGCAAACCGTTTCGCGCCGCCAGGGTTCTGGGATGTCTGATCCTTTATCTTGGCGGTCTGATATTCGCTGGTCTGGAAATAGCAACCTTCGTGTTTCTGCTGGCTGCCCTGAAACTGGTGGGCCAGGATACCCTGGTTAAATTGTCTGTGATACCGCTGCTGGTGACGGTAATTCTGGTGGTGATATTCAAGTATTTTCTGGCCATCTGGTTTCCAGAACCGCTGGTGATGCAGTTTTTTATGGAGTAACCCATGTTTGAACATATGGCAGCCGGGTTTGAAGCAGCCTTTTCCATTGCCAATCTTGCGGCGCTTGTTTTCGGTTCCTTTGTGGGGATTGTGGTGGGGGTATTGCCGGGTCTTGGTCCCATGGTGGGGATGGTGGTTTTGCTTCCCTTCAGTTTCTCATTCCCACCGGATATTGCCCTGTCCCTGCTGCTGGGGGTTTTCTGCGGCGGATATTTCGGCGGCGGTATTCCAGCTGTGCTGCTGCGGACCCCGGGTGTTCCATCGTCCATCGTGACCAGTTTTGACGGCTATCCATTGACCCGGAAAGGACAGGCCCAGACCGCTCTGTCCGCCGCATTGCTGGGTTCTTTTGGCGGGGGTATTATCAGTGTTCTGATCCTCATGTTTCTGGCACCGGCCCTTGCCCATGTGGCTGCCAGTTTCGGCCCTCCTGAATATTTCACCGTGGCGCTGTTCGGTGTGGTCCTGGTGGTAATGGCATTCAGGTCCCAGCTTGGCCGGGGGATTATGCTTCTGGGGCTGGGATTCTGGTTTTCCACAGTGGGGATTGACGGTACCACCTTGAGTGAACGGTTCAGTTTCGGGACGCTTTCCATGCAGAACGGCCTGGACATTGTGCCTGTCTGCCTGGGGTTGTTTGGCATCGGTCAGACATTGATCCTGGTGGAACAAAATATCATGAAAACAGACCACATCCATTTGAGCCGGTCCACCCTGGATTTTTCCGAGCTCTGGAAGGCCTTGAAATACTGGAAAACCCTGATCCGGTCCGGTGTGATCGGCACCTTTGTGGGACTGCTGCCCGGCACCGGCTCCATTCTGGCTTCTTTTCTGTCCTATGATGCGGCAAAACGCCTGTCACCGGAAAAGGAAAAATTCGGACATGGCACCCCCGAAGGCTGTATTGCTTCGGAAGCCGGCAACAATGCCGTACCTGCCGGTGCCATGATCCCGCTTTTAACCCTTGGTATTCCGGGTGATGCACTGAGTGCTGTACTGCTGGGGGTTTTTACCATTAATGGCATTTATCCGGGACCGTTGCTGCTGATCAAAGAGCCGGTACTTATTTCCACCCTGTATTTTTCCATGCTGCTGATTAATGTGGCTGCCTTTTGTATGCTGATGCTCTGGCTGCGGCCCTTTGCCATGATTGTGAAAGTGCCGGGACGCCTTTTGGCGGTTGTGATCATGGTGATATCCATGGTGGGCATCTATGCGGTCAATACCCGTTTGTTTGATGCGGGTGTGGCCATTGCCATGGGTGTTCTGGGATATATACTTTTGCGGCTGGGGTGGCCGGTGGTCACCCTGGTCATGGGGGTGGTGCTGGGGGAAATCATGGAAAATCGCCTGCGGGAAACCCTAAGCCTTGGAGACGGAAGTTTTCTCATATTGTTTGAGCGGCCCATATGCATTTTCCTGATTCTGTTAACCCTGCTGACCATTGTGGTGCCCATGATCATGGATGCAAAAAAATCACGACAGGGGTCAAAAACGGCATCAGGGACCAATCCCTGATGCCGTTTAAAAAAACATCTGAAACATATGAAGACAAACAATATCCAGAAAATTTCTGCAAGGAGTAAAAAATGAGCTATCCCACGATATACCCGACCGGAACCACGGTATATGATCCCGACAAGGCCTTCAATGGATATACCGTATTTCAGGCCAAGGAGCTGGGTGCCCTGGTGATTGATATGAATGGCGGTGAAATCAAACTGTGGAAAGGACTGCATGGATTTCCAAATAAAATGCTCAAAGGCGGATATGTGATCGGCCATACAGGAGAGCGGTCCACAAAATACAGCATGCAGGATTACCGGGATCTGGTGCAGGTGGACTGGGAAGGCAGTATTGTATGGAAATTCAATGCGTATGAGTACATAGAAGACCCGGGAGAAGAGCCCCAGTGGATGGCCCGGGCCCATCATGATTACCAGCGGGAAGGAAATCCTGTGGGATATTATGTGCCGGGCATGGAGGCGAAAACCGATCAGGGCAGCACCATGATTCTGGGCCATAAAAACCTGGTGTGTCCACAGATATCGGACAAACCGCTGCTGGATGATGTTATTTATGAAACTTCCTGGGATGGTGACATCCTCTGGGAATGGGTGTGCAGTGACCATTTTGAGGAATTCGGTTTCAGGGAAGACGCTAAAAACATTCTGTGCCGTGATCCCAACATGCGGCCCTGCGGCGGTGGCATGGGGGACTGGATGCATCTGAACGCCATGTCGCTTCTGGGGCCTAACAGATGGTATGACAAAGGCGATCAGCGGTTTCATCCCGATAACATCATTGCAGACGGCCGGGAGACCAACATTATCTTTATCATCAGCAGACAGACCGGTGAGGTGGTATGGAAGGTGGGGCCGTATTATGATTACACACCGGAAAGCAAACTGGGTTGGATCATCGGCCAGCACCATGCCCATATGATTCCAAGAGGATTGCCCGGAGAAGGCAATATCCTGGTGTTTGACAATGGCGGATGGGCAGGGTACGGGGCCTGCAATCCGGGAAGTCCCACCGGAACCAAAAATGCCCTGCGCGATTATTCCCGGGTCCTTGAATTTGATCCAGTGACACTGAAAATTGTCTGGCAGTATACCCCCCATGAGGCCGGGCTGGTTCACCCCACCGACAGCAACCGGTTTTACAGTCCGTTCATCAGTTCCGCACAACGCCTTCCCAACGGCAACACCCTGATCACCGAAGGCAGCGGCGGCAGAATCATTGAATTGACAGCCGGCCATGAACTGGTATGGGAATATATCTCCCCTTACTGGGGCAACCATTTTAAGATGAACATGGTGTATCGGGCCTACCGGTACCCCTATGATTACATTCCCCAAGAAAATCCGCCGGATGAAATTGCCATTGCACCCATGGATGTCACCTCTTTCAGGGTACCCAATGCCAGGGCCAAAGGTGCAGAATCCGAGGTGTCTGTGGAAGGGGTGCTTCCGTTCCAGAGTTCTTCCGCGTTATGTGTGGTATCTGATACGGATAAATAATCCGGGGGAGAAATTTTTGATGTCTTATATACTGTTTACTGCCACAGGCTGCATGCGCTGCAGCATTGCAGCGTCTTATATGGATGACCATGGTATTTCATATGATAAACAAGATATCCATGCCCGGGGAAAAGAGGTCTTTAAAACCTTTTACCGGGAGAACCGGTCTGCCATCTTTCGAGGACCAGAAGGTGTTGAATTTCCCATTCTTTTCACTGGCCAGAAGGTTGTCCAGGGAGTGGGCAGGGTGCTTGCCTTTTTACAGGCAGGAGATCTTCTGGACAAATGGGTGAAACCAAGCCTGCTGACCCATGGCTGGATCAGTGGACTGGATCTGTCGGATGCAGCGCTTTTGGATGGCGCCGATTTTCTGGCAGTCGTTCGGTTCATGAAGAAAAAAGGGTTGAAAATTCAACTGGATACAAACGGGAGAAATCCCCATTTGTTGGAAACCCTGGCAGCTGAAAATGCCATTGACCGGCTGATATTTACACTCAACGGGCCCGGGGACCGATATGCCGAGCTCACGGGCCTTGCCCTTGACGACACAGATTTGGAAAGAAGCCTGTCATTGCTCAATTGCATACCTGCATACAAAATTATTCTGCCGGTTCGTCCCGTGGCACAATCAGATGACCGCACCGTTTCTGTGACACCGGAAGAGGCAGCCCGGGCGGCTGCATTGGTTGAAAGAGCCACGGGCAGCAAAAAACACCCGTTTTACATCCGGCCGGTAGTGCCGTCACCGGAAACAGGTCTGCCGGCGCTTGCACCTGCCTCTCTTTTCACTTACAGAACCCGGTGCAGACGGTATATGGTTCTGGCTGAGATATTCAAAGAAGCAGATAGTACCGGATAACCGACTGAATACGGACAACCATTCTGGTGTTTTTGTGAAATCAGATAACGGTATTGTCGCGGCACCGGTTCAATTTTCAGGCCGGAGCATATTGTCGGCCAGCCGGTAAAATCCCATGAGGTTTTCCATCCAATAGGCGTAAAATACAATGTTGTCGCTGTTAAAAGAGATGACCTGCCGGCGTTTTTCAGAAGCATAGATGAGTTGCAGCCGTCCCGTGGTTTCTTCAATGTCATAAATCATGGCAGCATGTTTGTTGTCCAGCACCATGAGATCACCAGGTTGAAGCAGGTTTTCATCGACTTTTTTTGTGTGCTGCAGCAGATTTTTCATGGGCAGGTACCCATGGTATTGTAATCCGGCTTTCTGGGCGGCCTTGGAGTAGATGCCAAAAAAAAGGTAGGAATTGTCAGAGGTTCCGGTGGTCAGCGGATTGCCCCCGTATTCATAAGGCGTTCCGATGAACTGCCGGGCTGCAGATGAAATGTTTTGGATGAAAACATCCCGGGCCGCACCCGGAATGACCCCTTCAGGCCGGATGGTGAGATCATCTTTCTCAAACTGCACCCCCCATGCGAAGACAGCATTAAAAAGGACCAGCACCAGAATGAGAATGATATTTTTCATGGTTTTTCCTTGTATTTGAAAACGTAATACATCATATAAGATATTGAGGCAGAAAATACAAGCATGTCCATTGTACAAATATGGATGCGCATATTGGTTTCAAAACCGTAAAAAAACCAAAATGATCTCTTATGAAAATTATAACAACGCACAAAGGCACAGATTTTGATGGACTTGCAAGTCTGTTTGCAGCAACCCTTATTTATCCGGATGCCAAACCGGTGCTTCCCGGTAATATCAATCAAAACCTGAAGCCGTTTCTGGCCATTCACAAGGATTTGTTTACTTTTTATGCCCCTGGAGAAATCAACCTGGATCTTGTGGACACCCTGATTGTGGTGGACACCCATTCCTGGGGACGTCTGGATAATCGTCTGGCTGTTTTAAAAGAAAAGGCCGATCTGCATATCATTGCCTGGGACCACCATCTGGAAGGGGATATGGCGGTTTCTAAGGCGCATATCGCAGAGACGGGTGCAAATGTGACCCAGCTTGTACAGGAAATCCAAGCCAAAAGATTGTTGATTACCCCGATCCAGGCGACCCTGTTTCTCTTGGGCCTGTATGAAGACACCGGAAATCTGACATTTCCCTCCACTTTGGCACAGGATGCCCATGCTGCCGGGTTTCTTTTAGACCGCAAAGCAGACCTGAACATTCTGGGTACTTTTCTAAAACAAGCCTATGCCAGACAACACAAGGACATCCTCTATGACATGATCCAGAAAAGCGAAACAATAAAACTGTCCGGCTTTCTGGTATCATTTTCAAAGCTTGATATCCAGGGCCGTGTCCAGAACCTGGCCATGGTGGTGCAGATGTACAGGGAGATCGTTAACGCGGATGCTGCGTTCGGTATTTTCAGGGATCTGGAACAGAACAAATGCATGGTGATCGGCCGAAGCGGTGTGGATGAAATCGATCTCAGTCTGATCATGCGGAGCCTGGGAGGCGGCGGACATCCCGGGGCCGGGTCGGCTTTGATCAAGGCTGCAAATCCGGATGTGATTCAGGAAATGATCGTGGAGCTGGTGAGCGGAAACCAGCAGTCCTCTGTCATGTTATCGGATATCATGTCCTACCCGGTGGTCAAGGTACATGAAGACACACCGGTGGAAAAGGTTGTCATGATCCTGCGGGAGCTGGGATGCACCGGGATGCCGGTGGTGGATGATAATGATGCCATCGTGGGAGTGGTGTCCAGGCGGGATTTAAAAAAAGTACGCAAATCCAAACAGATGTCTGCTCCCATCAAAGCCTTTATGACAAGAAATGTCGTCACCATTTCCCATGACCGCAGTGCAATAGAGGTGGCCAAGCTGATGATCAAGCATGACATCGGCAGGGTTCCGGTGATCAAGGATGACAAAATCATCGGCATCATTACCCGGTCTGATGTGATGATGTATTTTTATGATATGATACCGGATTAAAAATCCTGGTGCGTAATTTTTTCCCGGGCCCTGGCCGCCAGTTTTTCCCGGAAAATTTTGGCATTATGCCTGATATCCACGGGAAAACTCTTTTCGATAAAAATATGCTGGATATCTGCCGTCAAAGGAGTTGTGCGCGCCAGTTCCAGCAGTTCTGCAATAAATTGGCGTTTATGTGAGATTTTGCAGTTGGGCTCCACAAAGATCACCGGTATCTGCTGGTTAAACGGTCCGACCCCTGTCAGCGCACTTCGGTACACCTTTTCATGGGTGTTGAAGATAGCTTCCACAGGAATGGTGAACAGGGTTTCTTTTTTTGTAATCACCCGGTGGCTTTTGCGCCCGCAGAACCAGACCCGTCCTTTGGAGTCCATCCATCCCAGGTCCCCCATGCGGTGCCAGACCCTGCCGTCCGGATCCTGGATCTTGGCCAGCATATCTGCTTGCGGGTTGTCAAAATACTGTTGTGTGACAAGGTCTGCTTTTACGATAATCTCTCCCACCTGCTTTTCCGGCAGTATCAGGTTCTCTCTGATCTGGGTAATGGGCTCGTCAGTGATTTTGATTATACGCACTTGGGTGCTGTCAATGGGCCGGCCGATGCACAGGCCGAATCCTTTTTCGGTCATGTGTCTGGTTTCCGATAGAATTTCATGGGAGCCGATGGAGATGACCGGTACAGCTTCTGTTGCACCATAGGGCGTGTGGATCTGGGTGTTTTCTGAAACCAGGGCGGAAAACTGTGCAATATTGGCTGGTGATACAGGGGCGCCTGCAGAAATTACTCTGCGCAGAGAAGGCAGTGTGATGGCGTTTTCTTTTCCGTATTTTCCCAGCCGGTTCAGCAGGGCAGGGGATGCAAACATATTGGTGATCCCGTGGTTTTCAATGGCTTCAATGATTTTTTTGGGATCTGCTTTGGCCGGCTGGGTGGGGTCCATGTCCGGTATTACGGCCGTCATGCCCAGGGCCGGATCAAACAGGGCAAACAACGGGAATGTGGGCAGATCGATTTCATCTTGTCCGATGGTGAAATGGGCCTGGATCTGTTTTATCTGGGCTTCAAAATTGCCATGGGTATACACCACTCCCTTGGCCGGGCCTGTGGAGCCGGTGGTAAATGCAATGGCTGCGGTTTCATCTGCGGTGGTTCTTGCCTGGGGAAAAGCCTGTCTTTTGTCGGTCAAAAGCTGTTTTATGGTATGGCCGCCCCAGAACCATCTCCTTCCCACCGTTACCCAATGGGTCACATTGGTAAAATATCGGGGTTTGAGCACCCGCAGTACATGGGCTTTTTCAATGCCGATAAAGGCTTTCGGGCGGCCCTGCTGCAGACATTGCAGCATCCGGTTGATGCCCATTCCCGGATCCACCACCACAGGCACTGCACCCACCTTGAACATGGCAAAAATAATGATGAAAAAGTCCATGCCCGGGGGCACCATGAGAATGGTCCGCATCCCCCGGACAATGCCGATACCTTCCAGGCCGAATGCCAGGCGGTCTGATAACTGGTCCAGCTGTCTGAAGGTAAGCTGGCTGTAAAGAACCCGGTTGTTTTTGTCCCGGCCTGCGGGATAGACCACCGCCCGTTTATAGGGAAAGGATTCGGCGGTTTTTTTCAAACTGGTTGCAATATTGCTGTAGGTTGTCATAAAAATTTCTTTTTCAGGTTATAAAACATTCCCCGGATAAACCCCTCAGGTTCCCGGGATGGCGGATGAATGATTTTTTCGCTCCGGGTTCGGGCATCGGTCAAAGCTGTTTGTGCTGTTTGTGTCAGATCATTGCGTTTTTCCTGTATCATGGCCAGCCCTTCTTCCTGGTTGACCTGGTACAATACATACAACTGCCTGATATCTTCTTCTGTTTTTAAAAACGCCTTTGACAAATTGTTTTCTGCCCTTTCCCACACTTTTTTTTCAGCTGCTGCAATTTTCTGCTGTTCCGGATATTTTTGACCGATGACGTCAATCCGGGCGATTTCATGGGCAAACAATACCATTATTTCGTTGTATGCAACAAAGGCATTGTACAGATCCGGCATCTGTTCAAAACAGAATCGCCGCATCTCTTCCGGCAGGGAAACATGGGCGAGCTGGATATTTTTGTACACAGGTTTTCGGGGTTCCCGGTCTGCAAAAAACCAGGAATATCCCACCCATGCGGTGGCTGCAATCACTGCCGGCAGCACCAGAAACAACAGCAGACGTCTGGGGGTAATTTTTTTTGTTTTCACGGGGGAAGCAGCGGGGACATCGTCAACAGGCAGCTGATTATCCGCCTGCTTTTTTCCTGTCTGGCCGCGGGATTCAGAGGCAGCAGTATCCATTTCCTCCCGGTCCCGGGTCGGTTCTTCAGGTTCTTTGTTTTTTTTCCAAAATTTACGCATATCTATGTTTACCCCGGCAATATAAAAATGTCAAAACCTGTTGCAGGCAACTGGATATTTGCCAGACGCAGGCCAGATTTTCGATCGTTCTGTGCAGCTTTGTCCCGGGATCCGCCCCTGGAGGTGTCCTGTGCCCGGCCCGAGATCCTGCGGGGGCATGTTTGCATAAGAACAATGATGTGCGGTAACCCGCCTTCTGGTTAAAAACCATCCCGGTATATCTTACCATGCCCCCTCCGGCTCTGACGGTCCGTTCACAGGACACCTCCAGGGGCTCCCCATAGAGCACACGCTACTATAGCAAATATCCAGGCAGGCAAGTCAATATTTGCTGCTGTGGATTGCGTGCACCCGGGAAAAAGGGTTATGGGTGTAAAAACCGGTATATAAGATCACTGGTTTCCTCTGGTTTATCCTCGAACAGATAATGACCGGCATCGGCAAAAATGTGTGCCCGGGCTCCCGGCAGTCTGCGCAGAAATTCATGTAAAAAAGTTGTGTCAAACACAAAATCCTTTGCCCCCCACAGCAGCAACACCTGGTCCGGACGGATGCGGGCAAGGTGACGGTCCACATGGTTCACCACGGGCCAGCTTTTGTCTGTTGTGTTCAATGGGATGTCCTGGACAAATTTCAAGGTGGCGATCCGGTTTTTCCAGCTGTTGTAGGGGGCGGTCAGTCCTTTTTTGGTTTCAGTGCAAAGAGAGGTTTGTGCCCCGAAAAAAAGAGCACCATACGAAAACAGGTTCAGGCCCAGAATGGCGGGCACGGCAAACCAGTTCAGATATTTGATCATCCACAAAACAACTGGAAACTGTTTTTCTTTGGGCAGAAAAAATCCGGCAGTGTTGGTTATGACCAGCTTGTCCACACGATCCAGATGGTCCAGGGCCCAGGCAAGTCCGATCATGCCGCCCCAGTCATGGACAATGAGGCTGATTTTCCCGTCAGGCACGGTGCGGGATACCAAAGCATCCAGATCCCTGACCCGGGAAGCCAGGGTATAGTCATAGGCGGCTGGATCCGGTTTGTCTGAAAAACCGCATCCCATGTGATCCGGCACCAGGATTCTGTGTTTTTTTGACAGACCGTTTACAAGATTGCGGAAATAAAAAGACCAGGTGGGGTTGCCGTGGACCATGAGTACCGGAGATCCTGACCCCTCATCCAGATAGTGGAGCATGTGCCCGTTGATATCCAGATAATGGGGTGTAAAAGGATACACGGTTTCAAATCCTTTTGTGGAAAGCATCTTTTGGTTGATGCGCCGTTGTGTTACCATTCCACACCCAGCACATAGCAGTTGAGTCCGGAGCCTACCCCCATGAAAGCAACAAAATCACCGGGCTGTAAAAATCCCCGCTCATCGGCAATGGCGGCTGTAATGGGCAGAGAAACACTGCCCACATTTCCCAGAAACGGGAAGGTGGAAAAATCCTTTGCCATGTCCAGGCCGAGTGCGGCATAGAACCGCTGGTGGTGGATGGCTCCCACCTGGTGGCCGATGACCTTGTCCGGCTTGTCATCCGGCAGGTTGAATTCTTTTTTCAGGGCCTGGAATGTCCGGGTGGCCAGGACAAGGCCGTTTTCCAGGACCTGGTTTGCCCGGGTGCGCATGATGACTTTGGCATCAGTGGGCATGCCTTTTTGTTCAAACCCCCAAAAGCAGAGATCATGGTGCTGGACCGCGTTTTTGACCACCCCGCCCTTGAGTGCATGGTGTTTGATGGATGCATCCCCAAGGGAGCCGTCGGTGAGCAGGACAGCGGCAGCACCGGAACCACCTGTCATGGTGGCCAGGGCCTCTTTGTAAAAATCAAGGGTTTTATGGGTATTGATGTCCCGGATGGTGGCATCTACAATCTGTCTGGCGGTTTCACAGGAAACCACAAGACCGGCTTTGATATTGCCCAGCTGGATTTCATTGGCCACCTGGACCATGCCGGTGACCATTCCCAGGCAGGCGGATTTGACATCATACACATGGGCGCTGGTCCCGATGTCGAGCCGGTGGGCAACCGCACAGGATGTGGCAGGTTCAAACCCGTCCTGGCACACCCCGCAATACACCAGGGCACCGATGTCATGGGGGTGGATGCCGGCCTCATCAATGGCCCGCTGTCCGGCCACGGCTGCATGTTCCGCCAGGGTATGGTCTTTTTCCCAGTACCGCCGTTCCCGGATGCCGGTGAGAGCTTCCAGCTGGCCGGGTGCAAATCCCACTGTATCGAAAAACGGCTTGAGCTTTGCCTCTATCTGAGCGGTGGTGATGATGTGGGCGGGCAGTTCATATCCAAAAGAGGTGATATAGACCTTTGAATATTTCATTCAAGTCTCCAGAATTGGTTGAGCGCATCCCGGGTCAGACCGGACAGGGTCATGCCCATGTTCTTATACAAAACGATGCGCAGGTCATCGGCAAACATATGTGCATCTGCAACAACATAGGGGGCCGGATTGCAGCCCATCTGTTTTATTTCAATCTCATACCTGGCTTTTTTGGTGGCCGGGGTCACCGGTCCGCGGCACTTTAGATCGCTTTCATTATCAGGCAGTACCGTAAAATGCACCCGGTTATCCAGACTGATCCATCCCATGCGCTGGACAAATATGCGCAGGGCATGGGCGCAGCATTCATACATCAGGGTGCCCGGCATGACCGGATCATCAATAAAGTGACAGGTGAGAAACCAGGCATCCGGATCAATATCTGCTTCGGCAACAATGAGACCCATACCGAATCTGCCGCCTTTTGGATCAAAGGACAGCACCCTGTCGATGAGATGCATGCGGCCGCCGGGCAGGTGCTGTGCTTTTCCCGGAAAAATACCGGCAAATTCCGGGCCGAATGCAGCTTCCAGATCGCCTTTGCGCAGGCTGTCGACCTGCTGATCATCAAACGCCGTGGGATACACCCGAACCAGGGGCTGGAAAGATGCGGAAGGCTGTGCAGGTAAAACATCTTCTTTTTTCAGGACAATGCCGCCTGAGTTTTTCACTTCCTCTTCCGTGAAAAAACCGGCACACCCATCTCGCATGGAGATAAACAGATGGTTGTCAATATAGCCCGTGTAATGAAAAAAGAACAGATATACATCCCCCTGTCGTAAAAACCGGTCAATACAGATGTGGTATTCAATGGTTTCACCGGGTACGGGCAGGGAACGGTGAAAGGTGACTTTTGCATCTAAAAGCCGGTACCTGCGCTGTCCTTTCACCCGATGGTCAATGCCCAGCCAGGCGCATAAAAACAGGTCAGCCTGTCCTGCTTCAATACAGATGGATACCGGTGCCACCCCGCCGTCCAGATACCAGGCACCGGGCAGAACATCATGCTGGGTGATGATTCTGCCCGGACCTAAGGAACCGGGTGTGCCTTCCATGTGCATGATCCGGTCCACCAGCATCAAGGGCTCATCCGGCAGTCTCACCCGCACCGGATAGGTGTCGATAACCGCAAATGCAGGCCCCAGAACACTGCCGGCCCTGCCCACGGCAAATTCCAGACACTGGTCCCGGGTGAAAGCAGGCAGAACCGTATCGGGTTGGGTACTATTGCCGGTATGTTGTACGGTCCCTTGTGCCTGTGCCGCTGCTGTCGTTGTTGTTTTAGTTGTTTTTGCCGCTGTTGCAGCTGCTGCGGCCAGGGCTGTAAGCTGGGTTTGCATTTCCTGCATATTGGTCCGGGAAAAGGCCAAAAATGTTTCATGGGCACGGGCGGTTGCGGCAGAGGTTTCAATGACCAGTTCCGGGTCCATGAGTGGTTCCATGGGAAAGGTTTTCTGGTTCCCCTGTTCAATGGTATTTTCCTGTTCTACGGAGTATAACGATTCCAGGATGTTTGCTTTTTCCCGGCAGTTCACCTGTTCCAGGGCGATCATCAGGTCATCGCTCAGGGCGGGAAGGGTTGTGGAAATCACCAATGGTTTTGGATGTGAACGTTTCGCTGATGCGCCGGAATTACCGGTTGGGTTGGTGCCGGGCATGGGTTCGGCTGGAGCGTTATCCAGTGAAAAGAGGGGGGCGGGGCTTTTACTGCCGGGGGCAGGTATCTGCTCCGGCCCTTGCCGGAGCAGGCAGAAGGCCGTACATCCGTCATCAGTCATGGCTGCGGTTACAGCCCGTCTGGGACCGGATTTGGGTTTTTTCCAGTCCATTGCAGTGCCGGGAATAGAGAATCCGTTTTTTTTCAACGGATGAAACAGGGAGTCCGGAGCGAGTGCGCATGCCGGGATGGTGCGGTGAAACAGGCACAGGGCTGTTTTGATGACGGAAAACAACCCGGCTGTCCCCCGGGTATCTCCGGCTACGCCGCTGGTCCATCCCAGGGCGCAATCTGTATGAATTGCCGCAATACCTGTCTGGTCAAGGGCCCGGGCTTCGGCTGCGGCCCAGGTACCATGACCTCCGGAATGGGTGTCCATAAAGCAGATGTCAGAAAAATGGATATGGTTGTCCGCCAGAAGCCGGTGCAACGCATCCCGGTAAGAGGAGTCAAGTGCCTTGTCAAAAGATATTGCAGAAGATGTATCAAAGGAGGTATCAGGTGAGATATCAAATGGAGCATCAGGTGGAGCATCAGGTGGAGCATCAGGTGGAGCATCAGGTGGAGCATCAGGTGGAGCATCAGGTGGAGCATCAGGTGGCGCATCAGGTGAGGTGCCAGGGGATCTATCAGGGGTTGTTTCGGTCGCCGCACCAGGATCAGATGCTGCTTCCGCCGCCATACTGCCGGCACTTCCGCCGGAGATACCTTCAATGATAGCGTAGATCCTGTCATTGTCCTTTTGTGCATCTTCCAGCCGTTTGATGACCACGGCACAGGCCCCTTCCGCCGGTCGGGCCTGGCCGAAGGGATCTGCACCATGGTGCAGGGAAAACTGTCTGATATCACCGGCCATATCCACACATCCGCAGATAAACAGGTCGGTTTCCCGGTTTTCCAGAGAATGGATACCGGTTTCAAGGGCCTTGATGCCGGAAGCCGCACCTGCTGACACCGTGAAGCAGGGACCTCCCAGCTTGAATTCCCTGGCCACCCGGGAGGCCGCAATGCCGCCGAGTGCCCCCAGGGTACGGGTAAAAGTCAACGGCGGGGACAGCTGGTCCAGCAGGTTGTCAGCAAGGCCGTGGGCTTTCCATCGCAGGGAAAAATCCGTGGCCCCGAAGTCGAATGCAATGCCCGTGGCACAGCCGATGTTTGTACGCAGCGGATCATTCTCACCCGGACGGGGCTGTATCCCGGCATCTGCCAGAGCACTTTTTGCCGCCTTGAGCAGCACCAGGTGCTGGGGCAGGATTTCGGTCATCTGGACAGGGGGGATATGAAATTCTTTCATGTCTATGGATATGGTGTCCAGAAACCCGGCAGGCATGGCTTTCAAACTGTCTGACAAATGGTCCGTACGCCGCCACCGGTTGCCGGCCGGAGCCGGCCGAACCTGGATTTTTCCCAGTATCAGGTCAGTGAATGCATCCAGATCCCGGCAGTCCCGGGTAAAGCTCCCCATGCCCACGACGGCAAAACCGGACAGGGTGCTTTTTTTTGCATCAATAGGGGAGGGTGGTACCATCCCGGGCATGATATGCCGGGAACCAGAAGGGTAAAATTCTTCCACCAGGATATGGGCATTGATGCCGCCAAAACCGAATGCAGATACGGCAGCTCTTCTGGGAACTCCCGGTGCCCCGGGGTCCCATGGGGACGTTTTGGTCTGCACATGCACCCTTGTCCGGTCCAGGGGGCTGTTATCCGGCAGGGCGGTGAAATTTACGGAAGGCGGCAGAATTTTGCGGTTCATGGCCAGCAGTGTTTTGATGAATCCGGCTGCACCGGCAGCGGTAAGCAGATGTCCGATATTGGACTTCACCGATCCGATGGCCAGGGCGGTGCCGGGACATCCATATCTGTCCAAATGGGCCCTGATGCTGGAAAGTTCCACCCTGTCTCCCACCGGTGTGCCTGATCCGTGGCATTCCATGTACTGGATGGTGTCAGGCAAAAGGCCTGCCATGTCACAGGCCCCTGCCATGGCCCGGATCTGGCCTTCGGATGCCGGTGCCACCAGGTTGCCCTCAATGTCATTGGATACTCCCCATCCCTTTATGACACCGAAGATGGGATCATGGCAGGCCAGAGCATCTGCCAGGCGCTTGAGCACAATGATGCCGCAGCCTTCTCCCACCACAAGCCCGTCTGCGTTTCGGTCGAACGGTGCGCACCGCCCGGACGGGGACAAGGCGGACAGCTGGCTGAATCCGATCTGGGTGTACAGAGAATCCGGCCGGGATACCCCGCCGGTTACCATCGCGTCGGCTTTGCCCAGGTTCAGGTGCTCACAGGCCAGTTTGATGGCGTACAAAGAGGATGCACAGGCAGCATCCAGGGTGAAACTGCCGGCCCCAAGATCCAGGGCCTGGGCCAGAACAGCCGCAGGGCCCGACACCATGGATGCACCCAAAGCATCCATGGCAGTGTATTTTTTTGGTTTTTTGGTGCACAGAATATCCCAGGAAACGGCAGATGCTTTGTCGGTGGGAAGGGCAATGGCAGCCAGGATCACGCCGGTACGCTTTCTCACCTTCTCCGGCATGCAGCAGGACTGGCAGGCGGTTCTCCCGGCTCCCAGCACCAGGTGGTGGACCGGGTCCAGGGCAGCTGCCATATCCGGTTCCAGATGAAGATCATGCGCATCAAAGGTAACGTCTGTGATCAGTCCGGCCCGGTCCGAGACCGCCCGGTCCGGTATGATTCGGTCGGGCAGGGGCCTGCCGCTCACCATCTTTTCAACAGGGGCTGCCCAGCGGTGCTGCGGCACCTGGATGATGGATTCTTTTTTTGCAAAAATATTTTGGATGAGCTGTTCTGTATCAGCTGCACCCGGAAAAATACCGGCCATGGCTACCACGGCAATATGCTGGGCATGGGATGTCATAGGGGGTCATATAATCGAGAAACCATGTGATTTCAAGGCGGCAGTGTAATAGTTGTGTAAAATTGCCCGGGGCCATGGGCCGGGTGAATGGAAAAATCAGGGTAACATGAGAATCAGTCCCTGCAGTACCGGCCGGATCAGCAGCAGGGCGGTGATGCCCATCAGACATACGGACAGGATCTGGTCCGGGGTGCTTTCCTGACGCTGGTCATTGTACCGCAGGAGCCAACCCAGGGCCATGCCTCCCACAAGACCGCCGCCATGGCCCCAGTTGTTGATGTTGGGCAGCAGAAATCCAATGAGTGCCAGACTGACGATCCACCCGGATGTCTGCTGAAAAACACGCTGTCCCCATGGGCCACCCCGGGATTTGCCAAAATAAAGCAACGCCCCGATCAGACCGCAGAGTCCCGAGGAAGCACCGATGGTCAAAGGAACATTTCCCAGAATAGACAGCAGAAAACCCGCGGCCCCTGAAATGGTATAGATGGAAAACATCCGGAACACACCATATTCCGCCATGACCAGAGGGGCAACCGTCTTCAGGGCCATCATGTTGAAAAGGATGTGCAAAAGGCTGCCGTGCAGCCAGTTGGCAGTGATCAGTGATCCCCATGCCTGGTAGGTCTCAATGGGCAGCCGGCCGGATGCACCCAGAAAAATCAGGGCGTCAATGGAGGGGCTCAGGGCATGAAACGGATTGAAGCTGGTGTGCATGGCTTTACCGCTGAAAAAAAGGCTTATGATGTACAAAACCACGTTGGTGTACAAAATGGTTTTAAGTACCCGTGACGGAGAGAAGGCAGATGTATATGGGGTCAAAAAATGCATGGCGGGTCAATACCTGAGATTAGTAGGGTGATGTTATAAAAGGAAAAACGCCTTTACAAGAATTTCTTCCATGGCATCATTGATAAAGGTTTCCAGTTTTTTACGTGAAAAGACAAGTTCGGTACGTTCAAGTGTCAGGGCAACCGGGATGGTTGTGATCTGGTTTTTGTCCGGTGTGCCCAGGTAAAACGTCAGGTCAATGACCAGAGTCATATGGGTGGTGGCACCGGTTTTTTCAGCCTGGCATTCGAACTGGTTGATGTCTGCTGCCACGACACGATGAAATGCTTCGGGCATCTGAGAGACACCCCGGGCCGTGAGGGGCCAGGGCGGCACAAGGGTGACTGAAAATCCCTTATGTTCCAGAAAACTGCGGGTGACCCGAGTCAATGAAGCAGACAGATCCTGGCCTGTCACCACAAAAATTTCCTCTTTGCCGCCCAGCAGCTGCCGGAACCCCACATATCCTTTCGGGGTATCGGTCCGCTTGTCGGTAAACCGGCTGAGACCTGCAGACTGCTGCCGCTCTCCGGCCGGATGGATGGAAGGATAGGCCAGGTTCAGGTACTTGGGACCGGGAGAGGCACATCCGGACAAAACCGCCAGGATCATGGTCAGAAAAATGAAAGATATTATGCCGGATGAAGGCACCGTGCAGCACCTTTTGGGAAACGATTTCATAAGATATAAACTCCTTTTGCAAACAGTAAAATCAGCTGGCCGGGATATCTTTTACGGTCACGGCATCCAGGTATTCTTTCACTGCTCCCAGGGTCAAAGAAAACATTTTTGATCCGGTGAGAACAGCAATGGCATTGTCCGGGCATCCGCAGGCCCTGGCAAATGCCGGACCCATGACGGCAGCCGGATCTGTGGCGCCCTGCGGGTTGGCCTGCAGATGCTCAAGATAGACGTCCAGCCGCTCCTTGAGTATCTTGAAGTAGTCAATCTGGTGGCCGGTGGTGGTTTCAGTGAGGGTGGAAATGTTTTCTGATATCTCTTTGATCATATGCCAGAAGGATTCTGACAGGGGTGTTTTGTTTTTGTCGCCGGCAGCCATGAAAAAGGAAATCCCCCATCCCACGCTCAGAATCTTGAGAATTCCCAGTTCATATTCAATGGTTGTCAGATTCAGCTGGGTTTCCTTTGGCAGCGCTGCCAGGATCTCCTTGAGATCTGCCCTGTCAATGGCAAAAGCGGCAAGGTTCCGGGCGATTTCCGGTACAGTAAGGATGTGTGTTTCCGGTGCGGTCATAAGTACTCCCTTTAGGGTATACAAAAAATATCAATTGTGTAATATAGTACACCATTGTAGTGTAAATATCCAGAATGCAAAGAGGTAAATTTTGGCAGCGATAAAAATTGTGCTAAAACTGTTTGTCACCCTGGCAGCATTTTTGCCGGAAAATGCAGACAACTTCACCATCAATGAAGGTACGACGGTGGAAATGGTCATGAAGGACCTTAACATACCGCTGGATGCCGTGAAATTGATTTTTGTCAATGGTAAAAAACATGACAGCACCTATGTGCTCAAACACGGGGACCGGCTGGGGCTGTTTCCCCCGGTGGGAGGAGGATGACAGCCATGGGCATTGGAGAACAGCGGTATGAACGCAATTTTGAGACATTGACCCCGAAGGAACAGTCCCGGCTGGCATCAGCACATGTGTCTGTGCTGGGCCTGGGAGGACTGGGGGGCGGGGTGTGTGAAATGCTGGCCAGAACCGGGGTGGGCCATCTGACCCTTATTGACGGGGATGTGTTTGAAGCCAGTAATCTGAACCGGCAGCTTTTGTGCACAGAAGCCCTTGTGGGTACACCCAAGGCCCGGGCTGCCGAAGATCGGATCCGTGCCGTGAATTCACAGGTTACGGTGACCCCGGTGGCAGCATATGCAGACAAGACCAACCTGTATGACATGATAAAAGAATCCGACCTGGTGGTGGACTGCCTGGATTCCATCCATGCCCGGTTCATGCTCCAGGATGCTGCCGGAAAAGCACAGATCCCCGTGGTGGCCGGAGCCATTGCCGGGGTGTCCGGTCAGGTGACGGTGTTTTTCCCCGAAGACAAAGGGTATGATCTGATATACGGCGCCAGGGACAAACTGCCGGCCCGGGGCATTGAATCCCGCACCGGCAACATCTCCTACTGCGCCCTGCTGGTGGCTGCCATCCAGGCATCTGAAAGCATCAAGGTGCTGCTGGGACGGGGAGATGTCCTGCGCAACAAACTGCTGATCATGGAATTATGGTCCAATACGTTCGAGGTTATGGACCTGGCCTGAAGTAAATAAAAAACCAAAGGGATGTGCGGTATGTATGCAAAAGCTGCTGATATCATCAAAAAAGCCAGGCGGTGTGTGGCATTTACCGGTGCCGGCATTTCCGTGGAAAGCGGAATACCGCCTTTCAGGGGCGAAAACGGGTTGTGGAACAGGTATGATCCCACCACCTTTGACATCGGGTATTTTCACGCGCACACCAAAGAATCCTGGACAGCCATCAGGGAAATTTTTTATGACCTGTTTGGAAAGGTGCTGCCCAATGCAGCCCATTATGCCCTGGCCGAGCTTGAGGCTGCGGGTCTGGTGAAAAGTGTCATCACCCAGAATGTGGACAACCTGCACCACGATGCCGGCTCCAGGGTGGTACATGAATTTCACGGCTCTTTGAAAAAACTGGTCTGTCTGTCCTGCCGCAGCCATTATCCCATATCAACCATCGACCTGGCGCTTGTGCCGCCTGCATGTACCCGGTGTCAGGGGATTTTGAAACCGGACGTGATTTTTTTCGGGGAACCCATTCCTGAACCTGCCCATACCCTGTCTTTTGCAGAAACCCGGCAGGCGGACTGTTTTCTCCTCATCGGCACCACCGGCACCGTGGCACCGGCCAATCTGATCCCGGCTGCCGCCAAATCCAACGGCGCCGTTATCATCGAAATAAATCCTGTCCCGTCAGAATATACCTCCCGGATTACAGATCTTTTTCTCCAGGCCCGGGCCACCGAAGCCATGGAAAACCTGATGGAAGAAATGGACCGCCGGGATGACCATCCGCGATGATAACCAACAGAATCATTATAGGAGATTCCAATGCCCGATAATTGCCTTTTTTGTAACATTGTCAACAAACAGACCGATACCCGGTTTTTATATGAAGACGACACCTATGTGGTGTTCAAGGATATCAAACCGGCAGCACCGGTGCATCTTCTGCTGGTGCCTAAAATGCATATCAGGAGTATCAACGACCTTGCGCCGGCGCATACATCCGTGGTGGGGGGATTGTTTTTCCTGGCCGGTGAAATGGCCAGAGAACAAAAGATTGACCAGTCCGGGTATAAACTGTTGTTCAATGTGGAAAAGGGCGGGGGCCAGGTGATTTTTCACCTGCACCTGCACCTGATCGGCGGATGGCGGCGTTAAAAAAAAACAGAGAGGATATGATGCTTAAAAATGTGAGTCTGGCCAAAAAAATTGCAGGTGGATTTGTGGTGATTCTGGTATTGCTGGTGGTGCTGGCCATAGCCGGCCGTATGGGATTGACGCGGGTGGTCACCCAGGTGGACCGGGCTGACCAGTTCCAGGTCATGGCGGCCTGGATACTGGATGCCCGGCAGAATGAAAAACAGTTTATTCTTACCAGTGATCCAGCGGTTGCGGCAGTGGTGGAAAAAGAGATTCAGGCATTGAAAACCAGTGCCGGCAGGATTGCAAAGGACGGAACAGACCCGGATATCCGTAACCAGGCACAGAAAATTCTCAGCGAAACACAAGCCTATGCCCAGGCCTTTGGCACCTATGTGGACCTGGCCGCAGAGCGCGATGCCCTGATGGGAGACATGAATACCAAAGCCAGCAATGCCCTGGAAATAACCACCCGGATACGCGATGACCAGAAAGCGCTGTATGACAACCTGATGGCTGAAAGCGAAACCCGCATCAGCCGGATGCGTACCAGGGTGGCCTATGCCGACCGGATCCAGGAAGATCTGCTCCAGGCCAAAGGGTATTACCTGGTGATTTCCGCATCTGAACAGGAAAACATCTCCATGATCACCCAGTGGAAAGGGCATATGAACAATATCCAGCGGTCCTTGACAGAGAGCGCTTCTTTTATGGACGAAGATGCGGCCAAAGTGCGCCATGAAAAACTTTCTGCGGCCCATGCTGCGGCAGCCGATGCGGCTGAAACCTATTTTGGCCGAACCACCTTTGAAAACAACCAGAAACTCATCCAGGCCATCAATGACATGCAGCGGGCCGCCAAAATTTTTCAGCAGGAGATGCAGGAACTGCTGGAATTCTACGATGAAGATGTCCGGATGTTTTCCACCCAGATGATGGCATTGTCGTCCGGCGCGGACGAGATCGCCAAACAACTGCTGCGCACCCGCATTCTGGAAAAGGAATATATCCGGACCCGGGATGACGTATTGTTTGATACCATTGTTGAAAATATCAGCCGTATTGACACGGCCATTGCACAGACCAGAGAAACCATTGATGATGAAGAAAAAACCGCTCCCCTGGAAGGGATACAGGAAGGGGTGAGCGCCTATATCACGGCGTTCAAAAGCTATGCCGAACTCATGGCCAGCCAGCAGGCTGCCCGGGACAGGATGGAAACCACGGCCGCCGGTATCCAGTCCGTCAGTCTTGCAGCCCGGGATGCCATGCACCGGCAGATGCAGTCCCAGATCACCGGATCCACCGCATTTCTCACGGGAATCAGCATTGCCGCCCTGGTTTTGGGTATTCTGATCGCACTGTATCTGGCCAGAATCATTATCCGGCCTCTGCATACCGTGGTGGCGGCCTTAAAAGACATTGCCCGGGGGGAAGGGGATCTGACCCGGCGCATTGAGGTGCATACTGCAGACGAGATCGGTGACCTGGCAAAATGGTTCAATGCATTTGTCGCGCGGCTCAACACCATTGTTGTGGATATCAGTGCCAACTCGGAAACCGTGACCGCCTCCTCCGGAGAACTGCTGGTGACCGCAGATCATATTACCAAAGATGCCAATGAACTATCCGGCCGCTCCAATTCCGTTGCCACGGCAGCCGAAGAGATGAGTACCTCCATGAATTCCGTGGCAGCCGCCAGTGAGCAGGCTGCCACAAACCTGGAAAGTGTCGCCCAGGCCGCCGGCCAGATGCGGCACACCATTGCCGAGGTGGCCCGGAACTGCGACAAGGCCAGAACCGTGTCTGAAAAAGCCGCAGACACGGTCAGGGCTGCATCCACCCGGGTGACTGATCTGGGCACCTCGGCCCGAGATATCAACCAGGTCACGGAAACCATCACCGACATTGCAGCCCAGACCAACCTGCTGGCCCTGAACGCAACCATTGAAGCGGCCCGGGCCGGTGAAGCCGGCAAAGGGTTTGCCGTGGTGGCAGGAGAAATCAAAGGTCTGGCCGCCCAGACAGCAGATGCCACCCTGAATATCCAGGAAAAAATCAAGGGTATCCAGGATTCCACCCGGGCAACGGTTCAGGATGTGGAGGCCATAACGGCGGTGATCGGCGAGGTGACCGATATCGTGGCAGCCATTGCCGCGGCCATTGAAGAGCAGTCTTCCGCTGCCACGGAAGTGGCGGAAAACATCGAACAGGCCGCTGCCGGCATCGGCGAAGTGAATGAAAATGTGGCCCAGAGTTCCCGGGTGTCATCGGAAATTGCCACTGATATCTCCCAGGTGCACCATGTATCCGAAGAAATGGCCCATCGCAGCGACCGCATGAAAACCAATGCCAAAGATCTGGCAGACCTGTCCGCCAAACTCAGAAGCATGATCGGGGTATTCAAGGTGTCGGCATCTGACACAGCCCCGGAACAGGGCCGGGAAGACCAGGCAGACATCCGGGACCTGATGCCCTGGGGGGATGATTTCAAACTGGGCATTGACAGTATTGATGAACAGCACAAGGAACTGGTCCGCATGGTCAATCACCTGCACCGGGCCCTGAAATCCAGAACCGGCGCCAAAGAATCCGGCAGGATCCTTGCGGAGCTGGCCGGCTACACTGTCTCCCATTTTGCCCATGAAGAAAAACTGTTTGCCGCCCATGATTATCCGGACCGGGAAAATCACGAAAAGATCCACAAAGATCTGGTGGAAAAGGTCACTGCCTTTAAAACACAGTTCGATGCGGGAAAAGCCGGCCTGTCCATGGAATTGATGGAATTTCTCACCGACTGGCTGCGGCATCACATCCTGGAAGTGGATAAGGCCTATGTGCCGTTCTTAAAGGAAAAAGGTGTCTAATGGGCCTCTTGTGGTTCATCGAATCCCGGCCCGGATGTGACTGCCGATGGGATTGTTGATTCAGATGATTTGGAGCGTTTTGCCCCGGTATTCGGGCGGAGTTTCGATCCCTGGCTTGATGCGGCAGTGACCGGAACCGGCCGGACGCAAAGCATGATATAAAAAACATACTTTACTCTTCTGGTCAGATAGGATATGAAGATGATCATTGAAAATAGATGCAAATGCCGTAAAAAAATCTGTAATCAAAGGCAGCAATGGTCGTAAATCCGAAAATTCTCGTAGTGGATGATGAACCACGATTCTGCCACAGCATGAAAACCCTGTTATCCTCCCGGGATTATGACGTAAAAACATGTTTCAATGGCAGTGATGCCCTGCAGTTTTTAACGGACGAAACATTTGATCTTGTTCTGCTGGACGTATTCATGGAGGATATGGATGGTTTTCAGGTCATTGAAAACAAAATCAGCCGGAAAATTGATACCCCGGTTATTATCATGACCGGCAGGTCGTCATCAGACACTGCTGTCAAAGCCCTGCGGATGGGCGCCATCGATTATTTGAAAAAACCGTTTGAAACCCGGGAAATGTTTTCATCCGTAAAAAACATTCTCAACCAGAGGGCATTGGAAAAAAAGCGCAAAGCTGCAGAATCGCAATCTGCCGAGCGCCGGAAACTTGAGAGCCTGGGCCGCATGGCCGGATCCATTGCCCACCATTTCAACAACCAGCTCAGTGCGGTGATGGGCAACCTGGAAATTGCCCTGGATGATGTGCCTGTTGATGCCGGGTACCGGAAAAATCTGTTCCAGGCCATGATGGCCGCCCATAAAGCAACATCAGTGAGCAGACAGATGCTCCTGTATCTTGGTCATACGCCCGGAAGAAACAGGCCCACGGATCTTTCTGCGTCCTGCCGGAAAACCCTGGCCCTTTTCCAGGCCGCAGTCCCCAAGGGCATGATACTTACGGTTGATTTTCCCGATTCCGGGCCGGTCATCCATGCCGACCCGATTCAGATCCAGCAGGTGCTGACCCATTTGATCACCAATGCCTGGGAGTCCATTTCCGATACCCGGGGCGGCATTGCCCTGTCTATCAAGGCAGTTTCCCATGAAGACATACCTTCCCGGCGCGTCCCCATCGACTGGCAGCCGCGGCATATCGCCCATGCCTGCCTGGAGGTGTCGGATACCGGCTGCGGGATACCTGCCGGGGATATTGAAAAACTGTTTGATCCTTTTTTTACCACAAAATTCATGGGCCGGGGACTGGGTCTGTCTGTGGTGATGGGCATTGTCAAAGCCCACGGCGGATGCATTACCATGGACAGCCAGCCCGGATCAGGCAGTGTCTTTCGGATATATCTGCCGGTCATGTAAAATTGGGCCGGTATCTCTTCCTGGAAAAAGGCGGTAAAATTATAAGCTGCGCTAATGTGGAATGTGACAATCCGAAACCCTGAACCTCTATTCTTTTGAATTGTGAAAAAAAAGTAATAGTTTCTATGTAATTGTTTTCCAGAATGACTATGGAATAAATTTACCTTTCTTTCTTTTTTTTCAGAATCCCTCCGGAAAAAATTTTGGTACCATAAAAAAATATTTTATTTATCATTTAAATTCAGTAATTTATGTACGAATTGCATCATTTTGGCTCTCTTTTGGCTTCATTGGTCCATCTTTTGCTTTTATAGTCCCTGACACTGACCAAAACAGATGATAAAAAAACAAACATACAACGGTTTTGACAATCAATCAGGAGCCAAAGAATGAATCAGACACATTTCCCTGGTAACGAATCAGAAAAAAACATCACAACCAATAGCGGAAAATCTAAAGCCCGATGGAAAATTTTTTTATTGGCAATTTTGGTGCTCTTATTGGCCTCGGTGAATGTTCAGGCGGATACGATACAAAGTTTTACAATTATTGATGAATATGTTGGGGGCACTGTTACACCTGATGGGCAAGGTTTTGACGATGCTGATCAGATAGCCGAAAACAATGAATTTCAAATTGATAGAATGGTTGTGGATATCGGTTCATCACTATTGAACGTAAAGATTTATACCAATTTTGTGAACAATATCGGACTATATGAAACGGGGCTTGGTGATTTGTTTATCAGTACAAACGGTTGGAATCCCATAGGTGTTGCGCCATATAATGATGATAACATGTCTTCTGTTGAGACAACAATTTGGAATTATGCACTGGTGTTGGATGATCATTCTAATAATCATTCTGGAGAATCGTTTTTATACAGTATTGATACTCAAAATCAAATCCAACAATCATATAGCCCACCCAACGGGAACTACATTTACAG
>JAABSA010000018.1 GCA_011390635.1 Desulfotignum sp. | reverse complement strand
CAGTGCCAGCAAATCTTCATCTTCCTGGAAAATCAGTTTGCCGGGTGGTTGTGTTTCGGTTTGGGCCAGGTTTTTTTCCCAGATCTGAAAATGAGATGCCAAAAATCCGGATATCTTTATGACAAGATCCAGAATATCATCATTTTTGGCGAATTGGTCCATGCAAATGCGCTGGATAAGATTTACAAGGGCATCAAAATAGGGTAACAGGGGGGTCACCCCCATGAGCTGGGCTGCTGTGGAAAACTGTCTGATTTTTCTGTCCAGTATGTCAATCTGTGTCTTGTCGGGAGCACCATCCACCCCGGACAGAACTTGGGACAATTCATTATCGCTCTGTAAAAAATCCCCGGTCAATTGTAAAAATGCATGCCGGTCTTCAATCGTGAATGACATGTTATGTGATCTATTGGTTTCGTTCATGTGTATTTTCCATTTGAATTTTGTATCTCACCCAACACCTCCCGAACCTTTGCGGCAATATCATCCATGGAAAAGGGCTTTTGTATGAAATGCACGCCAGGATCCAGCACCCCGTGGTGGGCGATCACATTGGCGGTGTAGCCGGACATGAACACCACCTTGAGATCCGGGCACAATTTTGTCATCTGTGCGGCCAGGTCCCGGCCGTTCATTCCGGGCATGACCACATCGGTGATCAACAGATGAATCTGTCCGGTATGCGTTTTGGCCAGGTGCAATGCCTCTTCCGGAGAAGCGGCAGCCAGTGCAGTGTAGCCCAGTTGTTCCAGCATGGCACAGGCCAGCTCCAGAATGACTGTTTCATCCTCTACAACCAGGATGGTCTCACCATGGCCTGATGGAATTTGTACCTGTTTTCCGGGCTGTGCCTGTTCCGGCTGTTCTGTGTGGCGGGCCAGGTAAATCCTGATGGTGGTGCCTTTTTCCGGTTCACTGTACACATTGATAAAGCCGTTGTTCTGCCTGACAATGCCGTACACGGTGGCAAGCCCCAGACCGGTGCCTTTTCCTGCTTTTTTGGTGGTGAAAAACGGCTCAAACATATTTTCCCGGGTTTCTTTGTCCATGCCGCAGCCGTTGTCACTCACCGCCAGCATGACAAAATCCCCCGGTATAAAACCCGGGTGGTCATCGCAATATGCCTGGTCAAATGTTTTTGTCCCGGTTTCAATGGTGATTTTTCCCACATCCGCTATGGCATCTCTGGCGTTCACACACAGATTGGCCAGGATCTGATCGATCTGCACTGGATCCATTTTCACGGGCAACAGGGTGTCGGCAGGCTGCCAGGACAAATCGATGTTCTCCCCCATGAGCCGGTGCAGTATAGGGAGCATGCCCCCGTCAATGGTTCGGTTCAAATCCAGCACTTTGGGGTCGATGATCTGCTTTCTGGCAAATGCCAGCAGCTGCCGGGTAATATCTGCCGAACGGATGGCAGCTGCATGGATTTTTTCCAGGTCAGCATGCAGCGGGTCACCAGGGCCGGTTTTCCCCAGGGCCAGCTCTGCATACCCGAGGATCACATTGAGCATATTGTTGTAATCATGGGCCACCCCACCTGCCAGCCGTCCCACGGATTCCATTTTCTGGGCCTGCTGAAACTGGGCATCCAGTTTTTCCCGTTCCGCTTCCGCCTGTTTGCGGTCCGATATATCCATGATGATGCCTTCAAGTGCCTGTATATCACCTGTCTTGTCATACACCGGGACCCCTTGTTCATATACCCATTTTTGCTGTTTGTCCGCAGTGATGATCCTGTATTCAAGCTTTGCCGGTGTGTTTTTTGCCACTGCCCGGTCCCAGATATCATACACTTTTTCGCGGTCCTCGGGTACAATCAGGTCATTGAAGGAAATTTTGCTGTTGTTCACCAGGTCTTCGGTTCTGTATCCTGTCAGGGCGGCACAGCCTTCGGAAAGAAACTGCATGGTCCAGGACCGGTCATAGCAGCAGCGGTAGACCATGCCGGGCAGGTTGGCCATGAGAACCGATTTGCTGCGTTCACTTTCCTGCAATGCAGCGCCGGCCTGTTTCGCCTCCCGGCGCAGCCGGGCTTCGGTACGGTACAACCGCTTATACCGTGCCGTTTTGTGTTCCTGCCAGGCCAGTAAACCGATGACCATAAGCCCGGCTGCCAGGGCTGCAAACAGGGTCAATAAAAACCCGGATCGGGCCTGCCATTGTGCAAAAACCCGGTCTGCATCCTGTTTGGCCACCATATACCAGGGAGCATCAGGAACAGGCAGAAGCACGGCCACCACATCAACCCCGCGGTAATCTTTTCCCTGGACAATCCCCTGCCGGCCCAGGGCTGCCATGACCACCAGCGTATCCTTTTTGGTCATAGAAACATCCAGTTTTAAAGCTGTGCCGGGATACACAGCAAGGTTGTTGAGAAACACCACCGCATCTTTATCACGGCGGACCAGCAGGGTTTCCCCGGTCTCTGCCGAAGGGGGCCAGGACCTGAGCAGCGGATACAGGACCTGTTCCGCTTCCTGGATGAGGACGATTCCTCCCAGGGGCTGAAAATCCGGAAGAACCGCGTCAGGGCTCTGGCCGAACACCGGAACAACAATACTGATGCAGGGTGTTTCCTGCCGGTCATCCATATGCATCCGGGCAAAAACCGGCCTGCCCCTGTGAAATGCTTGTTTCAGGGCAGATGCAAGTATAGTGGCGGTCTCTGCATTCCAGGTCCGGCCCAGCCGGACGCGCCCTTCCTGGTCAAGCACCAGGATGTCGGTATACTGGAAACGGGAGGGAAGGCTGGCAAACCGGGTGCGCAGATGAAGGGCGCTGCTGTCTCCGGGGTCTGTCAGAAACCGGATCACTTGCTGTGCCAGAAAGGGGATTTGCATCACACCAGCAGCCTGCTCCAGCTGTGTCGTGCGCCAGGCGGCAACAGCCTCTGCCTGGCCCTGCCCGATCTCAGTCAGATGGGCAATGGCCTCCTGCCGGGCGGCTTTGGCCTGGTTGTTGTAATACCATGTACCGCCGGCCCCCAGCACCAGCAGGCCCATTGCCAGAATTACAACTATCCAGACAGGAAAGGCATCTGTCCTGGTCTCAGTCATCTTGCTATACTCTTTCACTGCTGTTGCAGGTTTCTTTTGCCCGGTCATGTGATATGCAGCCAGATTGAAAAGGAAACAGCGGACAACAGCGTGCACAGGGAGATGGCGGTGACGGCAAAATTCACATCTCCGTTCATCTCCACAGCCATGACATAACTGACGGTGGCTGAGGGTGATGCCAGCAGAATCAGTCCGGGTAGATATATTTCTGAAGACAGCCCCCATAAGGTATACAGAAGAACGCCCAACCCCGGCACCAGGAAAAGTTTGATGCCCGCAGCCGGCAGAACCGGTGCCAATTGCGATTTCATCAGATTAAAATTCAGGGTGGCGCCGATGAGCAGCAGGGCAAGGGGAAGGGCCATGCCGGAAATAATTTCCAGGGTCCGTGCAAGGACCATGGGCAGTGCTGCATTGGTCAGAGAAAAACAGATGCCGGCAACGGCAGAAATGATAACAGGGTTGCCCATAATTTTTGACACAATTTTGCCTGCATTGTGCCGGTGTGCATCTGTGTTATTGTAAAACTGCAAAATAGTTACAGACAAAAGATTCTGGAGGATCATGATAAAACCGATGAGCAGACTGGCGCTCACAAAACCCTCCTGGCCCAGGTAGTAATAGGCCACGGCCAGCCCGATATAGCCCAGATTTCCGTGAACCGCACTTTGCACAAAGGTACCGAATCTGCGTTCGTGCACATGGAACATACGCCCCAGGATACAGGTAATTCCAAAAGACAGTCCCACAGCGGCAAGGGTACACCCTAAAAGCACCGGATTGAAATCGGTTTTCAACGATCCTTTGGCAATGGCGGCAAACACCATTGCCGGAATGGCAAAATAAAATACCAGGCGGTTGGCGGGGCCGACAAATGACGGGGGGATAAATCCCCGTCTGCCAGCCAGCCACCCCAGAAAAATCATACTGAAAATGGGGATGATGGTGTTAAGAATCTGCATTGGGTTTGATATGGTACTGCTGCATGAGACGGTAGAGATGGCCCCTGGAAAGACCGGATATGCTGCAGGATTCTTTGATGTTTCCCCGGGTAAGCGAGGTCAGATGCTGTAAATACAGGGCCTTTGTGTTTTCAATGTGGTCTTTGAGGCTCGGCATGGTCTCAAGGGATCCCAAAGATGACAGGGCTGATTTTTCCGGGGCAGGGGTGTCACTGCCCCGGGATTTGAATTTATGCCGGATATTGAAGGCCCGGATATATTCGGGCAGGTGATGGGGAAACAGTGTGGCCCCGTCCCCTGCTTCGGCGCACACCAGATCCAGGGTGTTATGAAGCTCTCTTACATTTCCCGGCCAGTCATAAATATGCAGTTCTTCCAGAAAGGCCCGGGACATGATGCAGTTGTTTTTCGGAAAAAATCCATCCTGCCGGTTCATATGTCTCATGGCAAGGACGGCCACATCCTTTCCCCTCTCCTTCAGGGGCGGCAGGTGAATGTTCATGGACATGATTCTGAAAAACAGGTCTTCTCTGAATTTTTTTTCTTTTACCATGCCTTCGAGATCACGGTGGGTGGCGCATATCAGGCGGAAATCACTGTTGACTTCTATTTTGGATCCCAGGGGACGAAACTTCTTTTCCTGGAGTGCCCGGAGAAATTTTTTCTGGACATCAAAAGGCAGTTCCCCTACTTCATCCAGAAACAGGGTGCCTTTGTCCGCCATTTTCATCAGCCCGGTCTTTTCCATATCCGCACCGGTAAACGCCCCTTTTGTATGACCGAAAACCGTGCTTTCCACCAGACGTTCCGGCAGGGCCGCGCAATCCACCACCACAAACTCCGCCACAGAGCGTTTGCTGTTGGCATGAATGGCCTTGGAAAAAAGTTCTTTGCCGGTGCCGGTCTCTCCGGTTATCAGGACCGGAATGTCGCTTTCTGCGGCCTTGGCAACCTGGTCCAGACATTTTTGTATCACACGGCTTTCTCCGATGATGCCGTTCCTGCTGATGGGGACTTTTTGGTGCCTGGATTTTTTTTGCCTGCGGTATTCAACCGCTCTTTCCAGGGCGAACCGGAAATTTTTGGAAGACCCGGCTTTGGAAATATAATCCCAGGCCCGGGATTTCATGGCGATTTCCGCCCCGTCAACGTTTTCATCCCCTGTAATAATAATAATTTCAGGGGCAAAGGGATGCTGCCGGATCATGTCGATGGCCTCAAGGCCGTTGCCATCCGGCAGGTGTACATCCAGAAAAAGGATATCCACGCTGTCTGAAAAAATTTTGGACAACCCCTGTTTCAGGGTCAGTTCATAAGATACATCGTATCCCATGCCCTTGAAAATTTTGGACAGGAACCTGCACACCTGTTCATCATCATCAATTATCAATACATTATTTAATCCGGTAATCTCTTTTGCCATTTTTCTGATCAACTGTTATGTATTTGTTTGTCTTCATTATCACCGTTGTAAAAGTCAGAATAATATTTTTTCAGGCAGTCCTGGCAGATGCCATGGCTGAATTTTGCATCCGAATGTTTGTCCAGATAGCTTTCGATCTGGTTCCAGTACCCCTGGTCATCCCTGATTTTTTTGCAGTGGGAGCAGATGGGCAAAAGCCCGCTGAGCTGTTTCACATTGTTCAGGGCTTTTTCCAGTTTTTGTTTTGTTTTTTTCAGTTCCGTGACATCGGTTATCATTAAAAGCAGTTCCGCTTTATCCGGGCCGTCATTCTCCTGCTTTTCAATATGGGATGCTGCCTCCATCTGCACATGGTGCACCCTTCCGTTGCCGCTAATGAGATCCGCCTCGATCTGTTTGCCGGAAGGATTTTTGAAAAAAGCCGTGAACCGTGCCCTGAAAACAGCGGCATCTTTTTGGGACAAAAGATCGGCAAAAGCCAGGCTTTTTTTGTTGATGTCTGTGCTCTGGAGCAGGTGTGCAAATGTGGAATTGATCTGTTTGATAATACCGGCACTGTCCAGGATCACATATCCCACCGGTGCATTGTCAAACAGACTGATATACCGGTTTCTGGTGTCTTCCATTGTTTTTTGTACATGTCTGAGTTCTTCGTTCTGGATTTCAAGTTCAATCTGGTGGATCTGCAGTTCTTCAACCAGGTTGCGGACCTCTTTTTCACTCATGTCCGCAAGTATTCCCGGTGGATGATCGTGCCGCTTTTCAGCCTGTTGCCGCAATCTTTTTTTATATGCTTCCGATGCCATCCTCTGCTGCTCCTGATGTGTTTTTCACATGATTATATTCATCTGCGCTGTGTTTCTGTCTTCCGGCGCATGGATATGGTGTCGGTGATATCTTCAAACATGGCAAACACCTGAAACGGTCTGTCTTCTCCCTCATTGAATTCAGGGATGGCATCCACCTGTATCCATCTGTGTTCCTGCAGCCTGGGATGAAACACCCCCATGACAAACTGCCTGACGGGCCTGCCGGTTTCCAGGGCCACCATTGACGGGTGCTGTGATCCGGGAAGTTCTGATCCATCCGGTTTCAGCGCTTTCCAGTCCGGGTCCATGGAGGTTCTGCCGTTCATCTGGTCAAGGGTCAGGCCCAGAATTTTTTGTGCCGCCGGATTGGCGGAAATGATCCGGCCGTCTGCACGCTGGTACACCACTCCCTGGTGCATTCTTTCAAAAAGGGTGTTGTATTTGAGCCGGGCCTCTTCCAGCCTGGTGCACATGTTTTTCTGGTCTGTGATGTCTTCAAAGCTGACGGCCAGCTTTTTTTCCGGCAGGGCAAATGCCACCACCCGGTAGGTTCCTGAATGGGTATCATCTTCATATATCAGATCATCTATGCGGCAGGGGGTTTTGGTATGCAGGGCCTGTTTGAATTTGTCATAAATCCCCAGTTCCTTTGCCCTTGGCCAGATCTGATCAAAGGATTTTCCCTGCCACTGGGAAAGGGTGATGCCGGTCAGTTTCTGGGCAGTTGGATTGGCGCTTTCCAAAATCAGGTCGCCGGCGGCATTCACGGTGTAAATAAACAGCCCGGCCGGCATATGGGACACAATATCACTGGATATTTTCCGGGTCTGGATCAGATCTTTTCTGGTCTGGTCCAGTTCCGTGGTATCCACAAAGGTCAGCATGAAACCGGCATAGGTGTCAGGCCCGATGTGATAGGGCAGAATATGGATCAGATAGATAAGATCTTCGCGGTCTTTTTTTTCAAATGAGATCCCCTTGTTGCTCTGCTGAACGGTCTTCACCGCTGCAAATGCATCAAAATCAATGAGATGATGGGACAGATGGTTGATGGGTCTTCCCATGTCCTTGTCCAGAATATTGAATATTTTGGTGATGCCCGGAGAATATTTGCGGATTTCATAGTTTTCATCCAGGATCAGTACTTCGATACCGGAGCTTGACAGCAGGTTTTCCACATCATTGCTCATCTGGGTCAGCTCGATGATCTTGGTCTGGTATTCTGAATTGACAGTGATCAACTCTTCGTTGGTGGACTGAAGCTCCTCATTGGTGCTCTGCAGTTCTTCATTGCTGGCCAGAAGCTCCTCATTGGTGGCCTGGAGTTCTTCATTGGATGTTTCCAGCTCCTCTATGGTCGCCTGGAGATTTTCATTGGAAAACTGGAGTTCCTGCTCAAGGTCGGCGATTCTCTGCTGGACATCGGCTTCAAGGTCATAGGTTTCAATGGTATTCTGGTCTGTATTTTCCTGTTTTTTGGTCTCTTCAAAAAATACCGTCACCAGTGGATCGGTGTTTTTTTGATCCGGAAGGGGAAGAATGCGCAGCCGCACGGTTCTGGTTTCATTTTTCTGTTTGATTTTTACATTGGAATAGATCAGCTGCTGCTTTGTCCTGAACACCTTCTGGATGCCGGTGGCCAGGGGAATGGCAAGTTCTTTCACTGCCATTTTTGTGATATCATAGACCACCCTGCCTGAAGGAACCTGAAAATAGTCCCTGGTTTCACCAAAAATATGGAGCACCTCCATCTGCTGGTTCACGATGGCGGAAAGGGGCAGGTACTCATTTTCCAAGGCGCGCACATACCGGTCCATAAGGTTGGCGGCATCTGTGGGATGCTGCCTGCGGCGCTCTCTGTAGGGAAAGGAAAAGGGCTGGGGAGTTTTGTCTTTTTTTTCGTATGTTGACACGGTATCTGTCATATGCCCATCCTGGGCAGGGGAAAGTTTGCCTCTGGACCGGTAAATTTTGAATTTCTGGTGCACGGTTTCAAAACAGTCGGTCATGTTGCCGATGGTTTCACTGGTGCCCAGGAACAATATGCCGCCGGGATTCAAAGAAAAATTGAACATGCGCATGGCTTTTTCCTGGAGCACCGGCTGCAGGTAAATCAGCAGGTTTCTGCAGGAGATCAGGTCAATTTTTGTGAACGGCGGGTCCATCACCAGGTTGTGCTGGGCAAACACAACCATTTCTCTGATGTTTCTGGCAATCTGATAGTTGTCGCCCTTGCGGTAAAAATATTTCCCCAGCAGCCGTGATGTCAGATCCGCGGCAATGCTTTCCGGATACACGCCGTTGCCGGCCTGCATCACGGCATCCCTGTCCAGGTCGGTGGCAAATATTTTAATGTCTTTGTTTTCCCCGGTTCTTTCCATTACTTCCTTTGCCAGGATGGCAAGGGTATAGGCTTCTTCACCGGTGGAACAGGCCGTCACCCAGAACCGTATCTCCCGGTTTTTTGTATTGCTGATCAGCTGTGGCAGGCAGGTTTCCATCAGCTCCTTCATGGGGGCCGGGTCCCTGAAAAAACTGGTGACGCCGATAAGCAGTTCCCGGTACAGGGTCATGATTTCCACCGGATATTTTTGTATGTACCGGACATAATCATCCAGGTCATTGATCTGGTTGACGCTCATTCTGCGTTCGATACGCCGGGAGATGGTGGATGGCTTGTAATAAGTGAAATCCACCTTGGTACGTTCCCGCAGTTCCGAAAATATCCGGGTAAGCCCTTTCTGGTCATTGATCAGGTTTCGGGATTTTTCTTTTCCCGCCACATAGGGATGGTCAATAAATGCCAGCAGCTGGGCCGGCATTTTTTCAGGGGGCAGGATAAAATCAGCAACCCCGGTTGAGATGGCGGCCCTGGGCATTCCGTCGAACTTGGCAGTGGTGTCCTCCTGGACCATGACCATGCCGCCCTGTTCCTTGACCGCACGCACCCCCCGGGTGCCGTCACTGCCGGTACCCGATAAAATAATGGCAATGGCACGGTCTGCCTGGTCTTCTGCCAGAGACCGCAAAAATATGTCAATGGGCAGGTTCACCCCCCGGACATTGTCTTTTTCCTTTAAGACCAGTCTGCCGTGAAAAATTGACAGGTTTTTTTTGGGCGGAATCATATAAATATTATTGGGTTTCACCTGCATGCCGTCGGTACACCTGTGCACGGGAATTTTTGTCTTCTTGGACAACAGCTCCACCATCAGGCTCTTGTAATCCGGAGACAGGTGCTGAATCACGATAAACGCCAGGTTGCTGTCTTCGGGCATATGCGAAAAAAATTCTTCAATGGCTTCCAGACCGCCGGCAGAAGCGCCGATACCCACATAGTGAAATCCAGGACCAGCCGGGTTGTTGTTTTTCATTTTTTAATGCTCTTGTTAGAATTCAGGTTTGCCGCAATCGTTCATGGTACTGAAGCATTTTACCATAGCATGGATACAAATATTTTTTAAAGCCAAATTTTTCACATTGTCACTTTGATGTGAAATCAGCAAGTTTTGCCGGGAGGAACACATCTTCTCCGTTGAGCCATCTGTCTGAAGCGGTGTCATCCTGGAACAGAATTTCCAGTGCCCGGATAAATCCCACCTGAAAAGAGGCCAGACCCTTTTGGGCCGCAGCCTGCATCAGCACGGAAGAATACAGATCCACACACGCCCGGTACATGGGAAAACAAGGCACCTGGATCTCAATGCCCTGATCGTATCCCTTGCGGCAGACCGCGTCATCCAGGGAATGAAACGCACGGCAGGAAAAAGGACGCAGGCCGTATATCAAGCACTGATATGTACCTTCCAGATCCAGAAAAGGACAGGGACAGCGGGTGCTGCGCCAGAAGGCTTCATCCAGGATGTCGCCTCTGTCAGATGTGTTCAGAATACGTTGTTTCAAAAAAGCCAGCCCTTCCGGAGTGGCCTGTGCCCTGATTTCATGGAAAATAACCAGTGCCTCGGGAATGGATACTCCCACCCGCAAATGGCAGCACCAGGCACATCCGTTTTTGCAGGCAGCCTCCCGGGGCAGCGGGACCAGAGATGCGGCAAACCGGTCCATGGCACCTGCCAGAACCGGTATATAAAGGCCATGGATGTCCAGAAAATCCGATACATCCTGCATGGCAGTGTCCCGGGTTCTGGCCAGCAGAACTTTGGCCCGGTCAGATTTTTTGGAAAACGGATTATTATTCATGGTCTTTTCCCTCATGGTATTGAGCGTTATGGTTTCCTGGGTTTTGCCCGCCGGGTGGGCACAGCCGACAAGGGATCGTCCGGCCAGAAATGTCTGGGATACCGCCCTGCAAGATCCTTTTTCACCTCTTTATAGGTGTTTTTCCAGAAATTTTTCAGATCCCGGGTCACCTGGACCGGTCGGCCGGCAGGAGACAACAGGTGCAGGGTCACTGGAATGTTTCCGTTTGCCACAGCAGGGGTCCTGGTCTGTCCGAACAGTTCCTGGAGCCGTACCGCCAGGACAGGTGATGCCAGCAGTGCATGACCGTCCGTATATGCCAGCGGGATGCGGGATCCCGACGGCATCATGATATGGGAGGGTGCCTGGTCATCAATCATCTGCCGGTCCTCCCGGGACAAGAGGCACACCAGCGCAGCGGCCGGATCGATCTGCCTGAGGTCCTTGGCGGACCGGACATGGGGGATAAACGGTCCCAGCCAGGAGGGCAGTGCCTGCAATAATCCCTGGTCGGAAAGGTCCGGCAGACGGGTGATTCCGCCATATTCCCGCAGAAAACACACCCGGTGGCGCAGATGCATCAGCTTGCGGGTCCAGGGAAGGGAATCTATCCCCATCTGGCGGATGCCCTGGATCATGGCCGCCTGGACCGCGTCCGGGTCCGGGTCCGGCACCGGGGTCTGCCGGATCAGTATCCGTCCGTACAGGGTCTGGCGCATGGCCCGCACCAGTTTTCTGTCCGGATCCCAGTCCACAAGATCCCGGGTTTCCATGCGATCTCCCAGAACCTGTTCCAGCTCCTGCAACCGGATGGGGGCAGCCAGGAAAATCACGGCGTTTTTGGGATGTCCCTCCACATGGGCGGCCAGGATATAGTCATGGACACAAACGGTATTGGGTTGTGTGAAACAGGCACCGCTGCCGGATGCCATGACATAGGACAAAGCATCCCTTCGCCTGGCCACCCGTTCCGGAAAGGCGAGGGCAAGGGTGATGCCGGCTTTTTCTGCATCCAGCAAGGCTTCTTTCACACGCATTTTCCGGGCAAGGTTCCTGGCTGCTGCCAGGATATTTTTTGCCCGGCCGGCGGACACATGATGCTCAGGATGTGTCAGGGGAGCGGAGTGGGTGGCAAGATCATTGGTTTTCTGCGTCTTTGCACCTTTTGACCGGGTCTGCTGCAACGATAGCAGCACTTCCAGCCGCAGCTGGATATCAGGATCACGGGACGGTCCTGACATTATGTCTTTTTCTTCCAGCAGAACCGCCAGGCAGCAGGCCAGAAAACCATTGCCCTGGCGGCTGGCTTCCAGAATCATATGGGCCAGCCTGGGGTGGATGCCGGATCCGGCAATGGCCTTGCCATGGGGGGTGATACCACCCTGGTCATCCAGGGCACCCAGTTTGTGCAGCAGGTGACGGGCCTGGTCAAATTCTTCCTGCGGGGGCGGATCCAGCCATGTGAGATCCCGGGGGTTTCGCACCCCCCACAGGGCCAGTTCCAAAGCAATCCCGGCAAGGTCCTGCTCCAGGATTTCGGGCCTGGTAAACGGTACCAGCCCCTTGTGCACATGTTCAGACCAGATGCGAAAGCATATGCCCGGCCCGGTTCGGCCGGCCCTGCCCCGGCGCTGGTCTGCAGAAGCGCGGGACACGGGCAGTGTCTGCAGGCGGGTAAGACCGGTACCCGGAAAAAACCGGGGCTTGCGCATCAGCCCCGAATCCACCACAATACACACCCCTTCAATGGTCAGCGATGTTTCCGCAATGGCTGTGGCCAGCACAATTTTCCGGCTCCCCGGTCCGGCGGGCGCCATGGCTTGCATCTGTTTTTCCAAAGACAGCTGTCCGGACAACAAAAACATTTGGACACCAGGGCCGGTCCGGCCTTCCAGCATTCGGGCAGTCTGCCGGATTTCAGCCGCACCGGGCAAAAATACCAGGATATCGCCCGCATGTTCTGCCAGCGCCTTTACAACCGCTGCTGCACACCCGGTCACCACAGGGCCGAACCGCCCAACCCCGGGCCTGGAAATATCCGGGGGAAAATAAACGGTCTGTACCGGCCATACCCGGCCCTGGGAAACAATGACCTGTGCGGGATGTAAAAGATCGGCCAGGGCATGGGCATCCATTGTAGCGGACATGACAAGGATCCGCAGATCCGGCCGCAGCACCTGTGCCGACTCCAGGCACAGGGCCAGGCCAAGATCGCTGTGGATATGGCGCTCATGAAATTCATCAAAAATCACCAGCCCCACCCCTTCCAGGGCCGGATCATGCTGGATCATCCGGGTGAGGATGGCCTCAGTCACCACTTCAATGCGGGTGCAGGGACCGATTTTTTTCTCCATGCGGATCCGGTATCCCACGGTCTGTCCCACAGGTTCATGGAGCAATTGGGCCATGAAATGGGCACAGGCCCGGGCTGCCAGCCGCCGGGGTTCCAGCATGAGAATCTTTTTGCCGGCCAGCCAGACCAGGTCCACAAGGGCCAGTGGCACCCGGGTGGTTTTGCCGGAACCCGGCGGTGCCTGTAAAACGGCCCGGCCGGTTTGTTCCAGGGCGGTGGTAAGCTGCGGCAGCACCGCAGTCACCGGCAGATCCGGAAATGAATCAGGCCGTGGATCAGTCATCCCGGTCACCTTGGGTATGTAAAAATGGCATTCCCTATTGTCCTTCATGGATTTTTGGGGTAATACCTGGGCCAGTACATTTATTTTTTAACAGGAGTCACAGCCATGACATCTGAAGTAAAGCAAATTGTCATTCCCAAAGAAAAAGCGGTTTTCTGGCTGGATAAAAACGGTATCTGGCACAATGAACACGGCAAATTCGAGCACCCCAAAATCATCTCCTATTTTCACAAATCCATCCGCAAAGACGATAACGGCTACCACGTTTTTCAGATCAGGGACCAGTGTGAGGAAAAAGTGTATTTCCCCTATGAAGACACGGCTCTTTTTGTGTTTGATCTAAAGGGCACCGATACCCTGGTTTTGAATACAACGGACACCCTTCCCCTGGACCCTGCCCAATTGTTCACCCGCAATGACAATCTCTATATTCAGACGACGGAACATTGCATCAAATTCGGCCAGCGGGCACTGATGAAGATATCCAGGCTGCTTGTGGAAAAAAATGATCAGCTGTTTTTGGTATGTAACGGCACTGCCCACAAAATACAGCAGCAGGAAGAATAGAAACAATCAGTCAGACAGGCCCATCATCATGCCTGCCGGCAGGCGCGCAGCAGAGCATACACACCGGCAGACATAAGACAAACTGTACAAAAATACCGGTCTAGTGGCACTCGATACAGGCCACAGGCCCGGCATCCGGCAAATCTTCCTCATTGGTGACGCCGGCCTTTTCAAAAGACCTGCGCTCTTGCTGCATTTCCCGGTGACAGGGAAGACAGGTGTTGTGATAGGCTGCCAGGTAATAGTACACATTGGCCGGATCCTTGATATTTCTAGTGGATGGATCCGGTTCTGTCTGATCATGACAGCCTTCCGTCATACAGCCTTCCACTTCACTTTCTCCATCCCAGTCATGATGACATAACAGGCAGGAATAATCAAAATGGGCGCCATGGGGAAATTCAACCTCTGCCCGTTCGGGATAAACCCCTTCAGGGGCTTTTATGGTCAGGGTACCCGTTGGAATGGACAAGGTGTTCAGATCATTCACCGGTTCTGCATGGGGTTCGGGGTGGCAGCCTTCACAGGCAATGGGACCGGTATAGGTACGCTTCATTCCTGCGGCTTTTTGTTTTTCCAATTCCTGGCGGTGGCAGTCCCGGCATGTCTGGTGATAGGCCCCGGCCAGGGATTTGATTCTTTTTTCTCCCAAAGGCGTGGTGCCGGGGGGAGCAGCCCACAGGTTTTCATGGCACCCTGCCGCGGCACAGCTTTGTACCGGGCTTGTACCGTCCCATTCGTGGTGACAGTCTTTGCACGAATAGGCAAAATGCAGAGAATGGGGGAATACAACCGGTGACAACCGGGGTTCGGGTTCAGCATCCGGGGGGGCGGCAAGGGTCATGGTGCCGGTGGGCAGCAAAAGCTGTTCTGCTTCTTTATCAGCCGATGCCAGGTGCTGACCCAGAATTATCATCAGTGCAACAACGCAGCAAACCAAACGCGCATATGATTTCATCGTGTTCCTCCAGTCTAAAATATTCATCAGGGTATTTTCACCGCCTTTTATGCCCATCCGGGTAAGTGTCCTTTTTATCTGTCACATGATCTATATAAATTGTTGGCAACAAAATCAATATATAATCGCGGGTTTTTTTGTCAGACACCAGAAAATCAGGTATGTTTTTCACATTTTCCGGTGCAGAATACCGGTCATGCAGCCCATGGCTCCATTGGCTTTCTGCAGTTCATCCACCGGCACAGGGATACAGTGGATGCCCATGGCCTCACAGGCGGCAATGGTTTTGGGGTTCCCGGCAGGCAGCATGATTTTTTTAGGCCCCAGTACCACAAAATTAAAGGCCATATTGGATACTGCTTCCGGCTCATGGGGCAGCGGTTTTACCGCAAAACCTCTTTCTTTTAAGGCGGTAACCAGGCCATATGGGGTTCTGCGGGGCCAGATAAAGGCCAGGTCTTTGTCCACTATCCGGAGCATGCCCATAAAATGCATGGTGCCGAAGGGCAGGTCAAAGGCCAGGGTGGTGATACCATTTTCCGCCAGCAGTGTGGTGATCTGGTCAATGGCCGCCTGATTGGTGCGCAGGCCCCGGCCGATGACCACCGTATCCGGATCCAGCCACATGAGATCGGCCCCTTCAAAGGTGGCCGTGCCGGTGAGGGTTTTGAGCACAGGAATGCCCAGCATTCCCAGGGTTTTTGCCACCCATCTTTCCTCGCCGGCCCGTACCGTGGAAGCAGGCCGCGCCAGTATGGCTCCCTGGGGGGTCATGGCCAGCAGGTCCGCACAATACAGCTGGTTTGGCAGGGTGGACGGGCCAGGCGCCATCACCTGGACATCCACCTGGTTTTTGGCATATATTTCCAACATCCGGTCATGCTCTGCCCGGGCACGGGGCAGGTCCAGGGGCGCGGCCAGCTGCAGTGCATTGATCCGGTCCGGGGGAACCGCCAGTTCCGGGCCGGGACGGTGAACCAATACGCTTTGTAACGGCTTCCACTCGCTGTCAATGCCGCAGTCAGCCCAGATATCCCCGATTTCCTGAAGGTGGCTCCGAGTTCTGGGGGACCATCCCTCTCCGCCAAAGGCAGCCGTGGCCGATGAATCTGTCAAAGGCTGTTCTGGTATCATTGTATTCTCTTTTGTCTGCATTCTCCCCCTGTTTTGCTGTATATCCAGTGCCTGAAATTCTGTTTTCTGTAAATGGCTGGTGCCCGCAGGGGCATGGCACCTTTTTTACCCGGCCAGCAAGGATATTGCAACCGCAAAAAAACGAAAGCGGTCAAATAACAAGCACTTTCTATTGACAATGATTGATTCAGAATCACTTTGGATGGTATACATGGTTCATACAGGACCATGACAACAAAAAAGAAGTGCCCATGAAAATTTTGTTTTATCTGATGCGCGGTGTTTTGTACCTGCGGTATTTTTTTCATATGATCACGAATACAGGCGCCTTCGGCCATAACCGGGCCCGGATGGAAACAGCCCCATGGAAGATCTGCGGCAGCCGGGTCAAAGACACACTGTTTCTCCACCATGTCAAGCAGTTTCACGAATCATCGTGTTCTGTGGCAACCGTGGCCTGTGTTGTGAATACCCTGCTGGACATCCAGGGGCGGCTGCCGGCCGTACCGGTCACCCAGCAGGATCTGCTGGATACGGTTACCACGGCCTATTGGAAAGAACGGATGGGACCCAAGGGCTACAAGGGACGGCGGGGGCTTCCTCTTTCGGATCTGGGCCAGGTGGTGGAAGCGGCTCTTACCGCCTTTGACATTTCCCACCAGGGGGTGGAAGTGGTACAGGCCTTTCGGGCGCCCGATCAGATTCAGGCCTGCAAACAGAACCTGCGGTCCAGGCTTGAGGGGTTTGATACCAGCGGCAACGGCATCATCATCGCCCATTTTGACCAGGGCAGCCTGCTTCCGGAGTTGAATATCCCCCATATTTCACCGGTGGGGGCATTTGATCCAGAATCGGGCAGCGTCACCATCCTGGATGTCGATATCTCTGTTTCCCATCCCTATACGGTTTCTTTCGATCAGTTTTACAAGGCAATATCCACCAACTACCTGCATTTGTTTCATTTGTTTGGATACGGCCGGGGCGGGTACGTGTATATCCGCCTCTAGAAATTTAATGGAGTCAGACCTGAGGGTCAAAAGGGATAGGTACATCAAATGGGGTCCGGCATGCAGTAATAATGCAGGCCGGACCCCTTGAGTCTATTTTCGGTTATTCTTTTGGTTTGCCCATTACTTCGGCAAACATCTCCATATCCCAGTCACGGGCGGCAGCCACGTTCTGGCGGAACTTGAGAAAATCAATGGTGTCCTGGCCGGTGATCTTCTTGGTGTTGAAGGCGCCGAACCCCAGGAAGGCTTCTCCGCTCATGTTGGCGGCCAGCCAGTGGCGGTGGTCGTTTTTCATGGTATCCCAGAAAAATTTCTTTTTCTGGCGGATATCTTCGATGGATTTCACCAAGCAGGCCGGGAACAGGTTGGCGAACTTCCAGATCACCTTGTCCACTTCCTTGTCCAGCAGTTCGAAATCCGCATTGGCCTGGTGTTGTTTGACCAGGGCCTTGCCTTCTGCCAGGGCATCGCCGGTCTTGTATTCCCCATACACGATCTCCCCGTCCTTCACAAAGGTATCGGTTTCGATCATGGGGTTTCTCACCCAGTTGCCGTCGATTTTCAATACCGGCACCACCTTTGTGATCATGCCCTTCATTTTCATTTTATAGGCGGACCACGTTTCACAGGACACACAGTTCCACATGGCATCTTCCATGGTCAGAAACCAGGGCAGGAAATCGGATGATCCACCGGCCGGAGATGATCCGTGCTTGGGGCCTGCCTGGCCGAAAACGGCCAGGTCCGATGAAATGGCCAGGTCACAGGCCAGGCCGATTTCCTGACCGCCGGCCACCCGCATGCCGTTGACCCGGCAGATCACAGGTTTGTGGCAGCTCAGGATAGAATCCACCATGTGGTTGAACAGTTCCATGTACTGGCCGTATTCATCGCACCGCCGGGAGTAGTATTCTGAATATTCCTTGGTGTTGCCGCCTGTGCAGAAGGCATAGGGGCCCATTGCGGTGAATACCACGGCGATGACGCTCCGGTCCAGGGAGGCGTTCTCAAATCCGGCGATAACGCCCTTGACCATGTCCGTGGTATAGGAGTTGTACTGTCTGGGGTTGTTCAGGGTGATCCAGGCCACGTAGAGTCCTTCCACTACCTTGCCTGCCGGATCAGTCAACGGTTTTTTCTCGTAGATGACACCTGGGGCTTCGGTGCTCCAGTATGGATTTCTGTGTAATGAATGATCTTTTGCCTCGTTATCTCTGGGCATCCACTCTAATGCCATGGGTTCCTCCTCGTTTTTTTTTATTTTGTTGGCAGTTTTTCAAAATATTTCATACGGTTTTTGTTGATGCGGTTGCCAGGCCGGGGCAACCTTATCCGATATAGCCGCCGTCAACGCCCAGCACCTGGCCGGTGATGTACGAGGCATCATTTGATGCCAGAAACACGAATGCCGGGGCGATCTCTTCGGGATCTGCAAAACGCCCCAGCTGGATCCGGCCTTCATAGATCTTGCGCAGCTTTTCATCGGACTGCAGCTTGCCGGTCATTTCGGTTTTGGTAATCCCCGGACAGATGACGTTCACAGTGATGTTGTACCGGCCCAGTTCCCGGGAAGCGGACTTGGAAAACCCGATGATGCCGGCCTTGGCCGAGGCATAGTTGATCTGGCCGATGGTGCCGAAAATACCTGCGGTGGAGATCACGTTGATGATCCTGCCGAAATTCTGTTCTTTCATGTGACGGCCGGCAGCCTGGGTGGTATTGAAGGCTGCCTTGAGATGGATGTCGATAATGGCATCCCAGTCTTCTTCCTTCATTTTCAAGAGCATGGATGGTTTGGAAACCCCGGCATTGTTCACCACGATATCCACGCCCCCCAGCTGTTTGACGCATTCTTCGACCATGTCCCGGGCGCTTTTATATGAGGCCACATCCGCTGCCACAGCCACCCCTTTTCTGCCCAGTTTTTCAATTTCCGCCACGGTTTCTTTGGCAGCCGTGTCATTGGAATGATAGTTGACCAGGACATCGGCGCCCTCTTTTGCATACAGCAGGGCAATGGCCCGTCCGATGCCCCGGCTGCCGCCGGTGACAATGGCTTTTTTCCCTTCCAGTTTCATAGATCCATCCTTATTTTATAAACGTAAACTATTAAAAATCAGGTACCAGTACGATACGCTGATCAGGTGACTTTTTATGGGCTTCATCAAAACTTTCCACAATGGTGCTCATGGGACGGGTCTGGACAAATTCCTCAAAATTGATCTTTCCGCTGGTGATCATGCCCAGAACAGACGGGTAGTATTCCGGCAGGCATCCCCAGGTGCCGATGAGTTCGGCATCGAAGGCCATGAGCCGGGAGATGGAATATTCCACCTTGTGGGGGCCGAACCCCACCACCAGCATCTTGCCGGTAAAACTCAACAGGGCCAGTCCCAGCTCCTGGCCGGGTTTGGTGCCGGACACTTCAAAAATTTTCCAGCCGAATCCGGGCAGGCTTTTTTCCTTGCGGAAGGCCTTGATTTCAGCAGATACTTCTTTGGGGGTTTTGCCCATGGAATTGACGGTGAAATCCGCCCCGTTTTTGAGCATAATGTCCAGGCGTTCCTGGTTGATATCCACCGCAATGACCGTGGCGCACCCCAATGCTTTGAGGATCTGGACCATGTACTGGCCCACCCCGCCCACACCGATGACAATGGCATGGTCCCCCACATTCACATCAGCCCGTTTGGCTGCCTGGAACGGGGTGGTGGCAGCGTCCGCAACAACCGCCAGTTTCTCCAATGGAATGCTGCCCCGGTTGGTCACCGGACAAAGATCAATGGCCGGAACCGGGATATGGGAGGAAAAACCGCCGTAAATACCCATGGAATTGCCGGGCATTTTCTGGTCCAGGCAACGGTTGCCCCGGCCGGTCTTACACAAATGACATTTGCGGCAGGGCATGACCGCCGGAATGATCACCTCTTTGCCCATCCATGCCTGTACGTCATCAGCCGCAGCCACAACGGTTCCGGAAATCTCATGGCCCAGGGTCAAGGGCGGTTTGTTCACCGTGGGCACCCCGTAATAATAATATCCCAGGTCGGTATGACAGATACCGCAGCCGGCCACTTTTACCAGGACATCACCGGAAGCCAGTTCCGGTACCGGAATCTGTGTTTTTTCCAGTTTACCCGGGGTAACGTCACCGGTATCCCGGTCTTTTTTAAAGGGTTGGATCATTTGCCATGTCTGAATGGTGTCAGGAACATTTCCCATTTTGCTCTCCTTTCCGTGTTTGTATCATTTCCATCGCATTGTAAAACAAGTGTGGATCAGGAACCCGACCTGTTGAAAGGTATTGATATCCGCTTTAGCATTTTATCACTTTCACTTTTGTGCCGATCCAGTCAGGGGGCAGATATACACGTCCACTGTTACCGCTGGAATTCACTGTTTTCTCGATCATTTCCCGGCCATAGATCTCAAATTTTACCTTTGTTTCTCTGTAATCGAATTCAGATCCTTCCTGATTCTCATCTTCGTTTGTCATAATGCCACAGACTCCTGTTTGCAATCCCGGGAACAGACCGGGCATACCCAGCTGTTCCATAGATACTATTTAGATACAATACAGCTACATGTCAAGAATTTATTTACATTCTTCTCCATAACTTGCCGGAGTCACTGTCAGGTTTGGTGCCGGGCAGTGGCTCGGCAGGATTGGTGTTGACTTTCACATCCCCGGCCTTTACAGTGCAAACAGGTGTGCATGATCCAAATCCGTATCCCAGGAGGTTTGATATGACAAATCCGGAATTTGCATCTCCCTGCGGGCTTTATTGCGGTGTCTGTGCTATTCTCATCGCACACAGGGACAACAACGAAAAATTCAAGAAGCGTCTGGTGGCCCTTTACAAGGGAGATGTGCCCGGAAAAGGTACGCTGCCCAACACACAAAACCTGACAACAGATGATATTCAATGCGGCGGCTGCCTGTCGGACAACCGGTTCATGCACTGTCAGCAATGTGACATTCGGGAGTGCACCGCGGCCAAAGGCATTTCCGGATGCCATGAATGTGATGAATTTCCCTGCCCTTTCATTGACGAATTTCCCATGACCGTGGGAAAAAAGGTCATGCTCCGATGCACCCCCCTCAGACGGGAAATCGGCACCCAGCAATGGATGCTGGATGAAGAAGCCCGGTATTTCTGTCCGGAATGCGGTCACAAGGTCTTTCGAGGCGTGGTGCGGTGCAACCAGTGCAAGGCCGGCCTGAGCCTGGATTAGGATAAGACCCCGGGGTATGGTGTTATGACCGACCCCCCTGGTACTACCGGAATATATCATTGCCGATCTGATCGATACCGTGGTTTTAACAGGAGTTTAACCATCCCGTAATCATTTTCTCACAGGAGCGGGGGTAAAATCCGGCATGATTGAAACCCACAGGACAACCTGGATGCAGCTTCTGGCAGGAGCGGATACTGCGGATCTCAAAGCCGGTTATGAACAGCTCAATGAGAAAATTTCCTATACCTATCTTGTAAAACCGGAAACCGGGATACTCATGGTCCAGGGCCGGGCAGACGGAACCCTGGCCCCGTTCTGTCTGGGAGAAATGACAGTAACCCGCTGTATTCTTACGGTTTTGGACAGCATACAAGGGTATGCCATGGTACAGGGAAGCGACCAGGAGCATGCCCGGCTTGCCGCTTTGTTTGACGCCCTTCTCCAGATGCCGGCATTTCATGAAAAAGTAATGGCAACCCTCATGCTCGCGTTGAAAACAAAAGAGCAGCAGAAAAACCAGAACCTGGCCCGGGAAATATCAGATACAACCGTTGAATTTTTTACCCTCAAACGCGGAGAATAAGGGGATATGAATGCGCAAGGGATTTGACTCCGAGGTATTTGACAGCCAGACTGTTTTCAGGCACATGCTCACCGCCATGGCCTATCCCGGCACCATTTCCGGCACCGGCATAGACCTGTTCTGCCCGGACCGGCTGCATGGGGCGGCCGGGGCGCTGCTTCTTACCCTGCTTGATTTTGAAACACCTTTGTGGGCGGACATGGAGGAGAATGCCCCTGAAATCGGGTGGCTGCAATTTCATACGGGCGCCCCTTTTACCCGGGAAGAAAAAAAGGCGAAATTTGCACTGTTCACCGATTGCCGAACAGTGATGGAACCGGCGCTTTTCAATCCGGGAACCGTGGCCTCCCCTGATATATCCACCACACTGATCATCCAGACAAAGGGTATTGACAATGACCGGCAGGTGCGACTGACCGGACCCGGCATCGAAAAGGAGGTTTTTTTACACATCAGGGGCATCACCCTTGATTTTATAACAAACCGCATGGTGTTGAACCAGGCATATCCCACAGGCATTGATATGTTTTTTGTACATGCAGATCAGTTTGTGGCACTTCCCAGAACCACGAAAATGGAGTTGTGCTGATGTATGTGGCGGTAAAAGGCGGTGAAAGGGCGGTAAAAAATTCACAAATCCTGGTTGCCGGAAAGCGCCGTGGCGACATCAATGTGCCGAAGATAACACCGGACCAGATCAAAAACCAGCTGGGACTTGGGGTTGACCGGGTCATGGCGGAAGGGTCTTTATATGATGAACATGCCGCAGCCATGGCCATAAGACAAGCCCAGGGAGACATGACGGAAGCCATATTTCTGGTGCGGGCATTTCGTACCACCCTAAAGCGCTTCGGCAACAGCATCCCGGTTGAAACAACAAGAATGGCGGCCTTCAGAAGGGTTTCCGGAATTTTCAAGGATATTCCCGGAGGACAGATTCTGGGTCCCACCTATGACTATACCCATCGGTTGATTGAATCCTGTCCGGAAGATGATACACAGGATACCCGGGAGCGGCCCCTGGAAACGGAAAATGGTATGTCCGACCCTGCGCCGGCATCCCATGATGCACCTCCTTTCCCCGGTGAACTGCCCCGGGTCATTGATATATTGCAGACCCGGGGCCTGATGCAAAAAGATCCTGCCATACCCCCGAACGATGATGGTGAAGACCTCACACGGCAGCCGTTGACATTTCCCGCCTCCAGAAGTCTGCGTCTCCAGGCTCTGGCCAGGGGGGATGAGGGATTTCTTCTGGGGTCGGCCTACTCGCTCCAGCGGGGATTCGGCCTGGACCGGCATCCGTTTCTGGGAGAACTCAAGATTGGATATGCAGCGGTGTGGTATACCCCGCCGGAACTAGGGTTCAAGATCAACATCGGCCGCATTAAACTCACCGAATGTTTCATGGTCAACCGGCAGGATGATGCCCCGAAAAAAGCGGCCGGGTTTGAAACCGGCTATGGACTGGTATTCGGCCAGAACGAAAGAAAAGCCATGGCCATGTCCCTGCTGGACAGGTCCCTGCGTACGAATGAAAACACCGGGAAGGCAGATTATCCGGCCCGGGACCCGGAGTTTGTCCTGTCCCACTGCGACAATGTAGAATCATCCGGGTTTGTGCAGCACCTGAAACTGCCCCATTATGTGGATTTTCAGTCCGAGCTGGTGTTTATACGCAGCCGCCGCAAAGACCATGTGCCTGATGAAGGAGACCGCTGATGCCGCTGGCCTATAATTTTGCCTACCTGGACGAACAATCCAAAAAAATGATCCGGCGTGCCATTTTAAAGGCCCTGGCCATCCCGGGATTTCAGGTGCCTTTCGGGGGCCGGGAAATGCCGCTGCCCTATGGATGGGGCACCGGCGGTATCCAGCTCACCGCATCGGTCATCGGCCCGGATGACCGGCTCAAGGTCATTGACCAGGGCTCGGATGATACCGTGAACGCCATCAGCATCAAGGCATTTTTCAAAAAAACCGCAGGTATTGCCATCACCGAAGAAACCCGGGCCGCCACCATTATCCAGACCCGGCACCGGATACCGGAAACCCCGTTGCAAAAAGGACAGATCATGGTATTCCAGGTGCCCATACCGGAACCGCTGCAGTTCATTGAACCCAAAAAATCCCAGACCGTTAAAATGCACGGATTTGAAGAATACGGGAGCATGCATGTCAAACTGTATGAAGATATCGCAAAATTCGGCAGGATCGCCACCGCATTCGACTACCCGGTGCAGGTGCACCAGCGCTATATCATGAGCCCCTCCCCCATCCCCAAATACGACAATCCCAAACTGCATCAGTCCCCTGCCATTCATCTGTTCGGTGCCGGCAGGGAAAAACGCATTTATGCCGTGCCGCCTTTCACCGATGTGGTCAGCCTGGATTTTGAGGATTATCCCTTTGAACTGGAACAATGGGACGGGGCCTGTGCTGTCTGCGGTTCGCAAAACAGCTTTCTGGATGAGATTATCACAGATGACAAAGGGACCCGCGTGTTTATCTGTTCTGATACCGAATACTGCAGAAACAATGCAGGGAAATCTAACCCATGAGCCGAGTACAGGAAAATGATTCCCTGCCGCTGTTGGAGGTCCGGCACCTTTCCAAATTTTTCGGAAAGCAGCTTGGGTGCCATGACATCAGCTTTGCGGTGTCCCCCGGAGAGGTGATCGGTGTGGTGGGCGAATCCGGGTCCGGCAAATCCACGCTTTTAAACTGCATTGCCGGCCGGATCCAATCCTCCAACGGAGCGGTGCTTTTCAATTCATCCGTTGGGATGCTTGACCTGTGCCGGTGTGATGAAGCCCTGGTGCGCAGAATTATCCGGACCCAGACCGGGTATGTGACCCAGAATGCTTCCAAGGGATTGAAAATGCACATCAGTGCCGGCGGCAATATCGGAGAAAAACTGATGGCCAACGGTATGCGAAATTACCGGCAGATCCGGGAGCAGGCCCTGGCCTGGCTTGCAAAAGTGGAAATAGACCCGGGCCGCATTGATGACCTGCCCTCCACCTTTTCCGGGGGCATGCAGCAGCGGCTGCAGATTGCGGCAAACCTGGTCAATGCCCCCAAAATCATGCTCATGGATGAACCCACTTCCGGGCTGGATGTGTCTGTGCAGGCCCGGCTGATTGATGTGCTGCGCAAACTGGTATCCGGGCTGAACCTGTCCATGATCCTGGTGACCCATGATCTGGCTGTGGCAAGGCTGTTATGCCACCGTCTTTATGTGATGAAACAGGGAAAAATTGTTGAATCCGGACTCAGCGACCAGATACTGGATGATCCCAGACAGCCCTATACCCAGCTGCTGGTATCCTCCGTGCTCAAACCATGACCCTTCACCTGCTTGAGAGGACCCCATGACCCCACACTGGATACTCAGCCTGGATGGCATCGGCAAAGATTTTGTGTTTCACCACCAGCAGGGGACCCGGATTGTTGTGTTTGAACAATTTTCCCATCAATTCTATCCGGGTTCGGCCACCATTCTCACCGGTTCCTCCGGTGCCGGAAAAAGTACGCTGCTGCGCATGATTTACGCCACCTATAAAACCGGGTCCGGCAGCATCCGGGTCCGGCACGGGGAAGACCTGGTGGATATTGCCGCAGCCCGGCCTGCCATGATCTACACCCTTCGAAAACACACCATCGGATATGTGAGCCAGTTTCTGCGGGTAGTTCCCCGGGTGTCAGCCCTGGATACGGTCATCGAGCCGCTGCTGGCCAGAAACATGGACCCGGCACAGGCCCGGAAAAAAGGCAAAGCCCTTCTGGAACGGCTCAACATTCCGTCCAACATGTGGCACCTTTCCGCCACCACCTTTTCCGGCGGGGAGCAGCAGCGCATCAACCTGGCCAGGGGATTTATCGCACCTTTCCCCATCCTGCTGCTGGATGAACCCACCGCTTCCCTGGACCTGAAAAACCGCCGCACAGTCATTGATCTCATCAAAGAAACCCTGGCGGATAACACCTGTGTCATCGGCGTATTCCATGACCCGGCAGACCACAGGGAATTTGCCGACCATACCATTGACCTTGCCCCCATGACAAACCAGGAGATGATGCAGCCATGCCCCGAAAAAGACTGATCCTCGGTGGTCCTTTGTTTGACGGAAAATCTTTGTCTTCCGAAGGCACCGTATTGATCGAAGACCATAAAATTGTGCACACTTTTGCAGATACCATTCACATGGTCAATGCCGAGGTGATAGATGTCCAGGGCCGGCTCATCATGCCCGGCCTGGTGGACCTGCATTCAGACAGCCTGGAAAGAAGCATTGAAAAACGCAAAGGGGTTTTCTTTGATATTGATTTTGCCATCTTGAACCTGGACCGCCAGGCCGCTGCCTGCGGCATCACCACCTTTTGTCATGCAGTGAGTTTTGCAGACAATGAGCTGGGGCTGCGGTCACCGAAAGAGGCGGAAGCCTGTGTGCGCAAAATCAGGGCCTTTAACGATTCCCCCCAGGCCCTGGTGAAACACAGGGTCCATATCCGGTATGAAGTGGGGTCTGAACACAGCTTCCATATTGTCATCCGTCTGGCGGAGCAGGGCCTGGTGGACCTGGTTTCCATCATGGATCATACCCCGGGCCAGGGTCAGTTCAAATCCATGGAATCCTATATCCGCTTCCAGTCCGTTGAATACCAGGTGCCGGAAACCATTGTTCTGGAAAAGGCCAGAGAAAAACAGCAGAAAAATCCCCGGGCCTGGGAAATGGTCAAAGCCCTGGCAGACACCGTTGGTTCGGCAGGCATTCCCATGCTCAGCCATGATGACGACACCAGCGAAAAAATCGATCTGATCTGCGCTTTGGGCATCGGGGCCAGTGAATTTCCCGTCACCCGGCAGGCGGCCCAAAAGGCCTTTGCCAGGGGATTGAAAATTTTCATGGGCGCTCCCAACCTGGTGCGGGACCAGTCCACCAGCGGCAATGTAAAAACATCGGATCTCTTGAAACAAACATTGTGCACCGGGCTGGTTTCCGATTATTACCCGGAATCGCTTCTCCAGGCGGCATTTCTCGGGCAAAAATTCACCGGGGATATGGCAGAAGCCCTCGGACAGGCTACTGCCGGTCCCGGCGCTTACCTCAATTTGCCGGGACAGCCCGGCCGGCTGGTTCCCGGTGCGGATGCGGATATCATTATCGTGGATCATTCCCACACCTGGGCCCATATCAACCATACCCTGGTAAAGGGTCATATTGTATGTAAAACCGAAACCCATGAGGCAGTTGCATGAACTATATCGGTGCAAGTATCGACCCGGTCCGGATCGACGGATCTCTGGACCGGTTGACCAAAGATTTACAGGCATTTGACAAGATCGGCATCCAGGCGGTGGAACTGCCGGTCCACGGGCTGGATGCCATTTTTAACGGCACCCTGCGCATGGCCAGAACCCGGCAGGTGATGTCCCTGCTCTCGGAGTTTGACTTTTGCTATTCCATTCATTCCCCCAACCCTGTGAACATGATGGACCGAACAGATCCGGCCCTGCACAAAGCGGTGTTGGAGGCCTCCCTGGAATTTGCCCGGCAGATCCACGCACACGTGGTGGTGGTGCACAGCGGCCGGTTCATTGCGGAAGAAGATTTTTCCGTCACCCCGGCCCGGTCCCTGACAGCATCAGAACAGCACCGGATGCTTGAGGCAGAAGCACAGCTGCTGCAGGAGCTTGCCGGACAATATCCGGATGTCATGATCGCACTGGAAAACGCCAGGCCCTACCTGAGCCAGAGCCCTTACACCTATGCAGAATGTGTCGGCCCCCTCAGGGAACAGATCCTGCGGGTCAACCGGGACAATGTGAAGATCAACCTGGATTTCGGCCACCTGTTTATGGCATCTCGGTTTTACGCTTTTGATCCTGTCGCAGCGGTGACACAGATCAGGGACCTGGTGGTCCACACCCATGTACATGACAACTTCGGGGGAACGGTGCACCACTGGGAAAAGCAGCAGACCCACCAGCTGCCATTCGGAAAGGGAGATTCCCACATGCCCGTGGGATACGGACAAATCCCCATCCAGGCCATTCTGGATACCCTGCTGCCCGATTATGACGGGCTCCTGATCATGGAGCTGCGCAGCCGCTACTTTTCCGACACAAAAACCTCCCTGGACAACCTGTCCGCCCTGGTGGCGGCAAGTAACGGCCGGGTCTGAAAGCCCGTGACCGTTGAAAATGAATAATGGAAAAAGTTATCTATTGTGACCAACATACAATAATGATGGAGACAGTATGAACAAAGTTCTATTTATCTGCGGCCACAACAGCGGCAGAAGCCAGATGGCGGAAGCGCTGCTGGCAAAAATGGGCGGCAGTGACTTTACCGTTCAGAGCGCCGGACTTCATCCGGCGGAAGCGGTAAATCCCCTGGTGGTTGAGGTAATGCAGGAACTGGGAATCGATATGTCAGGACGCATACCCAAATCCGCTTTCGACCTGTTCAAGTCCGGGGAGCTGTTCACCCATGTGATCACGGTGTGTGACAAGGAAACCGACGAAAACTGCCCCGTTTATCCGGGCATCCAGAAACGGGAGAACTGGCCCTTTCCAGACCCGGAAAAACTGACCGGCAGCCATGATGAGAAGCTTGCGCAGCTCCGGAAAATCAGGGATGCCATCAAGAAGAGGATTGCGGAATATTTTGACCTGACTGATTCCTGACAAACTGCGGCTCTTTATCGGCTGTTTTTTTCACACAGCATCACAAGGGTATCATCCAGACCATGTCGCAGGATATCCAGGCGGGGGCGAAGGGATGCTATATAACTTTATCACTCTGCACCGCCCTGAATTTTAATCAACACCTGTCTCCCGGTATCCGTCAATCGATATTTCTGTTTCTTGCTTCTCGGCCTGGTTGGGACTGTCATTTCTATTAAACCCATCTCCAATAAATGACTGACAGCCCGTTTGAAATTACCTGTGCGGCTTTTATATCCCAGAAAATTCAGCAAATCTGCCGTATTTTTCGGGTTTTCTGCGCAACTCTCCAAGATCTTGCATTCAATACCGCTCATGGGCTCATGGGCTTCATCATGGGCCCTGTCATGGGCCTCATGGGCCCGACTCAGTCCCGATCTGCTCCCATTCGGAGTGACTTCACCAGTGGCTTCCCTCTTATTCTGACCGGAATGCTTTCCTGCCCGGGCCACTTGACCCTTTGTTTCGAATTCACCAGCGGGGCCAAACTCAGGCACTTTGACGATGATTCGGAAAACATCCCCTTCGATCATTTGGGGGTCATCACCGCCATACGCCTTTCCATAACGCATCATCTTGCGCATGCCTGAGCCGAGCTCATCAGCCCGGTGGATTTCACGGAAAAACGCACCAATCACGGGATTTTTGGGAAACGGCGTGAAAGTTGCTAGGTCAAGAGCGCCGAACCCGTGGGGCTTGTTGCTGTTTTCAGTGCGGACTTGCCCCCGCTCAATGATCAGTTTGGCGGGAAACGCGTTGGTGTATTCCCGGTGGATCAGGATATTGGAGGCAACTTCACGGAAAATGGCATCGCGAAGACTCATCCGCTCCATGCCTTCGAGAAAAAAAGGGTCGGACAGATGCTAGAACGTAAATCGTCTATTCTGGCAAAAGGATAGATTTTGTTCTCTGAATAGGTGGCCTGTTTCCTTTTATAGAGATCCGCTACCTGCCGGGTATGATCGGTAATGTCAAAATCCCCGTCTTCATTGCGGTCATATATACGTCCGTTGCATCGGTGGACCTGGGAACTCTCGGGAACATAGATGCGAAGCACCTTTTTTCTTTCCACCCCCAGCTCATCAATATATGGATTTGCTGTCACGGGCAGACCACCGGGCATCGGCCATCATTGTGGCCCACAATCACCCCAGCGGCAGCCTGCAGCCGAGCCCCGAAGATATCCGCATCACCGGCCAGCTTACAGAAGCCGGTAAAATCCTGGGAGTGCCGCTGCTGGATCATATCATCTTCACCAGCCGGGGATATTATTCACTGGCGGAGCATAACGAAATATAATCCTTCACCATGGGATAGAGCCTGATATTCAACCCCTATCCCATTCCGGAGATGAAAAATGACCCATAATGCCGACTGGATTGACCGGAATGCATATCCCTTTGACGTCCATTGTTTTGAGGTACCGGCAGGCCGCATGCTCATCCGGCGGTACAACTTCTTTGCAACCAGCATCAAAATTGAAACATATGGTGGGTATTCAGCTATTGATAAGCAGAATCGTGATCCGGGTGAAGAGACAGTATCCGAAGCCATGACTGGTCGCGATATCCGATTGCCCGAAATCCTTTACTGATACGAAAAGTATACAGCCGGCAGCCCTTGGGGCCTTTTCGGGACAGAATCGCTTCCCATTTCAATCCGTGGTCTGCATACAATTGCTGCCATGTCATGGCTGATGTTTTTTTACAGGTGTTCAGAACATGCCGCTGATCCATTTTGGTCAAATTGAAAAGGGCCTGCTGAAATACCGGGTTGTTCAAATCCAGCCTGACAGGATTGCCTGTATCGCCGAAGGTCATTTGATTCGGTTTTCCAGATCATGAACGTCGGTGTCTGCCGGCGGATTTTTTTCTGCCCAGTCCACCGCTTTGTTTAAGGCGGTTTCAACGTCCGGGGCATGCAGCCATTTCTCATTTTCCGGAATAAACCGCCCCAGCTTGATCAACCACACACCTGGGTCCAGTTCACTTAGCATCACGGTCTGGCCGGCAAATTTTTTACCAAGAGAAATCTGGCCGCTGCTGCCTACTTTTTTTATGATATCCATGAGCACCTCCTGCAATCGCATTCCATATGAATTCATGATAGCACCAATGCATGAAATGTCAAGAAACCGGATTCTGCCGGTCCATAAGCTGGTCCGGATCGCTATCCAATTTTTTTGAATGTCTGTCTGTCTTCAATCATTATGAAATCTCTTGAAATTTCTGCTTTATATGTACTAAGATCATTAAGAAAAATTGTCTGATGCTTCCTAAATCTATATTGAGGATATGCAAATTGTTATTGAGGGATCAGAAGTCAGCCCGAATGAAATAGTCGCCCTTTGTTGTTAAACCTTCGACTTTTTTATAATCCCGGAAAGATTAAAAAATGCCATTGCATTACAATTTCGAGTGGAACCCGGTTAAAGCCGGGGAGAACCAGCACAAACATGGCGTTGCATTTGATGAAGCAGCAACTGTATTCAGGGATTCAAATGCACTTTCCATATTTGACTCAGACCACAGTGAATCGGAAGAAAGATGGATCACAATGGGCCTTTCGGAAAAAGGGAGGCTTTTGATTGTGATCCACACCTTTCTGGAAGAAAATAACAACGCTGTAAAAATCAGAATTATCTCCAGCCGAAAAGCAACCAAACAAGAACTCCAAACATATGGTGAATAAAATGAAACCCGAATATGATTTTTCTAAAGGCCAGAGAGGCAAATTTTTTCGTCAGGATATGAAATTGAACATTCCCATATATCTTGATGACGAGGTCTCGTCCTTTGTTGAAAAAATAGCTGCCAGAAAGGGAATTGACAGAACTTCTGTTGTAAATGACCTTATCAGGGGAGACATCAAGCTGGCCGAGGCAATGGAATAAATTGTCAGTCTGCCCCGGCCCGACATTCTCCGCCCGGGTCAATTGCATGGATAAAAGAACTCACGCAGTTTCATCACCTCTGAAATCTTTGATCACCTGCCGGGCTGTCTGCCTGCCGCCCATCATCACCGGGGTATAGCCCCCGCCGTGGGACCAGGCACTGGCCAGGTACAGCCCCTTGACAGGGGTCCGGGATTCCAGGTGGGGCAGGTTCCGGTCATAGCCGTATATGGCGCCGCCGGTATTGCCGGTATAAAACACATTGGTCAGGGGGGTGCCGATCTCCATCTCTTCGATCATGCCTGACAGACCCGGGATCAGGGCCTTTTCCACCCGCTGGATGAACCGGGAAGCGATCCGCTCCTTTTCCCGGTTATAGGCCTGTTTTTCATTGTTGAAATAATCGGTTTCAAATGTCTGCCACCTTGCATAATCACTCAGACAGATGATGGTCATGGTGGCTTTGCCTTCAACAGAATATCCCTGGAACAGGTTGTCGTACAGGGTAATGCCGATGCCGGATTCCGCCAGGTCGGCCTTGTTGAACAGATTGTTTTCTGACGGGCCGGCTGTTCCGGCCAGATCGATTTCATAGTCATGGATACCGGGCACCGGCTGGTTCAGTCCCAGCCACAGCACAAAACTGGACAATGACGGCCGGCGCTGCCGTGCCTGTGCCGCAAATGATGCCGGCATGACCGACGGCGGAACCAGGGTGTTCACCAGGGCCGGCACCGGGCAGTTGGCGATCACAGCCCGGGCCGGATACACCGTTCCCTTGTGATCTGTAACCCCTGTGATGGTTTTTTCCTGGGTGAAAAGAATCTGTTCCGCCCTGGTATTGTAGTGGATACGGCCGTTACAGTTCCGGATGCCTTGTGCCAGGGTGTTGCTCAGATCCTGGGACCGGGCCTTGTAATACTGGCCCCCATGGACAAGGTACTCTCCCGTGGCAATGGCATAAAACAGTGCGTTCAGCTCTTCCGGGGGCAGCCCGTAATACCCTGAAAATACTGCCATGCAGGTTTTCACATCCGGGTCTGACACATGCTGGCCCATCCACTGGGCCAGAGACATGTTTTCCAGCTTTCCCATGATATCGCTTTGCAGTGCTTCGCCGCCCCACAGCGCTGAAATCACCTGTTCCATCTGGGTGTAAAACCCGTGAACACCCTTTTTTTCATGGGGAAACTGTTTTGACAGCCGGGCTTTGACCCCTTCCGGGTCCTTGGCCGGCAGGGTGATGTCAAAACGGTCGGTGATGATCCGCCGCAGTTCCGGTGTGTACGCAACATCCAGGTGTTTCCACAACCCCAGGTCTTCCAGGATCATCTGGGGCATGGCATGTTCCGCCACCGTGGCATGCAGGGACACGTCAAAGGTGAAATCCCCCCGGTCGAATGCCGTGGCATACCCCCCGGGGATACCATGCTGCTCCAGCATTGTGACGTCAAACCCGAACCGGGAAAGATAGGCCCCGCACACCAGGCCCCCCAGGCCGGAGCCGATGATCACCACCGGAAAATCCGCCTTGTTTTCGACACTGTCCGCCAAAGCCCCCATGCCGGTCCAGTCCACCAGGGCGGCACTGGATGCCAGGGCCAGTGTTTTGAAAAATGTCCGCCGGTCCATGTGCCTGTCACCCTGGGTATCCTGGTTTTTTACTGTCTGCCTGTCTTTTTCCTTTTCTATCAGTCTTTCCGATAATACAGATGATTTCATGATAATACCCCTTAACTTAATCTATTGAAAACGTCCCCAACGACCCGGTGCCCGACATCCAACCAAACAGTAACGCAACTGGGTGGCCTGGAAACATTACACCGGTCTGTTCAGACCATCCTACTTCACTTCAATGGAAATGGCATGTTCCGCTGTATCCAGCACAAACCGCGCGTCTGAATAATCCGGGGGTCCCAGGGTGCCCCGGACGTTGTTGGAAAACCCGTACCGTTCCGCCGGTATACCGAACATCCGGGTATCCAGCTGATCATTGCCGTTTTCATCATGAAAGACCTTGACAGCGTATTCCCCCCGGGGGAGATTCAGGGTCAGATGCGCCTGCCGGTTGATGACCGGGCTGTTGATTCCCATGAATTGTGCATCCTCTGATGCAAAACTTTCCCGGGAATTAACCAGGGCCAGTTTTGCTTTTCCCTGATCGTTGTCAAAACCGGTCACAAGGATTTCCAACCGGCAGATACCAGTATCCTCCAGGTCTGACGATTGTGACGTTGCAGCGCCCATGCCTGTTAGAAAGACAAAAAACACCCAAAAAATCCATACCTTTTTCATTGACCCCTCCTTGTTGTAAAATACTGTTGTAAACATTGCATAACAGATCTCTTTGATTGCCTTTATCCGATAATATGCACCGGATTTTCCACCAGGCCAATACAAAGCAGATGAATGGCACCATCAAAGCGATGAATAGCAGAATAAGGAGATGAACGGCATTGCACTTGCCGGCCGGTTTTAGTAAATTAACCCATGTCCAGTCAAAACCCGATCATAACACCCCTGGCTGTTACAGCTGTCTTCAATACCGGCATTGCCCTGGTCCTGCATTTCATGGTGATCCGGGATTCCAGCTTCCGGGATGTCTGGGTGATCTCCCAGCTCACTGGATTGTCCATCTGCCTGTGTGTCCGCCAGGCTGTCATTATCAGCGAAGAAATTCTAAAAAAATGGCTGATACCCGGCATTGCCGCCGGGCTGATCACGGGGGTGCTGGCCGGCGGGTTTCTGTCTTGGTGCTATCTGTTTTTTCTGGATGAATTTTCCATGGCATATACCCGGGTGTTCTACCAGGTTACTGTGTTCGGCGTGGTATTCGGGGTACCCATCACCTATTTTTTTATGGCCAGGGAAAGGCTGGCTGCATCGGAAAGAAAGATCCGGGAGGAAAAAATCAAGCGCCTGAAAATGGAAAAAGAGGCGGCCATGACAACCCTGCGGCTTCTCCAGGCCCAAATCGAACCCCATTTTCTGTTCAACACCCTGTCCAACGTCATCTCCCTGATGGACACGGATCCGGACAAGGCCAGGCAGATGCTCATGGATCTGAATGAATACCTGAGGATCTCTTTGCAGCGGACCCGGCAGGAGATGGTCACCCTGTCCCGGGAACTGGACCTGGTCCGCCGGTATCTCACCATCTTCCAGGTCAGGATGGGGTCCCGGCTGGCTTTTCAAATCACAGACCAAACCGGAATGCCTGATCTGCCGTTTCCGCCCCTGTTGGTCCAGCCCCTGGTGGAAAACGCCCTGAAGTACGGCCTGGAACCCAAAGTGGACGGTGGGAAGATCACCATTGACTGCCGGCTGTCAGGCCCTGACCTGGTCATCGCGGTGTCGGACACCGGCACCGGGCTGGATGATACCGGGGACCGGGCCGGGATCGGCCTGAACAACGTGAGCCGGCGGCTGGAAAGCATTTACGGAAATTCGGCACAGGTGACCTTGACCCGGAACCGGCCAACCGGCACCATTGCCACAATCCAGATACCCCTGGCAAATCACCCACAGACAAAAATAACCGGTGACACCACAAATGATGCCATGCTGACAGGGGCAATAACGACCGTTGACATGCCGGGCATCCCCCGGAAAGGTACGTCATGAAACCGCTCACCGCCATTGTGGCCGATGATGAAGAGATCATCCGGGCCAGTCTGGTCAGGCACCTGGAAAAACTGTGGCCGGAACTTGCCGTCATCGGCCAGGCTGGAAATGGACTGGAGGCCTTGGCCCTTCTGGAGCAGGGCGCCCCGGATATCGCCTTTCTTGACATCCGGATGCCGGGAATGACCGGTCTGGAGGTGGCCAGACAATCCAGGGACAGCTGCAACATCGTGTTCATCACCGCCTATGATCAATATGCGGTCCAGGCCTTTGACAGCGAGGCCGTGGATTATATCCTCAAGCCGGTGAACCCGGACCGCCTTGCCGTAACAATCGCCCGGCTGAAAAAACGGTGCCGTGCCCCGGATGCGACATCCCGGGACCAGATCCAAAAAGTGATCCAGCTGATTGAAAACCGGAAAACACCCGACTATCTGAACCTGATCACGGTCAAAACCGGAAGTGAATTGCGGTTCATCCCGGTGGCACAGGTGATTTTTTTCAAGGCCGAAGACAAATACACCATTGTGCAGACCGCTTCCCATGAATTTCTGATCAAAACCCCCATCAGGGAACTGGCGGACAAGCTGGACCCGGATCAGTTCCGGCAGGTCCACCGAAGTGCCGTTGTCAACATGGAAAAGATCCAGGCCATCCAGCGGTCCTTCACCAACCAGATGGTGATCCGGTTTGCAGATACCGACAGGAAGATCCGGGTGAGCAGGGCCTATGAACATCTGTTCAAGGCCATGTAACCGCCGGCTTCACCGGTCTGTCTTTTTACGTTCTTTTCTTGACATATGATGCAATAGGCCTTAAATTGTAGACCTATTATAAAGGCCAATAAACGTACCATTAAGGAGCCGCTATGTTACAGGCCAAATTCAGTGTTGAAGAAACACAGGCCCAGTTTTTAAAAAACTTTAAAAGTTATGGATTCAAAGATAAAAGCGCCATGCTCCGCGCGGCCATAGAACATTTCAGGAAAGAAAAAGAACAGGAACGCCTGAAAAAGTCGGCGGATCTTTACGCTGAAGTGTACAGTGAAGACGAGGACCTCAAAGAACTGACCGAAATTGCCATAAACGGATGGCCGGAATGACGGTGCTGAAAAGAGGGATGGTCATTGATGTCAATCTGGAGCCTGCTAAAGGGTCGGAAACAGGAAAAACCAGGCCATGCATTGTTGTGACCAACGATATTTACAATGAAAGGGTACCTGTTATCCAGGTGGTCCCGATTACGGAATGGCGAGCCAAAAAAGCACGGATTAAAACCAATATCGAAATTTTTCCTTCATCCGATAATGGGTTGTCCAAGAAATCAATAGCAGACTGTTTGCAAACCCGTCCCATCGACTACCGTCTCAGACTGGTCAATATCCGGGGAAAATTGCCTCTGGAGAAGATGAAAGAAATCAACCAGGCGTTACGAGTGGTATTTGAACTTGTCACATAATGTCGTTTAATATGCATAGGCTGTTTTTTGTTCGCTCAGCGAAGATTCGAATACAATTATTATATTCCGGTAACCCCATTCCAACACAAATGCCGGATAGTTGTCCGGAAATGAAGAATCCCATACTTTTTCTTGAAAAAGGACTGCCACCATGCGCGAAATCACCCGCTCATCCGCCAATAATGAACTTACGGAAAAAAAGCTGTTCCCCCACCCGTTGATCCATGAATCATCTACTGTGATCCGCTCCCGGTTCGGAGAATACACCGAGGTGGAGGCCGGGTGCTTCTGCAATGAAATCTCCCTGGGGGACTATTCCTATCTGTCTACCAGTGTCCGGGCCATCTGGTGCGATATCGGCAGATTCTCCTCCATTGCTTCCCATTGTGTGATCAATCCGGGGAACCATCCTTATCAGCGTGTCACCCAGAGCCACTGCACCTACCGGTGCCGGCAGTACGGGTTTGCCGACCAGGATGATGCGGCATTTTTTGAATGGCGCAAACAGGATGCCGTGACCATCGGCCATGATGTCTGGCTGGGGCACGGGGTCTATGTGATGCCCGGCGCAGCCATTGCCGACGGAGCCGTTGTGGCTGCAGGATCTGTTGTCACCAGGACCCATCCGGTGGGCCCCTATGAAATTGCGGCCGGCTCCCCTGCAAAACCCCTTAAAAAACGGTTTCCCGAAAGAATCATCAACCGGCTCCTGGAGATCCGCTTCTGGGACTGGCCCCGGCAAAAACTGGAACAGGGGTTCAAGGACCTGTATGATGTGGAAGCGTTTATCGAAAAATACTGATTGAAACACAATTCTATCAGTAAGGTAATTCATTTCCAACACTTGAGGCGGATAATTCTCCCGGACAGTCGAAAACAGAACCTGCAGGGAGGATCGAATCCGCCATGCCCGCCATACAGGCAGCACCTGAAAACAAAAGACCACCGGTCCGGTCTTCCATGACCGGAACCGATCTGACCTTTTTGTATCCTGCCCTGGAAATCAAGACCGGATCCATGGAGGCGTTTGTTGAATCGCTGCCCTTTTCCTTCAGGGATGTCACCGCGGGTGCGGAAAATGAGTTCCAGGCCGTGGTGCTGGGAAAACGAGAGGATGTGGACCTCCCAATAACCATTGAGTCTGCCAATTTTTTCAAGAACATGGTCCGCCGGGCCGCATCAGGTGACACGTCACGGAAAACGATCACTGCTCTGGAACGGTATCTGGAACAGAAAAACGATGTCTGGGAAAATTCCTGGGTCCGGTTTCCTGAACAGTGTCTCAACACCTTTGCCCGGGAGGTGTTTGCCGCAGATCTGCATGCGGACAAGACAAATCCTGGTACCGGCCTCCGGTCGGATGCCGGACAGTTCAGGTTTACCAGGGCCGGAGAGAACATGATCCGGGTGCCGGTTTCCTATCTGCTCAAACTGTCCCTGGCGGATGTCATCGGGTCGGCCCCCCTGATTCATCCGCGCATCAAACAGACCGGGGAGCGGATGATGGACCATTTTCTTAATGACAACACCTCGCCTGAAATTTTTTCCTTTCACCCTGTGCGGTCCGGAGCCGGGTCCCGTGGAATCGGCCGTACCCTTGCCACGGAAACCCTGATCCGGTTTTTGTTCACCCAGCTGCTGGTGCGGTATGCGGAACAGAAACTGGGTCTTATGGATAACGGCCAGCAGGTCCGGGTGTATTTTTCCGCTTCTCCGCCGGTGATGCAGCACCGGCTCAATGCATGTCTCTCCGATGCCTTCTACCGCTATCTTTTCATGAGCCCCTGCCTGTCGGGATGGAACCGGGGCGAAGAAAAACACGCCTATATGAAACTGTGTCATGAGGTGCTGTCCAGAAGCCAGATCAACGCCATTGCCAAACTCAAGGAAGCCGGCATCATCAATTCAAACCTGGTGATCCTGCCCAGCAGTTCCAATATCAGCCTGGCCAACAACGGCACCCACATCAGTATCGGCAGCCGGAAACTCTCCGGGCTTATGGCAGATCCGGGATCCGGGTTCACCGCAGTGCATGAAAAACACTTAGGCGATCTGGCCATCAAAGTGGCGGAGCATTTTTTATGCCTGTTTCCCGGCACCTACAGCGCCTCCCCATTCCGCCTCAATTTTGAAGACTTTCATCCGGAAAAAATCCTGGGATTTCTTCCCCATGAACTGGATTACACCCATCTGCGCATGATCTGGCGGCGGTGGAAAAAGAAGGCTGCCAACCGTATCCTGGGTCAGGCCGTCACCCCATTCGGTCCGGTCTGGCTGGATCGGTTCATCAGCACGACATTAGGACTCAAAGGAGACTTTGTACCGGATTTCCGGCTGGTGGACTACCTGGTTTCGCTGATGAGTACCGACCAGAGTCCCGCCCTGGACGGCACACCGGGAAACAGTGTCCGGCTGGGCAGTGACCTGGCCCAGATGGGTATTTTTGATACCCGTATGCCCCTGTACCAGCTGGTCCGGCTCAGGGAATTTGACCGCATGGGATACAGCGGGTTTGAGCACCGGTACTACAGCATTTTTGAAGATATCCCTGCCGATATGGGAGGGGCTGCAGACATGCAGACGCTGATCACGGCCCTTGCCTTTCAGTATATTCTCAACAAGGATGTCACCCATGCCATGATTCCCGACACCCCCGGGGTGGAAAGCGAACGGCGGCAGATGTTTTTCTGTGCCGCCCTCAACCTGCCCACCTGTTACGTCAAGACCGACAACTCGAACCGGTTTCTTGTCAAAATCGTATCCCGGATTCCCAACACCCGCAAAAGCCGGCGGTATCCGGGATATACCCGAATCAAAATCCACGATTACAAACAGGCCCTGATCGACACCCTCCAGACCGATGGCAGGGCTTTGGTGGAATCTTTCCGCATGCAGGCTTCCCTGGCTGACCTGCAGGGCCGGATCAACTCCCCGGAAAGCCGGTCCGCCGGGGGAAAACTGGTTACCGGGATTTTACACACCCAAAAGAAAAAAAACCCCATGCACTATGCCGGAGATACCTTTAACGGGTATGCGGAAACCTTTTACCGGGACACCCTTTGCACCCGGCATATGGCAGAAGGGTTCAAGACCCTGGTCAATGAATTTACCCGAATGGACCTGTGGGCCAGTTTCAGGGAGCCGGGTTTAAAGGATGTTATCAGTACTATTCTCCCCGGCCAGAGCCTGGAATCATTTTTACACCAGGTAAAAACGCCCCTGATGGACGGAACCATTTGTGTGGAAAATACCAAAAAGCTGATTTTTCTGATCATGTTATACGTGAACCTGGAGAGCCGTCTGCATGAACCCTGTTAACGCAGCTGCCTCCTGCCCGATGAACCGCCATGTTCACCAGTATATCCAGCGGGAGACAACCGGGATAAAAACCGAAAACCTGTTGTATGACCGGACCATCTGCACGCTGTATTCCGTGATCCGGGAAAATGCCCCGGGCATGTTCAATCTTCTGGTCTCTGCCAGGGCTTCGGCGTTTCTGGGATTTCTCTGCTACGACCTGCCCCTGAAAAAAACCATCTCAGATCCTGCCGGGCTCCTGCACCGCATGGGTATTCCTGCCGGAGATATATACGGTTCGGTGGACGGGCTGAACACCCTGCGCCGGTTTTTTGAACGCAAAATCCGGTTCTGGGAATGCCGGCCCATGACAGATGATCCCTGGGCTGTGGTGTCGCCGGCAGATGCCCGGGTCCTGACAGGCTCTTTTGCAGATTCCGGCGACCTGTTCATCAAGGAAAAATTCTTTCAGTATGACGAATTGATCGGAATGGACAGGGTCCGGTGGCGCAGGGCATTCAGACACGGGGATTATGCCGTGTTCCGCCTGACACCGGACAAATACCACTACAACCACGCCCCGGTATCGGGAAATGTGGTGGATATATATGAAATCAACGGCCGGTACCATTCCTGCAATCCCGGGGCTGTGGTGCAGTCGGTCACCCCGTATTCCAAAAACCGCCGGGTGGTGACCATTATTGACACGGATGTGGCAAACGGAACCGGTGTGGGACTGGTGGCCATGGTGGAGATTGTGGCCCTGATGATCGGGCGCATCGTGCAATGCTTCAGCCCGGACCGGTATGATCCGGTCATGCCGGTGCAAAAGGGCGTGTTTTTGAAAAAAGGCCAGCCCAAAAGCCTGTTCAGGCCCGGCAGTTCCACGGTGGTATTGATATATGAAAAAAACCGCATCCAATTCTGCCGGGATCTGGTGGAAAACACCCGGCGCTGTGATGTGAAAACCCGTTTCTCGACCCATTTTTGCATCCCGCTGGTGGAAACCGATATCCAGGTCAGAGAAACCATAGGAAAGGCCGTCTGATGGACCAGATCATTTTTATCACAGGTATGGCAATGATGGTGGCAGGATCGTTGTGGTGGGGGTTCAGATCCCTGCCAGAGGAAAAATGGCAGATCATGGCGGTGCTGCCCCGGCACAAAACCGGAGCCGGCTGGCAGGGCCTTAATCTCACTTATTACGGGCTCCTGTCCGCCAATGCCTATACCTTTGCCGTGATCCTGTTTCTGATTCTCGCCACTGCCGCCCGGATACCCCTGGCCGGGGTGTGCCTGTTTGTCGCCGGCGTACTTGCCGCCTGTCTGCCCGCCTCCAGGATCATCGCCCGGATAGTGGAAAAAAAGAAAGGCACCCTGACCGTGGGCGGGGCCGTGTTTGCCGGCATCCTGGTGTCACCTGTGCTGTTGTTTTTCATCAACCGGATCCCTGGACCGGTCATGGTTGGTCCTGTGCAGCCGATGGTGCTGCTGTCTGCGGTATCCATTGCCTATGCATTCGGCGAAGGCCTGGGCCGCCTGGCCTGTCTCAGCTTCGGCTGCTGCTACGGCAAACCCCTGGACCAGTGCCATCCGTACATCCGGAAGCTGTTTTCCCGGTTTTACCTGGTGTTTACCGGTCCCTTGAAAAAGATCACCTATGCATCCGGGTATGACGGGCAAAAAGTGCTGCCGGTGCAGATCATTACGGCAGCCCTGTATACAGGTACCGGACTGGCGGGCACGGCCCTGTTTCTGAATGGATACTTTCGCTTTGCTTTTCTGATCACCCTGGCCGTCACACAGATATGGCGGTTTGTTTCCGAATTTCTCCGGGCGGATTTCAGGGGCGGTCTCAACATCTCTGCCTATCAGATCATGGCCCTGGCGACCCTTGGTTGTGCCGGTGCCATGGCCCTTTTGCTGCCGGTGGACGGCAGCCTGCCCCTGCCCCGGCTCCATGAGGCGGTTTCCACCCTCTGGAATCCCTGGATGGTTCTTTTTGTCCAGGGGGTCTGGGCCGCCGCCTTTCTCCACACCGGAAAAAGCGTGGTCACCGGATCCAGCATCTTCTTTCATGTAGAAAAAACAAGGGTTTAATCCATTTTTAATACTGCAATAATACCGGTATAACGGTACCGGGTTACATATACAAGGTATCATAAATATTTATCAGGAGTCTGCCATGAAAAGGTTACTGCCGTCATCCACTGATATGAACAATGCTTTCATCCCTTGTCTGGACAATGAAAAGCTGTCCTGGTTCAAAGAAAAACTGCTGGCCAAACAACAGGATCTGGTCCGGAAAAGGTCTGACATCAAAAAAAATATCCGCAGCCTGAGAATGAAACATGCGGATGTGGTGGACCAGAGTATCCTGATGAGCAGCATTGAAAAGGAGATCGATTTTTCCCGGCGCTGTGATGTGTTGATCACCCAGATTGAAAGGGCATTGGAAAGAATTGAAGAGGGTGGATTCGGCTATTGTGAACTCACCGGCGAACCCATCGATGAAAGACGTCTGGAAGTGCAGCCCTGGGCCACCCTGTCCATCAAAGCCCTGGAGGAAATTGAAAAAAAGCAGTCCTTCCCGTATTTTTGAGAAACAGACCCCGATTTTTTATTGAGACAGTTCCGCTTTTTCAAGCTTTCCAGTGCAGCGATACTATGTACTATGCGGCGTGTGACTTTTTCACCGGCCGGATATTTTTGTCAAAAACAGGGACCTCAGCCGCATCTGCCAGTCCCAGATGTGTTAAAAACCGGTGAAAAATAGCTTCAGATGAAAACGCCTTTGCCCGTTCCAGGCTGTTTTCCTTCAGATGCCTGCGCAGGGCGGCGTCCTTAGCAAAGCAGGCAATGCCGGCGGCCAGACCGGTGATGTCATCGGCCAGAATGCCGTTTTGCTGTGTCTGGATGATGTCCAGCGGTCCTTTTTCCGCATAGGCAGCCACAGCCGCCCCGCAGCTCATGGCCTCCAGGATGACATTGCCGAAAGTATCAAACCGGGACGGCAGCACCAGCAGGTCCACCCTGGAATACAGTTCCGGCATCTGTTCTTTGTCCACCCACCCGAGGAACACAGCGTTTGGCAGACACGTTTTCAGACGGTCCTGTGCAGGGCCGGTGCCTGCAATCACCAGTTTGACATTTGCGGCATTTTCTTCCAGATGCTCCAGGATCATTGGCAGGTCAAACACCCCTTTTTCCTCGCTCAGCCGTCCTGCATACAGCAGCACGATGTCAGTGTCAGTTATCTGTCCCTTGAAAAAGTGCTGCCGGTTTCCGGGTCGGGGATAAAAATTGTCATCCACCCAGTGGGCGGTTTTGTACACCCGGGCTGCATCATAGGCGATGGCCGGTCCCACCAGCCAGTCAAAATGGTCCTGGTTCAACACAAAAATATGGTCACACTGGCGGTAAAAAGCCCGCAGGGTCCGCCGGAGCCGGTCCATGCCCGGAGGTGACAGCTGGGTGGTGTATTTGAAAAATTCCAGCCAGTCCGTGTGCATGAAAAAATATACTGGAACGCCCATGGCGTGTTTGAGAAACAGGGCCAACAGGCCCATCAGCAGTTCGGTTGAGCAGATGATCCGGTCATATCCACCCTGGATAAATATCTCTTTCACTGCCAGAAGGTCCGGCACATAAAATACCTGGTCCGGATAACCGGGAAAAGCAAAGCTCCCCACAGGCGGCACCACCGTTAAATGGGGGGACGGCTTTATCCGGTCATGACAGATGAGAAAATCAACGGGCATGTCATGGGTCTGGATAAATGCAAGCTTTCTGGTCAAAGAGGCAGATACCCCGTTGTTGTCACAAAGGGTGTCCGTGAGCCACAGGGCCCGCCGGGGATGCGTATGTCTGCCCATGACCTGCGCAAACCCGTTCACAAACTCCCGCTGGCCCATGAGTACCCGGGTGGAAAGCAGGGATGCCCCTGCAATGACCGCCCAGGCCAGCACCGGGAATGACAGGGTATCGAAAAATTCCGGCACATTGATCCGGGATCCGTGATCAAAAGACGGGTCCGCCTCTTGTTCAAACAATGCGCGGAAGTGGGAAGGGATTTCACATTTGCGGATCAGATCTGCGGTGTCCACGGCCCGGGTAATGTCCAGATCTTTCAGTTGTGCGGCCTGGGCTTTGATGCGCCTGGCAATGATCTGGTTCAGACTGGTGAACATCCGGGAAGAGCCGGTTTTCAGCAGATCGAAATACAGGTCTCTGGACCGGTTTTTTGCCCGGGCAATCTCATCGATTTTCCGGATCAAAGGCCTGAAATCCGGTGTGACCCTGAACCGGCTCATCAGGCTGGGCCGCCTGCCGTGCAGTGCTTCGTGAAAGGATTTGAAAAAAAACAGGGTGAACCTGTGACGCCGCAGTTCCTGCATGGCATTGCTGAATCCCAGGCAGATCAGTTTGTCCCGCAGGCTGCCTTTATGAAGAAACATGCGCACCAGGCCGGGTTCTTTCATGTGCAATGCGATCTGGGACAGGTAATCGATAAAGGCGATATTGAGCTTTTCATGAATGGTGACACTGCCATAGGGATGCAGCGTACCTGTCCGCAAGGCTTCCAGGGCCAGCTGTGACATGGGGGTTTGTCTTGTTTTGTCCTCCAGGTTCGACACATGCATCCAGGTACCGCAGGTACCGGCAAAAAGGCCCATATGGTCGTCGGATCCCCCGGTCACCTGTTTTTTATAAATGGATCTGCAGAAATTTGCGGCCCTGATCCCGTGCTTTTTCTGCCACAGATCGATCTGTTCTTCGGTCAGGCTGTCCAGCCATTCCCAGATCAGCAGGTTCTGCCATACATCCCGCTGGCCGTTGAGCACCTCAAACCGGTCGAACATGAGCACCAGCTGCTCGAACATGGCAGGATCAGGCCGGCCGCTGCCGGCATTGACATACAAAGGATGGGGCAGCAGGGTCGGAATATCCTGGTCTGCCGCATAGCTGATAAACGCAAAAATATCGTTTCTCAACCCATTGAGTGTTTCCTCCTGGGCCGGGGTGAAACCGTAGGCCAGCACATGCAGATGGGTATTGAATGTTTTGAAATAGCAGGTGAATTCTGCGCCCGGCAGGACATCCCGGCCCTTTTCCAAAAGATCCCAGCAGGACCTGGCATTGTTGTGGTTGGTGATAGTGACGGCATTGCACCGGTTTTCCGCAAGACAGGCTACCAGGTCCTCTGTCTGAAGCCAGGTTTCCGGAAACCGCAGAATTCTGCCCAGAAGCTCGTCTGTCACATCGGAGTTGCAGTCATGGCAGTGCAGATCGATTTTAATGCACGCTTTTGCCGGCACCGCCCTCCGGTGACTGGCCAGTTGTTTCTGGAAAGCCTGCTGGATGTTCTGCTGGAACCCCCTGGTTTCTGTCATGGCGTTTATATTCCTTTATATATGGGTATGATTTTTATTCACCGCACCATAACAGCGATACAATAAAAGCATGTTTGCATTGTGTTGTTTTTTTGTAAGGCAGTCGGAAAAATTCTTTTAAATACAATCATAACTTCTGCCTAATATGACATGAACAAACAAATGGTTTTATGGCATGCAACAGCAGGGAAAAATGCTGATTGATACCACCATATCAACCAAACCAAATATTTAAGGAGAAACACAATGAAGTACAGGACATGGATGACACAAACCAAATTGTTTTTTATCGGAGTTCTGGCCCTGTGGATTTCTGCCACAGGCGCCATGGCCCAGGAAACCATCACGGAATTTCGTATCGGCATTCTGGGCGGTGAAAACGCCTCGGACCGGCTGCGGTCCAATGAATGTCTGCGTGCAAAAGCAGAACAGGTGCTGGGGGTTCCCACCAAAATTTACGCTCCGGCAGATTACAACGGGGTGATCGAGGGGCTTCTGGGCGGAAACCTGGACATGGCCTGGCTGGGGGCATCCGGCTATGCCAAGGTGTTTTTGACCAACCCGGATGCGGTGGAGCCGGTGCTCACCAAGATAAACACAGACGGGTCATTCGGATATCACGCCATCGGATTTGCCCGGGTGGACAGTGGAATTAAAAGCCTGGACGACATGAAGGGAAAAGTGTTCGGATTTGGCGATCCCAATTCCACCTCCGGATACCTGATTCCCTCCATTGAAATCCCCCAGGCCGGATATCCCATGGAATCCGGTGCTTATTTCAAGGAAGTCAAATTTACCGGGGGCCATGAACAGACCATTGTGGCGGTTTCCAATGGGGATATTGACGGCGGGGTGACCTGGGCCTGCGGCATTGGCAACTGGGTGGACGGATACAACAGCGGGGCACTGAGAAAAGCTGCGGATGCCGGCCTGGTGGACATGACCCAGATCCAGGAGATCTGGCGGTCCAAAGTGATTCCGGAAGGTCCCATTGTACTGCGCAAGGACCTGCCGGAATCGGTGAAGCTCAAAATCACCGCCATGCTGGCCAGCCTGCCTTCCATGGATGCGGAATGTGCCTATGGTTTCATGGCCGGTGAAATCAAGGCCATTGCACCCATCGATCATTCCGATTACCTGAGTATCATTGCAGCACGAAAAGCCAAATCCAATTAATTGCAGTAAAGCATTATGATGGCGGCTGATGGCACTGTCAGCCTCCATCATATGTGATTCCTGTTACCCAAAGGATGCAATCCATGTCTCTGCACGCCATCCAGACTGAAATCATGGCCATGGAAAAAAAACGCCGCCTCTATTCCATGGCAGGCATTGTTCTTGTTGCAGCGGTCCTGATCTCCGGATACGGAATGGCAAACGACTTGAATTCCGGCGGATTTCTCACCGGAATGAAGCAGTTTTTCGACTATCCTGCCGAGATTGTCAAAGAGGCATGGGCCACCGGTTTTTCGTTTTTTCCGCTCATGGGCCGGTTTGTTCCGGCCCTGGTGGAAACCCTGAACATTGCCGGGGCCGCCTCCATCGTGGGCGGAGCTCTGGCTGTGGTGCTGGCTTTTCTGGGATCCGCCAACCTGGGGGTCAAGCCCCCGGTGGTGGTAACCATTGTCCGGCGGATCATGGACATCATGCGGGCGTTTCCGGAACTGATCATCGCCCTGTTTCTGATTTTTATCCTGGGTTCCAGCCCGGTGCCGGCCATGATCGCGGTGGCCATCCACACGGCCGGGGCTTTGGGAAAACTGTTCTCAGAGGTGAATGAAAATGCCGATGCAGATCCTGTGGAAGGACTGGCATCCTGCGGTGCCACCTGGCTGCAGCGCATGCGGTACGGGGTGCTTCCCCAGGTGCTGCCCAACTACCTGAGCTATTTTATGCTGCGGTTTGAAATCAATGTGCGGGCATCGGCCATTTTAGGCTTTGTGGGCGCGGGGGGCATCGGCATGGAACTGCGGCGCACTATCGGCTGGGGCAAAGGGGCCGGTGATGAGACTGCAGCCCTTTTTGTGCTGCTGATTCTGTCCATTTTTGTTATCGACCAATTGTCCTCTTTTATCCGCCGGCGCCTGGTGACCGGCAGGGATTCAGAATAGAAAGGAACCCCCATGACATCATCCACCCTGGCCATACAGCCGCCGGAACCGATCACCGGATCAACCGCCGTGTTTTTCCGAGTCCGGCGCGAGAGCCTGATGATCATGGCAGGAACCGGGCTGACGGTCCTGTATTTATTGTACACCTTCATCTCTTTTGATCTATGGCACCTGATCAGCAGGTCCCAGCCCCAGCGGGCGGTTATGCTGGCCACCGATGCCGTGGCCCACAAGGTCCATGTCACCAAAAACATCCGAGGTGCGGGCGGTCTTTCCATTGCAGTGGAAGGCGAGCGCACCGCCACCTATGAAACACCCCCCGGGTGGGTGACAGTTTCCGATGACATGAGCCGTGTGGATCTTGGCCGGGGATACCAGGTGGATATTTACGATACCCATGTGGTATTTCAAATACCGGACATCGGCCCGGTCCATGTCAGGATAACGGATGCGGGCATCGAGACAACCCTGCCCCGGGGCGTGGACCCGCCGGACTGGCTCCGGGCCACGCCTGCCAAATTCGACGCCCGGCCCACCATCGGCCGGCGGGTCCAGGTGTCCAAAGCACGGATCGAGGTGCACCGGTATTTTATGGGCTGGGAGAACTTTTTCTTCCCTTTCCGTTCGGAACTTGCCGGATATTCTCCGGGGCAGCTGTTTTCACTGGCATTTTCAGACCACCGGCTCGACCCTGACATGGCCAACTGGCGCCTGATGGCAACTACTTTTTGGAACAATCCGGGCTGGCAGCACAAACAGGTGTTTGTGGCCCTGCTGGAAACCTTTCTGATGGCGGTGCTGGGTACTATTACCGCTGCTCTTGTGGGACTGCCCCTGGCGGTGCTGGCAGCAGCCAACTTCACACCGGCACAGGCCCTGCGGTTTGCCGTCCGCCGGCTGTTCGACTTTTTACGGGGCATTGACATGCTCATCTGGTCCCTGATCTTTATCCGGGCCTTTGGCCTGGGACCCCTGACCGGTGCCCTGGCCATCGCCTTTACCGACACAGGGTCTCTGGGCAAACTGTTTTCCGAGGCCCTGGAAGGGGTCAACCGAAAACAGATGGAAGGGGTCCATGCCACCGGAGCCAACCGTCTGCAGTTTTACCGGTTCGGTGTCATTCCCCAGATCATTCCAGTGTTTGTATCCCAGACCCTGTACTACCTGGAGGCCAATGTCCGGTCCGCCACCATCATCGGTGCCCTGGGTGCCGGAGGCATCGGCCTGATGCTGGTGGAAGCCATGAACACCCAGCGCCACTGGGAAAATGTATTTTATCTCATTCTGCTGACCATTTCTCTGGTCATGGTCATGGACACGGTTTCCGGAAAATTGCGGAGCCGCCTGATTCACGGCCGGTCCGGAACATGATCATTGCAGATGATCCTTTTTATCCAAACCAATTGAGGATGCCATGAAAATAACAGATCTGACCAAGACATTCGGAAAAATAACCGCTGTGGATGCGGTGTCCTTTTCCATTGACCAGCCCCAGATGATAGGCGTGATCGGGCCTTCCGGGGCCGGAAAATCCACGCTGCTGCGCATGATCAACCGGCTCACCGATGCCACCCGGGGATCCATCCGGATCAATGACCGGGACATACTGCAGCTTTCGGGCAGGGAAAAACGGCGGTGGCAGCGGGACTGTGCCATGATCTTCCAGCAGTTCAACCTGGTGCCCCGGCTGAACGTGGTAACCAATGTGCTCATGGGCCGGCTGAACGGCCACAGCACCCTCAAGAGCCTGTTCTGTATTTTCGGCCGGCACCTGGTGGATGAAGCCCTGGCCGCCCTGGACCGCCTGGGGATTGCGGACCAGGCCCTGCAGCGGGCCGAAACCCTGTCCGGGGGACAGCAGCAGCGGGTGGCCATTGCCCGGGCCCTGATGCAGCAGCCGAAAATGGTGCTGGCGGATGAGCCCATCGCCTCCCTGGATCCTTTGAGCGCGGAAAAAGTAATGACCGCCCTGCGGGAGATCCGGGACCGGGACAATCTGACCGTGTTGTGCAACCTGCACACCCTGGATACGGCAAGGACCTATTGTGACAGGGTGATCGGCATGCTCCAGGGCTGCATCGTGTTTGATGATGTGCCGTCCAAACTCACCCCGTCGGTGGTGCGCGATATTTACGGGGCTGAGCAGGAACTCAATGAATCGATGACCTCCACCAGCATTTCCGGGCCTGTTTTCACCCCTGAACCGTTGCGGATAAGAAAAGCCGCACTGGCTTAGTGCCTTACTCCTCAGTTCCTGTCAAAAAAACAAGAAAATGATGAGGGGCATTTGGGTTGAGGGTTTCCCGCTTTAGATACAGGTGCCGGGAATAATCTGGTGTCGGCATGTTGTGACGGGATATTACTGCGCGGAAAACTTTTCAGCCAGTTGTGGAGGAATGTCTGCGTTTTTTCTTGCAGCGATGGCGTAGTAGTAGAGGGGTTCTCCTTCTATGGACAGCCGGTGACGGTACCGCTCCAGATGATACATGTCCATATATTTGGAAAAAATCAGTTCCCGGATCATGCGGGAAAATCCCGAATCATCTGATTCATTCAAAAAGGTCTCCTTGATGTTGAATCCCACCCATCCTTGTGACTGGATCACGTTGAATGCTTCCACAAATGCCTTGGTGGGGATATCTCCGAATCCCAGGGCCGCAACAACGGTCAGGCAGTTCAAAGACCAGGACTGATATTCTTCTTTTTCATCCGGGGACAGGTTGCAGAAGTCAGATACATAGTAGGCATCGTACAGATGGGGCCTGTCCCGCTCGGTTGCTGTTTTGGCTTCCGGTATGATGTCCACGCCCACCAGACGGGCTACGCCGTATTTTTTAAAGGCCTCTCCCATTAACCCGTTTCCTGCGCCCAGATCCAGCACCCGCAGTTCAGTGAAATTTTCATTGGTTTGGTTGATGGCGGATTTCAAAATTTCCGCCACCTTGACAGGTGAAACACACTTGAGGCGGTCATAAAATATCTGTTCGTAAAGCCCGGGAATGTCATATATTTTGTCATAATCATGGAACCGCAGCTTGATCTTTTCTTTGTCTGATGTGTACACATAAAAGTAGGCTTCATCCTGGGACAGTTTGCTGGCCGAAGTTTGCGGCAGTTGAATACGGTGTCTTTTCGGGGTCTGCATTGTTCTCCTTTTCTTTTCTTGTTTAAAATATTTTTGAAATTGCGTATTGTTTTCGCAATCTTAAGACTAGACCCTAACATGAATGCCGGAAAAACACAAGCCAGGGTCAGCCTCTGAGGCGGCCTTAGAAAGATGCAGCGCCCGATCTCTTTTGAACAAGCCCTCTGCGGGTGCATTGTGAACGGACCGTCAGATTTTATCTCGGGCCGGGCGCAAGGCACCCACAGAGGGCGGGGTATCGATTTTTATGAAAGAAACGAACAACCGCATGATTCCTTCATGATCTGTTGTGGCCGGCAGGCCATGGGCGTTAATCAAAAGGGACTGCGGCACATGTAATTGCCCTGTGATTACCCCTGTCACATTGCCGGGCATTAAGGATACAACAGTTCAGACAGGTGACACACCGTGAATTTTCTGCCCTGCTTGGCAGCTCCGCCCCGGAGCTGGAGCACGCACCCCGGACATTCGGTTACCAGGAGATCCGCACCGGATCCTGTTACATCATCCAGTTTTCTGGTGAGAATTTCATTGGACACCGCCGGGAAGGTGGTGGAAAAACTGCCGCCGAACCCGCAGCAGGTCTCTTCTTCATCTGTGGGAACATACTGATTTCCCGATTTTTCAATCAGCGCATGGGGGGCATGGTGAATCCCCAGGCCCCGGCACAGGTGGCAGGGGGAGTGAAACGCGGTTTTTCTGCCGGCATTTGCGCCGGCACTGTCCGCAGATGCAATGCCCACAATATCGTTCATGAACACCGAATACGGTACCACCTTGTCAGCAAATGCCGCTGCTTTTTCCGGGGCGTAGTGCTTGAGCAGTTTCGGCACCCCGTGCGTAAGATGGGAGGCGCAGGAGGCGCACAGGGTCACAATATAATCCACCCCGTCCAGGTCAACCGCATCCAGGTTCTGGAGTGCCACATCCCGGGCCGCTGATTTTTCCCCCATGCTCACGGCAGGCAGGCCGCAGCAGGACTGCCCCATGGGGAATGTCACATCGATGTTGTGCTGGACAAACCCTCTCATGGCTGCTTCCAGGTGTTCTGGATAGACAAAATCCTGGACACATCCGGAAAACAGCGCAATGGTGAACCTGGGATTTTTTACCGGCTGATGCAGTTTCTCAAACCGGTCCCGGAACGGCACATCTGCAATGGCAGGCAATCTTCTGAAATTGTGATCCGAAGAAAAAATCATGGGCAGGTGGCGCAGATAGGGTTTCTCTTTTTTATCCAGCAACGGTTTCTGGGCCAGGTGGGCGGTGCGCAAAAGAGAATGAAACAGCTTTCTGCTCTTGAGTACCTTTCCCAGCAGCAGGCTTTGCAGGGGATGCCCGGCTTCATCCTGGATCCTTGCATGGATCTCCTTGATCAGGTGGGGCAGGTCGATGCCGCCGGCGCACACCGCCTTGCAGGCACCGCAGTTGGTGCAGTTCTGCACCAGATTTTTGGCATTTTCCATGCCATGGAAAAAATAGGTGGTGATCAGGCCGATGGCCCCGATATAGATGTGTCCCATCTGGTGGCCTCCCACCATGCGGTACACCGGGCACACATTGGCGCAGGCCCCGCACCGCACACACTGGAGCACCTGGGAGAACACCGGATCTGCGGCAATTTTTTTGCGCCCGTTGTCCAGAAACACGATGTGCATTTCCCGTTTTCCCGACGGGGCGGTGGTGCATTCAGACGGGCCTGTGATCCAGGTGACATAGGAGGTGATAGCCTGGCCGGTGGCATTTTTCGGCAGGATCCGGTTGACGGTCAGGGCATCGGCAATCGTTGGCAGCAGCTTGTCGATGCCCACCAGGGCCACGTGCACCTTCGGCAGGGTAGTGACCAGCCGTGCATTGCCCTCATTGGTGGCAATGCCGATGGTGCCGGTGTCAGCCAAAGCATAGTTGGCACCGGTGATGCCCATATCCGCTTGCACAAATTTTTCCCGCAGCTCTTTTCTGGCCACCTTGACCAGACGGTCGATCTCTGCATCCTGGTCTGTTCCGGTAACATCGGAGAACAGATCCGCCACCTGGAAGCGTGACAGGTGGATGGCCGGCATGACCATGTGGGAAGGGCCTTCTTTGCGCAGCTGAACGATCCACTCTCCCAGGTCGGTTTCAGTGACTTCCAGACCCAGATTTTCCAGCCATCTGTTCAGATGGATCTCTTCTGCGGTCATGGATTTGGATTTGACAATTCTTTTTGAACCGGTTTTTTGGGCGATCTCACCGATAATGCGGTTGGCATCTTCTGCCGAATCTGCCAGGTGCACATGGATACCGCAGGCGGAAGCCTTGTGTGTGAACTGTTCCAGCAAGGCTGTCATATTTTCAACGGCAGCTGCCTTGACATCTGCCACCTGTTTTACCAGGGAATCCACATCTATCTGTGCAAAGGCATTTTCCCTGGAAGTGCGGTAGGCCACGGCAAACTTGTCCATGGCCTGGCGCAGAAACTGGTTGTCCAAAGCGGTATCCAGCCTTTTTCTGTAGGCACTGATATCCTGTTTTTTTCCCATGATCAGTCCTTTTCCATCAGCATGATATGCAGTGCCAAAGGTCCGTGAACCCCTATGGCCAGAACCCTTTCAATGTCAGCAGTCCGGCTGGCGCCGGTGACAAACGCGGTATAGGAACCACAGCCTGTGACCAGTGCTGTCAGCTCATCTGTCATGGCAAAGGCGGTTTCTCTGATGGCAGACGTTGTCAGAAACGCCACATGGATTTCACAGAGCATGGTGGCCAGGCGGGTTTGTTCATCATTGGAATTGATGACCAGGGTGCCGGTGTCTGCAATACCGAAATCCGCTGTTGTCACCCCCATGTCAATCCCCCCGGGAAAATCGCGAAGCCTGTCCCGGATCAGGTGGATATGGGGAAATGCCCCGCACCGGTCAGACAGCTGCAAGAATGTGTCATGATTAAGGTTGGGGGCTGCCAGGATTCTTTCTGATGGGTTCCTTTTTTTCCCAGAGGCCATCTGCGGATCCAGGGGCGGTTTTTGAGCAAGCAGTTCAAGGGTTTTGTCCATGGCCTCTGTCAGGTCTTGTACACCATGGACAAAGGCGCTCACCAGGGAGGCTTTTTGTGTAAATGTTGCAGCCAGATCTTTTGTACTGCCAGTGGTTGTATTCACCATATCTGCCCCCTCCCCTTTTTTTATATGAAAGAACGGAACAACCCTCTGAATTCTTTCATGCTTTGTTGTTACCGGCAGTGCATGTCCGGTATTTGAGCGTAACCGCTCTTATCCGAAAAACACCCCCGGCAGCCAGGTGACCAGGGACGGAAACAGGCACAGCAGGATGATACTGATCAACTGCAGCATGACAAAGGGAAGAATGCCTTTGTAAATATGCATCATGGTGAATTGCGGCGGCGCAACACCCTTGAAGTAAAACAGGGCGTACCCGAAGGGCGGGGTGAGAAACGAGGTCTGCAGGTTCACGCACAGCAGCAGGGAAAACCACAAAGGATCAAATCCCAGTTCAATGGCAATGGGCAGAAAAATAGGCACTGTCACCAGCAGGATGGCAGCCCAGTCAATGAACATGCCCATGATAAACACGATGAACATCATGATGAACAAAATAATCCATTCATTCATGCCAGAACCGATGAGCAGGTCTGCCACCACATCACCGCCGCCCATGCTCAAAAATACCGCAGAAAAAAACTTTCCGCCGATGAACAGCATCATGACCATGGAGGTGGTTTTCAATGTGGCATAGCCACTTTCCTTGAGCACGGTCCAGTTGAGTTTTTTGTTGAAAAAAGCCAGAAGCACGGCACCGAAGGCCCCCAGGCCGGCGGCTTCCGTGGGGGTGGCTACCCCGCCAAGAATTGTTCCCATGACCGCCAGGATCAATGCCAGGGGCGGGACCAAAGATTTCAGGGTCATGGCCCATTTTTGTGCAGCCGTATACCCGGATGCCTCATCTTTTGAAATAGGGGGACCAAGTGTGGGGTTGATATTGCAGCGAATGAGAATATAAGTGAAATACAGGCCTGCCAGCAAAAGGCCCGGGAAGATGGCACCGGCAAACAGGTTGCCCACGGAAGTTTCCTTCATACCGGTGAGCCCGCCGTACACCACCATCATGATGGAGGGCGGAATCAGTATGCCCAGGGTGCCTGAGGCGCAGATGATACCTGCGGTCATTTCTTTCTGGTAGCCCTTGCCCATGAGGGCCGGGGTGGCCAGCAGGCCCATGGCCACAACCGATGCCCCGATAATCCCGGTGGTGGCTGCAAATACCGTACACACCAGAACAACGGCAAGGCCCAGCCCGCCCTTGATACTGCCCAGTACCACGTACATGGATTCAAACAATGCTTCCGATACCTTGGATCTGTCCAGGAGCTGGGCCATGAGAATAAACAAGGGGATGGCCACCAGGGTATAGTTTTCCATCAGCCCCCATGTATTGTTGATAAACATTTCAAACAACCTGGGAATGGAAAATCCGTTGTCTATCAGACCGAAAAGGGTGGCAACTGCTGCCAGGGTATAGGCCAGGGGATGACCAAGGGTAATGGCGAAAATAAGGGTGGCAAACATGGCCACTGTCATGAATTCAAGACTCATGGGAGAACCTTTCTTCCTTGTTGTTTGAGTGAGTTGATATCCTTTAACAGATTGGCGATGCCCTGGAGCAGTAAAAACACCAGGCACAATGCCATCAATATCTTCAGCGGCCAGATGGGAGGCGCCCAGGAGGTGGAATTCACTTCAAGACCCAGGGTGGAGTTATATGCGTATTTAATTCCATACAGGGTCAGGCAGATGGTCACCGGCATGAACAGGACCAGATTGGTGATAATGCTGAGAACCGTCTGAACTTTTTCCGAGGCAAGGGAGCTGAAAATATCCACCTTTACATGGGCCCCATGGACATCTGCATAGGAAAGCCCGAACATGTAATGCAGTCCGTACAAAAAGGTGGTGGCCTCAAATCCCCAGGTGGTGGGGGCATTGAGGGCATACCGCATAAACACCTCATATACCACGATGAACAGCAGCGGATATACGAGAAAAGAGGTGATATCTCCCTGTTTGCGGATCATCTTTTCCAGATTGTTTGATAACGATTCCAACATGTTGGTTTCCTTTTCTGAAAATAAATCAAAAAACGGTCAGGGTCCGGCAGCCTGTGTTATATTGGGATGTTTACAAGACAGGGCTGCCGGACTTTTCTAAGGTTTCGGTTTTACATCAGCACAATGAACTTATTCATGGTGCTGGCCGCTTATGTAAGTTTCATAAGGCCAGGGGGTTGCCCCGCCGCGGACTTTTCTCCACTCAGCATAGTCTTCGATCAATTGATCATGGGAATCCAGGATTTTTTTGACGTCCGGAAATTTGGCCTTGACAGTATCCATATACTCTTTGGTGGTTTTCCGGAACTGGGTACGGGTCGCTTCATCCATATGCACAAACTCCACTTTTTCCTGGAACAGGTGAATGGCTTCGGCATTCAGGTTGTTAATCCAGCTGTAGCTCCACAGCTGGGTTTCCTTGGCAGCAATGTCAATGATCCATTTGAGGTCTTCGGGGAGCTTTTCATAGGCATCTTTGTTGAAAAACAGGGCACACTGGATACCCGGCTGATGAACACCCGGCTGAATCACGTACTTGGTGACATCATCGAAACCCATGGGATAGTTGATGGCCGGAGAGGAGAATTCCGCTGCATCGATAACCCCCCGCTCCAGGGCCAGATATACTTCGCCCCCGGGAAGCGGAGATACCGATGCTCCCAGGTTGTTCATGATATCCATGAACCAGCCCGGCGTACGAAGTCTCATGCCTTTGAAATCTGCCATACTGGTGGCTCTTTTGTTGGAAGAAAGTCCCATTTCATGGCCGCACTGGCCACCGGGGAGGGCAAAAAGGTTGAACTGGCCATAGATTTCCTGCATCATTTCCACACCGCCTCTTTCATAGAGCCAGATGTTGTACAATTCTGCATCCAGACCGAAAGGAACAGACGCCAGGGCTACAAATGCTTCATTTTTGCCTTTCCAGTAACCGGGCCAGTCATGACCAACTTCAGCCGCGCCAGTGCTTACCGCATCAAAACTCTGCATGGCAGGTACCAGTTCATCGGCTGCAAACGGCTTGATATCCAGGCGGCCGGCAGATGCCAGGCGGACACTGTCGGCAAAATGAGATGCAATGTCATAGAACAAAAGCCCTTTAGACCAGGGCATGACCATTTTCCAGCGGATTTTTTCATCCGATGTCTTGAATGATACCCGTTTTGCTTCTTTTGCCCGGGGATCTTCTCCGAATTTTTCGCGTTTGGCATGGGCAGTGCCGCAGATAAAGACAACTGCCATCAGAAGGGTTACCACTATGCGTAATGCTTTTTTCATGCTTTCCTCCATCCTTAAAAAAAAATTGATTATTCACACGCCTGTCTCCAGATATTGCCTGAGATGGTTTGTTTGCCTCCTTTCCCGGATCGGTCTTAAAGGTATTCCGGTAAGTCCAAAATGGTCATTTCATTGTTTTATACTGCTGGCTTTCTTGGTAGTACCAATACTAAAATCCATATGGGCCGCTTTGTCAAGAAAAAAATAATTTTTGTTTGTTTTTTGTCAGAAAGTCTGCTATACGGTATTATATTCAGAAAAAACAAAAGGTTATATTTTTTTATGACTGCGCATAACCAGAGGCGATGTCATGAAATAACCATTTGACAACACCGAAAATTTACCTGATAGTGAATTGGTAGTACCATAAAATCAAAGAGGTGCCTATGATCCACAAGTCCATCCTTGATGCCCTGCAAAAAATTGTGGGTAAACAGCATCTGCTGACGCAGAAAGAAGACATGCTCACCTATTCCTATGATGCCGCAGTGCTGGACCCGGTCATGCCCGCGGCTGCCGTGATTCCCGAAAACGCAACCCAGCTCGGTGAAATCATCGCCCTGTGCCATGAAAACCATATCCCTGTGACGGTCAGAGGATCAGGCACCAATCTTTCCGGCGGCACTATTCCCCGGACATCCGGCATCGTGGTACTCACCGGCCGGATGAACCGCATCATTGAAATCAATGAAGCAGACATGTATGCCGTGGTGGAACCAGGCGTTGTGACCGCAACCCTGGCGGCTGAAGTGGAAAAACTGGGGCTGTTCTATCCGCCGGATCCGGGCAGCATGGCGGTTTCCACCATCGGCGGGAATGTGGCGGAAAATGCCGGAGGACTGCGGGGACTCAAATACGGGGTGACCAAGGATTATGTCATGGGGCTGCAGTTTTTTGACGCAAAGGGCAATTATATCAAAACCGGTTCCAGAACCGTGAAGTGCGCTACCGGTTATAATATCACCGGGCTTATGGTGGGGTCTGAAGGCACCCTGGGAGTCCTGGACCAGGTGATTCTTAAACTCATCCCCGCCCCGAAGGCCAGGCAGGCAATGGTTGCGGTGTATGACACCATTGAACAGGCATCGGAAACCGTGGCCGGTATCATTTCCGCGCGTATTGTGCCGGCCACCCTGGAAATCCTGGATAACTTCACCATCCGGGCGGTGGAAGACTTTTCAAAGGCCGGACTCCCAAAAGATGCGGCAGCACTGCTGCTCATCGAAGTGGACGGCCACCCGGCAGTGGTGGCTGAAGAAGCGGAACAGGTAAAGGCCCTGTGCCTGAAAATGGGGGCACGGAGCATTGACCGGGCAAAAGATGATGCCCAGCGGGACAGGATCTGGGCAGCCAGAAGAGCTGCTTTGTCCGCCCTGGCCCAGCTCAAACCCACCCTGGTGCTGGAGGATGCCACGGTTCCCCGAAGCAGGATTCCGGACATGGTACGGGCACTTCAGGAGATCGGCAGAAAATACAAAATCGATATCGGCACTTTCGGCCATGCCGGGGACGGCAACCTGCATCCCACCATCCTCACGGACCGCAGAAACAAGGAAGAATTTCACCGGGTGGAACAGGCCATTGAAGAGATCTTTGACACGGCCCTGGCCATGGGCGGTACCCTGTCCGGAGAGCACGGCACAGGCATTGCCAAAGCCCCTTTCCTGGAAAAGGAAGCCGGGTATTCCTCCATCTTGTTTTCCAGGCAGCTGCGGGCAGCCCTGGACCCCCGCAACATCTTGAACCCCGGCAAAATAACAGGAGTATAACCTATAATGGCAGGCATGAAAGAACTGGCAACCCTGGTAAAAGAGCTGGAAGAGCAGCTGGTGACCTGCATTCGCTGCGGCATGTGCCAGTCGGTCTGCCCCCTTTTCGAGCAGACCCGCAAAGAAGCGGATGTGGCCCGGGGAAAACTGGCCCTGCTCACAGGATTGATGGACAATATTTTTACGGATCCTGACGGGGTGAACGAACGGCTGAACCGGTGCCTGCTCTGCGGTTCCTGTGCCGCCAACTGCCCTTCCGGGGTCAATGTGGTGGAAATTTTCATCAAGGCACGGGCCATCCTGGCGGAATACAAAGGCCTGTCCCCTGCCAAAAAACTGATCTTCAGGCAGCTGCTGGCCAATCCCGGCCGTTTCGACGCTATGGTGGAATGGGCCGGCCGTTTCCAGGGCCTTTTCACAAAACCTTCTGCCGATGCCCAGGGTACCTCCTGTGCCCGTCTGATCTCTCCGCTGCTGGCCAACAGGCATTTCATGCCCCTGAGCACCACCCCGTTTCACAAAACCCTGCCGAAAAAAGGCTATACAAGCACCGGGTCCGGGCTTCGGGCCGCTTTTTTCACCGGTTGCCTGATAGACAAAATTTTTCCCAATGTGGCCAAAGCATCCCTGAAAGTCCTGTCCCATCATAAGGTGGGGGTAATTATCCCCCCCGGCCAGGGATGCTGCGGTATTCCTTCCCTGGCATCCGGTGACCGGGACAGCTTTACACGGCTGGTGGATCACAACCTGGCCCTTTTTGAAAAAGAACCATTTGATGTGCTGGTGACCGCCTGTGCCACCTGTACCTCCACCATAAAAAAACTGTGGCCGACTGTCTACAAAAATCCGTCCGATGTTATACAGCAAAAACTGAGGGTCCTGGCTGAAAAAACCATGGACATCAACCAGTTCCTGGTGGACCGGGTGGGCATTGATTCGCTGAAAAACTTTTCAGATCCAGCAGGATCTGACCCGGGACCCGACATCGTGACCTACCACGATCCCTGCCATCTGAAAAAGTCTTTGGGTGTGGCAGAACAGCCCCGGCAGGTTATCTCCGCGGCCGGCTGTCAATTGAAGGAAATGACGGGTTCCGATAAATGCTGCGGTATGGGCGGCAGTTTTAATATTTACCATTATGACCTGTCCAGCACCATTGGAACAATCAAGCGGGAAAACATAGAAAAAACCGGCTGCACAACTGTATCCACAGGTTGTCCGGCCTGTATGATGCAGATCTCAGATATGCTGGGAAAGGCCGGATCATCCATAAAGGTCAGGCATCCCATGGAAATTTACGCCTCGCGCCTTGAAAAAAACACCCCATAAAAGTCTGTCAACCTGAAAGGAGAACACCATGGAAATCAAAGAACCTGAAATCACCAAAAAAGATATACTGATACTGGAAGATGATGATTTTGGCAAACAAAATGTCTGTATTGTGAGCGGCTGCGGTACCGGTATCGGACGGGCTGTTTCCATTGCAGCAGCTGTCAACGGGGTAACCGTGGCAGGCCTGGATATCAATGAGACGGAAGGGGAAAAAACAGTTGAAATGGCACAGGCTTTGGGCGGGGCAAACATGACCTTCATCAAAACCGACCTGACCGATGATGCACAGGTGAGGGCGGCTGTGGAAAAGGCAGCCGGACTGGGGCAGATTAAATACCTGGCCAATATCGCCGGGATCCAGCACATTGATGCGGTGGAAAATTTTCCCATGGAAACCTATGATCTGATGCAGAAACTCATGCTCAGGACCCCATTTTTTTTGTCACAGCTGGTGATACCCCATATGAAACAGGCAGGCGCCGGCGCAATAGCCAACATGGCATCAGTCCATGCCCACATCTGTACGAAAAACAAACCGGTCTACAACATCACCAAATTTGGGCTCCGGGCTTTGAGCCAGTCCATATCCGCCGAGGGTGAGGGAAAAATCCGGTCTTTTACCATCAGCTCCGGGTTCGTTAAAACACCTTTGGCCCTGAACCAGGTGGCGGCCCAGGCAAAACAGCGGGGGATCACTCCTGAACAGGTGGTGACCGATGTCATGATGGGTTCTTCCCGGGTCAAGGAGATGATGTCACCGGTGGAAGTGGCCAATCTGTTTGTATTCGGATTTTCCCGTTTTTCAAAATACCTGGTGGGCGGGGATCTTTTGTTTGACGGCGGAATGGTATTGACCTATTAAAATGTGAGTAAAAAAACCTTGATTAAATATATGGAATAGGGAATAATTTCTGGTTTACATCTTGGACAAATAAAGCTGGAGCGCCATATAGCAAAGGATTATGACCATACCCATCAAGCCCATAAAGCCCAAGCGTATTTCAGATCAGGTATTTGATCAGATCCGGGAACTCATTTACAGGGGAACACTCAAGCCCGGGGAAAAACTGATGACGGAGCGGGAACTGGCCCAGGCCATGAATGTGTCCCGCACCACCATCAGGGATGCGATCCAGCGCCTGGTCACCATGGGTTTGATTACCCAGAAACAGGGGCAGGGCACCTTTGTCAAACCCATGGAAGCGGTGGAGGAAAACCCTTTGGCCAAGGCCATGGAATCCCAGTCCGCTTCCCTGGTGGATCTGCTGGAGGTACGATTGGGCCTGGAGTGCAATGCCGCATCCCTGGCGGCCCAGCGGGCGGATGAAACCGATATCACCGCCCTGGCGCAGAGTATTGATGAAATGCAGCATGAAGTGAGTTCCGGACGTCTGGGCACAGAGGCGGACACCAGCTTTCACATGGCCATTGCCTATGCCGCCAAAAATCCTTTGCACATCCTGATCATGCGCAATTTTTATGATTATCTGTTCCACGGCATCAGGGAAAACCTGACCAGCTTATATGAAGATCCTGAAAATATTCAAAAAATATTGACCCAGCATCGGGCCATTCTCGAAGCCATCACATCCCGTGATCCGGACAAGGCCTATACATCCATGAACACCCATATTGCTTTTGTGCGCGATTTTTTTAAAGGCAGGAAAATGTGACCATCCCATCCAAAACCATGATTTACTGTTCGATGTGGTGCCGGCTATCGCTCCGGGCGGACCGCTGTCATGTCACTGTCAAAAACTGCATTCTTTCATTGTCCGGGAGACTGCTTTGTACACATCGGAAAACCGCAGCATGCCCACAAATTCATTTTTTTCCATGACAAAGAGAGCGTCATGCCGGTTCACAACAAACAGGTGAAAGCATTTGGAAAGATTGTCTTCCGCCCCGACTGTCTGGCCTTCTCCCGGAATATTGACAAAGTCTTTGACATGCACATCACCGGCTTTGCGGCACAGGTCCTTGAACGGACTTTCCCATAAATTATAGTCTTTCCGCATGGCAGTCCAGATATACTTGAGGCCGAATTTACCAAGGGTCTCTTCCACATTCACTTTGTTGTAATTTTTTTCCAGTCCCTTGAACAGATCAATGGGGGAAATTTTTCCGATGATCTGTTTTTTTTCATTTTCCACCAGCAGGTTTCGCTGCTCGGCTTTTCCGGATAAAAACTCCTCCTGGGCCGTTTCCAAAGCTGAAAGCGCATCAAACAAAGATGCGTTCTCCGATATTTTTGGAAATTTCTCTGTCGTCACCATGAGTTCACGCACTTTCATTTTCTCCATATATTCTCCTCCTTGTTTTTAAGGCATTATTTTTTTGGGGAATGCTCCACTTCAGCTGCCACTCCATGTGGCTGCTTTGTTTTCCTGAGATGTTCCCTTTCAAGATAGAATAGGAAACCCCGCTAAAAGTCAATGGATTTTGTATTTTCTGTGTCTGAAAAAAACATTCCATGGGAATAGCTGACATCTTTTTGTATCTATGGTAATAATCAGGGTATTGTTACCAGTTTTGTTATCATACACAAGCAAATGGAGATGAACATGGAAACCACCCGACTGACTGTCACTGAAAAACCCATTGACACCATTGCATCCGATCTTGTGGTCTATTTTGCCACCAAAAGAGAAGATATGCCCCCGGTGTGTGATCCAAAGGTAGAAGACCGGGTTAAAAAAGCCCATGAGCTGGGGGATTTTCTGGGCAAAATGGATGAAGAACTCATGTATTATCCCGATGTAGATACAAAAGAAAAAAAAACAGGGGGCAAGCGGATCCTGGTTCTGGGCATGGGAAAAGCTGAACCCGAAAAAGACCTGGCCGATATCCTGGACAACCTGCGCAGGCTCGGGGGAAACACAGCCAGGGCCTGTGAAAAAACCAAGGCAAAAACCCTGTTGGTGTGTGTGCCCCATATACCGCAGGTACCTGTGGACAAAATATCCCAGGCCCTGGCAGAAGGCATTCTTTTAGGGGATTACAGGTTTGGCAAATACAAAAAAACCACCAGAAAGAAAACCGACTATAAAGGGCTTGCAGATATCAAATTCTTTTCAGATACTTTTGTCAAACCGGTGCGCAAGGGGGCAAAAATGGGGGTTACCGCAGCCCGGGCCGCCTGTGCGGCACGGGATATGGCCAATGAACCGGGCAACGGCTGGACCCCGGGACAGTTTGCAGACTATGCAGCCGATCTGGCCAAAACCCATGGCCTGAAATATACCTGCCTGGGAAAAAAAGATATGCAAAAACTGGGCATGGGCGGTATCCTGGGTGTGAACCAGGGATCATCCACCCCGCCCTGCATGGTGGTTCTGGAATACAGTCCCGGTAAAAAAACGGATACCCTGCTCCTGGTGGGCAAGGGAGTCACCTTTGATTCAGGAGGTATCAGCATCAAGCCTGCTTCCGGCATGGAAGAGATGAAATATGACATGTGCGGCGGTGCGGCTGTTCTGACCGCCATGGCCGCCGTGGCAGAAGAAAAACCCGATCTTCGGGTGGTGGCCATTGTACCGGCTACGGACAACATGTCCGGCAGCAGCGCCATCCATCCGGGTGACATCATCCACCATTACAACGGGGTCACATCGGAAATCGTGAACACGGATGCAGAAGGCCGCATGATTCTGGCCGATGCCCTGGCGTACGGCATCAAAACCTACACCCCTGACTGTGTGGTGGATATTGCCACCTTGACCGGGGCGGTGATCATCGGCCTGGGCCATCACTATTCCGGGTTGGTTTCCAACAACGATGCCTTGAGCGAACGTCTTGTTGCCGCAGGCAAGGATGCCGGAGAACCGTTGTGGCGCCTGCCGTTGAACAAGGACTATGAAAAACAGATCGAATCCAAGGTTGCGGACATCAAAAATGTAGGCGGCAAACCCGGGGGCACCATCACCGCGGCTGCCTACCTGTCCAAATTTGTGGACAAAACCCCCTGGGCACATCTGGACATTGCAGGTACTGCCTGGGATTTTACGGAAAAATCCTATATTCCCAAGGGTCCTTCCGGCATCGGGGTCAGGACCTTTATCTCCCTGATCCGGTCCTGGAAAAAATGGGAACAACCAAAGTGATCTGGGGGAACCGGTAATCCATGATGACACAGGAATTTGAAAAGATCGTCCAGCAGGTGGGCACGGTAGTCCTGGGAAAAGAACCCCAGATCCGTCTGGCACTGGCCTGTATTTTTGCCCGGGGCCATTTGCTCATTGAAGACCTTCCCGGCATCGGCAAGACTACTCTGGCAAAGGTGCTGGCCCGGTGCATGGGACTGAAATTCCAGCGCATGCAGTTCACCTCCGATCTTCTGCCCGGAGATATTCTGGGCATGTCTGTTTTTGACCAGCATGCCGGCACCTTCACCTTTCATCCCGGCCCCATTTTCACACAGGTGTTTTTAGCCGATGAGATCAACCGGGCCACCCCCAAAAGCCAGAGCGCCTTGCTGGAAGCTATGGAAGAGGAACAGGTGACCATTGAAGGAGAAACAAGGGCACTGGAGGCTCCGTTTTTTGTCATTGCCACCCAGAACCCCCTGGAGCAGGCCGGCACTTTTCCTTTACCTGAATCCCAGATGGACCGGTTCCTTATGCGCATCCACCTGGGATACCCTGGCCGTAAAGCGGAAAAAAATATTTTAAAAGGCACTGGTGCAGAGCCTGCCCTGGCAGCAATAAACCCTTTTATGGACACGACCGGGGTGTTAAAAATCCAGGCACAAGTAGAACAGGTCCATGTGTCTGACATTTTTTTGGATTATCTCCAGGACATCCTGGAGTTCACCCGGACATCGGGCACCTTCCAGTTCGGACTGTCCCCCAGGGCCGGTCTGTCTTTGTCCCGGGTTTCCCGGGCCTGGGCCTATCTCCACGGCCGGGACCACACCCTGCCCGAAGATCTTCAGCAGATGCTGCCCTGGGTTGCCTGTCACAGGCTGCGATCCAGCACGGACCTGGAACATTTTTCCCCGGACAGGCTCAGGGATCTGCTGAAAACCATCCCCATACCTGTGTAGGCCGGGCAAAAATATCCATGACCCTGACCAGAAAACAGATTTTTATCCGCCCCACCCGGCATGGGCTGCTCTTTCTCACCATCCTTGGGGCCATGATGGCCGGTTCGGTCAACTACAATAATAATGCCGGTTTTATCCTGGTTTTCCTGTTGGGGGGTATGGCCCTGATATCCTTGTTTTATTCGTTGAACAACCTGGCAGGCATGGATATCACCTTTGTGGCTGCAAGGCCGGTTTTTGCCGGCCAGACAGCGGCATTTACCATACAGGTGCACGCAAAAAACCAGGAAAGGGTGTCTGTGCATATTGCCCTGCCAAAACAGGCCGGTATGTGGACAACCATCCCGAAAAACGGGACAAAAACCCTGGACATTTCAACAGAAACCACAACACGGGGGATATGCAGCCCGGGGCCTTTGCGTGTATCTTCTGTTTTCCCTTTTGGATTCTTCCGTATTGGGGCCAGGCTTTGTGTGCACATGACCTGTCTTGTGTATCCGGTTCCTGTAAAAGGATCTGCCGGATCAGGCCGGGGGGGCGGCGGTATCGGAGGAATTTCTGAAACACAGGCTGCCGGGCCGGATGATTTTCAGGGACTGTCTTTGTACCAGCCAGGCCATGATGTGGGCCGCATCGCCTGGAAAGCGGTTTCCCGGGGGCAGGGCATCTTTGTCAAGGACTTCACAGCCAAAGCAGACCGCTTCATCATGCTGGATTTTGATGCCCTGCATTCCAGGGATACCGAATACAGGCTGTCCCGGCTGTGCGGTATGGTTCTTGCGGCGGACAGCCAAGAACAACCCTATGGATTAAAGCTGCCCGGCATCCTGATAGAACCGGGCAAAGGACAACCCCACAAGAAAAAATGTCTCCGGGCCCTTGCCCTGTACAACCAAAAAAAGGAGGCCTCTTGAACCGGGACAATGTTCAGGCGGTTCCCATTATTGCAGCCCTGGCGGCTGCCATTGCCCCGCATACACCGGGACTGCCGGTGTGGGTTATTGTCTGGTGCTGTGTCATGTGGGGATATGTACTGGCAGGGCTTAAAGCCGGGTGGCCGGTTCCCGGACCCATCCTGCGCCATGTCCTTGCCCTGGCAGGCATAGCAGGGCTTTTGATCACGTTCAGGATAAGAATCGATGCCGATGCCTTTGTGGGGCTCATGGCTGTCATGGCTGCCATCAAGCCATTTGAAATGGCCACCCACCGCCACCGGATGATCACGGTGCTGCTCACCTACTTTATTATCATCACCAGCCTGTTCCGGTCGGAATCTTTGTGGATTGTGCTATACATGTTTTTCAGTGTTTTTATCACCACCGCAGCCCTTGTGCGCATCAACCATCCCAGAGGCCGGTTCAGGTCCAGCATCATCCTGTCCGGCCGCATTCTGGCCCAGGCCATTCCCTTGATGGTCCTGTTGTTTCTGCTTTTCCCCCGGCTCCAGCACGGATTGTTCAGCATGGAAGCTCCCGGAGCCGGAAAATCCGGTTTCTCGGAAATTCTGGCCCCGGGCAGCATTTCCCGCATGGCACGGGACCAGTCTCTGGCCTTCAGGGTCTCATTTGACGGGTCTTTCCCGCCGACAGATGCATTGTACTGGCGGGGAATTGTTTTTGACACCTTCAACGGCACCCAGTGGCATCCGGTAAAAAATCCTTCTTTTATCCCCCCTGACCAGCCTGATTCAGTAAATCTTGTGTCCCATACCATCATTCTGGAACCCCATAAAAGCCAATGGCTTTTTGCCCTGGATCGGCCGGTGCTTGGGCCTCCCGGCACGGATATTACCACAGGCCACACCCTTTATTCCCGATACCGGGTGACCCGGAAAAAAACCTATCAGGCGGTTTCCCGCATTGGTCCATCTGAAATGGATCCTGCAAAAACAGGCGCCCGGGCACCGGATCCGGTGTTTACCGGCCATGACAACAACCCCGAAGCCCGGCTCCTTGCCCGATCCCTGACCCAGGACATCCCTGATGTCAGCGGAAAGATCCAACGGATACTCACCTATTTCAAGGATAACAACTTTACCTATACCCTTACCCCTCCTCAGACCGGAACCCATCCTGTGGATGAATTTCTGCTTGAAACCCGGCAGGGGTATTGCGAGCATTATGCCGGTGCACTGGCCTTTATGCTCAATGTTGTGGATGTGCCGGCCCGGGTGGTGGGCGGATACCTGGGCGGAGAGCGCAATCCCTATGGCAATTATCTGACGGTCCGCCAGTCCTTTGCCCATGCCTGGGTGGAGGCATTTTTACCGCACAGAGGCTGGACAAGAATCGATCCCACGCTGGCTGTGGCTCCCGAGCGCCTGGCGCGGAACCCGGACGGCTCATTTTCCTATTCTGCCGACAGCCCTGCCGTGTTCTCTGTTTTTAAAAAAATGACCTTTATGCTGGAAGCTGTGAATATTACATGGGAGGCATGGTTCACCGGGTATTCTTTTTCAGGACAGAAAGCGCTGCTACGGCAGCTGGGATTCGGCACATCATGGGGATCAGGCACGGTTTCCATTTTGCTGCTGACACTCAGTGGTTTGGTCATGGCTGGTTTTTTCTGGTTTTTTCTGTACCGTTTTGAACCGGATCAAAAAGATCCGGTGGCACAAGCCTATGCCCTTTTTTGCTCACGTCTGGAACATATCGGTCTGGCCAGAAACCCTGGTCAGGGGCCCATGGATTTTTTGGCAATGATAAAAACAAACAGGCCGGATCTTGGACAAAAAGCCGGGGCCATAACAGATATGTACATCCAGATCCGGTTTCACAGAACCTGTCCGGACAATGCGACTAAAAAATTTATTGATCAGGTAAAACGCTTTAAACCCTCCGGGCAGGTCCGGACAATCAAACAATGAAGGTAAAAACCAAATATGCCCTGGCTGCCGCCGGCCCGGAACTTTAATTTTATGGACAATGTTACATGAACCACCTGAAAAAAATGTCGGAATTCAACCACGCCGATCTTCTTGTCATCCGAAAGAATCTTGTGCACTGGTATGATGCCTGCCACCGGCACCTTCCCTGGCGGGAAAATGCCGACCCATACCGCATCTGGGTGTCGGAGGTGATGCTCCAGCAGACCCGGGTCAAAACAGCGGTGCCTTATTTTCTGGCCTTTGTGGAGGCATTTCCCACTCTGGAGGACCTGGCAAAAGCAGATTTGGAACAGGTGCTCAAATTGTGGGAGGGCCTGGGATATTATGCCCGGGCCAGAAATCTGCACAAGGCTGCCTGCAGGGTTGTATCGGATCTGCATGGCCGTATTCCCTCCCGATTTTCGGATTTTACAGCATTGCCCGGGGTGGGGGATTATATTGCATCTGCGGTTTTGAGCATGGCATTCGGGCAGGCCCATGCCGTGGTGGATGCCAATGTCAAACGGGTGCTGGCAAGACTCCTGTGCCTGGATGTCCCGGTGAATCTTTCTTCTGCACACAGACAATTTCAAACCATTGCCGACAGCCTCCTGGACCGGAATGACCCGGGACGTTTCAACCAGGCGGTCATGGAACTTGGGGCCCTGGTATGCACACCAGCTGTCCCGGCATGCAGCGTCTGCCCCATTGCAGATAATTGCTGTGCCCTGTCTGCCGCCCAGATCCAGACATTTCCGTTGCGGTTGAAAACAAAAAAAATCCCGTGCCACCGCATCAGCACCGGCATTGTCATAAAAAACGGCAAACTGCTGGTGACCAGAAGAAAACTGTCCGGTCTTCTGGGCGGGTTATGGGAATTTCCGGGTGGCAAGCGCCTTAAAGGGGAAACTGCCCGTGCAGCCTGTATCCGGGAAATCAAAGAAGAGACCGGCCTTGATGTCAGCATTTCATCATTTCTGACCCGGATCAAGCATGCCTATACCCATTTTAAGATTGAAATGGATGTATTTTATTGTGATTATATGTCCGGAGAGGTGACCTTGAACGGTCCCATTGACTATCAATGGATCAGTCTTCCAGAAATCCAAAGGTTTGCTTTTCCCAAAGCAAACCTTAAATTCATCCCTTTGATTGACCAGACATTGAATGCCCGGAAAGTCTCATGATGATGAAAAATGATACCAGAAAAATAACCTGAGGAGCCTGCAGACTAAAATCCTGGAATAAAACAGACCCCGTACCTGTCTTATAAATATAAAAAAAGCAATTGATTTGATTCATAACCTGATTATCTTAGTTGGAGGAGGCGAAGTCAGGATATGATTACATGATATTGAAAACAAAACTAACCCAAAAGCAGTTTAAAAAGCTGACATATCCCCATATGAGGCTTTTATACAATGTGGCCCTCAAATATACCGGCAATGTATTTGATGCTGAAGATATTGTACAGGAAACCTATTTGATGGCTTTCCATAAATTTTCTCAACTCAAGGATCCAGAGAAAATTAAACCCTGGCTGTTGAGAATACTGCGCAATAATTTTTTAAAAACCTGCCAGAAAGACAATGCCCGGCAGCAGCTGCACAAGATTGATTACATTGAATTTCTCAAGGACGGAACACAAGAAGATGAGGCGGATGTCCTGCTGAACCGGGCAGCTGACACCAGGATAGTGAACCAGGCCATTGATCAGCTGCCCATGAAATACAAAGAGATTTTGATCTTGTATTACATGGATGATATGCTTTATAAAGATATTGCCAAAACCCTGGATATCCCCCTTGGCACCGTTATGTCCAGGCTGAATAGGGCGAAAGAAGCTTTGAAGGTAACATTGCTGAAGCAACCAAAAAACAAAAGGGAAAACATCCTCAATATCACTATTAAACCGGAATCAACCTGACCCATGAACTGTAAAGACTTTCTTATCTGGCTGCAGGACCGAACCATCCACAACCAACCGGAAGACCCTGAGATATTGGCCCATATTAACACATGTGAGACATGCAGCCGCCTGTATACTATCGACAACTACCTTGAAGCCTGCATCCAGAACTCTTTTTCCCTTCAAAAACTGCCGGATGGTCTTGCCCGGAAAATCAACCGGCATATAGATCAGGCGTTTTATTCCGGGCAGCAGTCTTTGGGTCAACCTGAAGAGCCAACTCACCAAGACCTGCCTGTCAAAAAATAATATGTTCTATAATAGATTACGTTTCATTGCATATGGTATTGAAATTTACTGCCACATTGTGATATAGATTTCATTTATGATAAAAACACCGGAACAAAAGGATATTTTGTGAAAATAGTTTCCATTGCTGTCAGCAAAAAAAAGGGCACCACCAAGCACTGTGTCGACCAGGCAGAACTGCTGGAAAACCACGGTATCCAGGGTGATGCCCATGCCGGTGACTGGCACCGTCAGCTCAGCTTTCTGGCAGCTGAAAGCATTGAGGCCGTAAGTACCAGAGAGTTTGTGCTCAATTTTGGAGATTTTGCCGAAAACATTGCCACCACCGGCATTGACTGGAAGGTACAGAAAATAGGCCAGCAGGTGCAGCTGGGGGAAGAAGCCCTTGTGGAGATCACCCAGATCGGAAAAGAATGCCATAAAAAATGTGCCATTTTCTACCGGACCGGAGACTGCATCATGCCCAAAGAAGGGGTGTTTGCAAAAATTCTCAAGGGCGGGCACATAAAAGTGGGTGATGCTGTCCAGCTTGTGGCATAATGAGGTTGCCAGGCATTTAATGTAAGAAAACCATTTTTTGGATTTGTCTCCTGTGCCGTGTGTATACACCGCCAATCCTGTAACTTTAGCCGGCAACTGTAGAATCTAAAACACGAAAGATATTTTCATGACATACACCATCGAATTAAAGGACGCTGTCAAAGGCTACACCTATGACCAGGATAAAATCATGTCTCCACAAAAAACCGTGGCATGGTTTAAAAAACAAGCAGCTGCCACCCGCCTGGATATCTTGAGCCGGACCCGGCGCATTGACAACGGCCGCCTGGACATACCGGTTTTTTTCAGTGAGTGCGGTGCTGATGCCAGACAGGTTATCGGCACCAGCAAACAGATGGGAAAAGGGGGCACCCCGGACCAGTCAGAAGCCAGTGCCGTAATGGAACTGGCGGAACGTTTCAGTTTTTTTTCCTTTGTGAACAAAAAAGACCATTTTTTCTCTGCCCCTGCAAAAGATCTGGGGGAAAAGGCCCTGGCCTTTGACCGGATCATCCGGTCGGTGCATGACAATGAAGCAGATGCATTCAGGGTCAAACCCGTATTTGACAGCCTGAACCTGCAATGGACCAAAGGATATAATCTGACCCTGGGCCGGGAGGTGCTGATCCCTTTTAACTGGTTTTACATGATCAATGAATTCAACGGTCCCTGTGCCGGCAACTGCAATGAAGAAGCCTTGAGCCAGGGCATCTGCGAGCTGGTGGAGCGGCATACATCCTCTCTGGTAAGCCATGGAAAACTGGATGTTCCGGGCATCCGCACCGATACCTTCACCGATCCACTGGTAAAACAGATGCTGGGAAAATACCAAAACTGCGGCATTCAGATCCATGCCTCGGATTTTTCTCTGGACACAGGCATCTGCACCATTGCTGTTCTGGCCTGGGATCCGACCACTTTCCCGGAAAAAAGCGAGATCGTGTGGACCGCCGGTACCTCCCCTGATCCCCAGAAAGCCATGGGCCGGGCCCTGACAGAAGTGGCCCAGCTGGCAGGGGATTTCAACTCCGGGGCCAACTATGTGGCATCCGGCCTGCCCAAATTCACCCGCATTGCAGATGCCGCCTTTATCACCCAGCCAAAGACCATGGTCGGCCTCGGTGATCTGCCGGACCTGTCAGATGCCAATATCCGGGTGGAAGTGGAAAACCTGATCGCCACTCTGGGAAAAAAAGACTATCAGGTTCTGGCCATTGATACCCGCCACCCGGAACTGGACATCCCGGCCTTTTACTCCATCATGCCGGGCGCCCATTTCAGGGAACGGGCTGCATCCGCAAGCGTGGGCATGTTTTCAGCCCGGCTCATCACCGAAACCCTGGATCCCATCCAGGCCCTGGACCGGCTGGAAACCCTGGAACAGGCCCTGCCGGATAAATATTACACCAGTTTCTACAAAGGCCTGGTGTACAACGCTATCGGTGATCATCAAACCGCTTTACAGGAATTTGAAACCGCCATGAACAGAGAACCGGCCCGGTTGAACCTGCCCGACATCTGCTCCCACATGGGAGCCTGCCTCAAGGATCTGGGCCAATATGACACTGCCGTGGAAACCTGCAGCAATGGGCTGGCCATTGACGACCAGCGGCCGGACCTGCTCAACACCATGGGTGTGTGCCATTTTCTGCAAAAAAATCATCACAAAGCCATCACCTGTTTTGAACAGGCCCTGGAAGTTGATCCGTCCCAGGCCATCAACTATGCCAATATCGGCTCAAATTACCGGGAACTGGGAGAAACGGCGCTGGCGATAAAATATTATGAAATGGCCCTGGAAATTGATCCGGCTATTGATTTTGCCCGGGATAATATCAAAAGATTAAAAGGATGACAAACAGTAACGAAAGTCCGGTTAACCGGATCCATGGTCGGATCTGCATAAAAAGATTGCCGGGCTATCCTATATCCGCCTGTGTCACAATCTGGTTTCTGCCGCTTCGCTTGGCCTGGTAAAGAGCATCATCCGCCCGCTTGACAAGGGCCTCCTGCGGCTCGTTCATGGTGTACTTTGCAACACCCATGGAAACCGTTACCGCACCGATACGCTTACCAGATTCCTTGACTTTCCATTCTTTGCGGGACAAGGCTTTCTGGATTTTTTTTGCCACAGTACTGGCGCCATCGATATCGGTTTCCGGCAGGACAACCAGAAATTCTTCTCCCCCGAACCGGGCAGCAACATCGTTTCTTCTCAAATACTGGGTTAATATTCTGGCAATCCCCTTAAGCAGACTGTCTCCCACAAGGTGGCCATAGGCATCGTTCACTTTTTTAAAGTGATCAATATCCATGAGAATCACAGAAAACGGAACCATGTTCTGTTTTGCCCTGATACGCTCCAGTTCAAAGACTTTTTCAAGACCCCGCCGGTTGGCCAGACCGGTCAGGGCATCAGTCTGTGCCTCTTTCTGGGATTGTTCCAACTCAAGGGACAGTTGCTTCAGATCCTGGGTTGACACACTCATACGGCTCTGGAGCCGTGATCCGGATTTTATCAGCCCCCTGGTCTCTTCCAGCATCTGGTCCACAATCTCCCTGATTCCTTCAAAGTCATGGGCCGTATTGATTTTTTCTGCCAGTTCTCCCAGATTTTTACCATGGCCGGCCAGATCTCCTTCGGTTTCCAGAATATGATGGCTAATATCTCTTAGCATGAGATTGATCTTGGTGAGAAGCCGGGAAATGACGATGCGGTCACCATCAGTGACATATTTTTTATAAAAATTTTCAATGCATCCCCTATCCATGGAATGATTGGATTTCATGGACAGATCCACGGCTTTTTTCAATTTCAGGTTTCTGCCGGATACATATTCATACCAGACCGTGTAATTGACCGGATTGGCCGGCAGATCATACTTGACCAGATAGCTTAAAGCCAGGCGCAGATACTCACCTGATCTGTTTTTGTCTTCTAGATAATTCATGAATTTTTCCGCATCACAAAAGTTAGGGTTAAAACGCAGACTATCCCTATATGCGGTCTCCTGTCAAGGCGGGTAAAAAAAACAGACAAATCATCTACCTTTGTCCCAGCTGACCGCATCCGGCAGACACAGACCTGCCTTTGCTCCAGCGCCGGATAACAAAAATATCTTTTTCAACCAGGCGTTGGGAAAAACGGTTCATATCCTCATCAGACGGACTTTCATGGCCAAGGCCGGGTACCGGATTACAGGGAATGAGATTCAGGCGCACCGGCAGCGGATGAATAAAGTCTGCCAGCAGATCTGCATGGGCGGCCAGATCATTCACCCCCTTGATGAGGATGTATTCAAACAGAAAAGTTCCTTTTCGGGGCAACGGAAATTCTGCCAGGGTTTCTTTGAGTTTTTCCAGGGGCCAGGCTTTGTTAACAGGCATCAGCCTGGATCTGGTGTGGTTGTCGGCAGCATTGACCGATATGGCCAGACGGATGCCGGGCAGATGCATGGCAGCCAGTTTTTGGATACCCGGCAACAGCCCGGCAGTGGAAATGGTCATATGGCGCAGGGCGATATCAAAACCTGTCTGCTCGTTCATGATCTGGAGGGCAGCCATGACAGCGTCAAAGTTGTCAAAGGGTTCTCCCATGCCCATGAACACGATGTTTTTGATCTGCTTTTTCAATATATGCCTGGCATTGTACAATTGGCCGGTAATTTCAGACACCTTAAGGTTGCGTTTCAATCCCATTCGGCCGGTTTCACAGAAAGCACATCCCATGCGGCATCCCACCTGACTGGACACGCACAAGGTGTTGTACCGGTTCATGGGAACGATCACAGACTCGATGTCCAGACCGTCGGCCAGCCGGGTGATGAATTTGGTAAGACTGCCGTCCTGGAAAACTTCTTTTACCCTGCCTGGTTCCAGTCGGATGCTTTTTTCCAAATTTTGTACAAGCTTTGGAGAGGCCGCAAACTCCGGGGCTGAAAGGGGGTCTGGATTGCCATTTTTATAAATTTCCCGGTACAGAGCCCGGGCATGGAACCGGCCTTTTCCACAGGCAGTTTCAAGGCGGTGGACCAGTTGATTCAGGGATAATGATAAAATGTTCATGCCGTTCCATGTCCCCCGGGAACCTGTTACACTTTGAAACGGCTGATTGACTGTCCGAGGCTGGCGGCAAACGACGTGATCCGGGTCACATTTTCGCTGACTTCCTGACTGGTATTCGTGACGGTGCCGGCATGGGTGTTGACACTTTGGATGTCTTTGGTTATCTGGGCCGATGCCCGGGATATGTCTGCAATATGGTCATGGTTCTCATGTATCTCCCGGGCAGCCAGGGAGATGTTTTCAGCAATTTCCCTGGAAGTGCTGGACTGTTCTTCAATGGCACCGGCGATGGCGGTAACAATGGTATTCACATCATTGATCACCTTTGAAATCTGTTGAATTTCTGTCACCGTGCCTTTGGAAGAATCCTGGATGCGCGTAATTTTTTCTGAAATATCTTTTGCTGCATCTGCCGTCTGCTGGGCCAGTCCCTTTATTTCATTGGCAACAACAGCAAAACCCTTGCCTGCCTCTCCGGCCCGGGCAGCTTCAATCGTGGCATTCAATGCCAGCAGGTTGGTCTGGCCTGATATATCGGTGATGGTCTGGGTGACCTGCCCGATTTCGGCGGCATCTTTGCCCAGTTCATCCACCCGGTCAGAAGCATTCCGGGCTGTTGACACGGCTGTCTCGGAAATCTGCCGGGCCTCGCTGGTATTTTTGGCAATTTCCGTCACAGTGGCATTCATCTGTTCCATGGCAGCCGACACCGTATCCAGGTTATCTGAAAAAGCCCGGGAACTGTTTGCAACGGAGGACACCCGTTCCTGCATTGCCAGGGCCGCAACACTTACGGCACCTGATTTCTGGGTCATTTTTTCAGCGCGGGTCTTCAGACTGTCTGAAATCTGCGATAAATCCGCTGATGTCTGATCCAGGGTGGCCACCCCCAGGGCAATATTTTTAAAAACCGATGCCAGCCCCTGTACCATCTGGTTCATGGCTTTCACCATGGAACCGATTTCATCTTTCTGGGTAACATCCAGGGTTTTGGTAAAATCTCCCCGGGCAACATCCCTGGTAAATGCCGCTGCTTCTTTAACCGGTCCGGCAATGCGGCCCGATACAAAAAAACCCAGCAGTATAGCCGCTGCAATTCCCACCAGGGTGGCTGCCGCCAAAATTGTAACCGCCTGCTGCTTTTCTCTTATCAGGTCAGTTTCAGCCTGGTGGATAAGCCCCTGGGATATGGTGCCGGCCTGGTCCAGCTGTTGGGTAAGGTCATTGGCCAGGACAATAGTTTTTTCATCAATGGTATCCAACAATGCATAATCATAAGGTTCTGCAGATAACTGCAGATGCATCTGGTCATAGGCCACCTTGAAACTGGGCAGAAAAACCGATGTGTGGAACTCTTTTACATCCTGAATAATCTGGCGCAGTGTAGGATCATTGGTGGGAAAAATGGTTTTTCCATCAATGTCACCACCTTCGAGAATGGCTTTCTGGAATTGGCTGAATCGGGCAATATTGTTCTGGTGCACCTGCCAGGCAGCATCCAGCTGGTCCGTGTCCAAAGCAGCCATCAGGGTCAAGATGGCAGCGATATCCTGGCTCACAGACAGTTTCATGTTAATGGCCGATTCTGTCAGAGGGGCTGTTTCAATCACCTGCCGGAAACTGGCCTCCAGGTTTTTCATCCCATTATAGCTCACCAGACTGACAATGGCGGTAATGGCGGCAATGGCCAGAAATCCCCCCATCTGTTTGGTGCGGATCGAATGCAACCAGTCCATATCTACTCCTTAGTTAAAAACAATAAATAAATCACAACAGTGACAAATCACAAACATCGGGGAAAGTCAAGGCGCAGTCAATTGCAGATGGCATATCGCTTCACGCTGTCCCTGCATCCGTCACCCCACTGGCGTTACAGGTCCGGTAATGCCTGACGGGGAATATGTTTCTCACCGCCTTGACGTCACCTGGCCCTTTTCTGAAGGATCTCTTCAGCCATTTGATCCGCCAGCCATTCAATCGGCCACAAACAGGTTTAGGGCATCGATATACACCGGATCCTGCTCGTCCAAAACCCTGATCAGGTCTTTGTGCATGCGCTGCTTCAATTCCTGGAAAATCCCCCTTTTTTTATCAAAAGCAGCAGCAAAGGCCAGGGCTTCCGACATCAGGGTTTCCTGGTTGCCGCAGGCCTTGATGATGACATTGTGCGCCTTAAGATCCTCGGCTGTTACGCGCTGGCCTGACAGGATCATCCGGTTGAAGAGAGGTTCCGGCATTGCCTTGCGCACAAAGGCGATCATGCCGGGCAGAAACGGAATGCCCACATCCACCTCGGGAAAGCAGAAAAATCCCCGGTCCTTTTTCATGAACCGGAAATCACAGGCACAGGAAAGGATGGCGCCGTTGCCGAAGGCGTGGCCGTTAATGGCGGCAACCACCGGCACGGGAAACAGCAGCAGGCGTTTGAAAATCTTGTTCATGTTATACATAAAGGCCATCACCGTGTCATTTTCCTGTTCCTGGATTTTTTTGCCGATCCATTCCACATCAATGCCCTGGGAAAAATTCTTTTCATCGGTTGAGGTCAGGATCACGGCCCGGACATCAGTGTCTTCCTGCACCTGGTCCAGGCACTGGTTAAAATCTTGGGAAAATCCCTGGTTCATCCGGTTGGGGCCGTTGCACATCTCCATTACCGCGATTCTGTTTTCCTTTTTCCATGTTACCACCGGCATATGGTCTGACTCCTTGTGTGGTTAAGGTTATATTCACAGCCCGCAAAATGCGGCCGATCATTTTATTTATATGGTATGAGCGCTGACATCAAGATTTTTCATGGATCCGTTTTCATTTCCCTCCCCGGTTCATTTCCTCCCAGTTCCTGAATGATGTATACGCATCCTGATCGATCGGATAATCCCAGGAACCCGCCCGATGAACGATACGCTCCGCCCTTTTTTTCTGTCTCTTTCATTTCATCTGGATTGTCTGGGGATGCAGGGTAACAATTAAATCTTGACAATTAAATACCACAAGGTGATATTAAAGTTTTTTCAAACCTGATATATTATGGTGAGGAACTGCCTGATGAACAAACCGCTTCACTTTGAAACAAGGGCCATTCATGAAGGGATCAAAGACCATGACTGGGAAGGGGCTACCCTTCCCCCCATTTTCCAGTCCGCTGCCCATTTTCATGAAACTGCAGACAACCTGAGCCAGACTTTTGCCGGTCAGCAGCCCGACCATATCTACATGCGCCTGACCAACCCCACCAACCGGTTCCTGGAGGAAAAACTGGCCTCCCTGGAATCAGGCCGGGCTGCCGTGGTCACCGCTTCGGGCATGGCGGCCATCAGCAATGCCTGCATGACGCTGC
>JAABSA010000017.1:298-79307 GCA_011390635.1 Desulfotignum sp. | reverse complement strand
TAAAGGCATGTATTATATGCAGCAGAACGTGGTTAGTGAAACTCCGGCGGCGGCCGGACTTGAACCGCCGTTCTGGGGTAAAACCACCATCGTGGGCACGCGCAGGCCCCGGGTGGATGCCTATGAACGGATAACCGGTACCGCCATCTATCCGTCGGATATGAAACTGCCCCACATGATATATGGGGTTATTGTCAGATGCCCCTTTCCCCATGCACAGGTCAACGACATTGAAACCAAAAAAGCGATGAAAATGCCCGGGGTCAGGGCCATTATCACGGGCAGCTCCCCTGCGGCCAAAGGGCTCACATGGCAATACAACGGCCATGCTGCAGATTTTTTTGATTCCCATTGCCGGTTTGAGGGTGAGGTGGTTGCCGCAGTTGCAGCAGACACCTGGTACCAGGCCTGTGATGCGGCCAAATCTATTGCCGTCGGATACACGCAACTGCCCCATGTGGTGGATCACAACAAATCCCTGGACAAGGATGCTCCCAGGATCCATGAAAAACAAAACCTGGTGAGCCGGGACATCTATGAGCGCGGAGATATCCAAAAAGGGTTTGCACGGGCAGATATTGTTCTGGAACAAAGATTTGACACTTCCTGTGAGCTGCAGACCCCCATGGAGACGCACGGGTGTGTTGCCCTTTGGGAAAAAGACCGGGTAACCCTCTGGGAATCCACCCAGGGTGTGTATTCGGTCCAGGCGGATGTCGCACAAGCCCTTGGCATGCCCCTTTCCAAGGTCCGCATTATCGGCCGGTACATGGGGGGCGGATTCGGCAGCAAGCTGTGGGGAGGCAAATACAGTGTGATTGCCGCACTGCTGTCCAAAGAAAGTGCAAGACCGGTCAAACTGTTTCTTACCCGTGAAGAAACCTTTTTGTGCGTGGGAAACCGCCCGCCCACCAGCATGCGGTTGAAGGCGGGTATCAAAAAAGACGGTACCTTGAGCGCCCTGGAGTTTGCATGTACCGGCCCCAGCGGGGCATACCCTGCCGGGGGAGTCGAACTGGTTGACTGGCTGATACGCGACTTGTATACCTGCGATAATGTAAAAACCATTTCCACGGATGTCTACACCAATACCGGTCCGGCAAGGCCGTTCAGAGCACCCGGTCATCCCCAGGCGTCCTGGGCCCTGGAACAGATGATGGATGCACTGGCAAACGCCATTGATATGGATCCGGTTGCACTGCGGCTCAAAAACATTCCGGAGATCAGCCAGGGCAATGGAGGCATGCCGTATACAACCACCGGTCTTTCGGCCTGTATTGAAAAAGGGGCACAGGCCTTTGGCTGGGAAGATGCGGTAAAAAGGGCAAAACAACAGAACCAAAAAGACCATCATGTAAAACGGGGAGTGGGCATGGGTGCCTGCGTATGGGTTGCAGGCGGGGGCAGCCCTCCTTCCACCGTGGTCATTAAACTGTTTTTCGATGGATCGGTGAATCTGAACATGGGGGCAAGCGATATCGGTACCGGAACCAAAACCGTCATGGCCTTTGTTGCAGCCGAAGAGCTGGGGATTGATCCGGAGGTGGTCCAGATTGAAAATGCCGATACCGGCACAACACAGTATGCTACGGCAAGCGGCGGCAGCAAGACCGTGCCCACGGAATCGCCCGCCGTAAGAAATGCGGCCATTGCGGTCAAACAACAACTGCTGGAAATGGCGGCCCGGGACCTTGATGCAGACCAGAAAGATCTGGTGTTCCAGGGCCGCAACATCGTATCCCTGAAAGATCCGGATACAAAAATCAAGGTGACTGATATCAGCCGTTTCAAGAAACGCGGGGTGATTGTGGGGGTCGGGTACCGGCAGGCCAATCCTGAAGGCAAACGCATCAATCCTTTCGGGGCCCAGTTCTGTGAGCTTGACATCAACATAAAAACCGGGGAGATTACGCTGTTGAAGTTTCTGGGCGCCCATGACAGCGGCAGGGTAATAAACCGGTTGACCTATGACAACCAGGTTTTCGGCGGTATCGTCATGGGAATCGGATTCGGGCTGACGGAATTTCGGCAGCTGGATGACACCCAGACCGGAAAACTGTGCAATAAGAACTGGCATGACTACAAACTGCCTACAGCCCTTGATATTCCGGAAGAAATGATCAGCCTTCCCATAGAAGTCGATGATCCGGAAGCCAACAACACCGGGACCAAAGGACTTGGCGAGCCTGTGACCATACCCACGGCAGCGGCCATTGCAAATGCGGTTTTCATGGCAACCGGCAAACAGTTTACACATACCCCTCTCAATCCCATTGAAATCTGCCGCCGTTTTAGTGGGCAAAAGGAGGCATAACCATGCTGCCCGATTTTTCCTATATTCAGCCGGAGACAGTGAAAGAAGCGGTTGATGCACTCACAGATGATGCCGTTGTCTGCGCCGGTGGAAGCGATCTTCTGGGCTGCATGCGCGAGGGTATCATCACCCCCGCAAGGGTGGTCAGCCTGGAAGCACTGGACCAGCTCAAAGGGATCACAAAAACCCCGGAAGGCGGTCTGGCCATTGGGGCCATGACCACTATTGCCGACATTGCCAAAAATCCCCTGGTAAACAGCATGTACCCCGGCCTGGCACAGGGGGCCAGGCAGGTGGCCAGTCCCCAGCTGCGCAACCAGGGGACCATCGGGGGAAATCTGTGCCAGAAACCCAGGTGCTGGTATTACAGAGGAGAATTTGACTGCCTCAGAAAAGGCGGGAAATTGTGCTACGCCAGACGCGGCCAGCATCAGTTCCATGCCATATTCGGTCATGACAACCTGTGTTATATCACGCATCCTTCCGATACAGCCCCGCCCCTGGTCAGCCTGAATGCCCGGGTGCTGGTGAAGGGCCCGGAGAAAAACCGCACCATTCCGGTGGCGCAGCTCCATGTTGCACCGTCATTCAACCCCCGGGCCGAAACCGTGCTGGAACCTAAGGAAATCATCACCCGGGTGGTGTTACCGCCGGTATCAGAAAACCTGAAGAGTTCCTACCGAAAGGTAAGGGCCCGGCGTGCCTGGGATTTTGCCCTGGCTGGTGTTGCCCTGGCCCTGGAAATGGATGGTGATACGGTGTTGGATGCCAGGGTGGTGCTTTCAGGGGCAGCCCCCATACCCTGGCGCAGCAGTGCTGTGGAAAAAACGATCATTGGACATCAACTAAACAGACAGACCATTGCCGCGGCGGCCGCTGCTGTGACAAAAAATGCGGAACCTCTTGAAAAAAATACCTATAAAACGTATCTCTTTGAGGGGATGATTGAAGAGGAACTTGCCAGATTCACCCCCCGGGATCAGGAATGAAAACAACAATCCTTTTAATTCAAAAAAACTTTTAACCCCAAAAAAAGAGAGTATTTATGCTGCAACTACAGAATATTATCTTTACAGTCCCTGCGTCGGATTCAGGCAAAGAACCGCCGGCCGGGCAGACAATTATCAATGATGTGAGTTTTACGTTTGAACCAGGGGGATTTTATGCCATCACCGGCCCCAATGGATCAGGCAAGACAACCATTGCCAAGTTAATCATGGGCATCAATGAACCCACAAGCGGAAGAATCATGTTTAACGGTAATGATATCACCAGTCTTCCCATAAATGAACGGTCCAACGCCGGCATTGTTTATGGATTTCAACATCCGGCACGGTTCAAGGGAACAACCTTCCGGGACCTGTTATCCATTTCCCTGGGATCTGATGATGAGGAAAAACTGGTGAACATCATTTCCAGAGTCGGGGTCTGTTCCATGGATTTTTTAGACAAACCCGTGGACAGCAAACTGTCGGGCGGTGAGATCAAAAAAATCGAACTGGCCACCGTGATTGCCAGAAATCCAAAGGTAGCCATTTATGATGAACCAGACACCGGCATCGATCTTTGGACCATCGGTCCCATGGTGGATCTGCTCAAACGCGAACAAAAAGAAAACAACACCACGACCATTGTGGTCAGTCACAATAAAACATTTCTGGAAGCAGCCGATACCCTGCTGCTGATCAAAAAAGGAAAAATCGCCTATACCGGAGATCTGGCAGGTGCCATGCCCATGCTGGAGGATTTAAGTGTCTGTACGTTTGATGAATTATGCCAAGGAGAAGATGATGCTCAATGCTATCGATAAAAAAGTGTTAAAAGAGGTCGCTGATCTGGAAGGTATCCCCAAAGGGGCCTACAATATCCGGAAAAACGGAAAACTGGAAGGCCGGGAGGTTTCCGCCAACATCAATATCGAAACCAATGAAAAAGGAGATGGCATTGTCATCGATATCAAGCCGGGCACGGTGAATGAATCGGTTCATATCCCGGTAATTCTGTCCCAGGCAGGCCTGCATGATGTGGTGTATAATACCTTTATTATCGGGGAGGGATCTGATGTCACCATAGTCGCCGGATGTGGTATTCACTGCGGCAGCAATGAATCTGAAGGCCATTCCGGTATCCATGAATTTTACATCAAGGCAGGTGCAAAGATCACATATGTTGAAAAGCATATTGCCATCGGCGAGGGCAGCGGCAAACGTATTTTAAATCCCACCACAAAGGTATTTATGGAGGAGAATGCCCAGGCTCAAATGGAACTGACACAGCTGGGGGGTGTGGATGAAGCAAAACGCGCCAATGAGGCAACTATCGGTGCCGGCAGTGTGCTGCTGATCACGGAACGGGTGATGACCGAAAAAGAACAGTCTGCAGAATCCAAAAATGAAATCACCCTGGCAGGGACAGACAGCAAAACCAATATTGTTTCCCGCTCTGTAATAAAAGGCAGCTCCTCCCAGGATTTTTATGTGAATCTGACGGCAAAAGCCCGATGTTACGGCCATATTGAATGCGACGCCATTATCATGGACAATGGTATCAACCAGACCATACCGGCTCTGCGGGCCCTGCACCCGGATGCGGAGCTGACCCACGAAGCCTCTATCGGCAAAATCGCCAATGACCAGTTAATGAAGCTCATGAGTCTGGGCCTTGATTATGACCAGGCCGTCAACCGCATCATACAGGGATTTTTACGCTGAGCCGGCAAACACGCTTAGCCCGGCTCTGTTTCAATCAGGTGATCAAACAAATGGTCCTGGATATGGTTCCATCCGTCACTGTCGGTAATGGGCAGCGGTTTATCATCCTCACCATGATGGTAATCAACATATTGTTTTACCTGGGGTTTCTCTTTTTGAAGGGTTTCCCACAGATCATTTGCCTTATGGATCTGCGCAAGGGCTGCAATGGCATCCACAATATACAGTTTGCCGTCGGGTGTAAATCGCACAGGCATATTATCTAATGTTACTTGCATTGGTATCTCCTTTGCGGCCAGCGCGGTGGTTTAATCCCAGGACCTCCCTGATATCTTCGCCCGGTGTTTTCATAAGGAGGATATTGAATTTTTCCAATTGATAACAAAACATACTTCTTTTTATGGAACTGCGGCGGCCGGATAAGGATAGAATCCGGCCGCCGTTGCTTGTTGCTATGATATCAGGAACATTTTTCGCCATCCTCTGATTTGTTCTTGTCATAGGTATGGGCAACTGAAGTATCGATGGACATTTTATCCATGGTCTCCTGACGTTCTTTTTTTCTTTCCTCAACAAGATCCTGACAATCTTCTTTTTTTTTATTTTCATCTGTCATGTCATTCTCCTCCTTTTTCTGCTGGTTTTTGGTTCCTGCTCTTCCATCATCACAGGCATCTTGGGCCGGTTCATTGGGTCTTGCATGTTCGGCAAATTCAGGGGCCTGTGTGCAGACATCCAGTTCAGCATCTTGTTTTTTTTTATCATCTGTCATAAAACACCCCGGTTTCGCGGCAACAAATTATACCGCCTTTTTCCATGGATACGGCAGTTCCGGTGATCACGATTTCCACAACCCATGGACATTACAGTATTCGCGGGCGGTAACCTTCCGATTTTTCGTGGCAAAGAAAGTTTCCGGCGCCTGGCCGGGTTTGAGAAAATGGCGGCAGGAATCATCCCCGTCAAGAATTTCGATCCATTCAATGTAATGTTTTTCTTCCATGGGATGGGGGTTGCTCCCTACTTTAACCGTTACCCCGCCGTCTGCTGTCTCGATAACCGGAACATGTTTTTCTTTGCCTTCCTCTGCCGCTGCTTTTTCCTCAAAAAGTTTCATCTCCTCTCCACAGCATACCAGTTCACCTTCCCCACCATGAAGGACTTCAATGATGTTTCCGCATACGTCGCATTTGTAAACCTGTTTTCTTTGTGCCATGTGACTGTCTCCTCATTCATAAAATGTTTGGGTTTCTTTGATTACGGATGTTTTGAGATTATATCTCTTTTCTTACACCGCTTGTCTGTTGCCTGGTGATTGTTCACTATGATCCTATGATCAAACAATAGGAGTCTGAAAACAATAGGTAGAAACATGTATTTTACCATCATTTTTCATTTAGGTTTCCCCTGGATTTATGGTGGTCATGCCTTATCCCAGGCTGCCGAATGGGTGTCTCATGCAACAGAAGTACAGAAAAACCCGTATTGTAATGTTACTGTATCGGATGCACAATCAAGCACTGGTCGGAATCAGGCAGCGATCAGTTGCTGAAGACCGCAAAGGTGTAAAGAGGCGTAATCCAAACATTGTAACCAAAGGAGAAGGAAATGCCAAAAAAAAATGAAATTTACAAATGTGACGTATGCGGAAACGTGGTTCTTGTCCTCGAAGGCAAAGACGGTGACCTGGTCTGCTGTGGAGAGAACATGAGAAAGCTCACCGAAGAGCAAATGAAGCCGTATAACCCGAACCTCTCCAAACCAGGTTCTCCATAATTGTCAGCTGAGGCCGGCCAATCATGCCGGCCTCACCCCTCACCCCTCTCACCAAACCTTGCCTGCTGGTTGCGCTTACGGCTCATGCTATTGCACAACCCAGATGGTGCAGTTTTTTCCCGAATGAACAATCTTGTTGGACACACTTCCGAACATGAACTCCTCGGCTTTGGATACCCCCCTGCGGCCGATAACCACCGTGCCAAAATGCCCTTTTTCTGCCACATGCAGAATATCCCGGGCAATGCTTGTACCCCGGCTGCAAAAGGAGGGCTCTTTTGCCAGCGGTGAATCACAACTTTCCATATAATCGGTGCTCACCATTTTTTCAGGTATACTGTACTCTGCCATCATCTTTTTATTTTCAGATAAAAAAGATTCTATCTTCCCGCGGTGGGCAACACATTCTTTTTTCCAGGCATCTTCATCCGGAAAAACATCACGGTCGGGCAGCCGCTCAATATGCAAAAGCGTAATCTCAAAGTCACGGCAGCCTTTGACCACATCTGCCACATATTCAACCGCCCGTTTTGAATTTTCAGAACCATCGATTGCCACCAGAATTTTATTGACGTCCATACGTACCTCCCGGTAAAACCTTTCTTTTGCGCGATTATTTTACACACCGAAACAAAACATTCCCGAGCAGCCTTTTTTGTATCAATCACCTCATGTTCTTCAGACAGGGCCGCAGCTCGCTTAAAAATTCACCCACCGTTTCATAATAGACACTGGCCCCTGCAGAAAAGTGCATCAGTACCCAGTTCAGATCTTCGGGAATATAGGGAAAAATTTTATGCAGATTGGCCAGCCTGTTTTTAAACACCAGCAAAAAATCTCCCTGTTCTATATCCGGCGCCTTTTTTTTATCACCAAAGAGTGTGATGATATCATTCTGGGAATAAAACCCTTTGCCAACGATATACAAAAGCAGGCCCCCAAGTCCGAAAACATCCAGGCCAAAAGGATTTTCATGAAAATCAAAGGTATAATCAAAATCAATCCACACATAATCGCCGCTGCTGGTTTCCCGCCATAGATGGTCCCGCCTGATATCTCCGTGTTTTTCACCGTTGGCATGTAAATATGCAATTGCTTCACATGCGCCAATAAATTTTTCCAGAATCTGCGGCAGGTATTCAAAGAAATAGGTTCTGTGATCCACATCCAGCTCATATATCCAATTATCCAGCCTTTTGCCCTTTACAACATCCAGCACACGTATGGTATTGCCTTTTTCATCCTCTGCAGAAAATCCCTGCATAAAACGAAGATCCCCCCGCACCAGGTCAAGAATACGGGCTTCTTTGCGTGGACTGCGATAACAGGTAATTTTGATGTCTCCCATCTGAAGAAAAAATTTTTCATAAAACACCAGTTTGAGCAGGCGGCGTTCTCCGGATTCAAGATGTCTGCATCTTTTGACCCAGTATTTCGGATCCTCGATCCCGTAACTTCTCTCCACTTCATCCCGCAAAACCAGATAATGTCCGTCTTTAAAAACAATCACATCTCCGCCGGTAATGCGCATGAAATCAGAGGTATCGGTGTAAACTTTTCCCTGTCTGCCCATGTATGCATCTGATTGAAAGCGATTCAGGATCTGCTTGACGGTTTCGGACATGTATGCCTCCATAGCTTATTCAATTTTTTTGCCGGCGGTTTTCGCAATACTGTCCCGTATCCATTCAGCCAGGGCCTTTTGGGCCACACTGCCGGTTTCCTTTCGGATCAGGTAGAGTGACAGTTCCGCCCTGGCCATGGTCTTGTGCCCGCCGGCGGAACCGTATTTTGAAAAAGCTTCTTTGGCGGTGTTTCCCGCACCTTTGCGCAGACCGTCATTTCTGAGAATAACAATCAGTTTCCGGTCCATGACCCCGGAAACAATGGACCAGTTGACCCCGACAATGGTCAGGAAAAAATCCGCCACCACCACCAGTTCATCCGGTTTGACAATGTTGCCTGCATGGTAAAAAGCCCGGTTGTTGACCACCTGCCGTTTTCTTATGGCGGTGCCCAGAAAATCCAGGTCTTCATCCGTATAAAACGCCCGCTCCACCTTGGTAACAATATTGTTGTCCGCAAATTTGTACAGATGCTGAAACGCCCGGATATCATTGATTGTTACCTGACGGGTGAAGTTGGCAGTATCGGTTTTAATACCCATCATCAAAGCTGCTGCGAGTTTTGCGGACGGCTTGATCTTGCAGGATTTGAGATATTCGGTGAGAATAGTGGAACAGGTCCCGTAACCAGGCCTGATATCGGTATAGGCCGCCTCAGGGCTGGACACCGGATGGTGGTCGATGATGGCGGTATAGGCGATACCGGCAAAGGCCGCATTGTGATCCGGCTGGGAATCCACGATAACAAAGTTATCAAATCCGGATTTATCCACTTCGGCCAGATCCTTGAGTCCGGGTTCGGTGAGCTGGATCAATGTCAGGTTATCCGGCCGGCTGATGCGGTTGAAATGGGCTATGACCACTTCAGACACTTTGCGCCACAACAGACGTTTGACAGCCATTGCAGAGGCAATGGCATCCGGATCTGCATTGATCATCACCAGTACCTTTGCACTGGGTTTGAACTGCTTTAAAAAACGTTTGATATCTTCCCGGGAACAGCTCATATCGGTATCTTTTCTGTGTGGTTACTGCTGAAAAATAGGACCAGTGTAATAAAAGCATACCCGATAATGGCCAGAATGGCAAACCATCCGTAAAATACCCCCAAGGGCGCCAGCACAATGGCAGTGAGCCAGTGAATGAAAATCACCGTGAGCGAATGCAGCTGGATGGGAAAATCATCAAACCGGCAGATCACGGCCAGGCCGCACAGATTCCACCCGTACAGAGAGGCAAATACATGCAGATGCAACAGCCATTTTGTTTTTTCGGGATCATAATATTCCGACATCTGAAAAAAAATATAAGCGATGCCGGTGATGGCGGTGACAATCAAAAAACCGATGCCCGAGGTCAAAAAAAGTTTCTGCTGCATGGACTGGGCAAAAGTATAATACAGATAAAACACCACCACCACCGCCGCAAACAGGGCAGATGTCACAAAAATCTGGGGAATGAACCGTTCCAGCAGGATAAATACAAAAAAAATGATCACCCCCAGGGTGATGGTCCAGAAGCACAACTCCATGAAGACCTTATAACCCGTGCCTTCAATTTTTTTAAGCATGGCAAACACAAGAGAAAGGGTGATCAACGACAATGGAAAGGAAAACCCCAGAAAAAAGGTATTCAACACCAGTTTTTCCATGGTAACCCATTGAAAATATTCATTGTTCAAAATCACCACCGAGGCCATGCCTATACCTGTGGACAGACACAGCAGTGCGGCATGGTGAAATTTCTGGGTGACTGGCACCTCTTCTTGGAAAAAATCGATGGGAAGCCAGGAAAATGCCTTGATTCTAACCAGTTCCACCAGAAGACACAAAAATAATGACACCACCAGGGTCACACTATACAGTTTGAAAAATGCGGAAAAGGCGTATATTAAAGAGCCCACGAAAAAAAGCCTGACAATATTGGACACCTGCCTTTTTCCCTCGGTGTAGTAAAGCAGAATGGAACCGCCTGTGCACAGGTTGAACAAAAAGATGTGCAACCGTTCAAAACTGAAATGTTCCAAGGGAAAATAGATGTGTACAAATCCAAAAATCAGTGCTGTAATCATCAAAAAAGAAAATAAGAATTTCAAAGGAGCGGTCATGTAAAAAAATCCGTTTTTAACAGGTCATGTATTTTACCGGCCCAGCAGATGCGCCAGGGCCGATTTCAGTGTATCATGCTGAAACACAAATCCGTGGTGAAGCAGTTTTTGGGGCATCACCCTGGCACTGGTCATCAGGGTTTCTTTTCCCATATCTCCCCAGAGCAGGGTGGCGGCCCGCCTGGGTATCACAAAAAAGGCCGGCCGGGACAGCACCTTGCCCAGGGTCCGGGTAAATTCACGGTTGGTCACGGCATGGGGGGCCGTCAGGTTCACCGGGCCCTGGAGCGCCTGGTTTTCCAGAATATGCAGGATACCGCCCAGGGTATCATCCATGCTGATCCAGCTCATGTACTGGTCTCCGGATCCGAGCCTTGCACCGCACCCTGTCATGAACGCCGGCATCATTCGGGCCAGGGCGCCCCCGGCCGGGGTGAGCACCACCCCGATGCGCAGCTGCACGGTACGGATCCCCGCATCTGCAGCTGGAAACGAAACCTGCTCCCAGCTATGGCAGACACGGGAAATAAAGGAATCACCCATGGGGTGTTCTTCGGTGAGAACCGCATCCTGTCCCTCCCCGTAAAACCCGATGGCAGAGGAAGAAATAAACACTGACGGCGGACTCTCCAGGCAGGCCATTTTTTCCACCAGCAGCCGGGTGGGCTGTATCCTGGAATCAATGATCTTCTGTTTCTGGTTTTTTGTCCATTTTCCCCGGGAAATATCCACGCCGTTCAGGCTGATGACGGCATCCACAGGTCCGGCTGCCGCCATGTCCAGAATGCCGTTGGAAGGGTCCCAGAACATTTCATCCGCAGCCAGGTCCCCGGTGCGGCGCACCAGGCGGATCACTTCATGCCCGCAGGTGCGTAAAAACGGCACCAGGGCCGACCCGATGGTACCGGATGCCCCTGACACCAGTATCCGCTGCCGCTTTACTTTGCCGGCATAATGTGCCAGATCATAGGCCAGAACCCGGTGGCGGTAATCAAATATCCGGCCCAGTTCCCGGTGCACATGGCCATGAAAAGGGCGGCTCAAAAAGCCCATGGGCAGCTGCCAGGCAACCTGATCCTCCATGATGGAGCGGTTTTGGCCGTCAGGAGAAAACAGATGGGTATGTTCCCACCTGGCAAACGGGCCTTTGGTCTGGCGGTCCTTGAACAGCTGGTTTTCCTGGTAATCAATATGCTCGGCTTCCCAGTCCATGGGAATGCCCAGCACCCGCATGTCAAAGCCCACACGCACCCCTTTTGCGATCCCGTTCCCCTGCCGCCATTTGAGGGCCAGAGGTGCCCAGGGCGGTGTCAACCGCTGAATGGCGCCGTTTCTGGCATGCCAGGCAAACACCTGCGCCACCGGGGCATCAATTTTAGACTGTTTTGTAAATACCTGCATGCACCATACTTTCCCAAATGATTCATTGATTTTACCCAGGGTATATTATAATATTAGTTGTCAAAGTAAAAACCTTTTTTCAACATTTGCTGTGCCTGTCTTCAGGCACACTCTTTGCATGCTAAATTAGGCAGTGTGTTTCATTTACCGGCAGACAGGCCGGACAGCACGGTTTACCAGCATGCGTTTACAACTTTACTTTTTAGGAGGAAGAAAAATGGACAAATGGGAATGCCCCTGCGGATATGTGTATGACCCTGAAGAAGGTGATATGGACAATGGTATTGAGCCGGGTACTGCCTGGGAAGATCTGCCCGAATCCTGGGTGTGCCCCCTGTGCGGCGCAGAGCAGGAATATTTTGAAAAAATGGACTAACCGGAGGTGTCATGTATAAACCCATTACGTTAGCGGACGGGATTTATTCTGTAGGATGCCGGGACTGGGATATCCGTGATTTTCACGGATATTACATCAATGAGGGCACCAGCTACAACGCCTTTCTGGTCACAGGTGAAAAAAACATCCTCATCGACACGGTGAAATCCAATTTTGCAGACGAACTGCTGGACAACATCAGCCGAATCATCGATCCCAAAGAGATTGATGCTGTGATCAGCAACCATACAGAAATGGACCATTCCGGAGCACTCACCAGGATCATGCACAAAATCGGGGAAGACAAGCCGTTGTATTGTTCCAAAATGGGGGCAAAAAACCTGAAAAGCCATTTCAAACACGATTACAATTTTCAGGCAATGGGCTCCGGCGACACCCTGGCCATCGGGAACCGGACTTTTTCATTCCTGGAAACCCGGATGCTCCACTGGCCGGATTCCATGTTTACCTATATGCCGGATGAGAAGATTTTGTTCTCCAGTGATGCCTTTGGCCAGCACTATGCCGGAGACAAATTTTTCGATGATGAGATCGGGGATGAAATCATGCCCCATGCCCGCAAATATTATGCGAATATCCTGCTGCATTTCTCCCCCCGGGTCCAGGCCCTGCTGGCGGATGTGGCAAAAATGAATCTGGACATCCGCATGATCTGCCCGGATCACGGCATCATCTGGCGAAAGGACCCGTCCAAAATCATCACTGCTTATGATCAGTGGTCCAGACAGGAACCGGCAAAAAAAGCCGTGGTCATTTTCGATTCCATGTGGGAAAGCACCACCAAAATGGCCCGGGCCGTCACCAGCGGGATTGAGTCGGAAAATGTCAGTGTGCGGCTGATGAACACCCGCAAATGGCACCGGTCCGACATCATGACTGCGGTAATGGAGGCCGGGGCAGTGGCAGTGGGGTCCCCTACCCTCAACAATGGTATTTTCCCGGTCATCGCCGATGTTATAACCTACATCAAGGGCCTGCGGCCCCAAAACAAACTGGCGGCAGCTTTTGGATCCTATGGATGGAGCGGTGAGGCCGTCAAGATATTGAACAAAGAATTTGAGGAGATGAAATGGGAGATTGTTGATGACGGGGTCAAGGTGCTGTATGTGCCGGGTGCCTCCGATCTGGAGCGCTGCTTTGACCTGGGCGCTTCTTTGTCCGGAAAATTAAAGGAGAAACTGTCCGCATAAATCCATAGCAGGGAGGTACGACCCCATGACCAATGAATTCACAGCCAGCGATATTTTTGACATTGCCATCGAGATTGAGCAGAACGGCGCCAGGTTCTACCGCCGGGCTGCAAACCTGATGGACCAGAAAAACCATAAACAGTTTTTAACTTCTCTGGCAGAGATGGAAGACAGCCATGAAAAAACATTTTCCGCCATGAAAAAGCAGCTGGACGGTTCAGAAGCGGCAGCCACGGTGTTTGATCCGGATAATGAAAACCTGCCTTATCTCAAGGCCCTTGCAGACACCCGGGTATTTTTCCAGAAAGACGAGCCTGAACCCAGCATGAAAGGCATTCTGACGGCAGCCATTGCCGCTGAAAAAGACTCCATCTCCTTTTACCTGGGCATGAAAGAGCTGGTGCCTGAAAAACTGGGCAGATCCAGAGTCCAGGATATAATCAGAGAAGAGATGGGCCATATCCAGCTGCTGGCGGGAAAACTCACAGAATTTGCGTAAGACCGCTGCCGGACGGATTTCAGCAGGAAAACAACCAAAGACAAAAAAAGTCCGGGAGACCTTTTCCATAGGCCCCCCGGACTTTTTTATGAAAGTGGTCAGGCTTGCATTACCGCAATAATGAAAGCCTGATACTGAATCAAGACGGGTATCAGTTTTTCCACAGGCCGTGCAGGTTGCAGTATTCCCTGGCCACCACTTTGGCTGCATCGGTTTTAAACGTGGCTTCGGGCGCGCTGTCCGGGGTCAGCATCTGGCGCTGGACAAACATGTTATCTTCACTGGTCAGCTCAATCCACTGGATGTAGTGTTCATTGGTCATGGGATGGGGGGCACTGCCGATCTTGACCTTGTAACCGCCTTCGATCTTTTCCACCACCGGCACATGTTTTTCCACTGCCGCATCCACGGTATTTTCCACCAGCCGGTCCATGGGTTTGCCGCAGCAGGTGACCGGGGGTTGTTCACCATGAAGCACCTGCACAATATTCCCGCATTTTTCGCACTTGTAAATACCCATTTTTTCTGCCATTTTTTAACTCCTTTATAGTGTTTCGGGTTGGATTGATTCATTATATGCACTACACTGGCCCGCACAAGGACAGGGACCAATATGTTGTATCAATACATTATGTTATATGCCATTTGAAAAATAATTTCCAGTGTTTTCCGGGCGAGTGTTTTTTTGGTATTTCCCGGTGTCATTTAGAATGCTGTTCATCCATTCTTCGGCCAGACGGGTCTTTTCTTGGCCAGCCAGTTTGAATACCGAGGCAATCTGAAAATATTGTTCGTTTTTTGATTTCAGGCCCCAGTACAAAGTCACGGTTGGTTTTTGGTGCACCACCGTCCGGTTCTGTCTGTTATTTTTGATATCCGGCATGAGCTTTCCTTTTGCATCAATATATTCACCTGATATGTACCTGGTTTACCAATTGTATTTCTCAAGCAAATAAAGCAAACATCATGCCAAACACAAAAATACTGCATCCGGGTTACCCTCGTATCACCCAATGCCCCAATCCATGCAGCGCCGCACCCGGGACAATTGCATACAGCATTGTTCCATCTATCATAATGGCAAAAGGCCCACCGGGTCTCGGACCTGGCGCAGGACACCGCCAGGAGCGATTTTGTTCTCACAGAATTTTTACAAGGGCGGTTTCTATCTGTTCTTTTGGCAACGCCCCCACCAGGGTGTCAACAATTTTTCCGTTTTTCACCAGCAGCATGGTGGGAACAGAAGAGATGGCAAACCGTGATCCGGTTGCCGGGTTTTCATCCAAATTCAGCTTGGCCACCTTTAACCGGCCCTGGTATTTTTGTGCCAGGGTATCCATGATTGGCCCTACCGCCCGGCAGGGGCCGCACCAGGGCGCCCAGCAGTCCACCAGAACCGGCAGTCCCGAAGCCATGACTTCGTGTTGAAAAGTAGCATCAGACACAATCACAGGCTTTCCAAGCTTTTCCATGGAAAGCAAATTGCCGCATCTGCCGCATTTAGGGTGGTCTTTCATGCGTGCCAACGGCACCCGGTTTTTTGTATTGCAGCCGGTGCAGGCAACAACAACTGTCTGGGTTTTCATGGTCTCTCCTTTACATGAATTATCCTACTATCATGGCGGCAACACTTTTCCCGTATTCCTGGGCTGCTTTTATACCGCCCCCCACCCAGGCTGCCTTGAGCATAAGCGGGCCGTCAGACACCATGTTCATCTTGAAAATATGGGTCATGGTATCAAAGATCCTGCCTGCGGCCTCGCCGCTCCAGCCGTAGGACCCGAACGCCCCCCCGGGCTTTCCGGACAGTTCTGCCCGTTCCGCCAGAAACAACATCTGTTTCATGGCGGTGATCATTTCACCGTGATAGGTGGAAGAGCCGAAGATATAAGCATCATAGCCTTTGAGATCTTCTTCTTTCTTGATCTCGCTGACCCGTTTGACTTCTGCATTATGACCGGCTATCCGGATGCCTTCGCCGATGATGTCAGCAATGGCTTTGGTCTCTTCAGACCGGGTTGCATAAACAATCAATACCGTTCCCATGTATCCTCCTTCATATTTGTTGTGTGGTTATGATCAGACAGTCTTTCGCCGGCACTCTGTCCGGCCTGGTCCTGGTCCACAATTGCCGTATCGCCGGTAAACCTGTACCGCTGATACGTTTCAGCATGATACACTTGTGTGTCTTTATGCGGTGCATATACAGGTTGTATCATTACCATGTGACATTTAAAAGCAAAAATCAAGCCAGAAACAGATTGCAGGGCAGGCTGGCTGTTGCGGCTGTCTGATATCAAATAACTGAAATCGGAATTGCCACTTGCCAAACCGGCATAAAAAATGCAAAATACAGGCAGAACAAAATTCAGGGCCGGTTTATTCACCGACCATACCCGGTTCTGATTCATAAAAAGAAGTAAATGATGACTTCATTAAAGGAGCAGCCAATGACCACCGAAAAACCCACTCTGTATGCTTTAAGCACGTGCAGCCATTGCAAATCAACCAAAAAACTGCTGAACGACTGCAATGTGGAATATAATTACGTGGAAGTGGACGACCTGGAAGGCGAAGAAAGAAAAGCCATTATCGAAGATATCAAGGCATTGAACCCCAGGTGTTCTTTTCCCACCATCAAAATCAATGATATTGTCATTGTAGGTTACAAAGAAAAAGAAATCAAAGAAGCACTGGGGGTTAAATAATGAAAGTTGAACAACTCTATCAGGCATTGAAAAAATCACAGGAAGCCAAAGGTATTTATTTTAACAAAGACAAGGACCTGGTCTTTGAACTGCTGGACTCACTGCTCCTCAATAAAGAGCGGTACGGCTACATGGCATGTCCCTGCCGCCTGGCCTGTGCAGACAAAGAAAAAGACAAAGATATCATCTGCCCCTGTGTCTACCGGGAGCCGGATCTGGAAGAGTTCGGGGCGTGCTACTGCGGCCTGTATGTTTCCCGGGCGGTTCACAACCATGAAACCCAGGTGGAATATGTTCCCGAAAGAAGACCCCCTGAAAAAATATTCTAAATGTTTTTAAGGAGATACCCATGAATGACGAATGCACCCCTGTGTTAAACACCGGTCTTCGCGGCATTGATGTCGCCAGTTCAAAAATATGTGATGTCCGGGGAAAAGAAGGCAAACTGATATACCGCGGATATCGTATCGAGGATCTGGCAGAAAACGCCACTTTTGAGGAGGTCTGTTATCTTTTGCTCTACGAGCGACTGCCCGGCAAACAGGAACTGGCGGATTTTGACGTCAGGCTGAAAGAGAAACGCCGGCTGCCTGAAAACCTGGTGCCGCTTTTAAAAAGCCTGCCCAAAAAAATGAACCCCATGGACGTGATCCAAATGGCCACCCCCATGCTGATCCAGACCGATGGAAACGCAGGCAAAGAAAACATGGAAGATGTCCTTTACAGTGCGGAAAACCTGATTGCAGGATTGTCCACCATCATTGCGGCCTGGGACAGAATCCGTAAGTTCCAGGCACCGGTGATGCCGGACAATACCCTGGGCCATGCCGCCAATTTTCTGTACATGCTCACCAATGAAACACCCAACGCTGAAGTGGCACAATTTTTTGATGCCGGACTGGTGCTCCATGCAGAGCATTCCTTTAATGCGTCCACCTTTACCGCCCGCCAGGTGGCCTCCACCAAAGCCCATATCTATGCCGCCATATCCGCGGCCATCGGCAGCCTTTCCGGACCGCTGCACGGCGGGGCCAATGTCCGGGTCATGCAAATGCTCATGGAAATCAAATCCAAAGAAAACATTGCGCCCTATATCGACAATATCCTGGATTCCGGCGGCCTGATCATGGGACTGGGCCATGCGGTCTACCAGACCGATGACCCCCGGGCCCTGATCCTGGCCCCCATGTGTCAGCGCATGGGAGAAATCGCCGGAGATACCCGCTGGTATGACCTGTCCAAAGAGCTTGAAATCAAAGCCAAACAGGCATTTAAAAAACGCAAGGACAGAGATATTTTCTGCAATGTGGATTTTTATTCCGCGTCCCTGTTTTATGCCATGGGCATTTCCATGGACCTGTTTTCCCCCATATTTGCCCTGTCCCGGGTCAGTGGCTGGTGCGCCCATGTCATTGAAGAACAATTTGCCACGGCTGCTCCCAAGCCATCGCTGTACCGGCCCGGTGCAGCCTATGTGGGAGAATACTGCGGACCGGATGAATGCCGGTTTGCGGATATTGAGGAAAGGGATTGAGAAATGCGGGTGGAGGAGTGAGGTATGAGAAGTGAAATTATAGGTTTGAGGAATCAAGTTTGAGAACTGATAATTGAGAAGGGGAATATATGAAAGCCTGGCGTTGTACTGTATGTAATTATATCCATAAAGAAGACACTCCCCCGGAAAAATGTCCGGTATGCGGGGTCGGCAAAGACAAGTTCGTGGAAATCGAGATTCCGGATGAAACAGATACCGCAGCACCAGAAGCAGCCGATGCCGCGTCAAAAACCTCTGCAGTGGAGCAGGATGCCCGGACCATGGGGGAAAAAGAACCTGATCCCGGCAGAAAAGAGGCTGATTTGCCCCCGAAGAACCTGTACCAGAAGATCACCCTTCAGATGATCCGGCACCACGCCCACCCCATTCTGGTGCATACCCCCAACGGGATTCTGCCGGCAGTTGCCATCCTGTTTATCATAGCCTGGCTGTTTGACGTATCCCTGCCGGCCAAAGCCGCCGCCGTCAACCTGGTCTTTGTAATTCTGTCCCTTCCCCTGGTTTTGTACACAGGTGTTCTGGAATGGAAGACAAAATACAACCAGGCAGATACCCTGCTGTTCAGACTCAAAATTCTGTCGGCAGCAATGACCAGTGCAGCCTGTGTAATTTCCATGGTCTGGTACCTGCTGGATCCGCTTGTTTTGTCATCTTCTCTGGCATGGGTATTTATTTTCATCAACCTGGTCATGCTGGGATCCGCCGGTGTGGCAGGCCACATCGGCGGCAAATTTGTGTTCAAAGACTGACCTTATAAAAGGATTTTCCCATGGCAGACATCATTACCGTGAAACAGGACGGCACCCTCAATGTACCGGATAATCCCCAGATCGGGTGCATCCCCGGCGACGGTACGGGTCCCGATATCTGGCATGCCACAAGGCCGGTACTGAATACCGCCGTTGAAAAGGCATATGCCAAAAAACGCAGCATCTCCTTTACCGAGCTGCCTGCCGGAGAAACAAGCTTTGGAAAAACCGGTGAATGGCTGCCGAAAACCACCCTTGAACAGATCAGACTATTGCGGGTGGCCATCAAGGGCCCCATGACCACGCCGGTGGGCAAAGGCATGCGTTCTTTGAACGTGGCCATCCGCCAGGAACTGGATTTGTTCGCCTGCATCCGGCCGGCCCGTTACATCAAAGGGGTGCCCTCGCCGTGCAATAATCCTGGTGCCATTGACATGGTGATTTTCCGGGAAAACACCGAAGACCTCTACGCGGGCATTGAATGGCCGGCCGGCAGTGAAGAGGCCAAGGAGATCATCGATCTGATCCGGCAAAAAACCGGCAAAACCCTGGCACAGGACACCACCGGCATCGGCATAAAACCCATCAGTGAAGCCAATACCAAACGCCTGGTGCGCAAAGCCATCCAGTATGCCCGGGACAATAACCGCAAAAGCGTGACCCTCATGCACAAGGGCAATATCATGAAGTTCACTGAAGGCGCGTTTCTCCACTGGGGCCGGGAAGTGGGAACCACCGAATTCAAGGATGCCGTGATCCTGGAAGACCAGCTGTGGAATGAATTCAATGGAAAGATGCCCCAGGGCAAAATCCTGCTCAAGGACCGCATTGCCGACAACATGTTCCAGCAGGTCCTGCTGCGGCCCGAAGAATATGACATCATTGCCGCCCCCAACCTCAACGGAGACTATATCTCGGATCTGCTGGCCGCCATGGTGGGGGGGCTGGGCCTGGCGCCCGGCGCCAATATCGGAGCCGACTGCGCCGTATTCGAAGCCACCCACGGCACCGCCCCCAAATATGCGGGCAAAGACAAGGTCAACCCGGGATCCCTGATCCTGTCCGGCGCCATGATGCTGGAACATATGGGTTGGCACGAGGCCGCAGCCCTGATCCACACCGCCCTGGAACAGGCCATCGCCGCCAAAAACGTCACCTACGATCTGGCCCGCCAAATCCCGGGAGCCACTGAAGTATCCTGCTCCGAGTTCGGCCGGCAGATCTGCAAGCATATGACATAACTTTCACAAAATGTGAAAAAGAGGGATGAGGGGTGAGGAAAAAAGCAGGGGGTTTCCCTCATATCTCATACCTCGATCTCAATTCCCACCGGGCAGTGATCCGATCCGAAAATATCATTGTCTATAAATGCATCCTTTACCACCCCTTTGTCCAGCAGATCCTGTGTGACAAAGAAATAGTCGATGCGCCATCCAGCGTTGTTCTTTCTGGCGCTGAACCGGTAGGACCACCAGGAATATTTCACGGTGTCCGGGTAAAGAAGGCGGAAGGTGTCCACGTATCCATCGGCCTTCATGCGGTCCAGCACATCCCGTTCGATGCGCAGAAAACCCGAGCGGTTGGCATTGGGGCCGGGGTTTTTCAGGTCGATTTCATTGTGAGCCGTGTTGAAATCGCCGGTGACGATCAGGCCTTTGCCTTCATCCCGCAGCTTTTGGGCACAGGAAAGAAACCAGTCATAAAAATCCAGCTTGTACTGCAGGCGTTCATCATTCATCTGGCCGTTGGGAAAATAGATATTGAACAAGGTGAACCAGTCAAAATCCATCTGGATAACCCGGCCTTCTCCGTCATATTCCGGCCGGTTGAAATCGGTGATCACCTGGTTGGGAACCAGCCGGGAATAGGCAGCCACACCACTGTATCCTTTTTTCACCGTGGCATATGACCAGAAAGACTGGTACGGGGGAAAATCGATCATCTCCGGGGTGCGCTGGTCCTGCTGGAGTTTGGTCTCCTGAAGCAGCAGGATGTCCGGGTCCAGCCGGGCCACGGAGGCAAAAAAATCTTTTTTGAGCACGGCCCGGAATCCGTTGACATTCCAGGAAACCAGCCGCAACTTCCGGCCGAAAGAATCAGAAGTATGGGTCATGGCAGCAGCATGATGCGGGCATCCGCCACCACACAACGGTCCGGGGTGCAGATTACCGGGTTCAGGTCAATGGATGAAAAATACGGCTCCAGATCCATGAGCAGGTGAGAAAAGGTAACCACCAGGCGGGTGAGTTCTTCCATGTTCACCCCGGGCCGGCCCCGGAACCCTTCGAAAACCGGTTTTGCCCCCAAAGAATCCACCATGGAATATACATCTGCGGGTGTCACCGGTGCCAGGCGGATGGCGGTATCATTGTACAGTTCCACCCCTGTGCCGCCGGGGCCCAGCACCACCACCGGCCCGAACTGGACATCATTTTTCGCCCCCACCAGGATCTCGATGCCAAAAATCATTTCCTCCACCAGCACCTGGCGGCACCCTTTCAGGGCCAGCAGCCGTTGCATCTGGGATGCGAGGATCTCCGGGTCCTGTATACCGGTGACCACTGCCTGCAGCTCGGTTTTGTGCACAATGTCGGCAGACACGGCCTTGATCACCACCGGGTGTTTTGCTGCAGCCAGAAATTTACGGGCCGTATCCAGAGAATCGGTCAAAATCCCTTTGGGAATAGTCAATTTGCCGTGGGCCAGCAGTTCTTTAGCAAACGGCTCCAGGACCCACCCGATGGGTTGGGCATCGGCAATGATCTGCTGCATGCGCGGGGTCACCATGGTCTGCACCTCTTTAATGCCTTGGCCATAAGCACGGCCCCTTCCACCGAGGAGGCTACGGGGATCCGGTTGAGTTCAAATCCTTCAGTGATAATCTTGTACTTGTCCTCTTTGGGCACATATGCGATCAGGGGTTTACCCTCGTTTCTGGCCACCTGGCTCAGTTTGGCACCGATGTCGGCGGAAATACCCGGAGAATAGGGCAACAGCAGGGCCAGAATGCAGTCAAGATTCCGGTCCCGGGAAAGGTGGCGAACGGATGTGAGAATGTCGGCATCCACGCAGGAGCCTGTCAAATCCAATGGATTATCCAGGGTAGCGATCTGCTGGATTTCCGGGGACAATCTTGCCCGGATAGTATCGGCCGTGGCTGCGGCAATCTTGGGGATGTGCAGGCCGTGGTGACCGCAGGCATCTGCCGCCACCACCCCGTGCCCGCCGGAAACGGACACAATGCCCACATTGCCGAAGATGCCCTTGGGATAGCAGCTCAATGCCTCGCAAAACGAGGTGAGTTCATACTCGGTGTCCGCCTCGGCCACGCAATGCTGCTGCATGACCTGGGAAAACACCCGGTAGTCTCCGGCCATGGATGCGGTATGGCTGGAGGCGGCGGCAATGCCTTTGGCGGTTTTGCCTGCCTTGAGTACCACTATAGGTTTGGAACAGGTCTGGGCCTTTTGGATGAATTCTCTGCCCTCGCGGCAGTCAAATCCTTCAATATAAAATGCAATGACACGGGTGCCCAGGTCCTGTTCAAACCAGTCGATCAAATGGGTTTCTCTGAGACAGGCTTTGTTGCCGATGCTCACCGCAGCAGACACCCCGATGCCCTCGCCGGCGAATTTCACCATCTGGTCCACCAGGACCCCGCCACTCTGGGATACAAACCCGATGTTGCCTTTTTTGGGATGGATAATGCGCTCACCGGGCAGAAAAAAGGTATCCACTGCATCAGGCGAATAAATGCCCAGGCAGTTGGGGCCCACAAAGGGAAAATCCGCCCGGGCCGCCATATCCGCCACCTGGTTCTGGAGATCTTTTCTGCCGGATTCAGCAAACCCGCCGGAGATGATCACCGCCCCTTTGATGCCTTTTGCAATACACTGGGCCACCACATCCGGGACAAACCGGGAGCGCACTGCAATCACGGCCAGGTCCACGGCTATTTCAATGTCTGCCACAGACCGGTACAGCGGTTCCCGGTTAAGACGCCCGCCTTTGGGGTTGACGGCAAAGGTCTGCACCGGGTACCGCAGGTGATTCTTGTTGTAAATCACATTGGCCGGGTGGCTGTCATGGGAGGTGGACACCCCGATCACCGCCATGGAAGACGGTCTGAAAAGGCAGCTTAAATCCATGGCGCCCCGGTGTGCCTAATTGTCCTGGTCGGCCAGGTAATCATCATACATGGATTCCAGGCCCAGTTTGTGTTTGGATTCCTCCTGGACCAGCATCATGAATACTTTTTTGGCATCTGCATTATCGGTCTGGTCTGCCAGGGTCTGGTAGAGCTTCACCGCTTTTTCTTCTCTTTTCATGGCTATTTTGAGAATTTCGGGCATGGGCATGCCCTGCTCATAGTCTTTTTCCACCATGTAGTCGCTGATTTTCAGATCAGGAATTTTCTTGAACTCATAGGACGCAATTTTTGCCTTGTTTCCGGAAATATCGGACAAAAGGGCTGCGTGTTTTTCTTCTTCTTTGGCAAAATTTTGAAAAATTCCCTTAAGGGAAGCCCTGGTGGCTTCAGCAGCCAGGGTATTGTAAAATTCAACCGCTTCGTTTTCCTTGCCAATGGCAAAGGTCAATATTTCATCAATGGATCCAAAATGCATGGGTCTTTTCCTCCTGATTGGTGTTTTTCATTTTTCAGCCAATAATAATATCACATGACAATTACATACTACAGCCATTAAATAACAGGTTGACAGCAATTTGTATACCAGATTTCAAGGTCATGACAAGTAATTTTTCATTTGTCGGATGGTGTGCCGAAAATGGCTGCCAAAGCGGCTTCAACCGATTTATGTTCAAAAGAAAATTCCAGATCTTCCAAACCTTTGGGATATGCTTTCTGGCTGTTGAGCAGCGAAGCCCCCAGCTCGCCCATGACCAGTTTCACCATAAATCCGGGGGCAGGCACCACAGCCGGACGGTGCAGTGCCCGGCCCAGGGCTTTGGCAAAATCTCGCTGCCGCACAGGTTCAGGCCCCACCAGGTTAAACGAGGCAGAGGCAGTAGATTTTTCTATCAAAAAGTCCGCGGCCCGGATCAGATCCTGGATATGAATCCAGGGAAACCAATGCCGGCCACCACCCAGAGGGCCTCCGGCAAACCATTTAAAGGCCGGGGACATGACCGACAAAGCCCCGCCGTCCCCCAGGACCACCCCAAACCGCATGATATGCACCGTTGCTCCGAGGCTTTCAGCCTTGCGGGCTTCCGCTTCCCAGTCGATGCACACCCTGGCCAGAAAGTCGGATCCCGGCGGGGCATCTTCTGTGAGCCGCTTTTCTTTGGCATCACCATAGATGCCCACCGCCGAGGTGCTCAAAAGAATGACCGGCTTGTTTTCCGCCATGGCCGCCACCAGGTTCCGGGTGGTGAATATCCGGGAATCATAAATAGCCTGCTTGTATTTGTCTGTCCAGCGTTTGAAAATGCTCTGCCCGGCCAGGTTGACAATGGCATCTGCCAGAGGCACCTGTTCCTGCCAGGCCCCTTGTTTGGTGGTGTCGGCGGATATCCACACAAAATTGTCATATTCTTCGGTAAACGGATGGGTGGTGGAAGTGCCCAGACCGGTCACATGCACGCCTTTTGATAAAAAATACCGGGCCAGATGCGTTCCCACAAAACCGGAAGCACCGGTGATCAGCAGTCGTTCCATGGATTCCCTCCTGTTGATGTACGTCAATAAATACCACAATAACCATGATTTTGCATTCTACAACCGGCCGGGTGCCAGTTGTTTTGCGGCAGTATAGTGCCATTTGGTCCTATGCCTCCCCCACCCTCCAATCAAAAGATCGGTTTGTGATGCTACAGGCATCGTTCTTACAGGCAGCGGTTCTGGATCTTTTTTGTTTTGGATTTGACAACACCGGCTTAGTCGGCCTACAGTAAAGGCATTCATTTTGCATATTATTATACTATTTATTTGCAATGACAGAAAAAAGGAGGTCTCCTATGATCGGAATCATCGGCAGCGGCAATGTCGGGGCCAACACCGCATTTTTTCTGGCGGAAAAAGGGGTGGACCATGTCACCCTTTTCGATATCCAGGACGGACTGGCGCAGGGCAAGGCCCTGGACATGATGGAAGCGGCCCCCATCCGGGGATACCGCACCGTTATCTCAGGCACAGGCGACCCGGATGCCGTGCTTGACGCAGAGGTTATCATTCTTACAGCCGGGGCTGTAAGAACCCCCGGCATGGACCGGGATGCCCTTTTCCAGAAAAACAGGGATATCATCACCGGGTATGCACAAAAAATCACCCGTGCCGACGCAAAGGTCATTATTGTCTCAGAACCGGTGGACCTGCTCACCACCTTGTTTGTCCGGCATTCTGCATTGCCCCCTGACCAGATCATGGGCCTTGGCGGTATTCTGGATGCCACAAGACTGCGGTTTTTCATTGCAAGAGAACTGAAGGTCTCCATGGAAAATGTGGCGGCCCAGGTTATCGGCAGGCATACCGATGACATGATCATCCTGCAACATTACTGCTGCGTGTCCGGGGTGCCCATAGAAAACTTCATGGCAGAAGAAACCATTGCAGATCTGTTTGACCAGACCCGGCAGGCTGGGGCGTTGATTGTGGATCTGGCCGGCCGGGCCAGTGCCTATTATGGACCTTCGGCTGTGGCGGCCGACCTGGCGGAAGCCATCTGCCGCAACACCGGCCGGATCATGTCCGTCTCCCAGATGCTCTTCGGCCAGTTCGGCATCACGGATGCAGCCTTGTCATTGCCTTGTGTGATAAACAAAAGCGGCGTTGCAAAAGTGCTGGAACCCCGTCTGGATCCAGAACAGATACAGACCTTGAAGACATGTGCCAGGACAATACAAGACACGATCAAGGAGGATTCCCATGCCTAAAGTATCCATTATCGGTGCCGGAAATGTGGGCGCCACAGCTGTCTACTATATTGCGGAGAAAAACCTGGCAGACATTGTCATGGTCGATGTGGTGGAAGGCCTTCCCCAGGCCAAGGCCATGGATTATCTGCACGCCGCACCCATGCGAAACTACAATGTCCATATCTCCGGTACCAATGATTACAAAGAGATTGCCGATTCGGACGTGGTGGTCCTCACCGCGGGGATTCCCAGAAAGCCGGGCATGGACCGTATGGATCTGATGAAAATCAATGTAGACATCGCCAAAAAAGCCTCCCGGGCCATTGCCGAATACGCCCCCAATGCTGTTGTGGTAGTGGTATCCAATCCGCTGGATGTCATTGCCATGGCCACCCTCCAGGAAACAGGATTTGCCCTGAAACGGGTCATGGGCATGGCCGGTGTGCTGGACTCCACCAGATTCCGGTATTTTATTGCGGAAAAACTCAATATCTGGCCCGGGGATGTCATGGCCATGGTGTTGGGCGGCCATGGGGACACCATGGTGCCCCTGCCCAGGTATACCCGGGTGAACGGCATTCCGGTCACCGAACTGATCGAACCGGATGAACTGGAAAAACTGATCGACCGCACCCGCACCGGCGGCGGGGAGATCGTGTCCCTGCTCAAGCAGGGATCGGCTTTTTACGCGCCAGGTGCCTCTGCAGCCAAGATGGTGGAAGCCATTATCAAGGATGAAAAACGGGTGGTGCCGGTGTCCGCCTATCTGCGTGGCGAATACGGATACCAGGACATGTTTCTGGGGGTCCCGGCCCTTCTGGGGAAAAACGGGGTGGAAAAAATTCTGGAACTGGCATTGACCGATGCGGAAAAAACCGCCCTTGATGCTTCTGCCAAAGCGGTGAAAGACGGGGTGGACACACTGCGCTCCTTTTATTCTCCAGGCTGATCTCCGGGAAGTCCGCTATCCCGGGCGTTTGATCTTTTTTTTGTCTTTTTTGTGATAGATATCAAAAAAGATCACGCTGTTGTTGGGGATGGGTCCGCAGTGCAGGCGCCGGTTTTCCTTGAGACACCTGGCACACCAGTAATAGATGATGCGGTAATCGCGCCGGCCCACATACTTTTTGAGCCGGCCATGGTATATGCCCTTCATTTTGCCATCTGCACCGGACGGATCAACCAGCAGCCGGTCTATGGTATTTCTGATGCGCCGATACCCTTTGGGATCGGTTTTTCGCACCTGCGAAAGTTTACTGGAAAACAGCTCTGTGGGATAATATTGATGATTCACGGCAAAGACTGAGGCATAGGTTGTATTTATAATTTTGTCTTTCATACCGCCAGAAACCATCCAGTCAATATCAGTAAAGAGGCGATGGTCACGGGAATACCCACGGCTGCATGCTGCAAAAAAGAAATTTTTATACCATGGGCCTGTGCCTGTTCCACCACGATGAGATTGGCAATGCTGCCTAACAGGAACAGGTTGCCGGCAAAGGTACTGGAAACGGCCAGGGTATGCCACTGGATGTGATCCGATGGATCCAGAAAGGAGATCAGCAGCATGGCCGCAGGCACGTTGCTGAACAGGTTACTCAACAGGGCGGATATTCCGGTCAACACCGGCAGGCTGCTCAGATGCAGGCCCATGTCCGCCAGGCGGTCCATCACCATATCCAGGTATCCGCTTTCAGATATCCCGTGGATGATGATAAACAGAGCACAGAACAAGGTGATCAAATGCCAGTCCACCAGTCCCGTGATGTCCCGGGTTTTCATTTTACGGGAGCACAGCAGCACCCCGGCAATGCCGATGGCGGAATATTCTCTGGGTATTGACGTGCAAAATAATATCATCAACACCCCCACCGCCAGCACCCCTTTGGATGTCTGCCACGGATCAAAAGGCTGCCCCGGCTCTTCGCTGCCTTCCTGCTTCTTCCTGTTTTCCAGGTGGCAAAACCTTCCCCGGTATATCCACAATATGATTCCGTACCCTGCAGACAGGGCCAGCACCGCGGGCGGGGTGCACCAGAAAAAAAAGTGTGCAAAATCCAGATACCCGGTCTGGCCGATGAGCATGTTCTGGGGATTGCCGATGATGGTGGCGGCAGACCCGATGTTGCTGGAGACCGCCAGGCCGATGAGAAACGGCAGCGGATTCAGCCCGGCTTTCAGCAGCGAGACCGCCAGCACCGGAGTCAATGCAAAGCACACGATATCATTGGCCAGCACTGCGGACAGCACTGCGCTCACCCCCATGGTGATGCCTAAAAAAACCCTGGGATGTTTATAATAGGGCACAATTATAAAGGCCACCCAGGTGTAGAAACCACCCAGGCGCAACTGTGCGGAAAGTATCATCAACGAATACAGCAAAAGGATCGTGGGCAGATCGATGGCACCCACGGCCCCTTCCAGAGTCACCACCCCGGACACCACCATGGCAATGGCACCGAGCAGGGCCACACCTACCCGGTCTATCACCAGTCCCGGAATTTTGCCCAGGGCGATGCCCAGGTAGGCCAGACTGAAAATGACAACCGCTACCATACTGACACCCGGTCCTCTCCTGTATAGTGGTATGGAATATCGTTCATACAGCATCACACACCCAAAATGGTATAACAAGTATAGCGCCCCCGGTATTATGTCAAGACACAAATAACGGAAATTCAGGGCCGTCGCATGGAACCGGTCTTGTTCGGTTGACCGGTGTCTGCACGGCAGTGGCCTGGTTCTATACTGAGACCCGTGGAATGCGGTCCCTGTTGCACGGCGGTAGCCCCCGGAGGTGCCTTGCTGCAGGACTGTCAGAGCCTGTGGATCTCAGGCCGGCAGGAAGGCACCTCCAGGGTCGGCATCCATACCAGATAGTTCCATGATGTTTTACTGAAAAATGGGTGAATTCCCCCATTGACCCGGCAAAAAGATATGCATACAATTGGTAATAAAATTGACACAAAGGTGAAGATGCACGTCACTATCTTACCATTCTAAAGCGTTGGAGGTCATTATGAAACTTACCAGTTCCGCATTTATACAGGGAGAAAAAATACCGTCCATCTACACCTGCGACGGTGATAATGTAAATCCGCCCCTGGAGATCACCGGTGTACCCCATGAAGCCAAAAGCCTGGTGCTGATCATGGATGATCCTGATGTCCCCAAAAACCTGCGCAAAGACGGAATGTGGGACCACTGGGTGGTATTCAATATCCCACCGGATACCCACACCATCGCAGAAGCCAGCGAGCCACCGGGAGTGGCCGGTATCGGCACTAATGGCGAAGCCGGGTATTTCGGCCCCTGCCCGCCGGACAGAGAACACCGGTATTTTTTCAAATTATTTGCCCTGGACACCCTGCTGGATCTGCCTGAAAAAAGCGCCAAGGCAGAGGTGGAAAATGCCATGTCCGGCCATGTGCTTTTCCATGCCGAACTCATGGGCAGGTATGAAAGAATCTGATGCATATCTGTATGTTCACCAATACATACCTGCCCCATGTGGGCGGGGTGGCGCGCTCGGTTCATAATTTTGCACAGGATCTGCAAAAAAAAGGGCATCGGGTTCTCATTGTTGCGCCCACATTCCCGGAAGCCGGCATAGATGAAACCGAAGATGATACTATTATACGTGTGCCGGCCATCCAGAATTTCAACGGCAGTGATTTTTCCATGCGCATTCCCGTACCGTTTTACATTACCGAAAAACTGGAGGATTTCAAGGCTGATATCATCCACAGTCACCATCCGTATCTGCTGGGTGATGCGGCCTTCCGGGCGGCACGGCGCCACCGGCTTCCCCTTGTTTTCACCCACCATACCCTGTATGAGGAATATGCCCATTATGTAGCCGGAGACAACGAGAATTTCAGGCAGTTTGCCTTGAACCTGTCCACCATGTACGCCAATTTATGCGACCAGGTGGTGGCACCCAGCAAAAGTATTGCCGATTTGATCCGCAAGCGGGGAGTCACCACCCCGATTACGGAAATTCCCACGGGTGTGGATACCGCTTTTTTTGGCTCCGCAGACGGCCCTGCCTTTAAAAAAGAACGGCAGATTCCTGAAAATGCTTTTGTCATAGGACATGTGGGCAGACTTGCCCCTGAAAAAAACCTGGTATTTCTGGCAAAAAGTGTTGCCATAGCTATGGAAACCCTTGCTGACACCTGGTTTTGCGTAGCCGGAGAAGGCCCGGAAGAAGCAAAAATTCACGACATCTTTGATGCGCACAACCTTCTGGACCGGCTGGTTCTCACAGGCAATCTCAAGGGAAAAGTCCTGGCCGATGCCTACCAGGCCATGGATATGTTTGTGTTTTCCTCCAAATCTGAAACCCAGGGCATGGTGCTCACAGAGGCCATGGCAGCAGGCACACCAGTGATCGCCCTGGATGCCCCGGGTGCCAGAGAAGTGGTACGGCACAAACAGAACGGCATGCTGTTACATAGCGGTGCAAACACCAAAGCATTCTCCCGGGCCATTTGTGATGCAGTGTCTCATCCTGAAAAAACAGCTGCATGGCAAAAATGCGCATTGCAGACGGCACAGGATTTCAGCCGAAACACCTGTGCCCAAAAACTGTCGGATCTTTATGAACATGCCGTATCACGGGGGAGTGGTGCTTCGGTGATGGATGAAACAGATATGGAACCGTGGGAGATGTTTTTGCGGACGATTCGAACCGAATGGGATCTGATCAGTGAAAAAGTCCACAGTATTACCAGAACCTTCTCCAGATCCAAAGGTTCTAAAAAAGAAAGGAGAGCTTCATGCTCAGGAGTGTAGATGAAATTATCGGATATAAATTACATGCTGATAACCAGCATTTTGGAACATGTGAAGATGTTTTATTTGATGACCAGTGGTGGACCGTACGTCACATCATTGCCAACACCGGAAACTGGCTGATAGGAAACCAGGTGCTGATATCACCAATCATGATTGACCGTCCGGACTGGAACACCCGCAGTCTTTTTCTCACCATATCCAAAGATACGCTGGAAAACTGTCCGGCACCCTCAGCAGATGAACCAGTGTCCCGGGAGCACGAAAAAAAATTGTTCCGGTATTATGGATATCCGTATTACTGGGCCGGCACCGGCCTGTGGGGTCCGGCAGCCTATCCTGCAGCCGTGGGACCGGTGACGTCTGACACTGCTATCCTTGCGGATGATGATCTGGATGAATCTGACATGGAAACCACACCGGAAAATCACCTTCGCTCTTTCAAGGAAGTCAAAGGATATTTTATCAAGGCATCGGACGGGGATATCGGACATGTGGAGGATTTTATTTTGGATGACGACACCTGGGCACTTCGGTATGTGGTGGTGGACACCCGAAACTGGCTGCCCGGGGGCAAAAAAGTGCTGTTGTCTCTGCACTGGGTCAAATCCATTAACTGGGGGGAATCCACCTTTGAGATGGACCTGACAACCCGGGCCATTAAGGACGGCCCTGAATTTGATCCCCAAAAACCGGTGAATCTGGAGACGGAAACACGGTTATATGATTATTACGGCAGGCCCTTTGAGAAAACCATTGACAAAAAAATGCAGCAGCACATTGCCAACCCCTTTATATAGCCAGGAAGGCGAGCAATGCATAGGTTTTTTAAAAAATGGTTCCCATGGCATTTTCTGATCAGACGGATTACCGGATATTACGGATTTGTGGACCCGATCACCGTGATGGCCCGGCTGCGCCAGTTCGGCAAACCCTCAAAAGTGCAGGAACCCATTGAACTGCTCCGGGCCGGACTAATTTTCCATGCCCGGGGTCTGATCAATACCCGGGCCATTCAATACAATCTTGACTGGATATGGCCTTTCTGGGTAGTCAAACAATTTACCCCCCGGGATGCATCTTTTATCCCCAGGGGATTTTCTTTTTCCCACATCAATGTCACCCACAGAAACTGGACCGCAGTGGGCCGACACGACCTTGCCCTATACCCTGTCATCGATCCCAGGGGCCTTGTGACACCCTTGTTTGATGCCTGGTCCATTGATGTCTGGCTCATGTCTGAAGCGGGAAAACTGCTGGTACCGTCCCGGCAGGTCCATGCTGACCAGACACTGGATCTGACAGACGAACTTGCCGTCACCACTGCCACAGAAAAAGATACGCTGTCTCTGGTCTGCACAGCCACGGTGGCAATGGACAGCCATGCAGGACCGGTGATGCAGATGAGAGCCAGAGGCGGCATGCAAAAGGATGCTGGATGGCTTATTGTGTCCATACGGCCCTATAATCCGGAAGGCATTCATTTCATCGACCATATCCGCTATAAAGACAGCCGGTTTACCATTAACCACACCAATGATGTACACTTTACAACTGCGCCTGAAAAGGTGTTGTTTTCCACCTATGATCACGGGGATGTGGCCCTGAACCTGCACCGGCCCCAGGCTGAAAACCAGACCGCCTGTCCCATCGGCATGGCCACGGCTGCCGCGTTTTTTCCTATAAGGGCCGATGAAACCACCCATATAGATATCCAGGTGCCCCTGGAAAAGGATACGGCCGAACCATCCTCTGACACCGGCCGGGGGATTACCCCCACATCAGAGGTTGTTGCCCAAACCGCAGCATTGTCCGTACCTGATGCAGATTTTCAATTCCTGTATGATGCCGCAGTCAGGACCCTGCTGCTGTTAAGCGCGGATGAAGTATATCCCGGCCCCTACACCTACCGGCGGTTCTGGTTCCGGGATGCATGTTTAATGATCAATGCCCTGCTGGGTCTGGGACTCGTCCGAAAATGCAACCGCTTGATCCATAGGTTTCCGGACCGCCAGAGCCTGACCGGGTATTTCCATTCCCAGGAAGGAGAATGGGATTCCAACGGCCAGGTTTTGTGGATCGCTTACCGATTCACACAGTGCACCGGCATCGCCCCGTCAGCCGATCTTTTCACCTCTTTGATGAAAGGTGCCCGGTGGATCCTGCACAACCGCCGCAGCAAAAAGGACGGCAAACCCCATGACGGCCTGCTGCCGGCCGGATTCAGCGCCGAACATCTGGGACCCAACGACTATTATTACTGGGATGATTTCTGGGGAGTTGCCGGACTCAGAGCGGCAGCCAGGCTGGCAGAAATACAAAAAAACAGTTCTTATCAGAACACATTCGCTGCCCAGGCAACGGATTTTGAAAACCGGATTTTTGCCTCCCTGGGCCAGGCTGCCGCATATAAACGATACCATGCCATCCCGGCATCCCCCTACCGCCGTATGGATGCAGGAGCTGTGGGGTCCCTGGTGGCGGATTATCCATTGCAGATCACACCACCAAATGATGCCAGGATCATGAACACCATGTCCTATCTCATGTCCCATTGCTCCTATGGCAATGCCTTTTTCCAGGACATGATTCACTCAGGCATCAACATCTACCTGACCCTGGCCATGGCCCAGACGTTTTTGCGCAGCCAGGATACCCGGTACCGGGATTTGATCACCACCGTGGCGGATCTGGCATCCCCCACCGGCCAGTGGCCGGAAGCCATAAACCCTTTGACTGGGGGCGGGTGCATGGGAGACGGCCAGCACGGCTGGGCTGCCGCAGAATGGATCTTGATGATGCGCAGCCTGTTCATCAGAGAAGAAGGCGATACATTGATACTGGGCTCCGGAATTTTTCCCGGATGGCTTAAACAAAACATCCCTTTGTCATTTGGCCCCACCCTGGTGCCGGGAGGCGCTGTTATCGTGACATTCATTCCGTCGGATAAAGGCCTGGAGCTGGTCCTGGACGCCTCTGTTCAGGGCAGGCCCATCGCCTGCAAGGCAGCGGTTCCCGGGTATCGGTCCCAACATCTGGACACATCCCAGGGGGGGTGTTTCCTGGAACCGGTGTAGCACCAAATCCCTAAAAAGAGACGGTCAGAGCCAAAGATCCCACCACATGGCCCCTGGACTGGTTATCGAACTGTTTGGTTCTAAAAACATGGCGGTAGGTCAGTTTGATCCGCTTATAGTTTACGGCAATGCCTGCGGACAATTCCCCCACCAATGGTCTTTTATCCACACTGTGGCTGCTTTTAAAGGTGTTGCCGTCCAGAAAGATATCACGAAACACCGCTGCTGACCGGACACCGGCAAACAGGTGTACGCCAAAATCCGGTATATGGGGATACCCGGAATTGGATACCGGAGCACTGATCCCGGCACCGGGACGGATCACGTCGGACCCGAAATCCATTGGAATATTGTATCCCATCCGGACTTCCAGGCCGGCATTCGCACCGGTTCTCACATTGCCCAGGGTGACACCGGTGTGGGACAGCAGGTCATAGCACAGGATATTCGTGAGCATCGCCCTGTGGTTCCGCCATTTGCGCTGCCAGGAAAATTGTACTGCCGGTTCGTTGGCAAGCTGATGATCCCAGCCCTGGGCTTGAGCGATATCTCTGAAATCATGTACGGTATTCTGAACCTGTTCCCCCAGGGCAGCCGGGCCCACCACCCCCAGGGAAATTTCAATGGTATCCAGTTTGGTTGCGGTTTTGCTGTGCAGGGCGATGCCTGTATATAAATATCCGGCATAGGGCCGGTCATCAAGCAGCAGATCCGTGGCCGCAATATCTGCAGGGGTAAAAATCTGCTGCCCGAACAGCAGCCCGATATTATGGGTGCTGCCGGGAACATGGGCAAACGGAACCGCCCGGATCAAAGGAAGGGACCAGTCCGGCAGGCGGACATCATCTTTGTATTGTTTCAGATCTTTGGACAGCCAGGTCATCTGCAGGGCATTGGTATAATACCTGTCTGTATCTCCGAAAAGATCATTTTCATAAAAGACCTGAAAGGTCTGCAAACCGTCAGATTCTTCGCACCAGCCCGGCGTGGAAACCAGCAGGATCAGCAGTAACAGTCCAGCCGGCAATAAAGTTCTCATCTGTTTTATGTTGCCTTTTTTTACTTTTTCTATAATTTCATGATACCGCGGTACATGTCACGAATTTTATGTTTGAACAAAAAAATCACCAGAACAATCATGCCCACCGCCGCCAGCAGCTTTATATCCCACTGGATCAAGGCTTTTCCCATGATCACAAAAGGAATGCCCATAATACCCTGAATCAGCCATCCACACATCAAATAAGGAAAAAACCGGATGCCGGATAACGGCAGCACCAGATTTTTTATGCTGTATCCAAGCCCGGGAATCACCATGAACAAAAACGCAAACCCCAGCTGGCGGCTCTCGGGCAGTTCCGGTATGGACACCCCCACTTTTTTTGCCAGTATCCGTATCCAGGGGCCTGCAACCACCCGGGTAAACCAGAAGGAAACAACAAGATGGATCGGCACAATGGCCATCATGAAGACAATACCCCAGGCAGACCCGAATCTCAGGCCCAGCAACACCAGAAACGGTGTGACCGGAAATCCCACAAGTGGCAGAAAAAGATACGGCAGCAGGACCATTGCCGGATGGGCCGAAGAATCCGGGTTAAATATCCAGAAAGCCTCCATATATCTACCATCTCCGCAAAAATGGTGTGTCAACCATCAGCATACTCCCCCTTCCCGGACCTTTGGGCCTGCTAATTGGAAAACTGCATAAAAGGAACCGCTTCTTTATACTCCCCTTCCGGTCCAGCATCCTGTTTGAATGAAAAATGTCCTGAATACAACATCGGTTAAAACCCCTTTCCTTGTTTGGAGTATCTTAAATCAAAAGCCCTGCTCAGGTCAAATTGTTGTTGATATTTTGACCGGTCATCCCTGGAAATGTGCCACAAATGAAAGTTGAATGGCTTTATAAAAAGTGTTATGAACTATCAGTATTGAACAAAACCTGTTCTGATCGGCTATTTTTTTATTGTCTGCAACGCATTTGGATAAAAACATATGGAACTGAAGACCTTCACCAACATGGCCCGGTTAAAGGACATGGCTTTCATTCTGGCCAAGTATGGATTCGGAGATCTTCTCCAGCGGCTGGATCTGCCGGTGAAAAAACTGGTGCACAGCATCTCCCCACAGATCGATGCGGACATGGATGTGTTCCAGCGCATTCGGCTTGCTTTAGAAGAACTGGGACCTACCTTTGTCAAGTTCGGGCAGATCCTCAGCATGCGGCCGGATATGTTGCCGTTGCCCATGATCCGGGAGTTGACAAAGCTTCAGGATGCGGTAAGTCCGATTCCCTTTGAGGATGTCAAAGCGGTCCTGGAACAGGAATTTGATACCTCCCTGGAATGCATGTTTCAGTCTTTTGATCCGGAACCTGTGGCAGCTGCTTCCCTGTCCCAGGTGCACAAGGCGATTCATCCAGGCGCAAAAAGAGTTGTGGCGGTGAAAGTCAGACGTCCCGGCATTGTCAAAACCGTTGAAACCGATCTGAATATCCTGGAAACACTGGCCAGGCAAGCCCATAACAATATTGATGCCCTGCAGGTGTATGACCTGCCGGCAATCGTGGAAACCTGTCGGCGCACACTGCTGAGGGAAATTGATTTTTCCAGGGAGGCCCGGTATATTCAGATTGCCAAATCCAAGATTGAACAGGCATCTGATATACTCATTCCCGAGGTGTTCACCGAATATGCCACCCCCCGGGTGCTGGTAACGGCTTTTGTTAAAGGGACCAAAATCACATCCGATATGGATCTGCCGGAAACCGACCGCAAAAGTTTGGCTGCCGCAGGCTTGCGGTCAGCCGTTCTCCAGATCCTGGACCATGGATTTTACCATGCCGACCCCCATCCGGGGAATATGGTAATCACCTCTGACAACAGACTGTGTCTCATGGACTGGGGTATGGTGGGCCGGCTCACACCGGATGAAAAAAACGACCTTCTGTTTTTGATCCGGGCAGCGGTGGACAAAGACAGCAAAAAAGTTACCGAGATGCTGCTGAATATTGCAACAGCACAAAAAACTGTGACCGTTCAGCAGCTGGAAAAGGACATTATGGATATCATGGATGTCTATATGTCTCTGCCCCTGAAGGATATACAGATGGGGCAGCTGCTGGAGGATATTGTACAGGTGTTGAAATCCCATGATCTGCGCCTGCCGCCGGACATGTCCATTGTCATCAAGGCCCTTATCACCGTTGAGGGCACGGCCCGGATGCTGTATCCGGATCTGGATGTGATTTCAGAGGCTGAACCCCATGTGCGCAAACTGGTCTCCCGGCAGTATTCAAAGGGATATATGTGGCAGCGGCTGCGCAACAACCTGGCTGCCATGTGGACCCTGCAAAAGCATCTGCCCGACACCCTGTCAACCATCTTGAAAAAAATACAACACAACGAACTCATCATCGGATTTGATCACAAAAATCTGAGCCCCTTGCAAAAAGCCCTGGAGAACAGCTTCAACCGCCTGACCCTGGGTATTGTCCTGGGGGCATTGATCATAGGATCTTCCATGATCATCACCACCGGGGTGGGACCCCTGCTGTTCGGCTATCCTGCTTTGGGCATGTCAGGATACCTTATTTCCGCTATTCTGGGGCTGTGGCTGGTCATTACCATCATCCGGGGCCGGGGCTATTGATGACCAAGAGAGCTTCTTCTTCTGTATTGACAACACCCCTTCCTGATTATAAATTGATCTTTTTTACGCCTGAATTACACCATACACAGGATACAGGACATAACCGACATGGACGAATCCATAGACTATCCCTATTTTAAAACCCGTCTTGAAAAGCGCCTCAAAGAGATCACCGAGGGAAAGCAGACAATTACACCGGTGGAACTGGACCAGTCCCGGATAGGCCGGCTGTCACGGATGGATGCCATGCAGCGCCAGGCCATGGACCAGGCAACGGCAAGGCTTCTGGCAAAAGAAACACAGCGGATCCGCACCGCACTGAAACGCATCACAACCGGGGATTACGGCTATTGCATCCAGTGTGAAGAAGAAATTGCCGCCGGCCGGCTGAAAGCAGACCCCAGTGCGCTCACCTGCATTCAGTGCGCAAGGGCTGCAGAAAAAAACTAATCGCTTGTGCAAAAAAAATCCGGACAAAGGGCTTGCACCCCTTGTCCGGATTTACATTTTCTACCAGAAATTACAATTCAGAACCGGAAAGCGGGGTTAAATTTTCAACCGCCTGGCGGAACTTTTTCCTTTCCGCTTCAGGCATGGGAATCAAACCTTTATCAGTAAGATAGCCGTTATCACCCCAGGCTTTTTCACTGGTGAACTCGGCCAGAAACTCCTTGATTCCGGGAATGCTGCCCACATGGGCTTTTTTGACGTAGAAAAACAAGGGCCGGGATACCGGGTAGCTGCCGTCTGCAATGGCTTCAAATTCCGGAGCAACACCATCAATGAGCGCACCCTGGAGTTTGTCCGCGTTCTGGTCCAGAAAAGAGAACCCGAAAATTCCCAGCACATCCTTGTTGGCATCCAGTTTCTGAACAATCAGGTTGTCGTTTTCACCGGCTTCAATATAGGCACCGTCTTCCCTGATAGTATGGCAAAGTGCTTTGTAGGCTTTTTTGTCTTTGCCCTTCAGATCAGCGATCCATGAAAACTTTTTTGCACCGCCCTCCATGGCCAGCTCTACAAACGCATCCCGTGTTCCGGAGGTGGGAGGAGGACCCAGAACTTCAATTTTTACATCCGGCAATGAGGGATTTACATCTTTCCAGGTTTTGTTGGGATTGGGAACGGTTTTGCCGGCCACGTTTCCGGACGGCACATCCTTGGCCAGGGCCAGGAAAATATCCTTGCGGCTCAATTTGAACAGCGGGGCCTTGATGGAGTTGGCGATGACAATGCCGTCATACCCTACCTTCACTTCAACGATTTCTTTGACACCGTTTGCAACCGCTTTTTCAAACTCCGATTTTTTAATCCGCCGGGAAGAGTTGGTGATATCCGGATATTCCACACCAACACCGGCACCAAACAGTTTGTGGCCTCCGCCGGACCCGGTGGATTCAATTGTGGGGGTTTTAAAACTGGTGGATTTACCAAAATTTTCTGCAACAACCGTTGCAAACGGATACACCGTGGACGATCCCACAATGGAGATATAATCCCGGGATGCCGCTCCAACGGTACCAATGCCCAGTGCAAACACCAGGGCCAGACTTGCGATAAACACCTTTTTCATTTGTTTCTCCTTACATTTTTTGGTTGTTAAAATACATTCAATTAATAAACACTATCTGCATACCACTTACCATCTTCGTTCAAACTTTTTTCTCAGAAAAACCGCCACTGCGTTCATGGTCACCAGAAACGCCAGCAATACCATGATGGCAGCTGAGGTTCTCTCCAGAAAGGCCCGTTCCGGACTGTCCGCCCACAAAAAAATCTGTACGGGCAGCACCGTGGACGGATCGGTGAATCCGCCGGGTATATCCACAATAAAGGCCACCATACCGATCATGAGCAAAGGGGCTGTCTCACCCAGTGCCTGGGCCATACCTATGATGGTCCCGGTGAGCATACCCGGCAGGGCCAGCGGCAGCACATGGTGGACCACCATCTGGGTTTTAGAAGCACCTACGCCCAGGGCGGCCTCCCGGATGGAGGGAGGTACTGATTTCAAGGCTGCCCGGCCGGCAATGATAATGGTGGGAAGGGTCATCAGGGTCAGCACAAACCCGCCCACCAGGGGAACCGATCTTGGCAGTCCGAAAAAATTGAGAAAAACCGCCAGCCCCAGCAGGCCATACACAATGGAGGGCACTGCTGCCAGGTTGTTGATATTGACTTCAATGATGTCGGTCCACCGGTTTTTCGGGGCAAACTCCTCCAGGTAAACCGCTGTGGCCACACCAATGGGAAAAGATAACACCAGCGTGATGATCAGGGTATAAAATGAACCGGAAACCGCACCCAGGATACCTGCCAGTTCCGGTTCACGGGAATCTCCTGCCGTAAAAAAAGTGGTATTGAACCTTTTTTGGATCCGTTCCTGTTCCTGGAGACGATCAATCCAGGACAGGTGGACATCTTTGATTCTACGTTCGGTTTCAGGCACATCCCGGGAAATATGGCCTTTTATGAGCATGTCCACATCATCATCCGCCGGTACCCAAAGCTGGATAACCGATCCGATCATCTGCTGGTTTTTGCGCACAAAATCCTGCAATTGAAAGGCAGCTCCGGTGCTGACCATGCCATATAACTCCCGTTTCTGGGCCCGGGTTTTTACCTCAGGGAACATGGCACCAAGAGATTGTTTCACCATGGCCTGATAATTGACATCTTGCAGGGACTGGGCATCAATGGTTTCGGGGTCAAGAAAAATATCCAGCTTAACAAATGTCTGCTGGAAAGCGGTGTACCCGTTGCCAATGATGCTGATGAACAGCATGGCCAAAAACGCCATGGAAAGAATGATGGCACAGATACCATACAGCCGGAACCGCTTTTCAGCATTGTAGCGCCTGGACAGCCCCTGATTGACAATATCCATTGTACTTGCGGCCGCAGCTTTGGTGCTGGTGCTGATATGGCTTTTGCCGGCATCATTATTCCGGCCGGCATGGTTGTCGCGGGAATGATTATTCATATTGCTCCCTGTATTTGCGCACCACCACCAGGGCGATGACATTCAGGATAAGGGTAATGACAAACAGCATCAGGCCCAGGGCAAAGGCTGCAAGGGTCTTGGGGCTGTCAAATTCCTGGTCACCCACCAGCAGGGTGACAATCTGGACCGTCACTGTGGTGACGGTGTTCAGGGGATTTACCGTCAGATTGGCCGCCAGACCTGCCGCCATTACCACGATCATGGTTTCACCGATGGCCCGGGAAACCGCCAGCAGCACGCCGCCTACAATTCCCGGCAATGCAGCAGGCAGAACAACCAGACGGATGGTTTCACTGTGGGTGGAGCCCAGACCCAGGGCACCGTCCCGCAGGGACTGGGGTACGGCATTGATCACGTCATCGGAAAGAGAGGATACAAAGGGAATGATCATGATGCCCATGACCAGGCCTGCGGCCAGGGCACTTTCAGAGGACACATCCAGACCGATGGATACCCCGGCATTACGGATCATGGGGGCCACCACCAGGGCAGCAAAAAATCCGTACACCACCGTGGGGATACCAGCCAGAATCTCCAGCAGCGGCTTGGCAACTGCACGGAATCTTTTGTCGGCATACTCAGACAGATAAATAGCGGACATCAGACCGATGGGAACCGCCACACACATGGCAATGGCTGATATGAGCATGGTGCCCATGAACACCGGAACGGCGCCGAATGCACCAGAAGAGCCCACCTGATCAGCACGGATGGCCATCTGGGGACTCCATTTCAGACCAAACACAAATTCATGCAAGGGAACAATCTTGAAAAACCGGATGGCTTCATACAAAACCGACAGAACAATGCCGATGGTGGTGAATATAGCGATGGTGGAGCAGGCCACAAGCATGTATTTTATCATTGTTTCCACATGGTTGCGGGCCCGCAGTTCCGGAGAAATGATCTTTTGCACCCACAGAATACCGGCAATGGCAATGGCGGTGGCGATCACTGCCAAAGTGGCATGGCTGATGGCCGTAAGCTGTGTATAATGGTCGGCTGCTGACTGGATGGCGGGATGAATTTTTTGGGGGACAATATTTGCGCCTACAAGGTTTTTGATATCATTGATCACAAGACCCAGCCGATCTGCGGGCATGGCCTGCATGTCAGGGGGCAGTCCGGCGATCACAAGCTGGGTGATCACACTGGATTCAAAGAGGTGCCAGAAGGAAAAAATGACCAGGGCGGGAAACGCGCACCACAGTGCTGCCAAAGCCCCATAGTAGGTGGGCCGGGAATGCAGTATCTGCTGATTTCGGCCGCCGGCAACAGCAACGGCGACAGCACGCCTGCGGCCCAGAAAATATCCGCTGACAGTGAGCATCAACAGCACAAGAAGTAAATTGGAAGAAGACATGGTATCCCTTACAAAAAAAATTATTCACTGAACTGAATGTGAAGATACAGATCTTTTATAAGGATTTGTTTACCAAATGATGAGCAAATAATTAGAAAATGGTTAGCAAACCATTATGGTGACCGGTGCAAGTAAATGTGACACCAGACATATTGCACACGGCAACTACAGGGGGGCGGGTTTCGGTCAATCGAACAGGATTCGGGTACATGGAATGGCCCTGACACTGCCGGGCCCATAGGTTCAGGAGTCCGGGGTTGTTTTCTCCTCCAATTGTTTGAGCAGCGATGCAAAGGAATCGGATTCCAGCATCCGGGTGAACTGTGCCCGGTAGTTTGCCACCAGGCTGACACCCTCAATCACCAGATCATACACCAGCCATTGACCGGTATCGGTCTGGTACATCCTGTAATCGATGGGAATTTCTATGGTATCGGTGATGATGATGGTATCGATCTGGGCTTTTTTGTCTCTGATCTGTTCTTTGACATACGTCACCTGTTCATCGGTGTAGGATTCAATTTTTGACACATAATTATTTTCCAGAAGCCGGGAGAACAAATCAACAAATGTCTTACGTTCCGTGGGTGTTCTGTCCCGCCAGTGCCTGCCCAGGCTGAGCTGGGATGTCTTTTCAAAATCAAACCGCTCAAAGAACACCTGTCTGAGCGCCTTCCTGCGACCTTCGGTATTGGCTTCTCCTCTAAGGGTATCATCTTTCAAAATATGTATGATGGTATCAATGCCGGCTTTGAGCTGATCCTGAGCAGGGGATGCCCAGACATTCCCTGCAGCAGACAGCAGCAAAAAAAAGGTCACTAAAATGGTTTTGGCAATCAGGTGATATCTCATGTTTTCTTTCCTTGGTTTTCCCGGGTTATGGATGCAAAGACCTGTTCTGCATTTTTATGGATGGTGAACACATTGTCCAGTTTGGTCAAAGAAAGGGCATTGGATACCGTATCGCCAAGACCGGCCAGAATGAACTGCCTGTCTTGTTTTCTACTCCACTGCAACCCTTCCACCAGGGTGGCTATGCCCGAGCTGTCCATGAAGGAAACACGGGAAAGGTCCACCACAACTGCCATTACATTTTTTTTAAAAAACGGAACCAGGGCATCCCGCAGGCTCGGAGAGGTATACATGTCCACATCTCCCGCCACCCGGATCATGGCGGCATTTTTCTTTTCAACGCTTTCTATGTGAAATCCCATGGCAGATTTTCCGTATGTCATATGCTGTTTGTCGCAATTGGTTTTATTGATCAAACAGGTATTTATTGATCAGTTCTTCTATACTGATGGCGGATTCCGTATCCATGAGAACATCATTTTCACTGAGGTGTTCCTCAGACCAGCCAGGCGACAATTTAATGAACTTGTCACCAATAATTCCCTTGGTTCGAACCGATGCAATGGTATCATCGGAAATTTGGGTGGTATTTTGAATTTCCATTTCCACCAGGGCGTCGTTTTCCTCCAGGCGGATCTGCTTGACCTTTCCTACGGGCACTCCGGCTATTTCAACGGTGGCACCCGGTTCAAGTCCTTCCACGGATCGGAATGAGGCCTTAATGGTATAGGTGTCAGACCCGAACAGATTCACCCCGCCCAGGTTAATGGAAAGATACACCAGACAACCCATTCCCAGGACCATGAGCACCCCCACCGAAATTTCTGTTTTTCTGCCGTACATGATCGATATTACATCCTATAGCAATAAAGATGTCAAGATATAATCCACCACCAGAATGGACACGGAGCTCACCACCACCGCCCGGGTAGTGGCACGGCTCACCCCTTCGGTGGTGGGTTTGGCACAAAATCCCATAAAGCATGAAATCCAGGTAATCAACAGGCCGAAACACAAGGATTTAATCATACCGCCATAGATATCTGCAAAGGTGACAGCTGTGATCATTTTCCCGAAATACGCTCCCTGGTTGACCCCGAGAAGCTGGACCCCCACCAGATACCCACCCATGATGCCCACCACATCAAAAAAGGCCGTCAACAGGGGTAGAGAAATGATACCGGCCAGAATTTTGGGGCTGATCACATATTTAACAGGATCAATGGCCATCATTTCCAGGGCCGGAAACTGGTCGGTGATTCTCATGATGCCGATTTCTGCGGCAATGGCGGAGCCTGCTCTTCCGGTTACCATAAGCGCACACAGCACAGGTCCCAACTCCCGGATAATGGAAAGGGCTACGGCAGACCCCAAAAGGGCCTGGGCCCCGAACTGGGTCAGTGTATGATATCCCTGCAGCCCCAGCACCATTCCGGTGAACAAAGCGGTGACAAATACAATCAAAAATGATTTGGATCCGACAAATTCAATTTCCTTGATCAGCCGAAAAATCCGGTATGGCGGTCGAAACGCCAGGAAAAACGCAAAAAACAAAAACACGCCGCTTCTGCCGATAACCTGCACCCGGGCTATCGTAGCCTGGCCAATGGATGCTGCAATATCAAGGTTCATGACATTTTTTCCATGGATTTGTCAGTGTCTGCCAAAAGCGCTTCAACGTAATTGGTATCTGTTCGGGTAAAAGGAATAGGCCCTTCCGGGGAACCTGTGATAAATTGCTGGACCCGTTCATCTGTGCTGTTTTTAATCTGGTCCACTGTTCCCTGGGCAATTATGTCTCCGAAATAGAGAATAATGATTTTATCGGCAATCTTGAAACTGGAGGCGATGTCATGGGACACCACCACCGTGGTGATGTCCAGCTTGACATTCAAATCCCTGATCAACTTACCGATCACCCCGGTGGAAATAGGATCCAGGCCGGAGGTTGGCTCATCATAGAAGATCACCTTGGGATCCATGACAATAGCCCGGGCCAGCCCCACCCGTTTCATCATCCCCCCGGACAGCTGGGAGGGCATCAGATGCTCGTTCCCCCGCAATCCCACCATTTCAAGCTTCATGGTCACAATGTTTTTTATGACATTTTCTGCGATCCTGGTATGTTCGCGAAGGGGAAAGGCTATATTTTCAAAAATATTCAGGTAATTGAACAGGGCAGAACCCTGAAACAGCATGCCCATTTTTTTTCTTTTTTTATACAAGTCTTTTTTGGAAGCCCGGGTCAAATCCATGTCGTCAAAAAATACCGATCCGCTGTCCGGCTTTTCCAGTCCTGTAATCTGCCGCAAGAGCGTGGTTTTTCCAGATCCGCTCCCCCCTAATATCACGGTCACTTTTTTGGCATCAAACCGGCAGTTCAACCGGTTGCAGGCCACAGTCGAACCATAGGTTTTTACAAGGTTTTCAACGCGTATCATAGGGCATAAATAACCTACCGGTTTTGGGGTGTCAACGATAATCCGCAGGCAAGATCAACCCGATGTGATCGCGCTACATGCGATTTCTCCACCGGAAGCTGGCGCAACTGTTTATGTTGTGGTAAGATTGACAAACAACGCCGGGATGACTGCAGACCTTATTATTATGAAATGTACATCCAAATTTTTCCCAGGATAAAATGATTTTTAATACAAAAAAACCGGGACATTGCAGCACATGAACGACACCATGGCCACAAATCCTGCGCACCTGGGCCTGAGTATTCCGTCCCACCCGAAATACCTGCAACTGGTGCGGGGCATGGTGAAAAAAATCTCAGCCGCCACCGGAATGGATGATGCCCAGGCAGCAAATATTATGCTGGCGGTGGTCGAGGCTTGTTCCAACAGCATCAAACACAGCTACAAAGGGCAGCCCCATGGACAGATCAACATTTTCTGGGAAATCACACACACGGAACTGATCATCATTATTGAAGACTTCGGCTGTCAATGGGAGCCTGACAACCTTGCCCCCCGGGATCTTGATGAGATCAGACCCGGCGGACTGGGTATGCACATCATGCAGTGTGTCATGGATTGCGTGGACATTGACTGTTCATCCACCTTAAGGAACCAGGTCAAAATGATCAAACAGTTGGGGGAAAAACCATGATCCGGTTTCTTCCGGACCATGGATGAAAATATGCCCTGCAGGTTCAGGACTTTTTTTGGACCAGAACTTTCTCAATCACTTCCCTTGAAAAGGGAGCGGAAATATTTTTTGTCTTGCCGGCATCCGGCTTCTGGCTGGGTTTGTGGTTGGATCCGCTGAAAGGTGTTATGGTGTTATCACTGAACTGGATATGGTAATTGGGGCGAATACCTTTTCCTGTAGTACCCAGACACACACCAGCACCTTCATCTGTTCCCATATTCTGAAAAATCTTTTCCAAAAAGGGCGTGGCCAACTGGGCCAGCCGTTCTTCATCCCATACGACACCTGGTTTTCCGGCCTTTCGGGCGGCACCTGCCTTGGGTTTCAGTTTGCGGATAAGGGTCGACAGGTTTTTGAGCTTGAGTCCCAGATTCTTGACGGACCGCTTCTGGATCTCCCCTTCTGCCTGGGGTTTGAGAACATCCAGACGTTCATGAATTTTTTCATACCCTTCCTTGGATTCTTCCAGCGCTTTTTTATCAATCAGGGCATAAACACCTTTACACATGCGGTTTATTTCCTGTCTGGACTCTCTGAATTTATCAGGCTCCATTCCTTTTTCTCCTTGTAAAAACATTTGGATCATGCACGGTCATCCTTGTGCTGGCCAAGCCAATTTTTCTATAATACACTGATTGTACGCCAAATTCAAGGACTTCGGAAAAAAGGTCCGGGGATTTTTTTTCAGACAAATTTAGCCAGCAGGTCCAGCACCTGATCAATATCACCAGGCGTATGACAGGCATTGATCTGGAACCGGATGGTTTCATCGCCTTTGGGCACCACCGGGAAGGTCAGTCCCACCACCAGCACCCCGTTGTCATACAGATATTTTACCAGTGCATGGGTTTTAGCAGTATCTCTGACCATCAGGGGTACCACCGGATGGGGGCCGGGAATAGATTCCAGACCCAGTTTGGTAAGACCCTTGCGGAACCGGTTTGTCTGCTCTTTGAGGTGGGCCAGCAATTTGCGTCCCTGGCTGCTGTCGCAGATATCAATGGCTGTGACAGCTGCTGCACAATCCGCCACACTTAACGGATTGGTATAGATATAGGTATCTGCCTTCTGGCGCACTGATTCAATCAGGGTCCGGCTGCCGGCAATGAACCCGCCGTTCACCCCGAACGCTTTGCCGAAGGTCCCCACCACCACATCCGGCCAGGCCCCGGCAAATTCCGGGGTGCCCCGGCCGGTATCACCATACGCGCCGATGCCGTGGGAGTCATCCACCACGGTGATCACCCCGTCTGTGAACCGATCTTCGCAGGCCCTGCAGATTTCTACAATGTCATTGATGGGGGCATAATCACCGCGCATGCTGAAGATACCGTCGAACACCACCACCACCCGCTCCATGTCAAGACTGACCGCATCCAGGCACCGTTGGAGGTCTGCCATGTCATTGTGCTTGTAAATGCCCTTGTTCTGACTGGGGACATTGCTGATGCGCATGGCTCTGATAATGGAGTTGTGGTTGAGCTGGTCTCCGATCCAGTGGGTCTTTTTGCTGGAAATGGACAGGGCCAGACCGCAATTGGCGGTATAGGCGGAGTTGAAAATTTTTGCAGCAGGTTTTTCCACAAACCCGGCAATACGTTCCTCCAGCCTCACATGGTGGATGAAGGTGCCGTCAATGAAGCGTACGGCCCCCGGCCCCACCCCGAATTCCCGGGTGGCTTGATCCGCAGCCGCAATCAGTTCCGGGTGGTGGGACAATGAGAGATAGGAATTGGAGTTGAACCGCATGAATGCCTGGCCGGAACCCACCAGTCTGTACCGGGGTCCCCGGCTGTCTTCGGGCGGCATATATCCCTGAATGATCCGTTCCGATGCTTTTGCCCGGCCCTCTTCTTTGAGAGCCGTAAGTTCCATATCCAGGCTGTTGTCCAGTTTGTCTGTACCCATCTGTGAATTCTCCCATATCATTACTGATTTTTACACGTCATGCCTCTTTTTTGTACCCATTTATCGGTGCACCACGAAGATAATATGAGAAGGCACATGAAGGGTATAATGGGAATTTTTTCATATGCCATCCTTCGTGGTCTTCGTGTGTGGTAATTATCATCCTATCGGAATTTATTGGGTCCGGGTCCAGTCAAGGATCACTTTTCCGGACCGGCCCGAGCGCATCACCTCAAACCCGTCTTCAAACTGTGTATAGGGAAACCTGTGGGTAATCAAAGGGGTGATGTCCAGGCCGGTCTGGATCATGGATGTCATCTTGTACCAGGTTTCATACATTTCCCTGCCATAAATGCCCTTGATGGTCAACATATTAAATACCACCGTATTCCAGTCAATCGCGGTCTGGTCAGGCATAATCCCCAGCATGGCAATTTTGCCGCCATGGCACATGTTTTGTAAAATGGTATGTAACGCCTCCGGGCTGCCGGACATTTCCATGGCCACGTCAAATCCTTCTTTCATACCCAGTTCTTTCTGGGCATCAGCCACCGACTGCCGGGTGACATCCAGTGCCAGGGTGGCGCCCGCTCCTTTTGCCAGATCCAGACGAAAGGAATTGATATCGGTGACCACCACATGCCGGGCACCGCTGTGCCTGGCAATGGCAGCAGCCATGCATCCAATGGGGCCGGCTCCGGTGATGAGCACATCTTCTCCCAGTACGTCAAAAGAAAGTGCCGTATGGGTGGCGTTGCCAAGGGGGTCGAAGCAGGCCAGGGTTTCCAGGGGGATGTCCGGCTCACAATACCAGACATTTGTCACCGGGATGGCCAGATATTGGGCAAACGCTCCGGGGCGGTTTACCCCCACCCCCTTGGTGTCCTTGCACAGATGGCGGCGGCCGGCCAGACAGTTGCGGCAGTGACCGCACACCAGATGGCCTTCTCCGGACACCAGGTCACCTTTTTTAAAATCAGCCACATGGGACCCCACCTGCTCAATGGTGCCCACAAATTCATGGCCGATGTGCATGGGCACGGGAATGGTTTTTCGGGACCAGCTGTCCCAGTTGTAGATATGAACATCCGTGCCGCAGATGGCGGTACGCAAAATTTTAATGAGCACCTCATTATGCCTGATTTTTGGTACCGGCACATCCGCAAGCCACAATCCCGGCTCGGGTTTTGCCTTGACAATTGCTTTCATGGTATCCTGCATAATCAGCCTCCAAATGGTGTCATACATAGGTTTTGGTGCAGTATTTCCTTCATATCCAACGATCTGCACCACATATAGTATATTCCGGATAGATTTTACGTAATCATTTAATAATACAACGGCAGGGTATCAGGGTCCACCCCTTTTTGGTGCATGAAATCATCCATATTTTTCAATACAGCCGGATCAATTTCCGGCTGCCGGTATTGTGCCAGCATCCGCTCCCGGGTATCCTGGATATTTTTTACAAATTTTTCACCAGGCGACATGTTCATGAGATTGCCTCGCAGAGCCACTGCGGGATTCCAGGAATGGGTTCTGCATTTTTTCATGGTGTCCATGGTGGTCAAAAACAGCCCCCCCGGCCCCACCGACCGAATCAGATCAAGGTTCAAGGTGGTGTCATCCACTGTCATGTCATCCATGTAAAACCGGATCATCTGGATGATCTCCAGGTCCATGATGAATTTTTCAAAGGAGATGGCGGCAAAACTGTCCAGAATCCCGGCACTGTGCACAATCAGGCTCACCTGGTTCTGCATGGCCGTGAACATGGACAGCATGCTTTCATACCCTGCCTGGGCAGACAGGTTTCGGGCATCAGTGGTCGCACCCCCTGCCCTGCTGGGCAGATGATAATACCGGGCCAGGGCTGCGCAGTATTTTGCCTGGAGGGCATAGGCCGGGGACCCGATGGAGATATTGCCTGTTTTCATATCAGACCCGTAGCACTGGAGACCGAAAACAACCGGGGTGCCCGGATGCAGGGTCTGGGCGATCATGATAAGCCCCAGGGCCTCTGCCGCGGCCATGGCAACATTGCCGGCAAGATCTATGGGGCCGGTGGTGCCGGCTGCCACCCCCGGAGAAATAATCACGGGCTGGTGATACTGTCCTGCCACATCCAGGGCCTCCAGTCCGGTTTGATCTGCCTGGAGCGGACTGACCGGGCTGATCATGGTCAGCACCCGGGGGGTGTGGACCAGGGCCTCTTTGCCCCCTATCCGGATGGCTGCGAGTGCCATGATCTCTTCCATCCGCTGCCGGTTGCACTGGATCCCGAAAATGCATTTGTCTGAATATTTCAGGGCCGCATACATCATTGCCAGGTGGCTGGAGTCCGGGTCCACGTCAGATGGCTGGGCCAGGATGCCGCCGTTGATGTGGAACAGCTCACTTGTGTGCACCAGTTTCACCAGGTCCACATGGTCCTGGAAAATCGCCCCCCGAAGGTTGCCGTCCGGGTCCATGACCGACGCGCACCCGTATCCTGCAGCCAGCCTGGACGGGCCGCTGCCGATGGTGATGTCATGGGAAGGATTGACAGCGTAGAGGGTAAAGTTTTCAGGGGCCCGTGCCAGCAGGGTGGTGATCTGGTCCGGCGAAAAAACCACCCGGTCTTCTGTGACGGACAGCCCTTTTTCAGACAACAGCGCAAGAAACGGCCGGCTTAAAATCCGGATGCCGATCTGTTCAAGTATCTGCCGGGCCATGTGGTCCAGTTTTTCCAGTGTTTCATATGCCGGTGTCTGTGGTGCCGGCAGCGGGTCGGTCATGATCCCCTCTTTTGCATGATGGATCTATCCTGTCTTCTCTTCATGCATTTTTCACACCCGTGTGTTTTTCACACCGGGTAGTTTGTTTGGTCAGATTTATTTTCCGGCGGTCAGCTCTTTGACCCCGGCTTCCCGGATGTCCGCCATGGCGGTCAGCACCTTTTCCGGCAGCGGTGCCACCTTATGATGGTCCAAAATATCCATCAACCGATCCTGAATCCGCCGGGCCATATCTTTTTCTCCTTTGGCCTGCCAGGTTTCATAGGGTTCTCTGGTCAGCAGCCGTGAACCCCACACTGCGGTACGGCAATGGTCCACGGTGTGCCGGTGGGCCAGAAAATGGCCGCCCGGTCCGACATCTGCAATCACATTTCTGGCAATGGTTGCAGCATCCACCCGGATGCCTTCCATGAATTTTTTTGCCATGCCCACGGCCTCGTTGCCCAGCACCAGCTGGGCTGCCGAACACACCATGGCCTGGTCCAGGTATCCCACATCATGGATGAGGTTGAGCCCGGCAAGGGCCTGGGTGATGATGGAAAATCCGCTTTCAAGTCCGGCCTGGGCATCCACCACCTTGGCATCGGTGCACCCGGCATATCCCCAGGTGGGCAGGTCAAAAGACCGGGCCACTTCCGCCTGGGCGGATATCCCCAGGCTCATCTCCGGATATCCCACCCCGAACACGCCGGAGGACATGTTCAGAATCTGGACATTGCCGCTCAGGCACACCGGGCAGCCGGGCTGGCGCAGCTGTGCCAGCACCAGGCACATGAGAGATTCCGCTGTGATCAGGGTGATGACACCGGCCATGGTCATGGGACCTGTCGCCCCCATCTGTACGGCAGGTCCCGGCACCTGGGGGATAAAATGATCTGCTGCCGCAAAAATCCGGTCCACCGTTTCCGCAGGCTGCACCAGAGGAGAGATAGGTTCCGGATACAGTGCAAGAAAGGGTTTTTGCCGCAGCTTGTCCATACCCCCGGCGACCTTTGCCGCCATTTCCAGGACCAGTTGTGTTCCCCGGCCCGAATACCCGATGAACACTATGGGTTTTACGGTATTGGTCACCACCGCCTCGAACTCATACAGGTCAGCGGCAATGGATGGCACATCCTGACAGGATCCCATGGGCATGACCCAGTCGATGTTTTCACAGGCATCCGCCACTTTTGCCCCGATGCCGATATCCGCCACAGTGGTGGGATGGATCTCTCCGGTTCCGGCATCTTTGGTTCTGGGGCTGCCGGTGGAGGTGCCGTAATAGCTTTTACGGCCCTCTACCTCCAGGGCCCGATTCCCGTTTCTGTCATACAGGGTGAACCCGTTGGGGGCTGTTGTCAGACACTGTTTTACAATGAATTCCGGCACCCTGACATGCTGACCATCCACCACAGCCCCGGCTTTTTGCAGCATCTGCCGGGCCCCCTGATGAAGCACCTTGAACCCCACACTGAACATCAGGTCAAAGGCGGCCCGCCGAATCTCAAAGACCTGGTCATCGGCCAGAATCCGCATGTACGGCCGCCGCTCACTGGTCGCTTTCGAATGGATCATGTCTGCTGCCTCCTTTGCCGTTAAATCCATATGGATATACATTATTTTCTGATACCGGCAATACCACAAAAACAACTGCACCGCCAGACCATAACAATGAAAATTTTTAACCGTAAATTTTTGCCCCGGTACTTTACAGGCCAGCCGGGAGCCCCTATAGTAACTTCATGAAATTTTATGCTGTCGCCGCCGGTCGTAAAACCGGTATTTTTACCACCTGGCCCGAAGCGGAAGCCCAGGTAAAGGGATTTCCCAGGCCTGTATTCAAAAGCTTTACAACACGGGAACAGGCCCGGGCTTTTCTTGAAGACCCGGTTATGGGACCAGGTCCCGATTGTGTGAAGAAAAAAACATCCCCCTGCCGGCCGGTCGAATATCCTGAAGGCACCATTCGTGTCTACACCGACGGCAGTGCCATCGGCAATCCCGGCCCCGGCGGATACGGGGTGGTGATTCAGGACAAGGCAGATGGACCTGCCAGAGAGTTATCCGGCGGCTACAACCACACCACCAATAACCGCATGGAAATGATGGCGGTGATCAAGGCCCTGAAAGCGTTGGAAGGAGCCCGCAGTCCAGTGATTCTGCATTCCGACTCAAAATATGTGGTGGATGCTGTAAACAAGGGATGGGCCAGAAAGTGGCAGCAAAAAAACTGGTACAAATCCGATGGGAATCCCGCCCTGAATGCAGATCTGTGGAAACAGCTGCTGCCCCTGGTACAAACCCTGGATGTGCAGTTTATATGGGTCAGGGGCCATAGCGGCAATCCCCTGAATGAACGCTGTGATGTGCTTGCCAATACAGCGGCCCGGCAAACCGGCTGGCCCGATGACAAAGGGTATGAAAAAAAGCCGTGACCGACAAAATTCAGTACAAAACTGATGGTGATGTTTGTTTTATGACAGCTGTCATAAGCCGACCCAATCATCCTTGTGTATCATCAGCGGGATCAGCAATCTGCAGTATAAACCTGAATCCCTGGTAGGGCATGAGCATCCGGCCGAATTCATCCCAGGAGACTGCCTTGCCGTCAATGAGTAGTTTGGGAATCCGGGGATATTCACCTGATGCATCATCACAGGAAATCCGGCCCCTGACAATATCTTCCCGGGTTATCTGCCAGGTGCCGGTTTCTGTATTCTTACAGATGTGTTTTTGGTTCAAGGCACTCAGCATACGGCCATACAATTGTGAAAAAACAGAAAAGATCCCGTCTGCCGTGTTACCAATACAGCTGAATTCATATCCGCTCAAAGCATCACCGGCAACTTCAAAGGCACTGAGAACCTGCTTGTCTCCCATCAGGCGCAACGAAAAATGAAATTCATGGTCTTTGCCATCCTTGTCTGTCAAAACCACCGGATGAAGCTGAACCTGATCAAAATCAATGCCGGCAGCTTTTGATATTTCCTGGTTGTAACAATGCAGGCATACACAGAGATTTTTATCCTCAGCCGGAATAAAAATTGAATTATAGGAAGATGCCTGTTTGCCACACCATTGACATTTTTTATCTGATATCATAGAAAATCTTATCCTTTTGCAAGGGCACAACGCTATTTGCGGAACCTGAATAAAACCTTGCGTTTTGGCGGGGCAGGCACGGGTGTCATGGGACCGGCCTTGTCCGGCGAAATTGAAATTATCACAAGCCCGCTGAAAATAAGCACTGAGCCCACAGCTGATACAGGTGTAAATATTTCACCAAGCAGCAATACACCCAGCAGGCAACCGGTCAGCGGTTCAACCAGCATCACAATGGCGGTTCTGGACACCGGAATCACTGAAAGCCCTTTTGCCAGAAGCAGATAGGCCCCTGCCGTTGCCACCAGCCCCAGATAAAGCACTGCTGCCATGCCGTGAGCGGTCATCACCTGGGAAAGGTCTTCTGCAATCACCCGGGGAAATACCAGGACTGCTCCCACACAGAGGATGACGGCAATGCCCAGGACAGGAGAATGGTCTGCCACCACAGCCTTGCTTGCCACAAGGGAAACCGCATATCCGAATCCGGCGGCAGTGGCCAGCAGAACACCGGCGGTATCGACTTTCACATCACTGCCTGCCACGGTGAGAAGAATACATCCGCAGATTGACAGGATGGATGCTGCCAGCCAGGTCCGGTTCAACTGCTCATTTTGAAAAACGGCACTGAGCAGACCGGAAATAACCGGGGCGATGCAAATGGCGACGATGGTTCCCAGGGCCACCCCTGTTCGGGCTACCGCCTCGAAAAAGCACAGCTGAAATATGACAATGCCGCAAGCTGCAATAAAAGTAGGTACCAGGGGGGGGCGGAAAGAAAACGGACTGGTTTTGCTGAACAATGCAGCCAGCAGCAGCAATGCCGGCCCTCCGATGAGCAGACGCAAAGATCCTATGGCAGTGGAGGAAATACCTTCCGGTGCCAAAGCCTGGGAAGTGCCTGTTGTACCAAAAAGGACTGCTGAAAAAATCACCAGCAAAAATCCTTTATATGCCCCTTTTTTTTTCATTCTGCTCCTCTGATGCTTGTAAACTGGTGGAGTATAATCCTTTACCTGAATACAGACAACCAAAATTTCACGGATTTTGGTTATGACAAACCAGCTGACAGTGATGCTGCAGATCGTCCATTAAAAACCGGGTGTAAAATAGTAATCACCCTGAAGACACTTTCTGCTGTATCCACCATTTTACGGTAATATTTTTTTTTGGGACAGAGTGATCTTTAAAAAAGAATAATTTTTGTCTATATTTCTCAGCAGAGTCAAATCGCAGTATCAATCATGCACGGAAAAATCAACGTCGGTGCATTATTTTTACTCTAACACAAGAAGATGATTTCAATTGGGCAGATTGACTGTTGAAAGAATTCTTTTATGGGAGGATTTCAAATATTGAAACTGTCAAATTTAGATGAGCTTATCAAATTTAGAAGAGATTTACATCGGCATCCCGAGCTTTCCAGGAATGAAAAAAACACGCACAAAAAAATTTATGATTTTCTTTCCCGATTCAACCCCGACAAAATCATTACCAACATTGGCGGGTATGGTCTCGCTGCAGTTTATAACGGCAGGATTCCCGGTCCGACCCTGGCTTTCAGGGCGGACATTGATGCCTTGCCAATCCAGGAAAAAAATCGCTTTGTACATGCATCAGAAGTTGAGAATGTCGGTCATATGTGCGGCCATGACGGACATACAGCAATCCTTGCCGGCTTGGGCGCTGTTTTACAGGAGAACAGGCCGGAAAGGGGCAGGGTTGTTTTGATATTTCAGCCTGCTGAAGAAACCCTGGATGGTGCAAGAAAATATATCAAAGACCCAAAATTCGAAGAAATCCAACCTGATTATGTGTTTGGCCTTCATAACTGGAGATCAGACAAGAAAAATCAGGTTGTGCTCAAGACCGGTCAAATGAGCCCGGCCGTGACCACAATGCTTGTCGATCTTAAAGGAACCCCGGCCCATGCATCCCGGCCTGAATCCGGTATCTGTCCTTATAATTCTGCTGTGAAGATCGTTGCCAGGGCATATGAACTGCAGAACAATTCAGACGTTCATTCTGATCATTTTTCCATGGCAACTCTTGTGCATTTTGTGCTGGGAAAAAATCCAGGATATGGCACTGCTCCGGGGGATGCCCATATTGCCATCACTTTGAGGGCATATAAAGACAGCGTATTAAAAAAACTCACCGATCAGATTGAAGTGTACATTGCCAGAATTTCAAAAGAAGAAACATTAACAAACTGGGCCATCACTTACACTGATGAAACCATTGCCTGCACCAATAACGAAGAATGCTGCCGGATTATTGAAAAAGCAGCAAAGGAAAATAATCTGGAGGTTCACTATATGGAAACTCCCATGAGGGGCGGAGAAGATGTGGGGTATATTATTAACAGCAGCAGCCGGGGAGGCGCATATTTTCATTTAGGGTCCGGCCCGGATCAACCGGACCTGCATGAACCTGATTTTGATTTTCCTGACAAACTCATTGAACCTGGAATCAGAATGTATAACGCCATTGTCAATCAGATTTTAAATTCTACCGCCATAAAATAAGATAAATAAAATTATTGACATTATGATTTAGCGAATGCAAATATAACCCGACTTGTTTTTTAATTATTTAAAATACGTGCATTTTTTTACCGGCAGGATGAACTGTCTTTGCCATTGATCATCCGACATCTTTTCACCGGAGGCTCGATCAACCATAATGGAAAGGCAAGACATTGATATAATCGACCGGCGGTTAATCAAACTGCTTTCAGAAGATGGTCGGATGCCGGCCAAAGAGCTTGCAAGCAAACTGGGTGTATCCGCACCCACGGTTCAATAACGGCTGGGCAGATTAATCCATGAAAATAACAACCGTTAACTTCTGGAAAGAAAACCTCAGGCTGACACGTCCATATACCATCGCTTACGACAAGATTGACTCGGTTGAAAACCTGTTTGTCATGCTGGAGACGGAAAAAGGTATCACCGGTATCGGGGCAGGCTCTCCGGCTCCAGGTGTCACCGGGGAAACCATGGGAAAAAGTATGGGGGCGGCAACAGCCCTTGAAGATATTTTTAAAGGACAGGATATCCGGAAGGCCGCATCGCTGCTCAGAGCGGTGCAAAAATCCATGAAAGGTGCACCGGCAGCTGTAGCTGCGGCAGACATAGCGCTGCATGACCTGGTGGGGAAATCACTAGGGCTGCCTCTGGCAGATCTTCTGGGCAGGAGTCATGATGGGCTTCCCACTTCCATTACCATCGGTATCATGTCCCTTGAAGAGACCCTGGATGAAGCCCGTGAATATGTCGAAAGAGGATTTTTTATTCTGAAAATCAAAACCGGGCTGAATCCTGAAGAAGATATCGAACGGATACTCAAGGTCCGGGAACGGTTCGGCAGGGACATCCGGATCAGGGTGGATGCCAACCAGGGATATTCTGTTGAAGACTTCACCCGGGTTTTTGAAAAGACCAGAAAATACGTGGAATTTTGCGAACAGCCTCTGAAAGACGGGCAGATATCAGACATGCAGGAATTGAGCGAATCGATGCGGTCGATGTCTGCGGCTGATGAAAGTCTGCATGGCCCGCATGATGTGCCGGGTCTTCTTCAGAAGCCCCGGCCCTTTGGCATTTTTAATATCAAGCTTATGAAATGCGGTGGTATCGGCCCGGGCATGGACATTGCCCGGATGGCTGATCTTTCCGGGATTGATCTCATGTGGGGATGCATGGATGAAAGCGTTGTCAGTATTGCCGCTGCCCTTCATGCGGCACTGGCATCCCCGGCCACCCGGTACCTGGATCTGGACGGCAGCCTGGATCTCGCCCGGGATATTGCAAAGGGCGGATTTGTCCTTGAAAGCGGTCGGATGAGAACAAATGACCAACCCGGACTTGGAGTGACAATGATCCAATGAAAGAGAAAAAAAATCTCTGGATGGGTACGGCAGTGATCCTGACCAACGGCCGTTTGCATACCGACGATGCAAAGACAGCCCACGGGCTGATCCGCGGCACCCGGCGCTTTGACATCACCGGAGTGATTGATGATTACAGCGCCGGCAAAGACGCAGGTGAGGTACTGGATGGAAAGTACCGGGGACTTCCTGTATATGCGGAAATGACCACCTACCTGACAGAACATAAGGCAAAACCCGACTTTGCCATCATCGGCCTGGCCCTTTGCGGGGGACGTCTGGACGAACAGTGGCAGGCCATTGTCATGGAATACCTGAACATGGGGATCTCCGTTATAAACGGCATGCACATGCAGCTGAACCAGATCCCGATGTTTATGGAAGCCGCCAGACTGAATAACGCCCAGATCATAGACATCCGGGCCGCAAAGCCTTTTGAACAGTGCCGTTTCTGGTCCGGCCGGATCTATGACATGAAAATTCCAAGGATTGCCGTGCTTGGAACTGACTGCGCCGTGGGAAAACGCACAACTTCCAGGCTCATTGTCGAGGCCTGCCAGGAGGTCGGAATCCATGCTGAAATGATATATACCGGCCAGACAGGATGGCTCCAGGGAAACGCCTATGGGTTTATCCTGGATGCGACTCTGAACGACTTTGTGAGTGGGGAACTTGAAGATGCCATTGTCAGGTGTGAGCTTGAATCCAGACCGGACCTGATGGTTATCGAAGGGCAATCGGCCCTCAGAAATCCGTCTGGGCCATGTGGATCGGAAATCATCCTTTCCGGAAACACAAAAGGGGTCATTATCCAGCATGCCCCTTTCAGGGCTTATGTGTCCGGGATGGAATCCCGTTACTGCCTGCGACCGGATATCGATACCGAGGTCAGGCTGGCCGGGATGTATGGTGCACGGGTTATTGCCATTTGCCTGAACGGCCATGGCGGCACGACAAAAGATCTGATTCAGTACCGGCGTGATCTTGAAAAAAGGGGGGATATCCCCGTTGTCCTGCCCCTGGCATCTCCACCGGAGGGAATGGCCCGGCTCATGCCGGCCATCCGGGAATTCATGAGGGATCACCAGTACCTGCCGGATACATCACCACGAAAAAAAAGGTTTGACAATGAAAAGAACCATCTGTTATGTGCACATTCATGTAAGCATTAAATCAGTGAGGGGACACAGCAGGCAGACGATCCGGCTGCCACACAACGGGTGACGGATTGTCCTGTTTTTTTAAACAAGAAAAACATGTTAAGGAGGCAGAAAATGAAAAAATGGATGATCATCCTGGCCGCATTGTTTTTAACCGGTTTCCTTCTTTCCGGCTCGGCTTATGCCGTCAGAAAAGGCGGTACCCTGAATTTCATGGCACCCTACGGGGGGGATCTGAGCACCTTGGACCTGACAAAAACCAGCCGGTACCAGGACTATCTCGTGGGGATGAATATCCACAGGGGGCTGTACCGCTGGGATGCTCAGAACAGTGTTCCCGTCCTGGATCTTCCCGAGAGTTTAGAGATATCAGCCGATAAAAAAACATACACCTTTAAACTCCGCCCCAATATCACATTCCATAACGGGCGGCAGCTGGTTACCGATGACGTGATATGGAGCTTCACCCGCATCGCCACCATGAAGCCGTCAGCACCGGCCTTCCGGTATATCAACATGATCGAAGGGGCAAAAGACCTTCACGAAGGCAAGATCAGTACCTTTACCGGCATGAAAAAAATCGATGACCTGACTTTCCAGATCGTTCTTACTGCGCCCATCGACCTGAGCTACTCCCTCTGGTTTCCGGCCGTGGTTATTTACCCCAAAGAAGAGGTTGAGAGGTTAGGTGATGCATTCGGTACCAACCCGGTCGGATGCGGCCCGTTCAAGTTTGTAAAATGGGTCAAGGGATCTGAGGTCATCCTTGAAAAATTTGATAATTTCTATATGGAAGGCATGCCGTACCTTGATAAAGTCACATACAAGATCATGGGTGAGGCAGCGGCGCGTGATCTGGCCTTCAAGGCCAGGGAACTGGACGCCACCATTGTTGGTGCCGTCAACTATCCGGAATACAAGGCAGACCCGGTCATCTCCAAAAACATGATCGAGGTCGCGGAAATGTTTACCCGTCTGGTCGGTATGAATCCTGATTTCAAGCCGTTTGCAGACAAACGGGTCCGCCAGGCCATCAATTATGCCATCCCGTCCGACCTGATTATCGAAAAGATTCTCAAGGGAAAAGCATTCCCTGCAAGGGGCTACCTGCCCTCTTCCTCACCTGCGTTTGATCCCGATGGAAAAAAGTATGAGTTCAACCCGGAAAAAGCCAAAGCCCTGATGAAAGAAGCGGGCTATGAAAACGGATTTGTCGTGGAGCGGGCCATTGGTACGGCCAATAAATCCTGGGGGACCGGCATTTATGAAGCGATGATGCCCTACCTGAAAAAGATCGGTATCGAGCTGAAAATCCAGCAGATGGAAGGCGCGGCAATGGACGCCCGAATCCGGTCCAGTGACTTCGACATGTTCATCTGGTCCCTGGATTCAGGCCCGGATTCCCTGGAAACCATGTCACGCTGGAAATCAGATGTGGACGTGGGATCCGGAAATTATGTGAAGTTCAAAAACGCCGAGTTTGATAAACTGCTGGATCAGGCTGCCGTGGCAGAAACGGACGCGGAAAAGAACGAACTGGTGAAAAAGGCCGATGCCATTTTCACCGAAGAAGCACCGGTCTGGTTCTTCAATTACAACAAAGCGATCATGGCATTCCATCCCTGGGTTCACAACCTCTCAAAGGTTGCCCCGGAAATGATGTTCCAGGATCTCACCGCTGTATGGGTGGATGAAACCTCTCCCCGTGCCAATGAAAAGTAGACCGTAACCTGCCGGGAAGGCCTTCCGGGGCCTTCCCGGTTTTTTTCGAATCACCCGGAGACAGAAGGAAGGGCTATGTTTGCTTATGCAGTGCGCAGACTGTTGCAGTTTATCCCCACCATACTGGCCATATCCTTGATCATTTTCATTCTTTTGAATGTCCTGCCGGGAAATGCCGCTTTGATGTCCCGAGGCGAACAGGATACCGGCACCCTCACGACCGAAGACATTGAAGAGATGAAGCGGGACTGGGGGCTGGACAAACCCCTGTGGTACCGGTATGCCGTCTACCTGAAAGGACTGGTCACCGGTGATCTGGGAAAATCATTCCTGAGACGGGAGCCGGTCAACCAACTGCTCAAAGAGCGGATCTGGCCCACGTTGAAACTGGCCATGACGGCCATGCTCATTGCCATCTGCCTCGGCGTCCCCTTAGGATTCTACTCCGCTCTCCGTCAGGGACGGATTGCCGATACAATTACCATGATCGGTGCCGTCTCCGGTGTTTCCATGCCCCAGTTCTGGCTGGGGCTGCTGCTCATGTACTTTGTCTCGGTAAAATTTCAACTCCTGCCGCCCCAGGGATATGGCGAAGGGAGCATCAAACATATTGTCCTGCCGGCATTTACCTTGGGCATCGGATATGTCGGCCTTCTTGCGAGGACAACCCGTGCCGCGGTCGTGGAGATCCTGTCGCTTGATTATATCCGGACTGCCAGGGCCAAAGGCCTGTCAGAGCTTCTGATCAATCAGAAGCATGTGATGAGAAATGCCCTGATCCTGATCCTGACAACGGCCGGTCTGCAGTTCGGGGACCTGATGGCCCAGACCGTCATCGTGGAAAAACTGTTCTCCTGGCCGGGACTTGGATCGCTTTTGGTGGATTCCATTTTTCAGCGGGACATTCCGGTTACCCAGGGGTGTATCCTCGTCATTATTTCCACTTTTTTACTGGTTAATCTCATTGTCGACCTGCTCTACGGAGTCATCGACCCAAGAATCAGGGCATCGTATAAATGAATAAGAACCTTCGAAAAATTATCCGCCAGACAAACCTTCTTGTGGGAGGGGGTATTACGCTGTTCGTCATCACGGTGGCTGTTTTCGCACCCGTGCTCGCACCATTCCATCCAGTGGACGACTCTGATCTGATGGTATCGGAAGAGCCGCCCGGTGCCCCCTATTACCTGGGCACGGATATCCAGGGAAGGGATATCCTGTCCCGGGTCATCTACGGTGCACGGATTTCGCTCGCCATCGGCCTGGTAAGCCAGACCCTGAACACCATCATCGGGGTCCTGTTCGGACTGAGCGCCGGATTTTTCGGGGGCTGGTGGGATGATTTCGTGATGGGCCTGACCAATATCATGCTGTCCATCCCGGCCCTGGTATTTGCCCTGGCTATCATGGCCCTGCTTGGGCCCGGACTGATCAACGTCTTCATTGCCATGGGATTCACCAACTGGTCCTTTTCCTGCCGCATCACCCGTTCCCAGGCGCTGTCCGCCAAAAATCTGGACTATGTCAAGGCGGCAAGGGCACTGGGGTACGGACGTATCCGCCTGATGTTCACCCAGATTCTGCCCAACATCATTGGTCCGATCCTGATTATCGGGACCCTGGGGGTTGCCTGGGCCATTCTCCTGGAAGCAGCACTCTCTTTTCTGGGGCTAGGCGTGCAGCCGCCGACACCATCCTGGGGAGGGATGCTTTCCACAGCCCGTGAACAGCTGTTTACCGCCCCCTGGATTTCCATTTTCCCGGGGATTGCCATTTTCATCACCGTACTGGGGCTGAACCTTCTGGGGGATGGCCTCAGAGACATACTGGATCCGCACACGCAGACCCAGCACAGTTAATCTTTAAACCTGAGGAAGAATCAATGACCGCCAACGAATTTGTCATCACCTCTTCAACCGTTTTTACAGGGCTGCCCGCCTGCCCTTGGGTGGAGGCCGTCGGGATAAAAGATGGGGTCATCGCAGCTGTGGGCAGTAATAAAGCGGTGACAAGCGCGCTTCCTGATGCCGGAATCATTGATGTGCCAGGAAGGATGGTCACACCCGGTCTAGTGGATGCCCACTGCCATTTTGTCTCTTTCAGCCGGTCCAGGCTCCTGGTGAATCTGAAGGATCTGACAAGTATCGCCGCCTGCAGGGAAAAAATCAAGGCCGTCGTGGAAAAGACGGAACCGGGCCGGTGGGTTGTGGGTTTCGGCTGGAACCACAACCTGTGGGAAAACAAGCGTACCCCGACAAAACAGGATCTCGACGACATCAGTCCCGACAACCCCATCATGATGGCCCGCACCTGCGGCCACAGTGAGTGGCTGAACAGCCGGGCCCTGGAAGCCGCCGGCATAACACCGGCATCGATGGATCCCCCGGGTATCCGGTTTGACCGGAATTCGGACGGAAGCCTGACGGGCCTTCTGCATGAAGCCCGGGAAATGGTCCAGAAATCGATTCCCCCGTTTGAGCGGACTCAGCTGACGGCCTGTATCCAGTCCGGTCAGGCCGAAATCCTGAAGCTCGGCCTGACCGGACTGCACAGCTGTGAGTCACTGGAGGAGTGGGATATGCTGCAGGACATGGAGAGCACCGGCAAGCTGAAACTCAGGATCCATCACCTGTTCCAGAATTATGATTTTGAAACACTGGACAACCGGGGCCTGAAATGGCTCAGCGGCAGTGACCGCCTCTGGCTGGGCCACCTGAAACTGTTTGCCGACGGATCACTGGGTTCGGCCACTGCCCTTATGCATGATCCCTATGAGGACGATCCGGAAAACTGCGGTATTCACTGCCTGGATGCGGATGAACTCAAGGACAATGTTCTCAAGGCATATGAGCGGGGATTCAGCGTGGCCATCCATGCCATCGGCGACAAAGCCGGCACCCGGGCCCTGGATGCCATTGAGAATGGGAGAAAATACTATCCCGGTCCCTGGAGAGACCGGGTCGAGCATATCCAGCTCTACACGCCTGAAGATTTTAACCGGTACAGGGATTTAGGCGTTGTGGCTTCGGTCCAGCCGGGGTTTGTCCGTTTTGACTGGCCCGTGGCAGAAAAAAAATGGGGCACTGAGCGGTGCAGCCGGGCATATGCATGGAAAAAAATGATGAACAACGGGATTCGGCTTCAATTCGGATCCGATGCCCCGGTAGAGCCCATTGCGCCCATCCTGGGACTGCAGGCGGCCGTGCTGCGCCAGTCCCCGGACTTCAAGCCTGAAGGCGGGTGGTATCCAGAGCAGTGCCTGAGTATTGAGGACAGTCTCACCGGATTTTTCCAGACCGCTGCCTGGATGAGTGGGAAAGAAGACCGGTTGGGATCGCTTGAGCCCGGCAAGCTGGCGGATCTGACGATTTTTGAAAATGACCTGAAAGCGCTGCATCCCCGTGAGTGGCACGATGTGAACGTTGAAATGACCATCATTGGCGGTGAAGTGGTATTCAGTAAATCATGAGCAATTGACACAGCAGACAGGAAAAGAGAAAAAGGTGAGTGACAAGTCACCCATACTGAACGTTCAAGGATTGAAAACCCAGTTCCACACCCTGGATGGCGTTGCAAAAGCCGTGGATGATGTCTCTTTTCATGCAGATCGGGGGGAAACCCTCGGGCTTGTAGGAGAATCCGGCAGCGGGAAAAGCGTCACCGTCCTTTCGATCATGCGCCTGATCCAGAGTCCTCCGGGACGGATTGTTGAGGGTCAGGTCCATTTCAAAGGGGTGAATTTGATCGACCTGCCGGAAAACCGCATGCGGTCCATTCGCGGGAACCAGATCTCGATGATTTTCCAGGAGCCAATGACCTCCCTGAACCCGGTGTATACCGTCGGGAACCAGATTGCTGAGATGTTCACCATCCATAAAGGATTGACTCGTAAAGAGAGTATGGAACGGGCCGTTGAGATGCTGGAGCGGGTCAAGATCCCTTCTCCCGAAAAACGGGTCAAAGAGTTCCCTTACCAGATGTCCGGCGGGATGCGCCAGCGGGCAATGATTGCCATGGCCCTGGCCTGTAATCCTGCCATCCTTATCGCTGATGAACCTACTACGGCACTGGATGTTACAATCCAGGCCCAGATCCTGGAATTGATCCTGGAGCTTAAGGCCCAGTATGACACGGCCGTACTCATGATCACCCATGACCTCGGCGTGATTTCCCAGGTCGCCCAGCGGGTGGTGGTCATGTATGCCGGAAAGGTGGTCGAGGAAGGCCCCACCCATGAACTGTTCAGCAACCCCCTGCACCCCTACACCCGGGGGCTGATGGCATCCGTTCCCATCCTGGGGCAGCGGGCTGCAAAAGGGCGGGACCGGCTCAAAGAGATTCCCGGTGTGGTGCCCAGCCTTTATGATCTGCCGGATGGCTGCACGTTTCAACCCAGATGCAGCCAGGCGTTACCGGAGTGCGCAACTGAGGGGATGCCGGAACTGGTTCTTCGCGGGGAACGGCACCGGGTCCGGTGCCGGCTGTATGAATAATAATAAAAAGAGGGAATGAACCAGTGGTGGAACCACTTCTTCAAGTTGACGGACTGAAAGTACATTTTCCGGTTAAAAAAGGGCTGTTTGGCCGAACCACCGGACATGTCTTTGCCGTGGACGGCATCTCCCTGTCCCTTGACAAGGGCGAGACGCTCGGCATCGTGGGGGAAAGCGGATGCGGCAAAACCACTGCCGGCATGGCCATGCTGAAGCTGGAAGAACCCACAGGGGGACAGGTGCTTTTCAAAGGGCGGGATATTGCCGGAATGTCAAGAAAAGCGCTGAAGGTCCTGCGAAAGGATATGCAGATCATTTTTCAGGACCCCTACTCTTCTTTGAATCCAAGGATGACCCTCAACCGGATTATCGGCGATCCCATGAGGATTCACCAGGTGTATCCGAAAGGTGAGGTCGATGACCGGGTGGCCTATCTTCTGGACAAGGTAGGCCTGTCTCCTGAACAGGGATTTCGGTATCCCCATGAATTTTCCGGCGGGCAGCGGCAGCGGATCGGTGTTGCCCGGGCCCTGTCCCTCAACCCGAGCCTCATCATTGGGGACGAACCGGTATCTGCACTGGATGTGTCCATCCAGGCCCAGATCATCAACCTGCTGATCGATCTCCAGCAGGAGTTTGACCTGTCCTATATCATCATTTCGCACGATCTGGCTGTCGTGGAGTATATCTGCGACCGGATTGCGGTGATGTATATGGGGAAGTTTGTGGAATTCACCACTTATGAGAGACTGTACAGCGACCCGAAACACCCCTATACTCAGGCCCTGCTTTCGGCAATCCCTGAGATCGGTAAAATGGATAGAAAAAAACGGATTATCTTAAAAGGTGACGTTCCAAGCCCGATGAACCCACCTGCCGGATGCCGTTTTCATCCCAGGTGCCCCGATGCGATGAATGAGTGCAGCCGGACAGAACCGGTGCTCACCGGAATCACCCCGGGACATCATGTAGCCTGCCTCCTGCACCAATGACACGGCCTGTTATGCTCACATCGTAAGGAGAAATAAAATGAAAGTATTTATCAGTGCGGACATTGAAGGTATCACCGGAACCACGGTCTGGGATGAAGTTACCCGGAATCACGGCGACTATCCCGAGTTTCAGGCCCAGATGACACGGGAGGTCAGTGCCGCTTGTCTCGGTGCCATGGAAGCTGGTGTTGACCGGATCCTTGTCAAGGACGCCCACTCCACGGCACGGAACCTGATTGCAAAAGATCTGCCGGAACCGGTGAAGCTGATCCGGGGATGGAGCCGCCACCCCTACATGATGATGCAGGAGCTTGACGGCTCTTTTGATGCGGCCCTGTTTATCGGATATCATGCCCATGCTTCGGCTGGCGGCAATCCCCTGGCTCACACCATGGATTCCTCGCGGTATTCCTGGATAACCTTTAACGGTGAGACCGTATCGGAATTTATGCTGAACGCCTATACGGCTGCCATGGAAAATGTTCCGGTGGTATTTATTTCAGGTGACCTGGAGATCTGCCGGCATGCGTCACGCCTGATCCCGGGAATCAGTTCTGTAGCCGTTAAACAGGGTAAAGGCGGATCAACCATCAATATTCACCCTGAAACCGCATGCCGTGAAATCAAAAAAAAGGTAAAACAGAGCCTGTTGTCACTGTCCGGTCAATCTGATGCAACACGAACCGATCCAAAACCGGTTGTTCCGAAACTGCCGGATCATTTTGATGTGGAAGTGTCCTTCTTTGACTGTAAAGACGCATATCGAGCCTCTTTTTACCCCAGTGCAACGCTGCTGTCCCCGAAAAAAATCGGGTTTAAAACCAGATCCTACATGGAGGCCCTGCGGCTGCTGCTTTTTATATAGCCTTACGGATCAACAGAATCAAGACCGTCTGGGTGCTGAAACCAATCCGATCTCAGCAATCTTGGTATCCTAAAACAGATATCCCTGAAAATTCCCTGCCATGGGATAATTTATCATTGAGCAGGATAAATCTTAACGCCCAGATGGAGATGTGGGAATGAAATGCAGCAAAATGAGCACCATTCTGCAAGCTGATGTTTGGCCTGTAATATTATCAAGCAGAAACCGCCTGATATATAACCGGTCGATATTTAGGGAGCGGAATAGTTTTTCCCTCTGCTCGTGCTGCCACTATCCACAAATCCCTGGCCTTCTGGACTTCATGCAATGCCTCGTCAGGAGTCTCGCCGAACGCGGAGCAAGCCTCAAGATCGGGTATATCAGCGATGTACCCTTCGTCATCATCTGAATAGAAAATGTTTATATGATAATCCCGCATTATTCATCCTCCAGTTTAAAATCATATTTTTCAACCAGTTTCAGAAACTGGCTAATTTGATATGGTTTGGCTTGCCCCTTGACATCTTGCTGATTTACGAGCTCAGGAATACCAGGCCTTGAAAAAATGTGGTGGCTACCGTCGTTCAGGTTTAGCTTGAAACCGAAACTTTCAACAAGATTCACCATCTCTGTGAATCTGATATTTTTTGAACCACCAAGTATTTTTTGAAGCAATTTTCGTGATTTCATGGTTCATTCATCTATTTCTGTTCTTCAAAAACAGAAGTTTTCAAAGGTCAACTATAGCGCAAGCATCATTCCTTTCCCAATTGAAAATATCATTTTTTGGATTGTATTGGTATCTATAATTTATCCGGGCCGTGAACAATCACACATTGGATAATACCTAACTTTTATCAGTGGCCATATCCAAAACTTCCCGCACCTTTTCCGTCATGTCCGCCATGGAAAATGGCTTCTGAATAAATGCCACTCCATCATCCAGCACCCCTTGGTGGGCAATGACGTTGGCAGTATACCCAGACATGAACAAAAGCCGAATGCCCGGATAAAGATGAACGATTTGTCCAGCAAGGTCTCGGCCGTTCATCTCCGGCAGGACGACATCACTCATGAGAAGATGGACTTTACCGGTGTGATCTTTTGCAAGTCGTATAGCCTCATCCGGCGATGCAGCTGCCAGAACAGTGTAACCCAACATTCCAAGCATGGTTGTGGTCATATCCAGGATCATGGGTTCATCCTCTACCAGCAAAATGGTTTCTGTACCTCCGACCGCTGCTTTTTTCTCCGGCACGGTCATATCTGTGTCTTCATCGGCAAGTAACCGGGGCAGATAAATATTGAAGGTGGAACCCTGGCCGGGTTCACTGTAGACATTTATGAAACCGTTGTTCTGTTTGCAGATGCCGTAAATTGTTGCAAGCCCCAGGCCGGTGCCTTTGCCCACATCCTTGGTGGTGAAGAACGGCTCGAACAGATTGTCCAGAATATCCTTGTCCATTCCACAGCCATTGTCGCTGACGGCCAGTAGCACAAAATCACCGGGGATGAAACCTGGGTGTTCACTACAATATTCTTCATCAAATGATTTTCTTCCGGTTTCTATGGTGAGTTTTCCCACTCCGTCAATGGCATCCCGTGCATTCACACACAGATTAGCAAGGATCTGATCGATCTGGGACGGGTCCATTTTTACGGGCCACAGATGGGTGGACGGCTTCCAGACCAGGTCAATGTCTTCTCCGATAATCCGGCGCAACATATTCAGCATGCTCTCCACGGTGTCATTCAAATCCAATTTTCTGGGAGAAATAGTCTGTTTTCTGGCAAAAGCCAGCAGCTGCTTTGTGATATCAGCCGAACGCTGAGCTGCGGTTTGAATTTCTTTCAGGTCGGAATACAGATCGTGGTTTTCATCTGCCTGCAGCAATGCCAGTTCAGTATGTCCCAGAATCACCCCCAGCATGTTGTTGAAATCATGGGCCACACCGCCAGCCAGGCGGCCCACCGATTCCATTTTCTGGGCCTGGAGGAGCTGAGCCTCCATTTTTTTCAGATCTGTAATATCTGTGGCGATCTGCATCCGGACCAGGCGGCCGTCCGTCCATTCAATGGCCCGGTCGTAATTGATGTAATACCTGCATGTGACAGGGTTTTTGTCATTCCAGATATGAACACCTGCCGGGTTTCCATGGTTGTCGACCAGTTGATTATTGGTACAGCATTCGCAGCGTTCTGAATTTTTCCTGAAGGCACTGTAGCAGATATCACCTGTTTTATCCCCGCCGAAATCGGTTATCATCCTTTTGTTCATGAACAGGATTTCACAGGTGTCCATGTCTGCCACATAAACGGTTGAGTCAATACTGTCCAGAATCGTCAGTATTCTTTCATGGGCCAACTTCAACTCTTTTTCAGCCTGTTTACGTTCGGTTATGTCCAGGGCCGTGAACGTGACCCCTTTTGACTGGTCCTGCAGGTCCGCTGGTGTTGAGCTGAGAAGGACATCCATGATGGTGCCGTCTTTTTTCTGCCAGCGGGTTTCCACCATGCCCGTGCCGTGGTCAGCTATCTGGGCATATTTTTCCCGGCCCACAAATGCAAAATCTTCATCACTGGGATACAGTATGCGGGCACTCTGGCCGATCAGTTCTGTTTCATTGTATCCCGTCATCTCACACAGACGAATGTTGACGTTGATCATTACCCGGTTGACAACTGAACCAATACCGACGGGAGCACTCCTGAAGATACTGCTGATCTGATTTTCACTCTCCCTCAACGATACTTCAGCCTGTTTACGTTCCTGAACCTCCGATCTCAGCCTTCTGTTGAAAACAACCAGAAACCCTGTGCCGATGGCCAGCAGCACAATGACAAATATGGCGGCAAAGAAAGTCCGGTTCAGCCAGGGAAAAGCAGCTTGTGATCCGGAATCATATAAGAAACCTTCCAGGGGAAAGTCAACATCCAAAAGTCCCAGTTTCTGATAAACCCCTTTGATATGCCGCCATCTGCCTGGATTCATATGCCCGATTTGCACCAGCTCGGGAAGCATCATCTTTCGTATGGCTGCAGCCTCGTAATACAAATGGTCTGTCTGTTTTTTCACGCCATACTCTGCGATAAGCAGGTCGATTATTTCTTGGGTATGGGCCATGGCATATTCCCACCCTTGTAGCGAAGCATCTAAAAACGCCTGCACACGCCGGGGGTGTTTCCGAATTTCTACTTCCGTTGTAAACAGACAGTCACTGTAGAAATCCACACCACTTAACTGGGGAGATATAACTGCCGCTTCAACCCCCTGCTGTAAAAGTTGCCAAGGTTCATTTGTCACATAAGCGCTGACAGCATCGGTGCGGCCTTCGATCAGATCATCGAGATTATAGGTTTGATCGAGACGGTGAATGGTATCCAAAGACACACCCTCATTTAAGAAGGCAGCCAATATGTCAGCATCCTTATCCTCGGGTAAAAGCATTACCCGTTTTCCAACAAGATCCTGAATGTTTGATATGCCTGTATCTCTTCTGGCAAGCAGAATGGATGGAGAGTGCTGAAATATGGGGGCCAGCACCACAAAGGGATTGCCGTCTCTGCGGTGAAGCAGCAGCTCAGCTCCTGCGACCCCGTATTGAGCCCGGCCGCTAAGAACTTCCTCCCGTGCAAATTTTCCTTTTCCACCCTCGACAATCGTTACGTCTAAGCCTGACTGCCTGTAATAGCCCTTGTGCATGGCTGCATAATATCCGGCAAATTGGAACTGGTGTTTCCAGGCAAGCTGCAGGACGATTTTTTCTGAAGCATCAGATGTTCCGACTTCAATAAAAACAATCGCAAATAATAAAAGGATTGCCGCCGGAATTCGGGTGATGAAAATTTTATACCTTGTTAGCTGAACTTTTAGCAAATGTCTCCCCTTTGCCTCATTGTTGCCGACTGTCTTCATCTGTCTGAAAAAAGGATCTTACCAGATTTTGGATAGCATGGGTATCCTAAATCAAATGACACTGGAAATTTCCGGTATCGGATAATTTATCATTGAAGGGGGATTTCCAAAGTCCATCAGCTGATTCATGCTGAAAAATCAGGGACCTGCTGCCGATAATATAGATTGTTCTGCGGAATTCGGCATTTTTTCTAGCAAAATCATCCTTATTTTTTATTATGATTGCTTTGCTTGACGAATTATGTCGGTATTTTAAATACCTTAAAAGGACATGTGATTGACGTGCATCGGTTTTTGGGCCGGGCTCTGATGGCCTTAGCTTTTGGTTGCATTTTTGATGCGGGAAAGAAGGTGAAAGGTCGCAACTGTGCAATCATCATAAGGAATTGCCATGCGATCTACAGGCCCGAACAATTGAAAACCCAGATATTTCAGGGGATAGTCTTTTCCGTGGCTATACTGGCATGTATTGTGCACTTAGAAGGGATGCTTTTTTAGTAAAAAAATATTGAAGGAAATATCCTTCGGATGGGCGAGTTGCTGATCAATTATAAAAATATACTGTTAACTGAATTTATAAAAAAAACCATGACAATGTAGTGTGGTTCTCTCCTCCAACTGATTGACTTGAATCTCTTCTGATGCTCGTGATGGAAAAACGCATGGCGATAAAGGGGGGGGTGATAAAAAACAAAAATTCTTAAACCGGCGTTAACAATTAATATAATTGAAGAAGCAAAAGCTGTCGAGCATTGCCAGAGTTTTGAAAAAAGGAGAGCGCGCATGAAAAAAAACAGGCATTGGAATAAAACGATTTTTTTGGTTGCCGTTACGATTCTTGTAATGGGCGGTTTTATTTTACAAGGGACGGGCGGTATCGCCCAAGCTGACCAGAAAAAACTCAATCATGAGCAGGCATATAGGTTATATACAAAAAATTGCCTTGATTGCCACGATTCAGTTGCAGACCCGGAAAAACAGGGGAAAACCCGGGATGAATGGCATATTGTGGTAAATGTAATGCATCAGTACGGACTTGGACTGACGCAGGAAGAAAGTGAACAGATTGTCGATCTGCTTTACGATCTGCGTAAAGGAATGGAAAAAGAAGCAGGCTAATTCATGCATTATCAGTTTGGTTAAATAAAAGGAGTTTTTTATGAAACGACGAGCATTTTTAAAATCACTGGCTGCAACAGGTGTTGCCGCATCCTTAACCGGATCAAGCGTCTTGGCCCGTCAGGCAGAAGCAAAGAAGAAAAAAGTAGATTTTGGTGAAGTGAAAAGCGTTAAGATTGATGTGCTTTCCGAAACAAGCTGGTTTGATAACGACATATTTAAAAAAGATATCGTAGATTATGGCGGGGCCATGACCAATCAGTATACCATTCCCTGGAAATGGGATAATGCCGGTGGATATATGGCATTGATCACCGTGACTGAGCTGGATGGGAAAGAAAGAAAAATTTTGCTGGATACCGGCTGGAACAATGACTGGGTTGACTATATCTATGAAATGAACAATATCCCTGCCATGTTGAAAAGCGGAGAGATCGAGTTTATGATACTGTCCCACTGGCATTTGGATCATTTCTGGGGGATTGAGTCCACCTTGAAACACAAACCTGATATTACAATCTATGGACCGGCCACTCACTATCCGGAAGATATGGCGCTGTTAAAAGGCGCTCATCTGACGGCCAAAGACAAGGAAGGCAAAGAGCACCATATCTGTAAAAATGATGTGCCACATACTGGCAAACTGGTGGAATGCAATCCAGACGGCGAAAAGGGGGAGGGTATCTATCAAGTCATGCCCGGGGTAGCTGTAAGAAATTTTGATGTGCCGATACTGCTAAGGGTCAGAGGGGAAAATGTGCTTTACTTTAATGTCAAGGACAAGGGCACGGTTACCGTTACCGGCTGTTGTCATCCAGGGATTCTTTCCCTATTTTCCTATGCCCGGAAGAACTTTGAAGGATATCATCCCTATGGCTGTTACGGCGGCCTGCACATTACCTTGTTTGAGACATGGGATCCGAAGTTTGACGATATCATTAAAGGGGTTAAGGCCTTTAAAATAGAAAAACTGGCATGCAACCACTGTACCGGATGGATCTGGGCGGAGAAGGCTGCTGCCGCAGGGGTACCCGTTGTCAAGGGAACAGACAAGTATAAATCTTACAAGAGAACCTCCACAGTGGCCACTGGAAGCAATGCATTCCTGACTAATGGAGATTTTGTCGTGTTTTAAAAACCAGACGGCAGAAAAATGGAATATAAATAATCTGCAGGAAAGGGAAAGTATCTCCTTTCTCTTTCCTCCTTTAAATGGAGCACAGAATTATTATGGAAACAGATTCACCATTGGAAAACAGGTTCAATTATATTATGGGTCTGGTAAATATTGTTGCCATTTTCTGTATTGTTTGGCTTTTATGGTATATTTTTATGCATGCCGACGGAATTTTTAGGCTTTATACACCCATGTATGGATTCTCATTGGTGGTTGTTTTTTTTTCCGCCATTCTAATCATCAAGGATATTTTTGAATTTTACCCGTTTGCGGAAAAAACGCCCCCGGACCAGAGTGTCCTGATCAGAGGAATTCTATTGACAATCACTGCTGTTGTCCTGATGTTGTTTTTATATTACGTTGTTTTCTGGAAATTTCTCGGTGAATTCGGTATCACGTATTTCAGCCCATACTCCATCATTGCTGCAGGCAGTCAGGGGGCTGAGATTTGGAACGCCCGGGAGATATCCAGCAGGGCCATTCTGTATTTTTTCGCCGCATTTTTATGGATTACCATAACTTGGAGTGCCGGGTTTGGACGATGGCCATGGCAAAAAAATGATCGGAGTGTCCAGGCATGGAGCCGCCTGTTCACCATCCTTTTTTTTGTTGTCATTGCTTATACGGTATTGTTTCATGCAAGTGTATGCCATCTTTTTTATCCGGCCCAAGTAAATGCCGGTGTTGAACCCTGGTGGATATCTTTTGCAGATACCGGCAGCGCCAATTTCAGTCTGGGCCTGCTGCTGTGTGCCCTTTTCTGGGCTGTTTCATCTGATCTGCTATGGGAAGGCTATCCATTCAAACTCCTTGCAAAAAAAGATGGGGGAAATTTTTTAAGGGGACTCTTTGTTTTTATTGTGACCACCATTTTAGGAATCATTCTGCTCTGGATTCTACTTAAAGGCATGATTTATTTCTGGGACGAGCCGTTCATGGGCGGTCAATATACTGACGGTCCGGATTTCAGGTTTCTCCATGCGGCTGAAATCAGCGGTTTTTTGATTCTGTCCGCCTTTATTTTAAAAAATTACTTTAACAATTTCCCCAATACAAACTCTATATGGCTGAATGCAATCGTCCGAACTCTTCTTGCTATTGTCGGTGGAGCGCTTGTTTATCTTTTCTATTATTCAAATGCCACTGTCTTTTTCCTTGGCAAGGTCCCCGGCATTGCCCAGCCGGACGATACCCCTCTGGTATGGACCATCCTTTTTTTAAGTATTATTGCTGTACACTGTGATTTTTTTGAAGGCTGGCCTCTAAAAAAAGACAGGGGAACGGGTTTAAATGATTGATAAAAACAAAAGAGGTTTTTTCAAGAACTGTTTTTTAGGTGAGGTTGGTAAAATCCTTTCCGGTTTTGATGAAGGCATCAAAGAGGCAAAGAAGAAACAGGAATTTGATGAATATTTTGATTCCTATGAGTCCAGTTATGCGCTGACCCTGGCCTACCCCGATGAAATATTGATAGAAACCGCCCGTCAGCTTGGAATACCGATTGACGGGCGGGACAAAAAAGACATCATCAAAGAACTTTTTGAAAAAAACGGAGGATACTGATATCGATCTTCAGAGCCTGTTTCGCAATAAAATAGACAATATGCTGGTCACCACCTCCTGGGTTGACAAGGTAAAGGAACTCATCGGCCTTCAAGCCGTAAGCCCTGTGTGGAGCGACAAACCGGCTTGGTATTTCTGGATGCCTCAAACTGACGGAGCCTATTCTTTAGAATTAAATGAAACCATTGACGACCTATGGGAGAGCAAGCACTTGGCGGGCGGGCTGTTTAGTGTAAAATATTATCCTTTTACCAATGGGCGGTTTTTTAATCACTTTTCTTTTGAAGAGCAGGCCTTTGTCAAGAGTAATCTTTTCGATGATACGCACACACCAAGGTTAGAGCAAAGAGACCGGATACCCGCCTCCCTGTTTAACGTGGCAGCCATTGAAATGATTATGGATACAACAGATAATTTGGCACTCTTTTCACTTGAGGCTTTGGATTCCATGCAGGTCTTTTATAGCCAGGCATTTCATCAGACATATCCTGAACTCAACAAAAGCAAATATTTTAACCTTGGAGAAAAAGCAAGGGATGTGCCAGGATATGACTTGGGATATCCGCTTTTCAGCTGTCTACTTTCCCTATATTCTTTTTACAGCAAAATAAAGCCAGTAAGGGTTCTGCTGACATGCAGCCCAGGGTTTAAATATATATATGATTCAACCGAGGGATATCAATGTGTCGATACAGATGACGTCCAAATTTATTCATTGAATGTGATGTTTTCCGATAGCACCAATAAAAATCTTGCAACTGGAAAAAAATTAATCGAAAAGAGGTTAAATGACCCTGATAATAAGATTATTTTTGACCAGGAATATACCACCGGAAAACTTCTCAGCAATCACATATCACCATTTGTAGATGCTCCTCTGGATGAAAAGTGGTGGTCATTAACAGAGGCGGACTATAAATCCCATATGGCATCCACCTGCGGCTGTGAAGATTATCAGCATAAAAATAGGCTCGTACGATAAAAAAGACTCCTCAACTGCCGCATTGAAAAAGGAAATATTACCCCGGGTGATAAAGCCATACGCCATTGGAGAACGCGTGAGAAAGAAATTGGTCATTATATATAAATTGCGTTGTAGGGTTATCACTGATACAGACATTCAGCTATTTTGACCAGGACATGGAAAGGTTTTCGTTTCATGCGATGTTGCGCAAGCTAAGAGACAAGGATGCCTGGCCTTAATATGAAATTATTTTATCACTCTCTTTGATTAGATCATATAAATTTTTCTGGGTCGCTCTCTTGTGATATCCTTCCTTCACGCCGTGAAGGTCCATTAATTTGCCTCAAGCGAACAGATTACCCTCTGAAAGGGTAAATATTTTTGCCAGTTCCTTTAATGAAAACTGATCAGAATCAAATTTTTCATATTCAACGCTGGGGCCGTTAAGAAAAATGCTGACATCGTCCATTTCTTCAAGCATAATATTTGCCAGTCGAAAAGCATTCCAAACCACCTCTGGGGTGTTCTGGCTGACTACCATAGCTACTCTCATCGTTTTCCCCTTGATTATTTGAACATTTATCACGGCTCCGAACAACTGAACAGGTTTTAAATTGGATTCTTGTAAGATTCAGCAAAGAATTACATATTTATCCAAATTTCAACCCTCTTACAACCACCATCCCTGAACGAATCGACCATATCAGTTTTTGAATACCATGGGTATCATAAATTATTTCAGCCTCAGAAAATTCATGCAATTGATGTCTTCCCAAGCCAGGCCAGCTTGAAAACATCCAGGTAGTCGGTACCCAGTTTCCGCAGGGCGTTTTCCACACTGCGCCTCACCTGCCAGCCGAAATAGCCCCACCCGAGCATGGCAACCACATGGTTCTCGCGATCACTCTTTATGACTTCCCTGATTCCGTCTGTGACTTTGCCGAAACTTCTTCCCCATACCCAATAATTGGCCCCCTGGTCAGCAGCCCATTTGATATCAGAAGAATCAAGTCCATAGTTACCGGCAATACCCATTCGAAATACAGTCTTTTTCACGACCGGAAGCACAGTATGAGAAAATTCGGCAGGAGAAAAACTCAGTTTTTGTTCTGACATATGTTCCAATCCTCTTTGGAATTGCCGGCTGTTTGGGGAATTAACAGACCACCCCCACCGAAAACGTTCATGTGTGATTCCGTTCATTTTGTAAAGTTGAATGGTATCTGATCACATAATCCAAAAATTCTGTATTTGTTGGCCACAATTACCACATAGTCATTCCGGAAGTTCGTGCGAGTAGCAGCTATTTGTCGCATCGGAGTGGCTCAGGGTAAATCCCACCTCGTCTGATCGGGCCTTGGAGTCTGCTTTCATGTCCGAGATGAACTGTTTCAGCGATTTTTTGAACTTCCTTGCCGCCTTTTCGTACTCATCGGCGCTCATGCCGATGCGCATCTCAGGTGGATCGGGTAGGTCATTGGCCTTGAGGTAGGCCGTGTAATCAGCACGATGGCAAGACTCATGAAACCCAAGGGTGATGTTGCGATCCTCAATATCACGTTCGGTGGTCCCACGGCCATAGCACGCAAAACCCGTCGCCTTTGCCTCTACGCTGTAAAACGTTTGGATTTGGATCGTGCCCCTGAAGGTGAATTTGCCATTGAACTTGGTGATCTTGCCATCCTTGTGGTCGTATTCAGGGCTCTTATGTTCCGGAACCGTAAAATCCGTGACAGCCCCGCTCGTATTTTTTGCACCGTCGGCAATGACTGCTCCTTCGATTTTGTAGTCTACAAAAACGCTCTGGATCTCCTTGATGACACCGATCGACCTCGGCACGGTTGTCGGTGGGGGAGATGCCGGCTTGGGTGCGTTCAGTTGCGTTTCGTTGGGCTGCATCCCGAGGGGGCACCGTTGCCAGGGGCTGTGCAGATCTCCTCCAGAGCATTTCCACGGCTGCGCGGGGGCGAAATTACCAAGGCCGCCGCCGCCCAGCGGTGCTTTCGGAGATGCTATGCATCCCGACCAACCGATCCACTCACGCCCGATGCGCTTGGCTACTCCCATCCGACATTCCGTGGGCTCATCTTTTGCAGCGCGGACATCGCTATTGTGATCGGGAGTCCTGTTCACCACAGTGGGGATCTCGAACAACGTGAAGTCGTTTTTCATCGGTTCGCCCGCTCCCTCATTCGCTATGGCAACACGCTCTCGGTCAGTTAATGGTGAACTGATGGTAATAAGCACTTGCTTTTTCATCGCCGGTCATCCCTTTTTTCAGTTGTGGTCGGTGTGCCCACGGGCAACGCATGTGTATCCAGGATGCCATGCAGTGTCGGTTGAAAAACCCCAATCGGCCATGCTGAACGACGGGCAAAAGCTTTCATTTTGTTGACCAAACCATAAACAATCCTCCAAAATTCAAATATTACTTACAACCTGATTCATGTCCAACATCTTCTAAATCCACCCTTCTTAAAAAACCATCCCGTGCCTCGATCAGAACATTTTACACAGAAGTCCCATTTTCCTTGGCATACCGTTCAATCCGTTCCACCACCCAGCACGGTGAAAGGGGGATTTGGTGAGGATATCTTTGACTCTTCCCCAGGTCCGGTTTCTGGACCACGTCTACGAGACTTCCTTTGGTGATGTTCTTTCGGTTATTTCCGTCCATGGCATTCCGATTTTTTTCCGTCAAGGGTTAGGCCATTTAAGTGCGTTACCAGCACCCTAATAAAAGAAAGTCTATCAGATTTTGCATAATGGTGGTATCCATTATTTTTCAGGCCCAGAAATAATTTTTCTTTGGAGGATAATTTGTGTTGACAGAAAAAACTGATAGAATATTTACATCCATGCATCCTTTTTGTCCAGAAGCAGCGCCGTGTCTAAAAAAAAACTTCTAACGCTTTGCTTCAAGATTCGTTATCTCTTTTTTTAAATCGACTATCCGTGAAACCGAAATCGTGAGCTTTTTTTAAGTTCAGGACGGTCAAGATACAATTCCTGCACTTGTTGCTCTGCTGGATCACACATTTTGGCCAAAATATATGGACGAATTTGGGTTCCCAAAGCTTTCGGGAGTCTTTTCTGACTAATTTCCAGGGGAGCCGGTTGAATAAAACCGTTATGATCAGAATGCATTCGTTTTGTCTGTTGATCATTATTCAAACAACATTTCTTATATTTTTTGCCACTACCACAGGGGCACGGTTCATTGCGGCCTATCTTCATAATTTCCGTAACGTCAGTGATTAGCTCAAGCATTGAAATGGTATCTGTAATAAATCCGGTCTGTGAATACTCACCTTTCGGATAATGATACTTGATTTCAAAAAGGGGGGGGGTATTTTCAGCAAAATATATTTACACTTTAATCTGTAAGAATGCTTTTTGACAGCAGTTACGGGTCATAAAATTGAATAAAAAATTCAATGATGAAAAAGATTCATATACAATATCTGGGGTTATGGTAGTCGCTCGATAATTATTCTCTGGCCTCAATGTGGCTCTATTATTGATTAAATATTCTTAATTCTATCTTTGGTAAATGCACCCAC
>JAABSA010000017.1:0-288 GCA_011390635.1 Desulfotignum sp. | reverse complement strand
GTATCTGTAATAAATCCGGTCGGTGAATACTCACCTTTCGGATAATTTACCTTGAGTCCCAAGATAGCCCATTTTTTTCAATTTTTCCCTGGGATCAACAAAGATAATTTTCCCATCTTTCCATTCCGGTATTTTCAAATCCATATTTGCCGCTTTTTCAAGTGCCTGTTTTGATGCCCGGTGCATCGCATCCAGGGCTGATTTTGAATATGATTCTTTTGTCATGGTTTTTCCTCTACCACCTTTGGAATATTTCCGGAATTATCAAAAATGACCCAGGTATCAACC
>JAABSA010000016.1 GCA_011390635.1 Desulfotignum sp. | reverse complement strand
TACCAGGTCATATGCAAAACCGGTCCGATCCTGCTTTTATTACACGCGGGTTCATGATCTCCACCTTCAGGCAGAAAGATCCATTGACCGAATAGCACATGAATGTCTGAAAGACAATAACCGCTGATTCATTTTGGTGTAAACCGGGCAAGCCGTGAGGATGCCGGCGGTTTACGGCCGTTGAAATACCCGCAGGCGGCATAATACCGCAGATCCTTCTGCCACAGGGAAAAAACATGCGGGTCATGGAAGATCCGGCTAAGCACCCTTTGCGGGCGGTGGAGCGTATCCAGCAGGGGGGAAAACAGTTCGGACGGATCCCTGAAGCATTCCCAGTCACACTGGCGGCAGACCGGCTGATGGCCAGTGTCACGCATGTTCAGCGCCGGAAAAAAACCTACGTCTTCACGGCCCCGGTATCCGCAGGGATAGGTGTGGCCGTCATCGGAACCGATGAAGAAATAGTCAATGCCGCCGCGGCATCCGGCGGTTTCCACCGCCCGGCCGGAGGCGGTTCCCGGTGTCTGGTGCTGGGCAATCAGGGCATGGAGGCTGCAAAGGGGGGTGAAAATTCTCAGATAAGGCCGATGCCGGGTCACATTGGCGGCCAGGGCCTTATACAGCAGGATTTTTTCTTCCCGGGAGAAGCGCACCACCGCTTCTCCGGCAGTGGCCGCGTATACTGCATGCAGGCCGCTGTCCAAATCAGCGGTCCCGATGCTCATGGGATAGCAGGTATTGGCAATGGTGAATCCCATATTCCGAACCAGCCTGAAAAACCGGTCAAATGCGGTATGAAATGCCTGGTAAAACCCTTCCAGATATGCTGTGCCGCTGGAAAAGGCGCCCCGGTGAAGGTCCCGGGTCAATGGACCCCCCACCAGGCGGTTGATGCCCAGGTTCACCGATGGATATATGCCGGCATCATGAAAAATGGGAATGGCCGTCTCAATACCCCTTACCACATCAGGCAGCCCCCGCATCTGTTCATGCACCTTTGGCACGGCGGAATCCAGACTGATCCAGAAATTCCGCAAAGGTGTTGCTGCCAGCTTGTCAGCCATGGCCCTGATCCGGTCTTTGAATCCCGGCTGACGGCTGCCGCAGAACAAAAACCCGTTGGTACCGGTGCGGATATACGGGATGCCGGCCCGGCCGGCATGGGAGATCAATGCGGTTACCTGTTCCAGAAACAAAAGCGGCTCCCCCCCGGTAAAGGAAACTGCCTGGATCCCTTTTTCTCCGGCAGCATCCAGGATCTGCCGGATGGCATCGGTCTTCAAACGGGTGCGGCGGATATCCGCGGTTTTCCGCATGCCGCACTGGGGGCACGTTGCATTGCACTGGTTGGTGATCTGGATTACCAGCTGTCCGGGCACCCGGTCTCTTGCCAGACATGCCAGCGTCTTGAAAACAGAAAAAGCGGTCATGGGTTTTCTGACGACTTTTTATGCATCGAGAACAAACAGATTGGGCCTGGTACCATGTGACGGCATCCGGGTGTTTTCCTCCAGGTACGTCAGGAAATCGGTCATGGGCATGGGCCGGGCATAGCGGTATCCCTGCATCATGTCACAGCCTTCCTGGAGAAGAAAATGTTCCTGTCTCGGTGTTTCAACGCCCTCTGCCACAACGGTCATTGTCATGGCCCTGGCCATGGCAATGGCGGCACGCACCAGGGCTTTGCCCTGATCATCCGTCTCGATGCCGTTGATAAGAGACTGGTCGATTTTCAAGGTGTTGATGGGAAGATTTTTCAACATGTTCAAAGAAGAATACCCGGTGCCGAAATCATCCAGCTCGATATGGATGCCCATTTCCTGTAATGCCTTCAACGTTGCCCGGCCCTTGTCCAGATCATGGAGCAGGCAGGTCTCGGTGAGTTCGAATTTCAATTGCCTGGGCTCCACTCCGTTCCCGGTGATGATGGTGGTGACTTTTTCCAGAAAATGGTCATCGGCAAACTGGCGGGCGCTGATATTCACCGCCAGGGTAAAATCCGGCGGCAGGTGTTCGCACCGGGACAGCGCGACCAGGTGACGGCAGGCGTTTTCCAGAACCCATTCCCCCAAGGGCAGAATAATACCGGTTTCTTCGGCAATGGGGATGAACAGGCCCGGGGAAACCGGGTCTTTTCCAGGGGGCAGCCAGCGCAGTAATGCTTCGGCACTGCATATTTTTCCCGACCCCAGGACCTGGGGCTGCAGGTACAGACACAACTCATCATTGGCCAGGGCTTTTTTCAGATCATAGGCCATGGCGGTTTTGCGGTTGACAGCCGCCTGCCGCTTTTGATTGAACAGGCATACCCGGTTCCTTCCCAGATCCTTGGCCTCGTACATGGCCACATCGGCCCGCTTGAGCAGTTCACTGGCCGTGTGGGTGGATCCCTTGAAAATCTCGACCCCAATGCTGGCACTGGCATGGCACAGATGCTTTTCATTGCCCAGAACAAAGGGGCGATTCAGGGAAACCCGTATTTTTTCAGCCAGATCCAGGGCCCTTTGGGTGCTGGTATCCGGCTGTCCGTCCAGCCATTCCAGGAGCACGACAAATTCATCTCCCCCCAGCCGGGCAGCGGTGTCCGTCTGCCGGATACAGGCGTTGAGCCTGTCCGCCACCTCGATCAGAAGCGCATCCCCGATATCATGGCCCCTGGTATCGTTCAATGATTTGAAATGATCCAGATCCAGCATGATCACGGCCCCGTATTTCTGGTTCCGCCGGGATGCGGCAATGGCCTGTCCCAGCCGGTCCCCGAGAAGGCGGCGGTTGACCAGTCCGGTCAGGCCGTCATACAGGGCCAGCTGCCTGATCCGGTTTTCCGATTGTTTGCGGTCCGTGACATCCTGCATCGTGCCGGATAACACCTGTCTGCCATCATATATCCGCACGGCTGCCTGTTGAAATATCATTCTTTCCTGTCCGTCCGGGCGGATGATCCGGTATTCCATGGTGGCGGGTTTTGTCTGGGTGACAACCCCTTTTAAAGCAGTTTTCACCGCATCCCGGTCATCCGGATGCACCAGCTGCAGCACGCTGTTTTCACTCACAGTGAACTGGTTTTTTCCCACTCCGCAGATGTCGTAGATCTCATCAGACCAGGTTACTTTGCCATCTGCGGGTCTGAACTCCCAGTCCCCGATGCGGGCCAGTTTCTGTGCCGCCACCAGGCGCTCGCGGATACGGGTCAATGAGGCAACACTGATTTGCAGGGAATCAATGGTTTTGCGTATATGCCGTTCAAAAGGATAAAAAATGAATCCCGCCTCCAGCAGCAGCATGAAAAGAGTTGACGCCCAGAGCAGGGTTTCCAGGCGCTCGATTCTCATGATCGCGGCCCGGCCGATCTTCTGGTATTCATCCACCGCCGCATCCAGCATGGGCTCCAGAACATGGGGGCCGTAGGTGGTCAGGTAGATGTAGGAGAAAAATTTTGTGCTGAGCACTTCATAATGTGAAAGATACACATCATTGGCATGGGTCAAAAACCGCTCGATGGCGCGATTCAGCCCCACGGACGGATCTTGAAAAATCATTTTCAGGTTGTCATTGGTCACCTGTGGAATACCGTTTTCCGGATCACCGTCACGCAGCATTTTGTGGGCATGTCTCATTTTGCTGATGGTGTGACCTACCTGGGCCCTGGCCATGTTGAACTCGGTTTCATCGGAAGTGGTCACCATCAGGCTGCTGAAATAGGCGATGCGGTTGGCATGCCCTGCCTGATGACCGGCCAGATTCACCAGACTGGAAAACCCCCGCTGTTTGGATATCACGTTCTGCATGGTAATGAATGATGCCGTAGCCAGCAGGGCAATGGCGCTCAGCCCGATAATATACCGGAGCCGCAGATTTTTGACCGCTTTGTAGGGGTTCATTTTGTATCCTTGATAAATCCACCCGGTTTCAAGGGGTGGATGAAACGCACTGCATGGTTAAATACCTGGACAATATCAAACAATTGTTAGGTATATGTTTTGGACCCATTTTTTTTTTATACGGCATCAAAATGGAATTTAACGGCGTTCTCATCATTTTGTAATATAACCGGTGTAGAATGATACCATCAGTGAAAAAGCGGCGGAGGGGGCGGATGTATCACACGAAAACAAAGACAACCCATGAAACAGACCATTTGATGCGGTTTCCGGATGTGACACGTATGATGCCTGCTTTTCAACCCATTGTTCACATTCATTCCGGCCATCTGTTCGGGGTGAAAGCAGGGTTCAGCGATTGCCGGCAGGCAGGTCTGGAGAAGGAGGCCGACCTGTTAGACACAGCCCGGGAACAAGGTGTCAGGCACCAGAAGGACCTCTGCCTGCGGCAGACCGTGTTCACGGATTTTTTCCGGTTCAGGCAGCATCATCCCTATACATTATTCTTGCAGCTGGATCACCGGGTTTGCCGGTCACCGGATTACCTGCCCGGCCGTACCCTGGAAATGCTCACGCACCAGGGGCGTGCGCCGGCGGATGTCTGTTTTGAACTGTCCGTCCATTGCAATGGTGAAGAAGATACCCACCTTTTCAGCATATCGGACAGATACCGTTCCCAGGGGTTCCGGACGATGCTGACCCACTTTGATATCCGCAGCTGCGGGCTGGATTTTCTGGACAGCATGGCACCGGATTATATCCGGTTAGACCGCAAACATTTTTCGGATATGAAACAGCACCCCGAAAAAAAACAGATCCTGTCTTTTCTGATCACCTATTCTCATCTGAAGGGATGCCGGGTTCTGGCCTGTGATGTCCTCAACAAAGAAGAGTTTACCGTATGCCGGGAACTGGGATGTGATCTGGTTCAGGGAAACTTTGTACAGGCCCCTCAACAGAAACTGACATCCATACGACATAGATATGAAACCATCGGACAGCTTGCAAAAACAGACCGCCGTGTTCATGTCAACAAGGACCGCTCCCTGATTGCCGGTGAAATCAGGCACCTGAAACCGGTGTTTTCCGACTATACAGTGGTCCATATCTTTGATCAGTTCAGAAACCATCCGGAGGCATCTTTTTTTCCAGTGGTTTCCAGAAACGGGGAACCCCGGGGCATTATTCGGGAAACCGCATTCAAGGAATATACGTTTTCAAGATTCGGCAGACAATTGCTGGAAAACCCGTCATTCGGCAAAAATATATCGAGGTTTATCGCCAAAATACCAGTGGCAGATCTGCATTCATCCGTGGAAAGCCTTATTGAAACCTATACCCGGTACAACAACAATGAAGGCTTGATCATGGTGGAAGATATGAAATATATCGGTGTACTGAGCACCAATTCCCTGCTCAAACTGATCAATGAAAAAAACCTGACCCAGGCCCGGAACCAGAATCCGCTGACCCAGCTTCCCGGCAACAATCTGATCCATGAATATTTGAGCCGGAGTCTGGCGGATGAGGATCATGTCCATCACCTGATCTATTTTGACTTTGATCATTTCAAACCCTTTAACGACCGGTACGGATTCAGAAACGGGGACCGGCTGATCCTGATGTTTGCTGAAATGCTCAAAAAATCCGCATTTTCCGAAAACCGGTTTGTGGGTCATGTGGGCGGTGATGATTTTTTCATGGGAATCCGCAACAGTACCCTTGAAACAGTGGAAACCCAGATGGCGGGACTGGCCCGGGAGTTTAAAAATAATGCGGAAAGTTTTTATGACCCGGATACAGTGAAAAACGGGTTCCTGCTGACCTGCGACCGGGAAGGCAACGAACGGAAACTGCCCCTGATGACGGTGAGTGTGGCTGTTCTGGAACTGCCGGCAGGCAGCAAGATCCATCTGACGGTCGAAGAGACCGCCAATATCCTCGCCCGCCTGAAGAAAAAAGCCAAGCATTCGGATACCGGCATGGCCGGTACCCGACTGAACGATAATCCGGGGGAACCGTCCTGAACTGAAATGATGCAGTTTCATGATGGGCCGGCTATGCCTTGAACCGCTGGCCGAAAAATTTGTGAACATGACCGGCAAACAACAGGGGCAGATATTTTGGCAGGGAATGATGAGTTTTATGCACCGTCAGAAAAATCCATTTGTGTTCAAAAAAATTAAACGCGGCAAAAACATCCCATATCGGCGGCAGAATAATGGTGATTGTTTCACCTACCCTGCGCAATTCTTTGAAGAACAGATCCGGTTTTTCCACATGCTCCATGGTATGTGAACAAAGCACCTTTTTAAATTGTTTGTCGGCAAAAGGCAGATTGTAAATATCTTTAATCAAGACGAAATTTGGGATCCGGGCGTGTTTGACAATATCTGCATTGATTTTGCCTGCATCGGTCTTACCGCAGCAAATATTAAGATCCCACTGCTGGCCGGCAATAATACGTTCCTTCATCAGGGTATAACTGATGAAATTAAAAAGTTTGCCCACCAGTAAAAAGATCATTAATGCAAGGGCTGAAGTCACGATGTGCTGCTTAAGTATTTCGCTCATTGCCTGGTTTCCCTCACCGGGTTCATGCCCGTGATTTTTGTAGTGCTGCAACTCTTTGCCGATACAGCAGACAAACACACCTGCCGGTTATCATGCCTGCTTTTCCTGTAAAAGCAGGCATGATAACCGGCAATTGATAATATTATGTTTGGAATCTGTTTTATTTTCATCAGGACTGCCAGGGCAGCCTGAATACCCGCTGGTTAGCCGGCTTATCTCAAATTAACCGAAATTTAACCAATGCATCATGGGGATCTAACCGTCACCCGCTAATGATATAAACCTAAACCCAACAGGCTGTTTGCTGTCAACCCAAATTTTGGAGATATGATCATGGAAGAACCCTGCAAAACAATGGACAGACGGACATTTATAAAAAAAACCACCCGGGGAGCAGCCACGTTTGCCGCTGCCAGCATGGGGCCCTGGTTTATTAAGGATGCCCTGTCTTCATCCGGTACACTGAACCTGTTTACCTGGCCTGACTATTCCAAGCCCGAGGTCATAGCCGCTTTTGAAAAAAGTACCGGCATCAAGGTCCAGGTAACCAACTACAGCACCAACCAGGAATGCATGAACAAACTGCGGGCTTCCAGAGCCAAAGGCTTTGATGTCGCCCAGCCGTCCCTGACGGAATTTGCCCTTCACATGGAATTTGACCTGTACCGGGAAATCGACGAATCCAGAATTGCCAACCTGCATAATCTGGAGCCGGCATTTTATGAAAAATCAAAAAAGCTGGGCGGGGTGATCAACGGCAAACGTGTGGGATTCCCTTATGACTGGGGTACGGAAGCCATGGCCTTTAACACGGAAAAACACAATTTTTCATACAAAGATCTTTCCTATGGCACTATGTGGGAAAATGATTTTCTGGGGAAAGTTACCTGCCGGCCCCACAGCGTGTTCATCGGTACCGGTCTGTATCTGGATGCCATCGGCACAGTGCCGTCCAACCGGATGTATGACACCTATGCATCTGAAGAAAAAATGAAAAAAGTGTATGATCAGATACTGGCTTTCCTGATCCAGAAGAAAAAAAATATCAAAATGTTCTGGAACAACGCCCAGGATCACCAGCTGGCATTTCTCCAGAACGGCTGTGAAATCGGCCAGACCTGGGACGGGCCCATTTTGACCCTGAAAAAAGAGGGCAGACCTGTAACCTATATGGCCCCGAAAGAAGGTGCCATGACCTGGGTGGATTCCATGGCCATTGTCAAACATGCCAAAAATGTTGAACAGGCCTATGCATTCATGAACTGGGCATATACCCCTGAAGCCGGAGCTGTTATGGCAAAAAGCACCGGGTATAATTCGGTTGTCAAAGGGGTGGCAGATCTGCTGGATGATAAGACCAAGCAGGGATTTGCCCAGGCATATCCCGGTGATGCCCTGGAAAATCTGTGGTGGTATGTGTCTGAACCGGCCTGGTTTGTTCCTGCAAGAACCGTTTACAGGGACCGTTTCCAGGCAGCCTGATGGCGGCATCTGCGATGAAAAACATACTGGTGAGTAGCGGTGGTTCATGGGACATGATATTCATATAGATGGTGTGACCATGCAGTTTGGCAGTGTCAATGCCCTGACAGACATTGATGTGCATATCCGGGCCGGAGAGTTTTTCAGTTTCCTGGGACCCTCCGGCTGCGGTAAAACCACCCTGTTAAAATTGATCTCCGGTTTTCTGGAGCCCACCCGGGGTAAGATCAGAATCAATGGAAGAAACATGAAGGGGGTTGGTCCCAACATACGCCCCACTGCAATGATTTTCCAGAACCTGGCCCTGTTTCCTCTGATGACGGTGGCTGAAAATATCGGATTCGGTCTGGATGTGAGAAAAATCCCGCGCAAAGAAAAAATCCGGAAAATTGCGCATCTCCTGGACCTGGTAAGTCTTCCCAATGCCGGAAAAAAATCGGTCAATGACCTTTCCGGCGGCCAGAAACAGCGGGTGGCCATTGCCAGGGCGCTGGCAGTGGCTCCTTCTGTGCTGCTTCTGGACGAGCCCCTGTCTGCCCTGGATTTGAAACTGCGAAAGCATATGCGGTTTGAACTGCGCAAAATCCAGCAGAAGACCGGTGTCACCTTTGTGTATATCACCCATGACCAGGGTGAGGCATTGACCATGTCCGACCGTGTGGGGGTCATTTCAGAGGCAGGCATTTTAGAACAGGTGGACACCCCCTTTGACCTGTACAACCACCCGAAAACCGGATTTGTGGCATCATTTGTGGGAGAAAACAATGCCTTTCCCGCCCTGGCAGCGGCCGGGCAGAACAATGCATCCATGGCCCAGATCCCGTTCGGGACATTTTTCTGCCGCAATCCCATGAACCTGCCCCCTGGTTCCAGTGCCACCGCTTTTGTCCGGCCGGAAACCATCACCCTTGTCAATGGGTCTTCTACAGCAGAAAATACCGTGCAGTGCCGGGTCGTCAGCCAGAGTTTTGAAGGCCCCTTTGTGACAATGGTCCTGAAGACAAGAGACAATACGGTTATTCGATTGCGTAAAAACAATGACGGTTCCGGTCCGCTGCTGTCCCCGGATGCACAGATCACCATTTGTTTTGCACCTGACAGTATTCTGCTGCTGCACCCCCGGGGAAAAGCCCATGACCGGGATTATTAAACAGGCTTTCGCCAGTTTCGGAAAAACCGGGGCAGGCATTATTTTTCTTCTGGTTGGTGGATGGGTGATCTTCATGATCATCAGCCCGCAGCTCATTGCCCTGGATTATTCTTTCCGACCCCTGCTGCCTTTGCGCGACATCGGCGGCCCCAAAGATGCCTATACCCTGAAGAATTATATCACCCTGATGACCAACACCCTGCACCGGGCGGTATTTTTCAAAACCATCTGGTCCAGTCTGCTGGTCACCTTCCTGGCCCTGTGCCTGTGCTATCCCATTTCCTATTATCTGGCAAAGGCTGCCAGACGGTCCCATGTCTCTCTGCTCATGATGTGCATTATCGTACCTTACTGGATCAATGAACTGCTGCGCATTTTCGCCTGGCAGCTCATCTTGTCTGATGCCGGCATTCTCAACCAGATGCTGTTGTGGCTTCAGGTCATTAATGAACCGGTGAATTTCAGGGCCGGTGATACTGCTGTGATCATGGGAATGGTGTATGCTTATATCCTTTTCATGGTTTTCCCCCTGTACAATGCCATGGAAAGCCTGGATAAAAACCAGATTGACGGCGCAAGGGACCTGGGTGCATCCTGGCTGCGGATTCACTGGAAAATTGTCATTCCCCATGCCAAGCCGGGCATGGCAGTGGGATGCATCATGACATTCATGCTGGCCGCAGGATCTGTGGCAGCACCCCAGCTTCTGGGTAGTCCGTCCAGTTTCTGGTTCACCCAGATCATATACACCAACTATGAAACCGCCAACTGGAACCTGGGCACAGCCTATGCCGAAGTCCTGGCACTTCTGTGCCTGGTTTTCATGTTTCTGATGCTCAAACTGTTTAAAGTGGGTTTAAAGGAGTTTGTAAAGTGATCTCTTCCAGCCGTATTCTGGGTGTGATGACCGGCCTGTATCTGCTGGGGTTTTTCACCTACCTTTTTTTGCCGCTGGTGTTCATGTCCGTGGTGGCCTTTAACCAGAGCGACATTCCCCAGGCTGTTCCCTGGAATGGATTCACATTTGACTGGTTTGTGGCTTTGTTTCATGATGACCGGATGTGGCAGGCCTTTGGCAATTCCCTTATAGTCGCGGTGAGCGTTGTGCTCATCTCTGTTCCCGTGGGCCTGAGCGCTGCCATGGTTTTGACCCGGCTGCACTGTAAGGCCAAAAATCTGCTGTATGCCCTGATGGTGTCTCCCATTCTGGTGCCCGGCATTGTCCTGGGCATCTCCACCTTTCTTTTTTGGGACAGCTGGTTCAGGATATCCGGCGGGATCTGGACAGCCATAATGGGACAGTCCACCTTTATTTCCGCTTACTGCATGCTGTTGATTATGGCCCGGGCCCAGCGCTTGGACAGAACCCAGGAGGATGCCGCTTTTGATCTGGGGGCCGGACACAACCGGGTATTTTTCAAAATTACCCTGCCTTTTCTCAAACCGGCAATCATATCATCTGCCGGCCTGGCTTTTATGCAGTCCTTTGAAAATTACAATACCACACTGTTTGCCATCGGCATCCAGCAGACCCTGCCCATTTACATCGGCACCCAGCTGCGGGTATTCATCAGCCCTGCCATGAATGCCCTTGGGGTGGCATTTATCCTGGTGACCATTTTCGGTGCTGTAATGTACGAAATACTCAAACGAAAAGAGAGATACCGATGAACAATACCATCCTGGTTCTCATTGACGGATTACGCAGCGATGCCATTACCCAGGCCCATACCCCTGCCATGGACTGTCTCATGGCATCCGGCACCTTCTGCCTTGCCGGACAGACAGTGGAACCGTCTTTGACCCTGCCGGCCCATTTTTCCCTTTTTACTTCCCTGCCGCCTTACAGTCACGGGGTTTTGGCAAATACAGGCCTGCCGGACATGTCTGCTGCCGGCCAAAGCCTGTTCGCCCATCTTAAGGCCTGTGGCAAATCCTGTTCCGCATTTTATTCCTGGGAGCATCTGCGTAACCTGGCCCTGCCTGGAAATGTGGATTATTCTCATCTCCAGAAAATATGTATGGAAAATGATCTGGAGATGATCGGGGGGGCTGCAGCCAGACACATCACCGCCCGGAGGCCCGATTTTACCTTTGTATATCTGGAATGGGCAGATGTCACAGGCCATATTCACGGATGGATGTCTGATCCATATCTCGATGCTGTGAGCCGGTGTGACCATGTTCTGGGAAAGATTGTGGAGGCCGCCAAAACAGCCGACAAAAAAGGGATCTGTTTCAATCTGGTGGTGCTCAGCGACCATGGCGGCCGTGGACAGCACCACAACACCGGTCACCCTGATGTACTCACCATCCCGTTTATTGCATATGGCAAACCTGTCAGAAAAGGGCACCGTCTGGCCGGGCCGGTATCGATCCTGGACATCGCCCCCACCATCGCAAAACTGATGGACATACAGCCCCATCCGGAATGGCAGGGCCGGGTTATTTCAGACATCTTTTTGCCCTGCTCCCGCAAAGTTCCCATGATGCGGCTGGGATAGGATAATCTTTGCAAATGTGCGGCTGCCGGGGGAACTGGTGACATGGCCGTAATCTTTATGAAAAGCGGTTTTCACCGCCTCCACCATAAAATAGAGCCGGTTTCTGATATTGACCTCGGAGGTGCCGGCATCAAAGTCCAGGTATAACAGGTTCATGTCCGGATAAAGGGTTTTGATGCGTTTTTCCACCCCTTTGGAAACGATGTGGTTGGCAATGCACCCGAAAGGCTGTACGCTGATGACATTGTTGATGCCGTCTTCTGCCAGACAGGCGATTTCGCCGGGAATCAGCCAGCCTTCTCCGAACTGGTTCACCAGAGACAAAATCCGGCCGGCTTTCTCCGCTACCCTGCGGATATCATGAAACGGTGCATAAAACCGGAATCGTGCAAACCGCTGATTGATCTTTTTATGATAGGTGTTGAGAAAGGTTTCAATGAACTGCCCCAGCATATCACTGATTTTCCGGTGCCGGATATGGGCCCGGATATTTTCCCTGTAATTGACAAAATCCTGGATAAAATAATCCAGAATCGGCGGAATGACCGGCTCTATCTGGTTTTCCATGAGAAAATCTGCCAGAAACTGGTTGCCGAACCCATTGTATTTGATATATATCTCCCCCACAATGCCGATTTTGCCGGCCACCCGGTCATGGACATCCAACTGGTTGAAATCCGACACCGCCTCATCCAGCAGTGAAAAAAGCCGGTCATAGTCTTTGGTGAGAATACAGGGCTGTGCGGCTGCGATATAATGCTTTTTCAGGTAGCCGGCCGTTCCCTTGTGAACTTCTCTCACTGCGGTGGCATAATACATCTTGGCGATGCAGTCCGCATACATGGTGGTGACGAAGAGCAGTTTGATCATTTTCAGCCAGTTGATGTCAAACCCGGGCTGGTGGGTCATTCCCCGGGCACTGGTCACGGAAAGGACGGGCACATGATCGAATCCGGCCGCCACCATGGCTTTTCTTATCAAAGACAGGTAGCTGGATGCCCGGCACTGGCCCCCGGTCTGGGTAATGCCCACCGCAATCTGTTCCAGGTCATACTGACCGGATGTCAATGCCTTGATGATGTCGCCGGTGACCAGGACCGCCGGGTAGCAGATATCATTGCCCGCATACCGCAGACCGACCTCCACCGAGAGCCTGTCCGGCGGAGGGAGAATCTCAAACCGGTATCCGGCCGTTTGAAAGACCGCCGGCAGGTACCCGGAATAATCATCGGCAAAGAACGGGGCAATGATCCGTCTGGACCGGTCTTTTTTTCCAAATCCGGGGGTGGTCTTGCGGACCATGGGTTTGCGGCTGTTTTTATGGCTGCGGCGCAGAAGAGATTCCACCATGGACCGGATCCGAAGCCGCACCGATCCGGTTGCTGCAATATCATCCACCTTGATAAGGGTATAGTTTTTCGCCCCTGCCTCCAGTATCTGCCGGTTTTCCTCCATGGCAACGGCATCGGGTCCGCATCCAAAGGAATTGAGCTGGATCATCTGGATATGGTCCGGCTGCCGGGCCACCCAGGAGGCGGCATGGTACAGCCGGTTGGGATAGGCCCACTGGGATAAGACCTGCAGGGTGTCAAATGTGTTTTCACCCGTATCCGGCACCGCATCCTCGGTGATAAAATCCACACCGAAGCCGGACAGAATCTGGGGAATCTTCTGGTTGATCAATGGATCGATGTGATATGGCCGGCCTGACATCACCACCAGGAGCCGCTGCTCCGCATCCGCCCGGCTGATAAGCCGGGCCGCTTTTTGCCGGACCGCATTTTTATATGCCTGCTGGGCTGCCAGTCCCTTTTTCACCGCAGACTTGATCCGTGATCCCGCGATCCCCAGGGGCCGCAGGTATGACACACATGCTCTTGTCAACAAGGGTTCATCCCTGAACGTGATCACCGGCTTGTCCAAAGGAATGCCTTTTCTGGCGCCAAGATCCAGGCTGCTGTCAATCACGTCGGTATAGCTGCTGACAATGGGACAGTTAAAGGTATTGAGTACCTGCTGGAACTCATTTTGTTCATACATGACCAGGGGATAGAAAATGCGGTCCACCCCGCGGTTTACCAGGTCCAGCACATGGCCATTGGCCAGCTTGGCGGGAAAACAGATATTGTCGGACATGATACTGCCTTTGGCTGCATCACTCATGGCCATGGTGGAACCGGACGACAAGGTGACATTGATGCCGCAATGCACAAAAAACGCATGCCAGAAGGCAAAATTTTCATAAAAATTAAGGCACCTGGGAATCCCCACAGTGAATTCGGGCGCCTTGTGGGGGGACAGGTCCCGGTCAAACAGCAGCCGGTATTTGAAGTCGGCAAAATCAACCCCTTTTTCCCGTCGATCCTGTCCTTTTGCACCAAATATTTTTTCACACCGGTTGCCTGAATAAAATGATCCGCCGTTGGAAAAATCAAACCGGGTGACGGCACAGGCATTGTCGCATCCTTTGCACACAATCTGCCGGGTGGTAAAATCGGCGACAGTATCCAGACGATCCAGGGATACAAAGGAGGTTGACGGCCTGTCCTGTTCCGCAAATGTTTTTTTTGCCATCAGCGCAGCCCCGAAAGCCCCCATCATTTCGGGCATATCTGTACAGGTTACCGTGCTGCCTGTCAGAATCTCCAGTGCCCTGATAATGGATGGATTTTTACAGGTACCGCCCTGGAGAACGATATGGGTCCCCATCTCTGTCATATCTATGAGTTTGAGCACTTTGAACAGGCAGTTTTTCACCACGGCATAGGACAGACCGGCACTGATGTCTTCCACCCCGGCATTTTCCCGCAACGCCTGTTTGACCTTTGAATTCATGAACACCGTGCACCGGGTGCCAAGATCACACGGGGATTCGGCTGCCATGGCCAAAGAGGCGAACTCTTTTACCCCGTATCCCAGGGAACCGGCAAAGGTTTCGATAAAAGATCCGCAGCCCGAAGAACAGGCTTCATTGAGTTCAATTCGGTTAATGGTGCCATTATGAATAAAAATGGCCTTCATGTCCTGGCCCCCGATATCCAGAATAAAGGAAACCGCCGGGTCAATATGCCTGGCCGCCTCATAATGGGCAATGGTTTCCACCACACCCGCATCCATGCCAAAGGCCGCTTTTATCAGATCTTCCCCATACCCGGTAACAGTGGTCCTGGCGATGGCAAGGCCCGGATGCAGAGCGCGAATATTGCTGTAAAATACGCCAAGCCCATGGATAACCGCCTGGATGGGATTGCCGCCATTGTTTTTGTACCAGGAAAACAGCACCTGGTTGTCAGCTCCCAGGGCCACAATTTTGGTGGTGGTGGATCCTGAATCAATACCCAAAAAGCACAGACTGTCTGTATAATCCGATAAAGCCATTCGGGGGATGACCACCTGCTGTTTTGTCTCCTCCCATAAAATCCGCTCTTTTCCAGTATGAAACAAAGGATCCAGGCGATTCTCACTTTCATGGGGCAGGCCCTTTTTACGGGTCGCGGCATCCAGAAGATGCTGCACAGCAAAAGCGGTATCATGGCGCCGGCTGAACATGGCCGCACCCATTGCAGGCAGCAGGGCCGGATGGTCCGGTATGATCCGGTCGGATGCGGACAGTCCCAGCACGGACAAAAACACCTTCACCAGTTCCGGCAGAAAAGAAAACACCCCCCCGCAAAGCAGCAGTTTGGGTTTGATATCATACCCGCGGGACAGGGTATTGAGACATTGGATGGCCACGGCATGGAAAACCGAAGCTGCAATATCTTCCACCGGCACATTGCGGCTTAACAGGTTCTGGACATCGGTTTTGGCAAAAACCCCGCACCGGGATGCGATGGGATACAGTCGGGTATGCCGTCCTGCCAGAAGGTTCAGGCCATCAGGTGAACTGTTTAAAAGACCGGCCAGCTGGTCGATGAACGCCCCGGTGCCGCCGGCACAGTTTCCGTTCATACGGATATCCGGCGGTTTTTGCAAAGAAAGAAATATCATTTTAGAGTCTTCTCCGCCGATATCAATGACCGTGCGTGCCCGGGGATATATCTGCCGCACCACTTCATGGGTACACACGACCTCCTGGGCAAAGGGAAGGACCATCATTTGTGCAAACCCCATGCCGGCGGAGCCGGTCACAGATATGTGCAGCCGGCAGTTACCCAGATCGGTGAGAATATCTGAAAAAAATTGTGACACCGTATCAGTGATCCGGGCATAATGCCGCTGATACCGTGAAAAAATCAATTGATCGGTTTCATCCACCAGGACCAGTTTGGCAGTGGTGGAACCGATATCCAGGCCGGCGTGGTATGTTTTGTTCTGTTTCACCTGACTATCTCTCGATTTTTTTTATGCCACATGATATTTTTAGTCCTTATTGATTCTATATGCAAGAAATAGATGCAAGGGATATCAATGGGAATCGTTTTTGCAGTAAACAAATATGCCATCCACGACGGACCAGGCATCCGCACCACGGTGTTTCTCAAAGGATGCCCGCTTGCCTGCCGGTGGTGTCACAATCCCGAAGGCATGGACAAAGTGATTGCACTTGTGTGGAATGCGGACAAATGCATCGGCTGCGGGGCCTGTGTGGAAGGGTGCGCGCAGAACAGTCTGGTGTTTGAAAATCATATTCTCAAAAGAAATGTATTTTCCTGTATAAAATGCCTGTGCTGCATTGATCTGTGCCCCGCCATGGCCCAGGAAGCTGTCGGAAGGGAGGCTGATGTTCCGGATATCATGGCAGAGATCCAAAAAGACATACCCGTTTATGATGAATCAGGCGGCGGGGTGACCTTTTCAGGCGGAGAACCCCTGATGCAGCCTGATTTTCTGGTTGCACTTCTGAAAGCATGCGGCAGTTCAGGCATTCACCGGGCCGTGGATACCTGCTGCTTTGCCCCGTCCCGTGTGGTGATGGATGTGGCAGACCATTGTGAGCTGTTTCTGGTGGATCTCAAACATATGGACAGTGAGCTACACCGGCAGTATACTGGGGTGCCCAACGACGGAATCAAAAAAAACATTGCCCTGCTGACCCAAAAAGGCCATGAAATCCGGGTGCGTATCCCGTTGGTTGACGGATGTAACACGGATGAAAAAAATATACAGGCAAGCGCTGACTTTCTGGCATCCCTGCCCGGGATACAGAGGGTTGATCTGCTTCCGTATCACGGCATTGCAAAAGGCAAATACAGAAAACTTGCGCTGGAAAACAGAGCAAGCCTTTTTGAACCTGTCAGCAGCCGGAAAATTGCAAGGTGTGCCGATATATTACAACAAACAGGACTGACCGTCCAGGTGGGGGGATAACATATGAATGCCAGAATAGCGCGGTTGCGCCGGCACAGTTTTCAAGCACATCCGGCGTTGTCCATGGAGCGGGCACAACTGGAAACCCAATATTACCGGGAACACAGCGGAAAATATTCTCTGCCCGTTCTGCGGGCCGGTTTTTTCACCTATCTGTGTGAGAAAAAAACCCTGTATATCGGGGATGATGAACTGATTGTGGGAGAGCGGGGGCCGGCCCCCAAGGTGGTCCCCACCTTTCCAGAACTCACCTGCCACAGTGCAAAAGATCTGCGTATCCTCAACAGCCGCAAAATGACCAGTTACAAGGTCAAAGAGGAAGATATCGCAGCCTATGAAGAAACAGTCATTCCTTACTGGACCGGCAGGTCCATGCGGGACCGCATCTTTTCCAAGGTGCCGGATGCCTGGCAAAAAGCCTATAAAGCAGGGCTTTTCACCGAATTCATGGAACAGCGGGCACCTGGTCATACCGCATTGGACGGCCGCATCTACCAGATGGGGATGACCGATTTCAAAGCAAAAATTGCGTCACACATCACCGCACTGGACTATCTCAATGATCCGGCAGCATCAGAAACATATGAGCAGCTTTGTGCCATGGACATGGCCTGTGATGCAGTGATCATCTTTGCCCGGCGCCATGCGGACCTGGCCCTGCACATGGCGGACAAAACAACCGATACTATGCGGAAAGATGAGCTGGCACAGATTGCCGCGGTGTGCAGCTGGGTACCTGAAAACGCTCCCCGCACATTTCACGAAGCCCTGCAGATGTACTGGTTCGTCCACCTGGGCACCATCTCCGAACTCAACGGCTGGGATGCCATGTCGCCGGGCCACCTGGACCTTCACCTGCTGCCGTTTTATGAAAAAGGCCTGGCAGACGGCACCCTGACCCGGGAAACCGCCAAAGAGCTGCTGTCCTGCCTCTGGATCAAGATCAACAACCATACCGCACCCCCCAAGGTGGGGGTCACTGCAAAAGAAAGCGGCACATACAATGACTTTACCCAGATCAACCTGGGCGGACTGAAAAGGGACGGCTCGGATGGTGCCAATGAAGTATCGTATCTGGCCCTTGAGGTGGCTGATGAACTGCAGCTGCTCCAGCCCCAGCCCAGCGTCCACATCAGCAGCAGGACACCGAACCGGTTTCTGGAAAACGCCCTGAAGGTGATCCGCAAGGGCTATGGATACCCGTCCGTGTTCAACACCGACATGGTGATCCAGGAACAGATCCGTGCGGGCAAATCCATTGAAGATGCCCGGGAAGGCGGCACATCCGGGTGTATTGAAACCGGTGCCTTTGGTAAAGAAGCCTATATTCTCACAGGATACCTCAATGTCCCCAAAATCCTTGAAATCACCCTGAACAACGGAACAGATCCCTTGACCGGTGAAATCGTGGGTATCCATACGGGTGATCCGCGCACTTTCGATTGCTTTGAAGACCTGTACACCGCCTTTGCCCGCCAGCTTGCATATATAGTCGACCTGAAAATAAAGGTGAACAACTATATTGAGCGTATGTATGCCAGATACTGCCCGGCACCGTTTTTATCCGTGGTGATAGATGACTGCATCGACAAGGGCAAAGATTATTATGACGGCGGACCCAGGTACAACACCAACTACATTCAGTGCTGCGGCATCGGCACGGTCACCGACAGCCTGTCCGCCATCAAGACCCATGTCTTCGATACCCGAACCGTGACATGGGACCAGCTGCTGACCGCTCTTGCCAATGATTTTGCGGATGCCGAACCCCTGCGGCTGACCCTGTGGAACCGGACCCCGTTTTTCGGCAATGACGATGACCGGGCCGATGCCATCATGCAGCAGGTGTTTCAGTCCCTTTTTGCGGCCATCGACGGCAAACCCAACACCAAGGGCACCGGATACCATTTGAACATGCTGTCCACCACCTGCCATGTCTATTTCGGCAAGATGCTGGGGGCCACCCCCAACGGCCGGCATGCCCATATGCCGGAGTCAGACGGCACCTCCCCCTCCCACGGGGCGGACAGAAACGGCCCCACCGCCGTGATCAAATCCCTGGCCAAAATGGACCAGGTGAAATCCGGAGGCACCCTGCTCAACCAGCGGTTTTTACCCGGTGTCCTTTCAACGGACCAGGACCTGAAAAAGCTGGCTGCTTTGGTACGCACCTATTTCCGGCTCGGGGGCCATCATATCCAGTTCAATGTGGTGGACACCCAGACCCTCAGGCAGGCCCAGCAGACCCCGGATGAATACAAAAACCTGCTGGTGCGGGTGGCGGGATACTCTGATTATTTTGTGGACCTTGATGCCGACCACCAGGAGGAGATCATCTCCCGCACAGAACAGGAGATGGGGTAAAGTCTCATGCAACCGGACCGAGAATCAGTCTTTGGGGATCGCAATTTTCCCGCAGGATTTTGAGTTCCGTGTCCGTGGGAGGAGCGGCCTGGACCGCCCGGGACACATCCATGGCAAACCCGGTGTGTTCAAGAATCATGTCCGGTGTGGTGCCGGGATAGTATCGATCCAGATACATTTTGCCTGTGTGTGCATCAAACCGCATCATTCCCAAGTTGGTGACCACCACGCTGACCCCGCCTGGCCTGAGACCTGCCGCCTCCCGGGAGCCGTTGCCGGTCAGCTGTCCCGGACTGGTGAGATAATCCAGTTTTTTTACAAACTTTCTTTTTTCATGCTGCATAAAGGCGATGCACCGGGGCACGAAGCTGGCCACGTCACACCCCCCGCCGCTGCCGGAAAACCGGACATCCGGAGAATAATAATCTCCGATACAGGTGGTGTTCAGGTTGCCGTAAGGGTCGATCTGTGCCGCACCCAGTATGGCGATCACCCGGTCCCCGGTGATGCGGTTCTGCATGGTGGCAAAGGCATCGGTGAGGCTGGAATTGGCCGCGGCCCAGTACATGATCCGCGGATCGGCCACGGCAAAGGGAATTTCTTCGAGCAGCGAATCCATGGCACCGGTTTCAAAAAAGATCACACTGTCCGGGGCATTGATCTTTTTGGCTGCCATGGCCGCCAGCATGGAGATACCGGTGCCGGAGAACACAATGTCCCCGTTTTTGATCTCCCGGGCCGCCATGATGGTCATGATCTCCTTGGGGGTGTAAGATATCTTCATTATCAATCTCTTTTCATATTCACGCTGTAACCGGTTCTCGGGTCGGCGGCAACCGCTTCTAATCGGTCTTTTCCCACCTGTTTCAGAAACTGCTCATGATTGTCCACGCCGAAGATGAACCGGTCCTGGTAGGCCGTGAAGGCATTCTCGTCTCTGGCAGCTGCGGCAAACTGTTTCAGGTATTGGGCGTCATAGTCGTAATGGCCGTACACGGCGGTGGGATATCCGCCAAAGGGCACATGGCACACCGCAGACACATGGATAAAGGGAATCTGGTTCATATCCGGATTCTCTCTGAGCACTGCCTTTTCCACCAGGTTTTCACAGGTCACGATCACATGCCGGGAGGCCTTGGCCTGTTCCACATCGGCAAAGGTAAGGCCCTTGATGCGGCAGGTGCCCATGATATCGGCCTGCTGCACATGGATGATGGTGACATCCGGGTTGATGGCCGGCACCGCCACCACTTTTTTGGCGCCGCCCCAGTTCCCGAAGGGGTTGTCCACCACCGCCAGTTTTTTGTTCACAATTTTCGGGTCGGACAGGCGCATGGACTCTGAAAATCCCCAGGTGGTCAGCATATCCGATCCCATGCCGGACAAGGTGGGCAAAAAAGGAACCCCCATGGCCCCGGCCATGAACCGGAGGCTCATCATGTAATTGGAGTAATCTTCAAACAGGATCTCGTTGTTCTGGATCGCCCTGGCAAACCGGATACATGTGGGGGCGGCTTTTCCGTTTCCCCCATAGGCGATCTCCAGTTTTGCGATGCACCCCGCTCCGATGAGTTCATCTAATCCCGTGCCGTTTGAGTGGGCATATAAGTGCAGATCTGTTATTTTCTGACGGATGATTTCATATACCGCTGCCATGGGGTTGCGGTTCAGGGTAAACCCGCCGATGGAAATATGGGCGCCGTTTTTTACATAACGGCGTATCGCTTCCCTAAGCGGCATTGTCTTGTCTAATTGGTTGTTCATGTCACCTGCCTGATGTCATTATACGTCTGATATCATTGTAGTCTATTGTCATGTAATTTCCGGCCCACATATCTGTCAGGGCTGCATAGATGGTTGTCCGGTCCGCCGGGTGCCGGGATAAAATTTCTGGAGGGCCAGGACGATCACCAGCAGGATGAATCCCGCTGCCTCTGTCCAGTAAGAGGTCCACAGCAATCCTGCGGCCGCCAGCCAGAAAAGCCCGGTCTCCAAAAGGGTGGCTTTTCTCAGACAGTACCGTTCTATGGCCGAAGCAAAGGCCACCAGGCCAAGGGTAGTAGTTATCATGGTGAGGATAACCTCCCAGTGCAGCAGTTCATAATTATCTCCCATTCCCAGAAGAGGTCTGTATGCCATAACCAGGGGGATAATGTAAAGCCCTTTTGCCAGTTTCCAGGAAGCAAATGCGGTGCGCATGGGACTGGCCTTGGCAATGCCGGCCCCGGCAAAGCTGGCCAGACTCACCGGCGGGGTGACATTGGAATCCTGGGAATACCAGAACACGATCATGTGGGCCACCAGGATGGGCACCCCCATATCCATGAGGGCAGGTCCGGCCAGGGTGGCCAGAACAATATAACTGGCGGTGACCGGCAGTCCCATGCCCAGCACAAGCGACGCACCGGCAATAAGAAGAATGGCCAGACTCTTTATACCGAAACTCAAATCCATCACCAGGCTGGAAAATTTCAGCCCCATGCCCGTGAGGCTGACCATGCCCACGATAATGCCGGCAGCAGCGCATGCCACCGACACCATGACCGCATTTTTGGCGCCGTTCTCAAGGGCTTTGACCAGCAGCCTGAGCTCGGCTGCTATAAAAGCCCAGATACTTTTTTCATTGCGGCCGCTTGAAATCCAGCGGATGAAATTCATCAGGATGCTGATGGAAAGGGTGCTGACAACGGCAATGAACCCGGCCATCATGGGAGAATAATTGGCCATCAGCACATAGATGAGGATCACCACCGGGATGATGAAATGCAGCCCTTGTTTGAGCACCTCAAAAATCTTTGGCAGGCTTTCCTTTGGCTGGCCTTTCAACCCGAATTTCTTGGCTTCATAGTGCACAAACACCAGTACGGTGACATAATACATGATGGCCGGCACCAGTGCCACCTTGATGATGGTCAGATAGCTGGTGTTGGTGAATTCCGCCATTAAAAACGCCCCGGCCCCCATGATGGGCGGCATGAGCTGTCCCCCGGTGGAGGCGGCCGCCTCGATGGCCCCGGCCATGTGGGGACGGTACCCCACTTTTTTCATCATGGGGATGGTAAAAGAGCCGGTGGCCGCCACATTGCCCACGGCCGATCCTGACACCGATCCCATAAAGCCTGATGCCACCACAGATGCCTTGGCCGGCCCGCCGGAAAACCGGCCGGTCAGCGCATAGGCCATGTCAATGAAAAACGCGCCGCCGCCGGTGGTTTCCAGAATGGCGCCGAACAGTACAAACACAAACACAAACGTGGCAGCCACGCCGATGGGCAGGCCGAAAATCCCTTCCGTGGTCAGCCAGAGGGTGGTGGCGATCCGCTCGATGCTGTATCCTTTGTGTATGATCAGCTCCGGCATATAGGGCCCGTACATGGCATAGACAATGCTGACGGCACAGATGGCGGTCATGAAGATCCCGATCACCCGGCGGCAGGCTTCGAGGACCAGCAACACTCCCAGGATGCTGATGATGCGGTCCTGGTACAGCCAGTCCCCCTGGCGGTCGAATATATCCGACAGGTTGCTGCAGATATAAAAGGTGCAGTAGATTGACAATGCCACCAGTATCCAGTCCAGAACCAGCCACAGGGACAGCCTGTTTTTTTTCACGCCGGAGAACGCCGGCTTGAGCAAAAACGTCAGGGTGAGAATGGCCCCCAGGTGGATGGAACGCTGGACCAGGGCGGTGAGGGCCACTACCCCTGCGGTATACAGCTGGTACAGGCTTAGGCTTACGGCAATCACCATGACCACCCAGGCGGTTGTTTTTACCAGGGTGTTGGGTCCTGCAGTGACAAATTGTGCTTTTTGATCCGCATCTTTTTTGAACATACCGGTTTCAGTCATTGTATTTCCTCTGGGATTATTTTTGCGCAAACCAGCAATGATTATGGTTCTGCCCCGGTCCATGGGAATGCCATATTTTGTAAAACATGTTCACGGGCCGGCCGGAGAACGCTACTGCCCTGTGGGGTACTTTTTCAGACAGATTGAACCGTCTGTCCCGCCAGATAATGGTATGATTGACACCGGCACTGCCCACCCGCAGGACAAAATTTCCCACCGGCATATGCATATCCACGATTGCCTCATGATTTCCTTTGGTCACCATCCGGCCCACACCGGGCATTTTGCCCATACCCGCACCAAACCTTTCATACCGCTCTTCTTCAATATAAAGAGTGCCGGTGTTGTCCATACTGTGTTCCTCCCATATGGGGGTGTTTTCAACAGAATGGATATAATGCAGGGTAAACCGCTCTTCCGGTTCCATGGGCAGCACCAGGATGGGGCGTTCTTCTTTTGCCAGCGTGATGCGCAGCTCCAGTCCTCCGGGAATCAACAGCCAGGTCACCGGAAAAAGCAGCAAAACCAGGCCGGACAGGCATATGACTGCAATGAATACCGGCCTGGTCATTGTATCCGCCCCCCTTTGGGTGTTTTCCTAGGGTTGCAGTTTCGCAGGGACACTGAACCCTTTTTCTTCCAGATATTTGATGGTTCCCGGATGAAGCGGAATGGGGGAATATTTTACCGAATTCTCAGGGACGGTATATGCTGCAGTGGGATGGATTTTTTTGAGATAGTCATTTTGTTCAAACAGGGCTTTTGTCAATGAATATACCAGATCGGTTTCCAGGGATGCCTGGCAGATGATCACATTCCATACACCGATGGTGGGCACATCTTCATCAACCCCCCGGTATACGCCGCCGGAAAGATCCACCCCGGCATAGGTTGCCTCGGCTGCCAGAATTTTTTGTGTCTGTTCCGGTGTAAAGGACAGGATCGTGATCTCATGGGTGGTGGCCAGGTCCAGAATGGAGCTGGTGCCGGGCCCCACGCACCAGATACCCACATCAATGGTGCCGTCCCGCAGTGCATTGGCGCTTTCGGTAAATGACAGCCGGCTGTCCTTATAGGAATCCAGCGGGATATCCAGGGCCTTTAGCACGGCTTCCGCCATGAAGTTGGTTCCGCTGCCCGGACTGCCGGTGCTGATATTTCTGCCCTTGACCTGCTCGATATTGGTGATGCCGCTTTTTTTCAGGGCCACCACCTGGAGCAGATTGGGATACATGGTGGCCATAGAGAGTACATTCTGCTTTTTATCCTTGAATGCATCCGTTCCGTTGTAGGCTGCCATGGCAACATCCCCCATGACCAGACCAACCACGGTTTCTCCCTTGTGGGCCAGTTTGATGTTTTCAACACTGGCACCGGTGACTTCCGCCACCGCCTTGACCCCGTCCACATGTTTGGACCAGATTTCCGCCACACCACCACCGTAAGGGTAATAAATCCCGCCGGTGCCGCCGGTGCCGATACCGAGAAATGTGGTTTTGGCCGCAACAGGGCCGGAAAACAAAAGGGTGACGGACAAAACAGCAAGCAAGATCTGTATTTTCTTCATTGGACACATCTCCTTTTAAAAATTCAGGTAAGTTTTGTGCAGAAACATACGCAACATCCGATGAAAATGCTATTTGCAGTCAATCCATAGGCGGCACCTCCTCGTATTAAAAGTTGACGAATTGTGTTGAACCTCTGGATCAGGCTATAGCACAATACCAATCTGTGTGCCAAGAAAGATTTTGAGACGGCAGATGCAGGGGAGGGGATTTATTTTCATCTTATCTGGCTGTTGTAAGGCAAGCCAGATAAGATGATGCTTCCATAATGAATCAAAGCAGGGTCAGGTGTCATACAGGTTCATACCCGGGTAAAATTTTTGTGCGCAATCCTGGCAGATACTGTGACTGAACTCCGCCTGGCTGTGTTCCTGAATATAGGCTTCCAGTTGATTCCAGTATCCTTTGTCATCACGCACTTTTTTACAATGCATGCAAATGGGCAGCAGTCCGCTCAATTGTTTGATTTTGGAAAGGGCCTGTCTGAGTTCTTTGATCAGTTGATCCCGTTCCCGTTCAGCCAGCAGAATGCGGACCATGGCACTGATCCTTGCTTTTAATTCCCTGTTGGATACGGGCCGGGCAATATAGCCGTCAGCCCCGGCATCCAGTCCCTGCGCCTGCTTGAAAGAGGTTCTTTCCACGCCGGATGTCATAATGACAAAAGTGCCGTCAAAAAAGCTATCCGCCTTTATCTGGCGGCAGATTTCAGTGCCCATGATATCCGGCAGTACCACATCCAGAAGAATAATATCGGGTTTGTTCTGTCTGGCGGTTTTGATGGCCGCTTCACCGGTGGATGCTTCCATTACCGTGTATCCGGCTGATGTAACAACCCGTGATGTGGCAAAAAGTATGTCCGGGTCATCATCCACAATCAGTATTTTTATATCCCGTTGTATCATGTTTTCATGCCTTTATGGGTATTTTGAAGGTGATGGTGGTTCCCTGTCCAGGTATACTGTCCGCCAGAAGATCCCCGTTGTGGGCCTTGATAATCTTATGGGTTATCATCATACCAAGGCCGGTACTTTTTTCACCACCAGTTTTTTTGGTACCGGTTTTTCCAAATGGTGTGAACAATTTCTGCATTTCTGTGGGAACAATTCCCGGACCTTTGTCTATCACCGAAAAAACAAACGATCCGTTACGGACAAACCATCTGACGATCACGGTGTCCCCCGGGCGGCTGTGTTCTATGGCATTGGAAACCAGGTTGGTGATGGCCTGCTCAATCCTGGATGCATCCATCACAACCGGATGGTGGAATTTTCCCGTTTCAACCTGGAGTGCAATCCCTTTTTTACTCGCCTGCAGGTGATTTATTTTCAGGCTATGGGCCAGCATTGCAGCGATGTCAACAGGATGCAGATCCAGATCAAAACGGCCTGCCTCAATGGCGCTTACATCCAGAAAATCATCCACCAGTTTTTTCATGAACATACTGGCCGTGTTAATGGTAGTCAAAAAGCCCTGCTGCTCCGCGTCCAGGACATGGGCGGCTTCATCCAGCAGGAATTCGGAATAGGTGAGGATGAGCCCGATAGGTTTGCGCAGATCATGTGCTGCCATGCCCAGAAACTGGTTTTTTTCTTTGTTGAGCTGGAGAAGCTGTGCATTCTTTTTATGAAGGCTGCGTGCGGCATTATTCAGTTCCTGATTCAAAGACAGCACCTGGTGCTGCATCGTTTTAATTTCATCCAGATCCTGCATGCCGAATGCCAGGATCTGGGTTCCCACCGGTTCAAAATCAAAATAAAAACTCTGCGGCACACCCGATGACAGCGATATGTTCAGCAGATGCGGCCCTCGTGGGTTCTGCACCAATTCCTGAAAAACAAATGAACCGGAAAAATCAACCACCAGCTCTGCAAATGTTGTTTTATGCACCAGACATCCGGTCATGGATCTGGCAAACCCGTTTGCCTCAATAATGCTGCCCCCGGGGGATAAGACAAAAAACAATATCTGGGATTTTTTTTCCAGGTAATCATATACCTTCTGCTGTTTGCTCTGTGTCATGCATTCCTTCAAAACAAACCCGGTGCCTGGTGGTAGATGCAATGCATCAGTTTTACAGCATCTTTCCCGGATCTCAGTGTTTTATTCTGTAATGATGGTATCAAGCACATCCAGGGAGGGGATATACCGGGCGCCTGATTGTTTGACCAGGTTCCGGCCGCCCCAGTTGAATGCCTGTCCCCCCACAAAAACATCCAGGTCCTTGAAATCAGATTTTATTGCTTCCAGTCCGGCCTTCAATGCTGGCATGTTACAATACACAGTCACGGATAACCCCACCAGATCAGGTTTTTCTTCCTGTATATATTCCAGCATATGTTCAACCGGGGTGTTTGCCCCCAGAAAATGGCTGTCCCAGCCGTTGAGTTCAAAAATATCCGCTGCCATTTTGCCGCCGATCTGATGAAACTCATTGGCAGCACAGGAAATAACCACTTTTTTAGGTGTTGCCCGTTCTTTTTCAAACAGTCTGGGGTAAACCAGGTTCAACAATCCTTCTGTAATCGCCGTCACCAGATGTTCTCTGGCAACGGATATCTGATTGGATTCCCAGAGTTCGCCAACCCTGTACAGACTTTTCTGGAACAGCTCTGTATAAAGGGCTTTGATATCAATATTCTGGTCAAGCAATTGCTGAACAATGCGTGCGCAGCCATTTCGGTTTCCCTGTAAAAGCAGATGCAGGTATTGCCGGTAAAGCGGATCTGTAATCATTCGTGGTTTTCCTGCCGGTTTTTCTTTGGGTGCATGGCATTTTATATACCGCTTATTTTGGTGCAATGCAACCTGCAAAAGGATTGTTGGCTGCATTCTCGGCCAGGGACCACAGTGTTGTGATACGCGGATTGGACAACCGCTTCTGCCGGGATCACAGCCTGATGACAAAATCCGGCAGTTCAGGGTTCCGGATCTCCACGGTGGTTTCTCCTTTCAAACCATGGGCAATATAAAACCATTCCACCATATTTTTATGGTCTTTTTCAATGGATTTTGGTAGTTTGTGATCAATTTTAATTCAAGGATCACCCATGCATGAAAAAACAGACAAGCCTGTTCTGGTGACCGGTGCCACAGGCTATGTGGCCGGCCGGCTGATACCGTTGCTGTTGGCATCCGGATACCGGGTCCGGGCCATGGGACGGACCATTGCAAAAATGGCGGGCCGGCCCTGGGGCAGCGAAGCCCATGTGGAACTGGTCACCGGCGATATCATGGATACCGGCTCCCTGCAGAAGGCTGCAGCAGGATGCGGCACCATCTATTATCTTGTGCATTCCATGATCTCCCAAAAAGGTACCTACCGGGATGCGGACAAAACCGGGGCTGCAAACATGGTGCAGGCTGCTGCAGACCAGGGTGCGGATCATATCATATATCTGGGGGGACTGGGGGATATACACCACAAGAATATCAGCAAACACCTGGTATCCAGAAACGAGGTGGGCAATATCCTGCAAAGCGGACCGGTGCCGGCCACCGTGCTTCGGGCTGCAATGATCCTGGGATCCGGCAGCGCCAGCTTTGAGATCCTGCGGTATCTGGCGGAAAGACTACCCATCATGATCACCCCCAAATGGGTCAGCATGCCCACCCAGCCCATTGCCATCACCAATGTGCTGGGGTACCTGAAAGGCTGCCTGGAACATCCGGAAACCCGGGGCCGGACATTTGATATCGGTGGCCCTGATATCGTGTCCTACAAAGACCTGTTCACTATTTTTGCAAAACAGGCCGGCCTGCCTGCACCGGTGATGATCCCGGTCCCTGTGCTGACCCCCCGGCTGTCCTCTTTGTGGATTCATCTGGTCACACCGGTGCCGGCTGCCATTGCACAGCCCCTGGCCGAAGGATTGAGTCTGCCCACGGTGTGCACGGAAAACCGCATCACAAAAATCATTCCCCAGGATCTTCTCACCTGCGATCAGGCCATCGCCCGGGCACTGGACCGGATCCGTCAGGAACAGGTGGATACCTGCTGGGCAGATGCCGGGGCGCTTTTGTATCCGGAGTGGACCCATTGCGGGGATTCTGATTACTCCGGGGGCACCATTCTCAAATGCGGGTACAGAGCACCAATCCAGGGACACGCCCGGGACCTGTGGCCGGCAGTGGAAAAGCTAGGGGGAAATACCGGTTATTATGCAGCAGACCTGTTGTGGAAGATCCGCGGGATACTGGATGTGTTTTCCGGCGGGGTGGGGCTTCAGCGTGGCCGGCGGTCACAACACACCCTGCAGGTGGGGGATGCCCTGGATTTCTGGCGGGTCCTGGAAGTGGATAAGCCCCATCGGCTTTTGCTGGTGGCGGAAATGAAACTGCCGGGTCAGGCCCTTCTGGAAATTTTCATCACCCCTAAAGGCCCTGACCGCTGTGAGCTTACGCTGCTGTCCCGGTTCCTTCCCAGAGGCATTTTCGGCATTGCCTACTGGTATGTGCTGTATCCGTTTCATCAATATGTATTTGCAAGGATGCTGGCGGGCATGGCAGCCGCTGCCGGGAAAACGTTGTTGGCACCTCCCCGGCGGTTCACCCCTAAAATCACCAATGCCTGTTCTTTGCCCCCGGAGCAATGAACCCGCCAATCTCTTATAAACTATGACATGGAGCTGATATGACCGACACAGAACAAACTGACTACAAACTGACGTTGAGAAGCCTGAAAAAAGAGGACTATCCCCACATAAAACGCATCATGGACCTGGTGTACTCCGGTATGGGGGGCGCCTGGACCCCCGAAGAATTCGCCGTATTGATCGACCATTTTTCCGAAGGCCAGATCTGTATCGAAGACAAGGGCAAAGTGATTGCCGCTGCCCTTGCTATTATCGTCAATTCTCAGGAATTTGAAAAACAGCGCCACACCTATGAAGATGTGGTGAGCGGCGGTGAAATGACCAGTCATGATCCGGAAGGAGACGCCCTCTACGGGGTGGATATATTTGTGGACCCCGATTACCGGGGCCTGCGCCTGGGCAGACGGTTGTACGATGCCAGAAAAGAGCTGTGTGAAACCCTGAATTTGAAAAGCATAATTTTCGGGGGCCGGATACCCGGCTACGGCAAACATGCCAAAGAGATGACCCCGGCGGAATATATTAAAAAAGTCAAAGCCACCGAGATTTACGATCCAGTGCTCACCTTTCAGCTGTCCAATGACTTTCACATCAAAAAAATTTTGAAAAACTATATTCCTGAAGACACCCAGTCCGATGCATACGGCGTGCTCATGGAATGGAACAACATCTATTATGAAAAAAAACAGGTGCTGTTCGGGGGGCGCAAGGCCTATCCCCGCATCGGAATTGTCCAGTGGCAGATGCGGTCCTTCAATGATCTGGATGAGTTTTTACACCAGGTGGATTTTTTCGTGGATGCCATGGCCGGATATAACTCGGATCTGATCGTGTTCCCGGAACTGCTCAATGCCCCGCTGCTGAAAAACTTCAACCAGGAGAACCCGGCAGAAGCCATGCGGTCTTTGTGTGAATACACTGAAGATATCCGGGCAGCCTTCGTAAACCTGGCCATTTCCTATAACATCAATATTGTGGCCGGCAGCCTGCCATTATTGCGGGGAGACGATCTGTACAATGTTGCTTTTTTATGCCGCAGAGACGGCACCTGGGATGTCCAGGACAAACTGCACATCACCCCGGATGAGGCCCAGTACTGGGGATTTCAGGGCGGCAGTTCCCTGCGGGTCTTTGACACGGATATCGGCAAAATCGGTATTCTGGTATGCTATGATGTGGAATTTCCCGAACTGTCACGGTATCTTGCCGACAAAGGCATGACCCTTTTGTGTGTGCCCTACTGGACAGACACCAAAAACGCTTATCTGCGGGTACGGCGCTGCGCCCAGGCCCGGGCCATTGAAAATGAGTGTTATGTGGCCATATCCGGCAGCGTGGGCAACCTGCCCAAGGTGGAAAACATGGATATCCAGTATTCTCAGTCCGCCATTTTCACCCCGTCCGACTTTGCCTTTCCCCATGATGCCATCGCCGCGGAAGCCACCCCCAACACAGAGATGACCCTGATGGTGGACCTGGACCTGGACCTGTTAAAGGAACTGCGGCAGAAGGGCAGTGTCAGAAACCTGAAAAGCCGGCGAAGAGAACTGTATGAGGTGCTCTGGAAACCGGATCTTGCGTCGGATGGCGGGTAACAACCAGTTGGATTTTATGCTGAATAAATGATATAAGCATCAGATGCCGGATACAAAATACAGGATGTCATCATGTTGAACAAGCCCTCATATGAAGAGCTGGAAAAACGGGTTCAGGAACTTGAAAAAATCCTGGGAGAAACCCTGGAAAAATATCAGCTGTCAGAAGACACCATAATTGAACACCTGCCGGTTGGTATTGGTATACTCGACAGCCAGGGCAATATTTTACGGCTCAATCAGCGGTTCAAAAAAATGTTCGGATATACGGAAAACGATATTTCCACAGTCGAAGACTGGGCTGTCAAAGCATACCCGGACAAAGATTACAGAGAAAAAATCATTGCCGTCTGGAACCGGTATTTACGCAAGGCTTTTGAAACCGGATTGAACACACCACCCATGGATGTTGAAATCTTCTGCAAGGACAAAACAACCAGAAATGTTCTCATATCCTTACAGCCGGGAGATAATCAGCACTTGACCACATTCGTCGATATCACCGGACGTAAGCAGGCAGAAGCACAGGCGGCAAGGCTTATGTCTGCTGTGGAACAGGCTGCTGAAATGTTTGTGATTACAGATACTGACGGCATCATCCAGTATGTCAATCCCGCGTTTGAGCAAATTACGGGGTACACGGTCAAAGAAGCGGTTGGATCAAACCCCCGCCTTCTCAAAAGCGGCAAACAGGACACCGCTTTTTACCGCCGTTTATGGCATACCATCCTGTCAGGCAGTTCCTGGCAGGGCCGGATGACCAACAGGAAGAAAGACGGATCTTTTTATATCGAAGAGATGGTCATCTCACCCGTGTTTGACCCTGGAGGTGAAATCGTAAACTTTGTGGCCGTCAAAAGAGATCTTACCAGTACCATAAAAATGGAAGAAACGCTTCATCAGGCCCAGAAAATGGAATCCATCGGTTCCCTGGCCGGGGGCATTGCCCATGATTTCAACAATCTTTTGTTTCCCATTGTCGGGCTGTCGGAAATGATGATGGATGATTTTTTACCGGGCAGTCCTGAATATCACAATGCACAGGAAATTTTCAACGCCGGCACCAGGGGCAGAGAACTGGTGCAGCAGATTCTGTCTTTCAGCCGGCAGTCGGAACATCAGCGCATACCGGTATACATCCAGAAAATCCTCAAAGAGGTATTAAAGCTCTGCCGTGCCACCATTCCGGCGGATATCACAATTACCCGGGATATCCAGACCGACTGCGGTCCGGTTATGGCAGACCCCACCCAGATCCACCAGATCACCATGAACCTGATCACCAATGCCTATCATGCGGTGGAACCTGCCGGCGGCAGCATTTCGATACAGCTCAGGGAAACAACCTTCAGTCAAAAAGAAGAACCGGCCATGCATCTGGCATCCGGCAGGTACGCTGTCCTGTCGGTTTCTGATACCGGTACCGGTATTGCTCCCAATATTATGGACAAAATTTTCGACCCCTATTTCACGACAAAGGAAAAAGGAAGGGGAACCGGACTGGGGCTTGCCACGGTTTACGGTATTGTAAAGGCCCATGGGGGAGATATCAGGGTTTCCAGTGACATCGGAAAAGGCGCAACCTTCAATATTTTCCTGCCGCTTCTGGAAAAATCACAAAATGCCGCTTCTGAAAAAAGAGTAAACCCCCTGCCCACGGGAACAGAACATATCCTGCTGGTGGATGATGAAAAGCCGATTGTTCGCCTGGAAAAGCAGATGCTCGAACGGCTGGGATATCACACCACCTGTTTCACCAACAGCAGGAATGCTCTGACAGCATTTCAAGCAGATCCGTCGCGGTTTGATCTGGTCATAACAGATATGAGCATGCCACATGTAACCGGCATGCAGCTTGCCAAAGAACTGATTGCCGCAAGACCTGGTGTCCCCATCATCATCTGCACCGGATTCAGTGAAAGAATTAACAAAGAAAAAGCTGCTGCCATGGGCATCACAGGCTTTTTGATGAAGCCTGTGATCAGGTCCAAACTGGCTGAGATGGTCAGGCAGGTGCTGGATGGTGCAGAATAGTTATTATGGATATCCAGACAGATGGAAACGGCTGTTTTCACCTGTCATTGAAAACAAAGGAAACGCAGGGAGATGAACAGTACGCAGGAAAAATGGTTTGACCGTTTGCGGGAAATGGCTGAACAGGTTGTCAAAGACCAATCAATTGACATCAACAAAATCGATCCGGCAGATATCACAAAACTGATCAATGACATCCAGGTGTTTCAGGTGGAACTGGAAATACAAAATGATGAATTAAGGAACTCACTGGATCAACTGGAAAAATCCCGCACCCGTTTTTCACGGCTTTTTGATATGGCACCTGCAGGTTATATTATCCTTGATGCATCCGGTATTATTCTTGATGTAAACCAGACCATGGTGGATATGCTTTACAAGCACCGGGATGACCTGATGCGAAAACCGTTTTCCCGTTTCATTGCACCAGATGACCAGGGCATTTTTCTGTCACGGTTCACCGCTTTTTATAAAAATCCGGCAGACAAAACCATGGAAATCAGGCTCATCAAAGGCAGCAGTTCCATGTTTCATGCCAGGCTTGAGGGACGGTTTATTCCTTTGGAAACATATCCGGGAAAACCGGATATTGACCAGTTCTGCCTTATTGTCACCGATATCACTGAAACCAAGAGAGCGGAAAATGAACTGAAAAATTATGCCCATATGCTCAATGAGCGGAACAAGGAACTGCACTGTCTGTTCAGCATATCAGGATTGATAAATGATCCGGCCAATTCAATGGACGATATCATCGGCGGTACCATAACCCTGCTGGCCAATGCCATGCAGTACCCCGACAATGCATGCGGGCGGATAAAATACAAAACCCGGGAATATACAACACAAAATTTTAAAGAGACGGAATGGAAGCAGTCTTCCGATATCGTCGTAAATGATGAAATCATAGGCTGTGTGGAAATTTATTATGTAAAAAAAGTGCCTGTCATCCAAGAGTCTCCTTTTCTTGAAGAAGAGCGGGCATTGATCAATTCTGTCGCCATGAGACTGGGACAAACCATTGCGCGTGTGCAGGCAGAAGCCAGAATCCTTCACCTGCAAAAGGCGGAAAGCTTAGGACGGATGGCCGGGGCTGTGGCCCATCACTACAACAACCTGCTCACGGTTGTTATGGGAAACCTGGACATGGCACTGATAGATCTGCCGGAGGATTGTGAACCTGCAGCAAGCCTGACCCAGGCCATGGAAGCGGCCCGCCGTGCCTCAAAGCTGGGCAGCATGATGCTGGCCTACCTGGGGCAGACAAATGCCCCCCGGAAGCGGCTGGACCTGTCCCGGACATGCAAAGGATTTCTGACGGCCCTTCAGGCTGATATGCCCTCACACATTATTCTGGAGGCGGATCTGCAGGAAACCGGACCCGCAGTCACAGCCAATGCCCGGCAGATACAACAGATCCTGGAGTTTCTTGTCACCAATGCCTGGGAGGCCATGGGTGATAAGACAGGTTCTGTTTATCTGGGTATGCGCAGGGTTTGTTCCACAGAAATTGCCACAGCCCATCGGTATCCAATGGATTTTCAGCCAGGCAAAACAGATTACGCCTGTATGGAAGTAACAGATACCGGTGCCGGTATTCCGGAAAATGACATTGACAAGATTTTTGAACCTTTTTATTCGACCAAATTCACCGGCCGTGGGCTGGGGCTGCCGGTTGCCTTAGGGGCCGTGAAAACCCACAGCGGCTGCATGACCGTGGCAACCAGACCCGGCAGGGGGACCAGGATCATGGTTTTTTTGCCGGTGACAGACAAGACAGATCAGGCCCTGCCTGATAAAAGGGAAACTGATGAAATGTGAAAGGAAAAATACACATGATCGGTAACCACACGCATACATCATCCGAAAACCTGGGGCAGGCGTTTGAAACAGAGGAGGCGCTGCGCAAAAGCGAAGAGCAGTTCAGAAGTATATTTCAAAATCATGCTGCGGTAAAGCTGCTCATTGACCCGGACACGGGAGATATTGTCCAGGCCAATACCGCGGCAGGAAAATTTTACGGCTGGCCCCCTGAAGACCTCACGAAAAAGCGGATCCAGGATATCAATACGCTTGCACCGGAACAAATAAAAATCCAGATGGGCAAGGCCAGATCCCTTCACCGGACATACTTTGAATTCCGGCACCGCCTGGCAGATGGATCTGTCCGGGATGTGGAGGTATACAGCAGCAAGGTGGAAGTGGGCGGCAAGGAGCTGCTGCATTCCATTGTTCATGATGTCACCAGCCGCAGGCAGGCAGAGGAACAGCTGAAAAAAAGCCATGATCTGTTATCCAGGCTGGCCCGTCTGGTGCCGGGGGTCATTTACCAGTACCGCCTGTATCCGGACGGACGTTCCGCATTCCCTTATGCCAGCCCCGGTATGAAAGATATCTATGAAGTAACACCGGAACAGGTAAAAGAGGATGCAACCCCGGTTTACGGGCGACTGCATCCGGATGATTACGACCATGTCGTAGATGCCATCCAAAAATCAGCCGATACCCTGGAAACCTTTTACTGCGAATTCCGGGTCGTACTCCCCCGGCAGGGCCTGCGATGGCGGTGGTCCCAGGCCCACCCGGAAAAAATGCCGGACGGCTCCACCCTCTGGCACGGCATCATATCCGACATCACCGAACGAAAACAGGCGGAAGAGCGCCTGCGTAAGGCCCAGAAAATGGAGGCCATCGGCACCCTTGCCGGGGGAATCGCCCATGATTTCAACAACATTCTGTTTCCTATCATCGGGCATGCAGATATGCTGCTGGATGATATCCCCAAAGACAGCCCTTTCAGAAAAAGCCTGGAACAGATCCATACCGGTGCAATTCGGGCCAGGGAGCTGGTACGCCAGATACTTGCCTTTTCCAGACAGGAAAAAAATGAACTGGCCAGAATGAAAATACAGCCCATTGTCAAGGAAGTGTTAAAGCTTATCCGTTCCACCATCCCCGCCACCATTGCCATCAACCAGCGCCTGCATGCCGGCTGCGGCCCTGTGAAAGCCGATCCGGTGCAGATCCATCAGATCATCATGAACCTGGCCACCAATGCCTATCATGCCATGGCGGAAACCGGGGGAACACTGACCGTCAGCCTCAAGGAGGTCCAGGTGGACCATTCTGATCCGGTCTCCCCTGATTTACAGCCCGGGCCTTATGCCTGCCTTTCGGTGGCTGATACTGGAACAGGCATGGACAAAGAAACAGCAGAGAAAATTTTTGATCCGTTTTTTACCACAAAAAAGAGGGGAAAAGGCACGGGCATGGGACTGTCTGTGGTGCACGGCATTGTAAAGGCGATGAACGGAACCATTCAGGTCCAGACCGAACCCGGCAGGGGCACGGTATTCCACCTGTTTCTGCCGGTGGCGGGCAACGGTACGGCAGAAAACACCCCCCTGATAAAGGAACCTTTGGTGGGGGGATCTGAACGCATTCTTCTGGTGGATGATGAAAAAGCGGTGATTTCCATAGAAGAACAGCTGCTGTCCCGTCTGGGGTATCAGGTGACAGGCTGCGCAGGCAGTACCGAAGCCCTGGAAATGTTCAAACAAGACCCAAAAAGGTTTGATATGGTGATCACAGACATTGCCATGCCCAAAATGTCCGGGGACAAACTGGCTGGTGAACTGCTCAAAATCCGGCCGGACATCCCCATACTGCTCTGTACCGGTTTCAGTGACACAATGACCGATGAAAAATTGGCCGCCATCGGGGTGAAAGGCCTTGTAATGAAGCCTGTTGTCATATCTGATCTGGACAGAAAACTGCGGGAAATATTTGGATAAACAACATGCTTTTGATACGGATTGCATCATGACAGCCATTCAATCAGACATTTCCCACATATCCAGGGTACTGATCATCGATGATGATGAACAGGTATGTGATATCCTGGCAACCGCCTTCAGCCGCATGGGACATTCGGCCTCCTATGCCGTGACATTACACCGGGGCCTGGAAAAAATCATGTCCGATACCATAGATGTGGTGTTTCTGGATGTAAATCTGCCGGACGGCAACGGCCTGGCAGCCATCAAAACCATTCAGCAGATGCCGGCTGCGCCTGAAGTCATCATCATCACCGGCAATGAGGATATCGATGGTGCGGAACTGGCCATGCGGTCCAATGCATGGGACTATATTTCCAAAAGCGGCTCTTACAAAGAATGTAATTTTGCCCTGGACCGGGCACTGGCATACCGCAGACAGAAACGCAGCCAGAAATCAGCTTTCCCCGTTAAAAGAGAAGGCATAGTCGGTAAAAGCCGCCCTGTCCTGGACTGCCTGGATAAAGTGGCAAAGGCGGCAAAACATCATATGCCCGTTTTGATCACCGGTGAAACCGGGACCGGCAAAGAATTGTTCTCCCGGGCCATTCATGCCAACAGCAGCAGGTCCCGTGCCGCTTTTGTGGTGGTGGATTGTGCGGCCCTGCCGGATCATCTGGTGGAAAGTACCTTGTTCGGCCACGCAAAAGGGGCATTTACCGGAGCAGATACCAGCCAGACCGGACTCATGAAAATGGCGGACAAAGGCACCCTGTTTCTGGATGAAGTGGGAGAACTGCCCCTTTCCGTGCAAAAAAATTTTCTGCGGGCCATCCAGGAAAAACAGTTCCGGCCCATCGGGGCTGCCCATGAAATCACAAGCGACTTCCGGCTCATCTGTGCCACCCACCGCAATTTACCGGATATGGTAAAAGACAACAGTTTCAGAGAAGATCTGTATTTCAGGCTCTTTTCCCTGCATATCCATCTGCCGCCCTTACAATCCCGGAAAAGTGATGTGGCTGCACTGGTGCATGCCCATCTGTCCAGGAAATATGACAGATCAAACGGAAAAGGGGTCACCGTATCCGAGGATTTTCTGGAGGAACTGCAAACCTATGACTGGCCGGGAAATGTCAGAGAGCTGATCAACACCCTGGATCTGGTCTGCAGCGATGCAGGGACCGGTGACACCCTTTTTGCCCACCATCTTCCGGCACATATCCGGGCATTTCATATCCGCAGTAAATTCCGTACATCTTCGTCTGCAGCAGCAGATCCGGCAGCAGCGGGCACTCCATTACAATTCAAAGAGTATATGGAAAAAATGAAGCTTGCCTATCTCCAGGACCTGTTGTCAGCAGCCAGGGGAGATATTCCAGAATGCTGCCGCCGGTCCGGTCTTTCACGCAGCCAGATGTATCGGCTGATACAACAGCATAATTTCAAAATCAGTTGATGCAGAATCTGTAAAAAGTTGTCCTATCCCTGCGACTGTCATATTTTTGAGACAAGCCGCAGGGATAACAATTTTATCTATTAAATTCAGATATTTATGCTGTAAAAACAGCAAAAACATGGGAATTTGTCCCGGTTATGTGACAATTCCCATGTTACTCATATTTTCATAACCAACTGAAATAAAAGACTTTATCCACTTATGTGCCGTGGTACGCATTTTGCTCTATCAGTATCCTGTGCACTGAAAAAACAGATGACAGGATGACCGCATCCAAAGGAGCATTATGACCCTTATCCTTTTTGTACACCAGGATGCCTCCCTGGAAGGAGAGGCATTGCAAAAACAGATGATTGAATCTTTTGGTGAAAAAACCATTCAGATGGTTCATACGTTTAACGCATTGAAGCATATATTGAAACAGCCCGGGGGCTGCGACCAGGAAGTATATGTTCTGCTGGCCGAATCACCCCGTCGCTTACAGGAACTGTTCTGCCTGATCGATCTGCTTGATGGGCGGCGAATCGTTCTGATACTTCCTGATGATGCAAAAACTACCGTAAGCAAGGCCCACCTGTTTTATCCACGGTTTTTTACCTATATCAACACCGCCTATGATGATCTTTGTGCAGTGCTTTATAAAATGACAAATACAAAAACACCCATTAAGGAGGGAAAAAATGGCAAATGAACTGTCCAATATGAATGAGGCCATCAAGGCCACAACCATTAAAACAGGCAAATACCTGACCTTCACCCTTGCGGATGAAGAATACGGCATCGGTATTCTCAAGGTCAAGGAGATCATCGGCATGATGCCCATCACATCGGTGCCCAGAACCCCGGATTTTGTGAAAGGGGTGATCAACCTGCGGGGAAAGGTAATACCTGTCATTGATCTGCGGCTCAAATTCGGGATGGCATCCATTCCCTATACAGACCGGACCTGCATCATTGTGGTGGAAATCGATTCCGATGACATGACCATCCAGATCGGCATTGTGGTGGATGCGGTGTCTGAAGTCCTCAATATCAAAGAGGAGGAAATTGAGAACGCGCCGTCATTCGGCACCAGCATCAACATGGACTATATCCTTGGAATGGCCAAGATCGATTCCGGGGTCAAAATTCTTCTGGATATCGACAAAGTGCTGAGTGCCAAAGAAATTCAGGTGCTGGAAAAAAATATGTAAGGACAGAAACAAAAACCACACATTTACAAGGAGCTGAAAATGAAGAATTTGAGTCTTGGAGTAAAAATTTCACTGGGTTTTGCCATACTGATCGTGATTGCCAGTGCTTTGGGCATCATGGCCATATGGAACATGGGGCGGGTGGAGACCCAGAGCACCATGCTGGCCAATGAATATATCCCTGAGGTTGATGTGGCAGTGGAACTGCGGGGAGCATCCAACCGGGTCATGTATGAAATGCGGGGATACGGGTTTACAGAAGATACGGTATTTTATGATGCCGGCATGAAAGAACTGGCAGCAGTGGATGCGGCACTTCAAAAAGCCAGGGAACTGGAAGCTGCATCACCCAACCTGAAGCAGCTCAAAGGCCAGCTGGAAATTGCCGCCAAAGCGGTGGATAACTACAAAGCCCTTGTGCAGCAGACTGTGGATACCAATGCCAGACTGGCAGAAAACAGAGATGCAATGGATACAGCTGCTGCAGCCTACATGACCAACAGCAATGCATTTCTGGCCGGCCAGAATGAACAGTTCAAAAAAGACCTGGCCGCCCGCCAGGAAAAGATACAGCTGGTAAGTGAACTCAATGATATCGGCGCATCCACACGGGTATTGAATTTCAGATCCCAGGCCCTGGATGATCCCTCCATCATGCTGTCTGCCATTAAAACCATTGAAAAAGCCGGACCTGCTTTGACACAGTTGCGCCAAATTTCCAGTGACAAGGAAGATATTGCGCGGATAGATGCAACAGATGCGGCAGCCAAAAACTACCAGGATGCCATGGACCGGTTCCTGACAGAGTATAACAAGGGAAGCATGGCCAGTGTTACCCGGTTGAACAATATCCGCAGCGATATGGACAAAAATGCCGGGGCATATGTGGAAAACTGTGATGCCTATTTACAGGGCCAGCAGGAAAAACTGACGGAAGATATGCTGGAAAGGCAAACCAAGATCACCCTGGTCAACGATATCATTGATGTGGGTAATGCCGCCCGGATCGGTGCCTTCCGATCCCAGGCCCTGCGCAGCCCGGCAGTCATGGAAGAAGCGGTAAATAATTTTGCAAAAATCGACACCTTGTTTGAAGAGCTGAAAAAAATCACCCGCCTGCCTGAAGACCTGCGGCGCATTGAAGAGGTAAAAGCTGGTGGAAATGACTACAAGGATGCCATGGGCAATTTCCTAAAAAACTGGATATTTCTGCAGGAATTGAGCACCAAAAGAGGGGATGCCGGCCATGCCGTCATTGCTGCCTGCAAAGAAACCGCTGATGCCGGCATGGCTGCCACGGACCGGATTGCCCAGGCAGCAGTGACATCTCTTCACACTGCCTCAATCGTGATGATCATCGGACTGGTTGCGGCCCTGGTGATCGGAATTCTGGCGGCCTTTTTTATCACCAGAAGCATAACAGGACCTGTGAACCGCATCATCTCCGGGCTTAACGAAGGATCCGCCCAGGTGGCATCCGCTTCCAGCCAGGTGTCGTCTTCTTCCCAGGCCATGGCGGAAGGGGCCTCCCAGCAGGCGGCCTCCATTGAAGAATCCTCTTCTTCCATGGAAGAGATGTCTTCCATGACCAAAAAGAATGCGGAAAATGCCGGCACAGCAGATGGATTGATGAAAGAGGCCAACCATGTGGTGGCCACGGCCAATGACTCCATGGGCAAACTGACAAAATCCATGGAAGATATTTCCAAGGCCAGTGAAGAGACCTCCAAGATCATCAAAACCATTGATGAAATCGCTTTTCAGACCAATCTGCTGGCACTGAATGCGGCAGTGGAAGCAGCCCGTGCCGGAGAAGCAGGTGCCGGATTTGCCGTTGTGGCTGACGAAGTAAGAAATCTGGCCATGCGGGCGGCGGATGCTGCCAAGAATACGGCTGAACTCATTGAAGGTACCGTGAAAAAGGTCAATGACGGATCCAAGCTGGTTTCCACCACCAATGCGGCATTCGGCCAGGTGGCGGAGAGTTCCGCCAAGGTGGGGGACCTGATTGCAGAAATTTCCGCAGCTTCCAAAGAGCAGTCCAGCGGTATTGAACAGGTGAATATCGCCATCACGGAAATGGACAAGGTGGTGCAGCAGAATGCCGCCAATGCAGAAGAATCCGCATCCGCATCCGAAGAGATGAATGCCCAGGCAGAACAGCTCAAAGAATATGTGGATGATCTGGTCATGCTGGTGACAGGCAAAAGAGACCAGGGACACACCGTTACCCGGAAAACAACCACCAAAACCATTGGATCTCATCATCCAAAGCAGGTCTCCGGCAACAGAAAAATGCTGGCAGGGAAAACCGGAGAAGTGCGGCCGGACCAGGTCATTCCCTTTGATGATGATGACGATGATTTTAAAAATTTTTAATACAGGCCAGCAGGGAACACCCCGGGTCCAGGGAAATGGTGATACCAGTATCCTGGACCCGGGGCCAAAAAAAGAATACGGTACGATATGACAAAACAATTTTCTTACAACCAGCGAAAAATAACATCCGCAATAGCAGCCATGCCCGGGCGGACAGAACAAATCATGGAAGAACCGTTCAACAGACGGCCCTTTCAAAAATATAAAGCGGTGCTGCATGAATAATAACCGGAAAATATATACGGCAGTTCTTGTGTCTGTTATCTTTTTTGCCCTGTCTTTTTCAGTCCCAGCCGACACATTCAAAAAAGTGGTTGTCATTGTCACCATGCCGGTGCCGGCCTGTGAAGCACACCTGAGATCTTTTGTATCCCAGCTCACAGAACTGGGATACAAGAATGGGGAAAATATGGCATTAACCATCATCCGTGCAAATGGTGACCGTGAATTTGCTGAAACCGAACTGCAAAAGGTGGTGAAGGCGGGCAGACCTGATGCGGTTGCCGCCATCGCCACCCTGGCCTCCCAGGCAGCGGTGAAGGTACTCAAAGATACGGATGTGCCTGTTTTCTTTTTCCAGGTTGCTGATCCTGTGGGGGCCGGCCTGGTTGAAAAAATCGGGGAGCCCACAGGCACAAATATTTCCGGGCGGGTTTACACTGTCCCTGCAGAAGTGAGAATCAACCTGGCCATGCGCCTGGCAGGCCAGACAATACCTGAAAAAAGACCGGTGCGGTTCGGGTATATCCATTCCACCTATCCGTCTGCAATGGGGGATATGCGTGCATTGACAGCCATTGAAAAAAACAGAACCGACATTGTGTTTGATACATATGAAATTCCCTATAAAAAAGTACCCCAAGGTGTTCCGGAGATGCTGGCAAAAGCATTGGAAGGCATTCACACCCTGTCGGACACAGTGGACTTCTGGTGGGAACCACAGGGACCGCTGGGAGAACTGGAAGAGTTTACCCGGCTGCTGCTTGACCATTCATCGGTTCCTGTTGCCATGGGGCAAACCATGGAAAGTGTTAAAATGGGGGCGCTCATCCATATCACACCGGACCTTGCAGCCGGCGGTCAGGAGGCGGCAAAGCTGGTGGATGGTCTTTTAAGAGGGGCTGATCCAGGTACCATCCCCGTTACTGCCCCGGCGAAATTCACACTGGGCATCAACATTGCCACTGCACAGCGTTTGCATATTGTCGTGCCTCCGGATATACTGGAACTTGCCGGGGATAATGTGTACCGGTAATAACTGCAAAAAGGCAATAACATCCATGAAATTTCAGACAAAGATCACCCTCAGTATCATCCCTTTGGTGTTATTGGGTATTTTTGTACTGGGCACCTGGTCCATCAAAAAAGCAAAGGAGAGCATTCACCAGTCAACATTTTTGTATATGAATACCATCATGGATGCATATGTGCCGGATATAGAAAGGCACCATCAGCTCCTGGTGAAGAACGGTCTGGATACCATTGATTCCTTTGTTTCTGAATATAAAAAAAATGTTTTCCAAACAGCTGAAAACATCAACCTGCCGGACAGATCCCATCTGTTTATCATGGACGGCACCGGACGACTGGTTTTTTGTTCCACCGGAACAGATCCGGATGTGATGGCATCGGTGTGGGGACCTGCTGCAAAAAAGATACGTACTGACTCTGCAGACGGTTCTGCATCTGAATATGCCGGCCGGGCAGAGGAAGCAGGTGCTGAAAAATTGTATGTGGCCCGGCAGTTCGCCCCGTGGGACTGGGTGATATTTTTTGCCATGGAGGATCAGCTGGTGCGTGGTGCGGAAAGGCAAATTCGAAATGCCACCATCGGCATTGCAGGCATCTGTTCGATTTTATCCATCGCCATGATTCTGATCATATTCAACAAATTTTTCGCAACACCTGTCAGAATTATAATCAGCAGCGCTTCTGCCATTGCAAAGGGCAGGCATGTCAAACAAATCGATGTCAGCTCCCATGATGAACTGGGCGATCTGGCCCGCAATATGGAAACAATGTCCCATGCGATACAGCAGCACCAGGCTGAAATTAAAAAATCCCATGATCAACTGGAAACACGGGTCAAAGAACGGACCATGGAGCTGGAAACCGCCCTGTCCAAGATCAAAACCCTGACAGGCCTGCTTCCCATCTGCATGCACTGCAAAAAGATTCGGGATGACAAAGGATACTGGAAGCAGATGGAAGCGTATATCCATGAGTATTCAGATGCAGAGTTCAGTCACGGCATCTGCGAAGAATGTGTACAAAAATATTATCCGAGTATTGATTTAAACGGCGACTGAAAGATGGCAGGGGATTAAAACAGAAGATTGCCACCACGGGCGGGGCCGGAGACAGAGTGCTGGAGCGAATGGTCGAAAACCTGTCATGCTTATGGCAAATATCCGGCGCTGGAATTATCACTTGATAAAAAACAGCATTTTCTGTAAAAGTATATATTTTGACTACACGTTTGGAGACGTTATGACCCAGTTCAATGAACACATCAATATTTTGATTGATGCCTATAAATCAAGCATAGAGCAAATGACCCGCCTGAAGGTTACAGGTTCAGAAAAAAGACAGGTTCTCAAGGAAAAGAATATTTTACAATTTGCTCATATTATATCCTATACCGACTATGACAAAAAGGTTGAAGGGGAATTTGTCCTGACATTTAACAGCGTTCAGGATGCCTTAAAACTTGCTTCTGCGATTGCAGAAAGACTTGGAATGGGAAAACTTACAGAAATCGGTGATGATTCCACCGATCTGCTGAATGAATTTTTAAATGTAGTGGTTGGACGAACCATATCAGACTGGGACAGTATCGGTTTGAAAGTGAAATTCGGCACCCCTGTTTACAAGAAAAGTTACAAAAGTGCCGCTTCAAAGTCTTTGCAGGGGTATATCATCAGCCTTGATGTTGCGGAAACAGAAGCAGAAAAGTCAACGGAACAGATTATTTTAAGAGTATATTTCGATGAAAAAGCGGAAAAGAACATCAAGGGCAGAAAAATACTGCTTGTTGATGATTCAAGAGTCATGCGCAATATTATCTCCCAGATTCTTGTTGCAGAAGGCGCTGTGATCAAAGAGGCGGAAAATGGTGAAGTGGGAGCAAGAGTTTATCGAACATTTACTCCCCATTTAACACTCATGGATATTAATATGCCTGAAATGGGTGGTTTTGAAGCCATTGAAAAAATCAGAGAATTTGATGGTAATTCAAAATTTATTATTCTTTCTTCAAGCTCCAGAAAAGATGAAATTATCAAAGCAAAACAATTAAAAGTATCAGGATATCTGGTAAAACCGGTTGAGCCGGAGCAGCTTATCGAACGGGTCTCTGCCATACTGGGCTGATATCCGCGTTGAATGAGAACTGCGGCAAAGGAGGATATGTCCTGCAGCAGAATGGCTATTTGTGACAATAATATGCCGTGCCGCCGCAATCCACCCGTTTTAATTGTTCATTGATATCAAACAGCGTTTCAGTGGCGCCGATGATCAGGACGCCGTTGTCATTCAAGCAGGCTGACAGGTTTTGAAACAGTCTCTGGCGGTCTGCTTTACTGAAATATATCGCCACATTCCGGCAAAAAATGATATCAAATTTTCCATATTCAATTTTCGGCTGCAGCAGGTTCAGTTTTTCAAAATACGCCATGCTCCTCAATTCATCTTTTATTTTCCAGTATGGGTCTTCCCGGGTAAAATATCTATTCAAGTGAGCATCGCTCAACCCCCGGCTGACTTCATAATTGGAGTAAAGGCCGCGGCTTGCTTTTACGATGGCGGAATCTGAGATATCAGAGGCTTTGATTTTGACAGTATGGCTGGAAAAATTTCCTTTGAAATACTCCATAAGGGTTATGGCAATGGAATACACTTCCTGGCCGGTTGCGCATGCACAACTCCAGATGTTCAACTGACTGCGTTTCTGTCTCTGGTTGGCCTGCCAGTCCGGCAGTAACTTTTCTTTTAAGAGGACAAAGGGCCGCTTATCGCGAAAAAAAGAGGTTTCGTTTGTGGTCATTCGATCCACGATATGGCCGGTCAATTGTGATGATGTCTTTGCTTTGGCAATCAGGTCGTCAAAAGAAGAAAGGCAATATTCTTCCATAAGGGGTTGCAGTCTGTCTTCAATCAGATAGGCTTTGTTTTTCTTCAGAACGATACCACTGTGGCTGTGGACGATAACGGCCAGCTCCATCAGCGCTTTAATGGGTATCTTCATACCCCGACCCGCTGTAAAATCTCAGCTGCAATCTGGTTAAGCGGCACAACACGGTCAACCACACCGGCATTAATGGCCTCACCCGGCATGCCGAAAACCACACAGCTTTGCCTGTCCTGGGCAATCACCCGGGCGCCCAGCCGTTTCATCAACCGCAAGCCGAGAACCCCGTCAGATCCCATACCGGTCATGATGATGCCAAGGGCATGTTTTCCATACACTTTTGATATGGACCGGAACAAATAGTCCACCGAAGGCTGACAGTGATTCTCCGGCGGATCATCATTGACTTCAAGCATGGATTTTCCACAAACCGTTACAACTTTCATCTGTCTGCCGCCCGGGGCAATAAAAACAGTGCCGCGCGTAAGCGCCATATTATTCTCAGCCTCCACGACTTTCACAGCGCTTTTTTGATCAAGTGATCTTGCCAATGCTGCAGTAAAGTCTGACGGCATGTGTTGAACAATGACAACAGGGATCCGCAATGCTTCGGGAAGACAGGGAATAAGTTCTGTCAAGGCTTTGGGGCCGCCTGTGGAGATACCGATGGCAACGATCTGGATACGTCCGCTTCCTGCCCGGGAGGTCGTTGTTCTTAGCGCAGCGTCCGTGGTAAAAGGCTGTGATATGGCCCGGTCTGTGTTGACCGGATGTTGTGAGGGGCGTATCTGGTCCCTGATCTCTTTTACAACAGGGGCTAACTGCTCGAAAAGAACTGTTTTGCTTTCCAGCGGGGTTACCGTCCCGGGTTTGGTGATAAAGGTCAAAGCACCAAGTTCAAGCGCTTTTACCGTTATATCAGCACCTTTTTTTGTATGGGTCGAAACCATAACCGTCTTCAGATCAGGATGATCTGCCCTGACACGTTCCAAGACCATCAGTCCGTCCAGTTCCGGCATGTCAAAGTCCAGGGTCAGCATGTCCGGTTTCAGCTGACCAATTTTTGCCAGCGCAACTTTGCCGTCGGTTGCCGTTCCGACAACTTCAACACCTGGAATACTGGAAAGAACCTCTGACAGAACTTTCCTGTACAAGACAGAATCATCAACCACCAGGACTCGTAATAAGGGTTTGGGCATCTGTGCCTTTATTTTTTGAGCAGCTCTTCCAGGTCAAGAACAACCACCAGATTTTTTTCCATGCGATAGATGCAGCTGATAAATGAACCACTGATCCCGTCGACATTTGACGGCGGCGTGGAAATATCGGATTGGTGTGCATTCACAACATCGTAAATAGTATCCACCAGCAGTGCAATGCACTCCTCTTCATAACGGACAACCACAACCTGGGTGTCATCATGGACTTCACTGGGGGGAATGCTGAATTTTTCGTGCAGATCAATGACAGTGACAATTTCACCGCGAAGGTTGATCACACCCCGGACATAATCAGGCGCCCTGTGAACAGGGGTGATTTCAAAATTATGGTTGATTTCCTGTACGTGGCGTGTGTCAAGTCCGCAGAGCATCTCTCCGATTTGAAAAAGGGCGAGTTCCACGTCCGGGCTTTCGGTAGCTGCATTCATCATTGTTTACTCTCTGTTAACATATTGTGTCTCAGAGCCTGCTGCCTTATACAAGATACTTTCTGACGCAGGCAATTATTTTCTCACGGTCCAGTTTTACCAGGTAATCATTAATACCGGCATCCAGCCCTTCTTTTTCTGCAGCATCTCCGGCCAGACTTGTGACTGCGATAATGGGCAAATTCTTGAACCGCTCATCGGCGCGTATCTTTCTGGCCATCTCCAGCCCATTCATATTGGGCATTTCAATATCGGTCAGAACGATATCAATTTTTTCCCTGTTCAATACCTCCAGTCCCTGTACCCCGTCAGTGGCTGTCAGGGGTTTATAACCGATCTCGGAGAGGAACGACACAACCTGGTTGAGAAAGAAAGGGGAATCTTCAACCACCAGAATATTTGCTGGACTGTCCTCTGTAACTTTGGATTTTACTGCTTTTGTCCATTCCGGCATAATGGTGTCAATGACCCCGTAAAGATCTACCAGCAGCGTAATTTCGTCGTTAATAATGGCTGAACCCATAATTCCCGGCTGCTTGTGGGTCATTTCATCGATCATAAAGGTTCCGCTGATGATATCGATGATCTCCGACACAATAATGCCGACCTCCTTGCCGCTTATGGAAAAGACAATAATATAGCAGGTTGGGCCGTCTGTACCAGGTGAACCGACATCGGCAACTTCATCAATACTGAACAAGGGGAGGGGGCCGCCGCGGTATTGAATATTTTTTCGACCCCCGGTGATTTTGATCTCTTTTATCTTACACGATTCGATTCTTGAAATCAGGTCCAAAGGTATGGCAATCTGCTCGTCAGGTGCATTACAGGCGAGCAGAAAAGACTGGGTGTCCTTCAATATTTTACTCTCAGCTCTCTGAAGGGCCTGCTCCTGCACAGATTTTGAAACGGTTCGCAGGTTCATGACATTGCTGATGCCGATGATATCTAAAATAAGCGCCACTTTGCCGTCACCCTGAACAGATGCGCCCGCGTAGCACTCGCAGTCACGCAAATGGGTGCCGACGGGTTTGACGACGATCTCTTCAGAATCAAGCACCTGGTCTACAATTAGACCATAATGATAGTCTCCGACAGAGACCACCAGAATGTTATAGGCGCTCATCGGGCTGGTTCGCCTGTCTACAGAAGCACGTTGTTCCGGGTCAAAAGACAGGTTTTCTGTATCAACCTGCCGGGCGGTTTCGGCAAATTGCGCCTGCCGTCGATCTTCTGTGAGCGTCCGTCTGTCCAAAAACTGCTCACCAGTCTCGTCCGATACGTAATATCGGTCTTTAATGCCAAGGACATCCGTCAGCTTGATCAGCGGCAAAAGCTCCCCTCTCAGGCGCATCACAATGGCAGAATTGATTTTTTCAATCCGTTCCTTGACCTTTGCTGCTGGAATTCTCACCAGCTCTACCATATTGACCTGCGGAATCGCATACCGCTCTTCCTGCACTGCAACAATCAAACTGGGTATGATTGCCAGGGTCAAGGGCAGTTTGATCGTAATGATGGACCCTTTGCCCGGCATCGTGTCAATATCGACAGTCCCGCCGACTTTGGATATGTTTGTATTCACCACATCCATCCCGACTCCCCGGCCGGAAATGTCAGTGATCTCTTTTGCGGTTGACATGCCGGGCAAAAAGATGAGATTTGCAATTTCTTTATCACTCAATTCATCCAGGGCAGAGGCTTCGCGCAATCCCATGGTCAAAACCTTCTCCTTAACCCGTTCAATATTGATACCGGCGCCGTCATCTTCAATGGCAATCATGACCTGACCGCCTTCATGATAGGCTGTTATGCGCAACGTACCTGTTTCCTGCTTTCCGGCTGCAATACGCACACCAGGCTTTTCAATACCATGGTCAACCGCATTCCTGACCAGATGCGTCAGCGGATCACCTATGGATTCAATAATGGTTTTGTCCAGTTCAACCTCTTCTCCTTCGATAATGAGATCGATTTTTTTACCAATGTTTTTGGAAAGGTCCCGGACAATACGTTTGAATTTATGAAAGACATTGCCCACAGGCTGCATGCGGGTACTCATGATGGCTTCTTGAAGCTCTGAGGTAACCAGGTTGAGACGTTGGGAAATGTTGTCAATGCCTTTGACCTTTCGGGACGCTGTTGCCTGGATCAGCTGGTTTCTGGTCAAAACAAGTTCACCGGCCAGCGTCATCAGGCTGTCCAGCAGTTTGACATTGACCCGCAGGTTGTCGGGTTTTTGTTCCGGTTTAGACGGAGCATCTTTGGGCAGGGTCTTTTTTGTGTTCTCTATTTTTTTCACAGGAGCTGTTGCTGGGGAGACAGATGGACGTGAAACCGGACTGGTTTCAACAGATTGCTCTTGCCGGGGGGCGGCTGCAGGAGGCAACTCCTGTTCCAGGTCGTCAGGGGTAATCTGCTGAATCTGATCAGGAGCAATATCAAAAAAATCTCCCATCAGCTCATTTTCCAATATGGTAGCAAAGACAACAACGAGCAGGTTATCCTTTTTTTGCATCATTTCAGCTGAATCGTCACCATTAATATTAGTGGCTAAAACATCTCCGGTTTCTGTGAGTTCTTCCATGATTTCTGCAAAATATTTTTCCCTGGATTCACTGTCTTTTAACAGGTTGTATTGTAAAATATACAGAAAACTTCCCTGTTTTAACAAAGCATCCAGCACTGATTGTTCTACTTTACCCAAAAGGTCTTTCAAGGGTGAGCATGCTGAAACAGGATTGTCTTCAGATACTTGTTTCTCATCAGTTGAAACGGTGGAGGAACTCTCAGATGAAACATGGGAAGGAGGGGCAGGAGATGAAATATTCTCCTCAAGACAAATTGCATTCAAGGCGGTAAGGTTGCTGGAAATATCGGTTTCATTTGAACTTTCATGGCGGTGAATCAAGGTTGACAGGGTGTCCATGGCATCAAGCAGTGTCGAGATAATGTCGGAAGAAGGGAAAAGCTCCCCGGCACGAATTTTACCCATTACATTTTCACTGTGATGGGCCAGTGCTTCGACATTCTTAAGCCCCAGATATCCTGCGCCTCCCTTGATGGTATGTACGGCCCTGAATACCTTGTTAACAATCTCCTGGTTACAGGTAACTCCCGCTTCCTCTATGCTGAGCAGGTCATCTTCAATACCGTCAAGGTGATCCAGTGACTCTTCAATAAAATCTTTGAAAATTTCATTGTCTTCAATAGTAACCATGCTGTTCCTTTTTTACTTAGCTCGGCTTGATCTGGGATAAGAACTTTTCGACTTCCTCCTGCAAAACATCGGCCTGTTTTAACAGTTCGTCAACGTTCGTCAGCACCTGGCTGGCAGCGTGTCCGGTTTCATTGGCGGCCTGGGTAACAATCGTGATGCTCCGGGTTACCTCCTGGGTGCCGGATGCCGCATGGTTCGTACTTTCAGCAATTTCGCCGGTGACAGAAGACTGCTCCTCTACTGCAGCGGCAATGATTGTTGCAATCTCGTCAATCTTGTTAATGATCCCGGTGATGTCGTTGATTGCAGAAACCGCACCCTGGGTGGCGCTTTGTATCCCGTTGATATGTTCCGCAATTTCCGTGGTGGCTGCTGTTGTCTGTTTGGCCAGCTCTTTCACCTCATTTGCAACAACAGCAAATCCCTTGCCGGCTTCTCCGGCCCTGGTGGCTTCAATGGTTGCATTCAACGCCAGAAGGTTTGTTTGTTTTGCAATGTCTGTGATCAACTGGACCACATCACCAATTTTCTGGGAGGCTGCGGTCAGGCTTCCCACCATTTCATTGGTACTCTGTGCTTTTGTAACGGCATTTCGTGCAATTGCAGACGAGCTTGTGACCTGTTCACTTATCTCTCCGACAGAAGCAGTTAATTCCTCTGTTGCAGAAGCCACGCTGAGAACATTTGTCGATGTCTCTTTGGCAGCGGCAGCAGCAGATGATGACTGCTGGTGGGTTTTATCGGCAGTCTCGTTCATTTTACGGGCAGATCCCTGCAGATCCCCGGCTGCAATTAAAATGGCGTTTATCACTTTTCCTATGCTTGAGTGAAAGGATGCTGCCATCTTCTCCATCATCTCTTTTTGTTCTTTTTCATTTCTGATTTTGGTCTTTTCCTGTTCTTCTTTGAGCTGGATTTTCTCAATTGCATTTTCCTGAAAAATTGTAACCGCCATGGCCATCTTGCCGATTTCATCTGTCTGGCCCTGGGCAGGAATCTCGACGTCAAGATCACCTGCGGCCAGTTTTTCCATGGATTCAGTCATGGTGACCACTGGTCTGGTAATGGATCTTGCAATAAAAAGAACAAACAGACTCACAATAACAAGGGAAAAAACAATACCGATGATCAGCACAAAATGCTGCTTATCCAGGGCGTTATGGAGATCTGTCAGGTCATAGACCAGGGAGATGGTGCCGCCTTGTTTGTCAAGGCTCCAGGTGGGGTGGCATCGAATACAATCTGCAGATACCCTTTGGGGGATATACATCTGGACAGTATGGTTTTCGATGACCTGAAGCGGATCAAGCGATGATTCGAACGTGTCGAATATTTCAGGCGGCAAATGGGCAGGAACTGCATCAAGTTCAGAAGATGACAGGTTGATTTTTCCCTGCCGGTCATAAAGAGATACATCCAATACACCCTTAATATTTTTCTGATCGGAGAGTAGTTTTTTAAAATTTTTCATCTGCCCCCTCTCCAGAGAGCCTTTGACACCTTCCTGGATTGAATGGGACAGGGTTTGCACAGAATCCATGTAGGTCGCAGTCATTTGTTTTTTTACAAAATCGCTGATCAGATATCCGCCGATCGCCAGAGAAAACGAGAGAACAATGAAAATGGGAAACAGTATTTTCAAGTTAAATGGTAGATTGATAAACGCTTTTTTGATCATGGACATGACCTCTTTTTTCGATACGGTTTATATTGAATTATTATAAATATTCTTTTTTCTTTTCATTCAGTGGTCATTATTGGTAATTCACGATGCAATGGAACCGCGCATCAGCCGTTCCACCTTTGTCAGGTCTTCAGAGCCGGTGTTGATATCAGTCAATGCCTTTCGTATCTCTGCAAGATTTTCATTGACCTTCCTCATGCCATCTGTGATTTGCGACGTGGCTGCGGCAGTTCGGGCAACATTGGAACCGACCTCTTTTGTCTGCAGCACTGCACCACTGACGTTGTCAGCGATACTCCTGCTGGAAACACTCTGTTCCTGCACTGCAGCAGCGATTGTTTCTACAATGTTGGTCATATTGTGTGTCACGTCATTGATTTTTTTGATCTCGATGATCGTGCTTTGGGTAGAACTGCTCATGGCTTCAATCTTGTGTTTGATATCAAGGGTGGCTTCATTTGTCTGGGCAGCCAGATCCTTCACCTCTCCGGCAACAACGGCAAATCCTTTACCGGACTCTCCGGCCCGGGCCGCTTCAATGGTAGCATTCAGCGCCAGCAGTTTTGTCTGTTCGGCAATCTCGACAATGGTATCGATGACCGAGGTAATTTCTTCTGACGCCTTGCCTAAAATCTCTATTTTTTCAAAGGCTTTATCGACGCAGGACTTCGCCTCCATAGTGATCATCCTGGCCTCTTCGGAATTTTTTGAAATTTCACCGATGGTACTGATCATTTCATCTGTCACAATGGTTATTGAATCCATATTTTTTTGTAAATATCCAGCCGCCTCTGAAACAGACGCGATATTCTCACGCATTTCTTCTGTGGCATCAGCAACTGTGCCCGACTCTTTGGCGATACTGTCAGACCTTTTTGTCAGATCTGCTGCTGCCTGTGAAAGACCTGCAATGGTTTCATGCAATTGGTTCGCATTGGCTTTGATACCCTGATGAAGCTCTTGCTGTTCTAAGGCTGACTGTTTATGATTTTTCTCTTTTGCATCAAGCGTGACTGCCAGGTCCTGTAAAACACCGGCAATGATCTCCACCTCGCCGGCATTCTCAATAGTGCAGACCGCAGAATAATTTCCCCTGCTGATTTCAACTGCAAAATCGGAACAGGCAATGATCGGCCGGGAAATTTTTCCAGCCAGCATCCACAGCAGATAACCGAATAGAACCAATACTGCGCATAACACACCAATAATGATTGGAAGCCCTTCGATGAATATCATGCCTTCGGCACCGGCCCCTTTTCCCTTTACGGCAATGATGATCAAAACCGAAATCAAAACCAAAACCATGGCGGCAATCCATAGTCCAAAGCTGCCGGCAAAAATTTTATGACGAATCTGTAACCCTGCGGATATGGGTTCGTTCTCCTGGTCCAGCGAAGCAGACATGTTCCTCTCCTTTAAATTATTGATTCCCCCGGGTAAACCCGTGGTGCTCTGTCTACGACCACATAAAAAGCACAAAAAGTGCGGTTAAGATGATGTATCGATAGCTGTGTAAAGAATTTCAGTCTCATTCCTTGCCTTTCGAAGTATCGACCGCGCTGGGGGTAAATTCGACCGCGCCGGGGGTAAAAGAGGTATAAAATGGAAAATTCTTTTTTGCTGCAAACAAGGGGGATGCACAGCCGATACAGGGCGCATTGGCATCGATACACCAGGTTTGTCCACCGTTCCACCACCGTGTCGGACAATCTGCATAGGTTTCAGGACCCAGGCAGCCCAACTTGAAAAGGCATCCTTTGTCTCCCAGTTTTCGGGCAAATATTTCCTGTTGAAAATCATGATACCTTGGACAAAGTTCATGGACCCTGCGGCTGAAAAACAATTTCGGCTGGCCATCGATCAATTCAGGCAGGCCGACCTGTACCAGGTGAATGATGGTTTTCCATACCCAGTCCGGATGGACTGAACATCCCGGGATGTCAATCAGCAGGGGATCTATTTTTTTACGCTTATAGAACTCTTTCAGACTGACGGCATCGGTCAAATTGCCTTCTGCAGCCGGGATACCGCCATGGGTTGCACAGGTGCCCACTGCTATGGCACCGCTCATGGTCTTTGCAGCAGCTGTCAAATAATCGGCAAACGGTTTGTCTCCGATCACACAGGCTTCAGGCATGCCCCAGGGAATGGAGCCCTCAACTGCCAGAAAATACTCCCCGGCACGGCCTGAGATATACTCTTCAATGAGATTCAGGGCCTGTTTTCCGGATGTGGCGGACAAATCAGCGTGAAAAGACAGTTTTGAATACTGGGTGATCATGGAAACCGCATTGGGAGATTCCGCCTGCAAAAGAGAAATGGAGCAGCCGGTGCAGGACTGGCCCTGAAGATAGATAAGTCTGGGAACACCTGCAGGGTCTATCTTTTTCAAGGCTGCCTGAACAATCCCGGGCAACTGGGTAATACCAAAAGAGGCGCTTAAACATGCAGCCATTTTCAGAAATTCTCGTCGATCTATCATAAATTTGTCCTCAGCGAAAAATTAATAAATGTCCTTCTATAGTGGGTCGGCTTGTCAATGCACGGCACAGGCCAGACATGGATCAAAAGAATGGACTATTCGATTGGCTTCAATCTGCTCTTCAGGGTTCTCCACACGGGTTCCCACCAATGCGGTTTCAAGAGCGCCCGGCTGGTCCTGGTCGTCCCTGGGTGAACAATTCCAGGTGGTGGGCACCACGCATTCATATTTTTCGATTTTATAGTCTGAAATTTTAATATAATGGAGCAGTGCACCCCGGGATGCTTCCGTGGCCCCGAATCCTTCCCCTGATTCCGGGATGTCATACCGGGCCATGAACGGTGCTTGTATATCAATCCGTTCCGTCTCCTCCAGCAGGAAATCGGCAATGACCACGGCAGATATGGCACGGCACAAATGTCTGCCCAGCACGGAATTTAAATTGTCAGCCGTAATGCCGGCAATACCGGCAAACTGATCCACCAGTTGTTTGATTTTGGGGTTGTTGTTCTGGTGGTAATCCACCAGGATTCTGGCTGCAGGTCCTACCTCCATCACTTTTCCCTGATACCGCGGTGCTTTCACCCATGAATAGGCCCCGGGTTTATGGGGCGACGGGGTCAATTCTCCCTCCTTGACGGTCAAACCGGACGGGGATGAATATTTGGAATATTTCACATCCTCCCGGATGGCATCAAAATTGACCCGGGTGATGGTATTTTCCAACAGCACACCAGGTGCAAACAGCCGGTTACTGTCAAGCTCGGGCCCAAACGGTAAAAGCCCGAAGGAAAGAAACCCGCCCCGGCTCTGGCCGATATGCCAGTATTCAGGAAATTCCCCGGCAACAGCCAGAATATCGGGAAGATATTTTTTGTGAATAAAATCCCGAACATCGGAAATCAATGAACGGTATGAGGATATATGATCAATATTGGGCTCCTGGGTGCAGCCACCGGGAAAAATTGCAGTGGCATGGGGAAATTTACCCCCGAAAATGGCTGAGGCCTTATTGGCCTTTTTTTGAATTTCAAGCGATTCAATATAGTGTTTCAAGGCAGTGATATTTGTTTTGGCATCGGACATATAGCGCCCTGACAGTCTTGGTAAAAAAGGTGCAGCAGGAAAAGGAGATTTTGCGCCGGTTTCAGCCTTCACCCAGTCCCTGAGAGCGGTTACTTCAGCATCCGGTCCGTTATATGTAAGTATGGCGGTTACATCTACAAAATCCAATGCAGACAATTGATAAAAATGTAGCAAATAATCAAAGAGGTGGTTTGCCCCTTGTATCAAATTATGCAGAATACGGCCGTTGGCCGGAACCACAAGGTTGTATGCATTTTCCTGGGCATAGGAGGACGCTATGGCATGGGCATAGGGGCAGACACCGCAGATTCTCTGGGTGATCTGCTGTGCATCCAGCGGGTCCCTGCCCCGGAGAAAAACTTCAAATCCCCGGAACATTTCGCCCAGGCTTTCCGCCTTTGTGATCACATTGTTTTCAACCGTAGTATGGATACTCAGATGTCCTTCCAACCGTGTTACGGGACCAATATCAACTTTCATAAGACTCCTTGAAAAATTCGATAATACATTACATCTCTTCCGACCTGATTAATTTGTTTGTTTCACTAATGATAACCTTGATATCCACTGATTTTTCAAAAAAACGATCTGCCCCGCAGGATAAAATTTTTTCTCTGTTTGTTTGATTTTGGTGCCCTGAAACTGCAACTATCTTTATATTTGAGGTGCTGTCGTTGTTTTTTAACTGCCGGCAGACTTCAAACCCATCCAGTTTCGGCATATAAAGGTCAAGAATCACTATATCCGGTTGAAATTGAATGGTTTTTATCCCTGCTTCAAACCCGTCTGATGCAGAATCCACCGCAAACCCATTTTTCATGAATGCCACAATGAACAATTTTCGTACTGACGGATCATCATCAACAATTAGAACTTTATGCTTCCTGGTCTCGCTTCGACTGCAGCTTGTCATTCCTTTTGAGGTAATGAAAGCGTGAAGATCTTCACGAAATATTCTATAGTGACCACCGGCAGTCGCACCGGCTTTAAGCGCCCCGGACTTGATCCACCTCCATATGGTCGCCCTGGTTACCTTGCACAGTTTTGCGGCTTCTGTCACCGTAATTATTTCGTCATCAACTGTCATAAAAAAGCCTGCGCTTATTGGGTTAAATGGTTTAATACATTTGAAACCAATGTAACGTTTGAAACGTTATGCTTTTTAATGGTCTCTGTCAATAGAAATGTGACACCCTGAATTATAAACTTGTCCGATATGTTGCAATACCCTTTCTCCATTGACAAAGTGACACACAAGCGATACACTTCGAGATACAATACGTCAACAGGAGTGATGACACCATGCCGACAAAAAATCCAAGAATAAATGTGGTGCTGGAAAAAGGGCTCTACAGCACCATAAATGAAATGGCTGCCAATGAAGGTATATCCATGTCCCTGGTCATGAGGGACCTGGTGAAAGAGGCGTTGGAAATCAGGGAAGACATTGCACTGGCGAAAATTGCAAACCGGAGAGAACAAACCTTTGATTCTGAAAAAGCCCTGTCTCATGAAGATGTATGGGATTGAATACCACCTGGATGTAAAAAAAAAGGATCTGCCCAAGATCGATCCGGATATCCGAATTCGTATCAGAAAAGCGATTGAAGAACGGGTAATGACTGCGCCTGATGCGTATGGTCTGCCGTTGCGAAAAACCCTGAAAGGCTATTGGAAAATCCGGGTAGGAGATTACCGGATCGTGTACAAAATATCCGGTCAAAAAATTACCGTGCTTTGTATCTGCCACCGCAGGGAAGTATATCAAACAGCGGCCAGGCGATAACATCGGAAGGGATCAATCATGAGATAGAAATAACCATCCCCGGGCAGATACATGATGGTTGCATCTGCCCGGGAAAACGGTAAGGGTTAAAAATTTTATCAAAATGTGACACCCTGGATATGTGGCAAAACCCCCAAACAATGAATATGATTTGACAATAACTCCTTTTGTGGGTATATTGTAATTACATTTTTTTACAATTGGAGACGAAAATGACGACTTTAATCAGAATAGGAAATTCGCAGGGTATCCGTATTCCAAAGGCAATAATCAAGCAGGCTCAATTAGAAGACAGACAATTGAAATTCAAAGTAATCGAGGATGGACTGTTAATTCAACCTGTTAAAAAGAACAGAGAAGGCTGGAAAGAACAATTTCATAAAGCGCTTGAATCCCGGGAAACAAGCGAAGCGGATCAGGAGTGGTTGGATGCGCCATTGGTAGATGAAGAGGACTGGGAATGGTAAAAAAAGATATCCATCGATTTGAGATTTGGCTGGTTCAGCTTGATCCGACACAAGGTTCTGAGATTAAGAAAACAAGGCCTTGTGTTATTATCTCCCCTGATGAAATGTCTGCCCTGAAGACCGCGATTGTTTCTCCAATGACTTCCAGAGGATTTACCTATCCAACCAGAATTCCATATGCATTTCAGGGTAAAAAGGGATTGATTTTGCTTGACCAGATGCGGGCCGTTGACAAATCCAGATTAATTCAAAAACTTGGTGTAATTTCCCAAAGGGCGCAGATTAACATTATCAATTGTTTGCAAGAGCTTTTTGCGTTTTAAAGAGATAGCCACAGCATTCGTTCGATCAGAAGAAAGGGCTTTTGGATATAATCCCAGGCCACGTATATAAAAGCCAGTTTGGCGCCCTTGGCATCTGTTTGCCTTGTAATTTCGGAATCAATATCCTAAATTACAAGGTATGATTCCTTGATGGAATACCACTGAATTAAAAAGGAAAATTGGAAGGCACCTGCGGTCAGTATTGCCTCTTCGTGCTGAAACATATTTTTACCGCACCGCTGCAGGTGCGGAAATTGACATGGTCATCAGGATGCAGTCATCAGAAATCTGGGCTGTTGAAATAAAATATGGCAGCGCTCCCAAACTGGGCAGGCATTACAGCGCTATCTGCGATGATATGGGTGCCACCCGGAAATACGTTGTTTACGGTGGCAGTTACGAATTTCCCGTCAGCAGGGATGTAACCGTCATTTCTTTACCGCGGTTCATGGAAAAGCTTGGATCGTTTTGAAAAAGGCGCACAGCGGTTTGAATACGTATAAATCCATTTAAAGTTGCATTGTACAACGCTTTATAGTATCTGTTCACGGCAAAGCAGCAGTTGCGCCGTTATTCAGAAGCCCTTTTCAACAGCAGACCTGGCGGAAAAGCTGCGGGAGGTTTTGGATACGGCCTCGGAAAAAATTTAACAATCGGCAAGCAAAAAACCGTTGAATTGTTCGTTAAAGCTGGTGCTCTTGCCGGTCGGAAGTTTTGCAAAAACGTTCTTGACATATCTCTGCCACTGAGCCAATTCATGGCAGAGTTGAAAGAAAAGCTTATATCACTAAAAGTGGGCGTTTTAAGGATCGAAGAGGCAGACGAGGAAAAACTGCAGTTCGTCTTAACTGTGTCAGAAGATCTCGATTGTTCAGGTTTGCCAATATTTGGAGAGTCTGTTTGTGATTATGATGAGGGCTTTATTGCTGGTATTTTTGAAGAATATACAGGTAAAGAGTTCATGGCAAAGGAATTTGATTGTTGGGCAACAGGTGATAGAACCTGCCGATTTGTAGTAAAACAAATTGAGGCTTTCAATGGACCATCGTAAGATTTTAGAAGAACTGGATGCCTGTCTGAAAAAAACCATGGGTCAGGGAATTGGAAAGAACGGCCTTGTTTTTCCCATAGACCCTGCTGCTGTTGAGGACGAGCAGCTTAGAGCTATTTGTCATCTGATACCCCTTTCATTGATTATTTTTGATATTGACCATTTTAAGCTGGTAAATGATACATACGGCCATTTAGCCGGTGACAATGCTATCTCCTTGATAAATCGTGCAGATGAAGCTCTATACAGCGCAAAAGAGGGCGGTCGGAATCACGTTGTGTATCACACAGCGGCCAGGCGATAGGTTCAGAGGGGGTCAGGCAGCCGGCCTGACCCCCGCGATTATCAGCCGATCACAGAAAAGCTGGAATCAGGATTGATCTTGCGCAGCCGGGAATAGAATCCGATGTTGCACGGCCGTTTGGTGTATTTCATGGTAAAGGACACCGGGTTTTTGTCATGGTCGTGGCCTTTTTCCACAGCCGCAACCAGTTCGGCCATCAAGGCCCCTACCACCGGGGCATTTTTGAACTGGTTGCCGCTGGTGCCCACAGCCATGTAGAAGCCGTCCAGGCTGGATCTGTCATAGATGGGGATCCAGTCGTCCGTGCAGTCATACAGGTCCACGATGCCGCTGGGTTTGTTGGGGATGCGCATGTCCGGTATCCGCTGGGCCTCCCGCATCACCTGGGTAGTCCACTGGTCGGTGAAGTCGGTATTGTAGTTGTCCGGATCTTCCACATATTCCAGGGTGTCGCATTCCGGGTCTTCGGATCCGATGAGAATGTTGTTTCCCACTTCCGGCCGGGAGTAACACCCCACATCCCCGTCTGAAATGATGGTGCCCAGGTTGTTGTAGTCAAAGCCTTCCGGGGCAGGGACATGGCACACTTCCTGGCGCAGGGCCCTTGTCTTGATGTTCATATCATCTTCCACCCCGGCCATGCGGTTGATTTGAAAGGAATGGGGGCCGGCTACGTTGATGACCACTGGTGCGTCGATTTCGGTGCCGTCCGCCAGGGTGATGCCCTTTACCCGGTTGTCTTTTTTCCGGATTTCGGCCACCCGGGCGTTGAACATGAAAGTGGCGCCTTTGGCTTCTGCGGCCCGCTGCACATTGTGGGTGGACTGCTTGGGATCCGAAATCAGGCCGGATTCCGGAACATAGATGGCCCCGGCGATCTCGTCCCTGGTGGGGGTGCCGAAGCGCGGATCATCAGGCAGGGCAGGGGGACCGAATCCCCGGGTATCCAGGACGGGCAGAAGGGTGGGGATCTCTTTGGGACCGTATTCCCAGTAGGGCACACACAATTCATCCAAAGAAGCCATCACCCTTTCCAGGTTGTGGTTTTTTTCGGTCTTTATTACCATGCACCCGGTGTTGATATATTTGATCAGCCCGGTTTCATCCACCTTGCCCAGGTATTTGGGCCAGTCCAGCCAGTAGAAATAGCCTTCCCTGGCCATGGCCACCCCGTCCGGGGTGGAGTAGTGCAGCCGGATAATGGCGCATGATCCTGAGGTGGAGCCATGGCCGGCTTCGGGCAGTTTGTCCACGTTCAGCACCTTCAGGCCCCTTTTGGCCAGTTCGAATCCGGTGCAGGCACCGATAATCCCGGCGCCGATGACAATCGCATCATATTTATGTTCCATTGATGACAATCCTTACATATTTTTTTAAGTTTAGGTTTTGGTTTCATGATTACAGGAAATTATCCTGATGGTACAAAAACAAATCCTGGTTCTTACCACATCTTTCCGTGTAACTCATTTGGGTTACCGGTTGTTTCGGTACCGGGCATCGGCCCGGCAGGGCGCTATTTAATAAAGCCCAGCGCTTTAGGAATAAACAGACACAGGTCCGGCCAGTAGGTGGTGAGCAGCAGCACCGGCACCATACCGGCCACCATGAGCACCAGGGCCGGTTTGATATACTCTTCCGCAGAACTATTGCCGATTCTGCCGGCCAGAAACAGCATGGGGGCTGTGGGCGGGGTAACGGTTCCCAGACCCAGGTTCACCCCGGTAATGGCGGCAAAATGGTAGGGATCCACCCCGGCAGCCGAAGCAATGGGCCACAAAAGTCCTGCAGAGAGCACAGTGCCGCTCAAATCATTCATCATCATGCCCAAAAGCAAAAGGATACAGTTGAGCATGAGCAGGGTGACCGCCTGACTGGGAGAATTTGCCACCACCCAGGCCCCCAGTTCATCCGTGATCCCTTCCAGGATCAGGATCTTGCTGGTGGTTTCGGTAAAATAAAACATCAAGGTGACGGCCCCGCTGATCACTGCCGTGCTGATGGCTGCGGTCTTGATCTGCTGCCAGGTCAGGGCCCGGTAGTAACATCCCAATGCCAGCACATAAAACACCCCGATCAGGGCCACTTCCGTGGGTGTGATCATGCCCGAATACAAAGAGCCGAAAATAAAAAACGGCAGCAGCAGTACCGGAGTGCAATGAATGCCTGCCCTGGTGATATGAACGGCCTGTTCCTTGAATGAATCAAATGTTTCTTCCGGCACAATGGGCATTTTTCGAACAGCCCAGGCATTGAGCAGGCAGTACATGATCACGATGATAATGGCCGGTCCCAGGGTGGCAAACCAGACCCCCAGAATAGAGCTGCCCGTGATGATGGCATAAAAAATCATGGGCACACTGGGAGGCACCAGCTGTCCCAAAATACCGGAACAGGCCACCAGGGCAGTGGCATGGCCCCTGGCATATCCCTTGGCCACCAGGCGGGGAATCATCACGGTGCCGATACAGGCGATGGCTGCGGAATCGGTGCCGGATATGGAGCTGAACAGGGCCGTGGTCACCACGGTGACCGCCCCTAAAGCACTGCGGAACCGGGTCATCAAAAGATTGACAAAATCGATGAGGCGCTTGGCAAGACCTGTGGCATCCAGCAGGGTGCCGAACAGAATGAACAGGGGCACGGCAAATAAAATCACCGAATCCACTTTTTTATAGGTCACTTCCACCAGATAACCGGGGTCCTGCCCGAAAAAATACAGCAGCATGACCGTAAGCACCCCGAATGCCATGGCCACCGGAACACCGATGACAATCAGCACCAGGCAGACGGCAAACCCGATCGCTACAAATTCCATGTGAATCCTTTATATATGGCAGAGAAAGTGTGCATCACAATGACACCAATTTCCCATTTTCTGCATGAAAAATATCCGAACCCATCACGTATTCCTGTTGAAATCGACAAGACAGTCCGCAGCTTCCCACAAAAAATAGATCACCATGAGAATACCTCCCACAAAAAAAGAGGACTGAAAAATCACCTTGGGCACGGGATATGCCTGGGTGACCTCCCCGATGGAGACACTGTATACACACAGGTCCCAGCTCCATTTGGTGAAGATTACAGACATGCCCGCAGAAATCACGGCGCTCACAAGCCGGCACAGGTTTCTGACCCGGGTGGATTTTGCAAACACATTGACAAATTCCGCCTTGATATGGGTACGGTCATAAGAAGCCAGAGCCGCGCCGATGGCATACAGCCACACCGATGCAAACCCGATGAAATCCGACAGCCCGAAAATGGACTGCTTTAAAAAAAAACGGATGAGCAGCTCCAGGAGCATGCCCACCACCAGCAGCAAAAACAGGTAAAACAAAAAAAATCTCTGTACCTGGACCAGCATCATACCGGCTTTTTGAATACGATTGGGAGAATTCATTTCTTCTTTTTTTCAGGGGAAGCCTGGTTTCCAGGCAGTTGCCGTTACAAAAAATCCTGCCGCCTGGTAAAAAACAGCAGGCGGCAGGAAAGGTCGGTTATTTTTTTACCGGTTGACTTCTTCCAGCAATTTTTCAATATTTTCCTTGCCCACGATGGATTCATAGGTGTCCCAGCATTCCAGGCAGCTTTCTTTCCAGGCAGCCATTTCTTCGTCAGTCGGGGTGACAATCTGCCAGCCGGCATCGATAAGTTTGGCCTGGTTGTCCAGTTCTTCTTTTTCCACCAGGTCCAGGTGTTTGTCAATAACCTTTTCCACCTCTTCGGTGATGATGGTCTGGTAGGCTTCGGGCAGCGCGTTCCATTTTTTCAGGTTGAAGGTCACATGCCAGGTTTCGGGGCTGTCATAGGTCCTGATCATCACTTTTGCCACATCCCGGAACAGGTCATACATGTACACTGCTCCGGAGCCCACCCAGCCGTCCACAAGGCCGGTGGCAACCGATGTGGGGGCTTCGGCCCAGGGGATGGTGACCGGTGAAAATCCCATTTTCTCCACAAAGCAGCGGTAGGTGTCAATGGGCGGTACCCGGATCTTCAGGCCCCTGGCATCGGCTTCATTGGTCACCACTTTTTTCTGCATGCCCAGGCTGGCCAGGTTGTTCAGCCAGGGTCCCAGGTAGTACAGCCCTTTTTCTTCGGCCCATTTTTCACCCAGCTCCGTGACAATGCCGCCTTTGCTGAACACCCTGCGCACCTGGTCCCAGTTGGATACCATGAACGGCAGGGTGAAAAAATTCCACCGGGCATCCAGCCCGGTATCAAAGGCATTGAACTGCATGTCCACGGCCCCGCGTTTGGTCATGCGCTCCAGTTCGGTCCAGTCACCTATCTCCGGTCCGAAAATCTTGAAGGTAACTTTGCCGTCGGTACGTTCGGTCACGCTGGCGGCAAATTCTTCAATGAGCTGGTGGGTCAGGCTGGTTTTGGGCATCATGGCCTGGGACACTTTCAGGTTCAATTCGGGCAGGTCTGCTGCAGTGGCGGTTGGCGCCAGGGCTGCAAATCCCGCCAGGGTCAGCACGCACAAAACTGCGATGCTGCGGCAAATGATCTTTTTCATTGCATGGTCTCCTTACAGGTAAAATGATTTATGGCAGGCGAAATCGCCTGCACCTATCCCCAATGCCGTTTATATAGAGCTGAAAAACCGAACCTGTCAAGGGAAAAAACCGACAGCCTGATATTTGCTGTAATGGATTGTGCATTGTCAAATGGTCTTCCAGCGCTCAATTTTTTCAAATGCAGCAGCAGCTCTCTCCATGAGGGTAGACAGGTTCACCGGCTTTTTAAAATAATCCTCGAATCCGGCATCCCGGCATTCCGACAGTTCAAACAAAGAGGCATATCCGGTGATGGCGTATACGACAGATATGGGAATGCGTTTTTTGATTTCCCGGCACAGGTCAATCCCATTCATACCAGGCAGGTTCAGGTCAAAAAACATCACATATATGGTTTCATTTTCTACTATTTTCAGGGCGGTTTCCGCATCCAAAGCAGACCGCACCTCATAACCACCCCGTGAAAACGCCTGTTCCAGCAGGCTTATTATGGCTTTTTCATCATCAACCACCAGAATTTTTCCAGACATTGTCCCTCCTTTACTTTTGTAAGCAATGTTTACATGTTTATATTTTGGATTTATTACATTCATCTTCCTGTGAATTGTCAAGCAGATATCGGATGCCTGCAAGCAGATCTTCACTGCCTGCAGGCTTCATCAGTATTTTATCCGGTTTGGCGGCAATTGTCTTGCTGATGGCTGTATTTTCAGCGCATCCGGTGCATAAGATTACGGGAATATCAGGCCGTACATTTTTGAGGGCCGCAACCAATTTATCCCCTGGCATCTCCGGCATGGTCATGTCTGTGATCACCAGGTCAAAATCATACGGTGCCTGTGTGAAACAGGTGAGGGCCTGTTTGGGCATATCATAGGCACATACACAATACCCGGACCGGGAGAGCATTTTTTCAAGCATATCCAATATGGATTTTTCGTCATCGACCAGTAAAATTTTCTCATGCCCGTTGTGCGGCACGATGGTTTTTTTTGTTTCCACGTCAGTCAGGACATGGGGTTTGTTGTACCGCGGCAGGTACATGCAGAATGTGGTGCCTTTTCCCCTGGTGCTGCGGGCGAGGATTTTCCCGTCAAGATTTTTTACAATGCCATGCACAACCGCCAGGCCAAGCCCTGTCCCTTTGCCCCGGACCTTGGTGGTAAAATAGGGTTCAAAAATACGTTTCAGCACTTCAGGGTCCATGCCCTGGCCTGTGTCTGTCACTTCCAGGCACACATAGGGACCCGGTGTCATATCAAACGCCGGCAGGTCATCTTCTGAAAAATCCTTTTCACTGAGGGACAAAGACAGTTCACCGCCATTTTCCTCCATGGCATGCAGTGCATTGGAAATCAGATTCAAGATAACCTGGTGCATCTGGGTGGGATCAGCCAGCACCATCCCGACCTCTTGTGGTATGGTTTTGGTGATTTTAATGGTGGTCGGTAATGATGCCCTGGCCAGTTTGAGTACCTCTTTTACAATCAGCTGCAGCTTCAGGGGCCGGCAGTCCTGCTCTGTTTCGCTGCTGAATGTCAGGATCTGCTGGACAAGTTCCCTGGCCCGGACTGCTCCGTCAATCACCGACTGCATCTGGCCTCTCGCAGGGCTTTGGGCCGGCAGATCCTGCATGATCATTTCAGAAAACCCGAGAATGGGAAACAGAATATTGTTAAAATCATGGGCGATGCCTCCGGCCAGGGTGCCGATGGCTTCCATTTTCTGGGACTGGCGCAGCCGCGCTTCCATGGCTTTGTTGTTTTCCATGGCTTCCACTAAATGGTCCATGGTGGTTTGCAGTTCCCGGGTTTTCTGGTGCAGCCGTTTTTCTGATTTTTTCAGATTGGATGCAATTTTTTGGTATTGTAATTTCTGGTATGCCTGGTCCGACAGCTGATCGGCGATCAGGAACAGCGCCTGGCTGATATTTTTAAATTGTTTCACCGGCATGGCGGTCACCTGGTCCAGTGCATCGGCAAACGCATCCGGATCCGCACCGATTTTTTCACCATAGGTCCGCATTTTTCCAATGTCTGCATTTTCATCCCTGACCTGACCGATAATCCAGGTGGCCAGGTGGCGGCCGGCAATGGTTATGAAAACAGAGGCATTCCACAATCCCGGTCCCAGACACGATTGAACCACCGGGCCATCGGGGTGATATTTTGACATTGCAGCATGGGAGCGGATGCAGTCATCCCGGCCGGCATCGGTGGTTTTTATGATTTTCTGGCACAGCCGGCAGACATTGCTGGATGTCGTGATGGCCCGGCCGGTGACATCGGTGATGACGGAAGCCGCTCCTGCCGCATTGGCAAACGCATCCTGGATGTTTTGCATCTCCTGGATATCAAACAGATCTTCAAATGCCGGTATCGTTATTTTCTGGGCCATGATCCACCTTCCAAAATTCGGGTTGTCTGCCATATGCCGATTGCAGCCATGCACCGGCGAAGGTTTGACCGCATCTTACATTGTCTGCAGAACCGCAATCGTTTTATCCGCAATGCGGTGGATGTCCTGGACATGGTCCACAGCACCCATGTTTATGGCTTCTTTGGGCATGCCGAATACCACGCTGGATTTTTCATCCTGGGCAATGGTGACCGCACCTGCGTTTTTCATATCCAGCATGCCGGCAGCTCCATCTTTGCCCATGCCGGTCAGTATGATCCCCAGGGCATTGGCACCGGCATACCGGGCAACGGTTTTGAACAAAACATCCACTGCCGGTCTCTGGTAGTGGACAAGGGGGCCTTTTTTTACTTCCACATAATACCTTGCCCCGCTGCGTTTCAGCAGCATATGAAAATTGCCGGGGGCAATCAGCACCTCACCGTTGGTTACCGTATCCCCGTTTTGCGCTTCTTTGACACGCATCTGACACAACTCGTTCAACCGCTGTGCAAAGGATGCGGTGAACTGTGCCGGCATGTGCTGGACCACCACAATGCCCGGTGCATTCACCGGCATCCGGGTCAGTACATTTTTGATGGCTTCGGTCCCCCCGGTGGAGGCGCCGATGGCGATAATTTTATTGGTGGTTTGCGCCAGCGCTTTTGACACCGCTAAAACCGGTCCCCGGGCCGGATAGATGTCACTGGCAGGCTGGAGCAGTTTTGCCCCGTACACAGCCCGTATTTTTTCTCCCAGCTGTACACTCATGTCTCCGACGGAATAGGCGGCACTGGGTTTGGAAATCACCTCAAGCGCCCCTAAGGAAAGGGCTTCCAAAGCCAGCTTGCTGCCCTTTTGGGTAAGGGAACTGACAATGATGACCGGCAGCGGGTAGTGCTGCATCAATTTTTTTAAAAATGTGATGCCGTCCATTCTGGGCATTTCAATGTCCAGGGTGATCACATCCGGTTTCAGGTTGACGATTTTTTCCCGCGCCACATAAGGGTCAGGCGCCGTACCAATCACCTGAATTCCCTCCTGTCTGGACAATTGCTCAGAAAAAACCTTTCTGACCACTGCTGAATCATCCACCACCAGCACTTTAATGTCACGGGGCATTGCACATCTCCAGTTTGTATTGTTTGGTTCAAAAACCAGTTATTCTGTCTGCAGCAGCATTCCCAGTTTTGACATATCTGTCTCAATGATATGAAATTGGCTGTCCGCTGCAATTTCTGATGGATCGATCATTTCCGGTATGCCCAGTTCAAAGGGGGTATTGGCCGGTGTATAGCGCAACGCATTGCCGCAGACCATGTTGAGCAGTTCCATGAGTGTACCGGTAAGATGGTCCTGTGTTAACTGGTCCCGGGGTTCTCCCATGAAATTTTCGGCCATCTCCCGGATCAGGGGCTCTGGTGCCGCAAGAATCACATGGCCGCAGATATCACCTGAAAATGCCAGCCTGCAGACCAGGATGTCTTTATCATCCAGCCCGGTCCGGGACAATACAGCTGTCTGCCCGAATTCCACCGGTAGAAAAAACATGGTTTCCATGACTTCAGAAATCGAAGTCGTCATCGTTTTCATCAGTTGTGTCTTCATAATCCGCTTCTCCAAGAATAGTGACAATTACATCCCTGATTGCCTCTGCAGTAAAGGGCTTGGTGACATACCCTGCTGCACCGGCATTCATAAATTCATCAATCCGGGCCTGGTTGCCTTCTGTGGACACCACCACCACCGGAATGTCCTGGAACAGGTCCTGTTCTTTCATGGCTTTGATAAAGGCCAGGCCGTCCATGACCGGCATATTGTAATCGGTTATGACCAGGTCCACCCAGCTGTTTTTCATCAAAGCAAGGGCCTGTTCACCATTGGCCGCTTCCAGCAGATGTGAGCCGCCATAGCCTGCCGCCTTGAGGGTGCGTTTGATCACCGCACGCATGGGCAGCGAATCATCCACTATCAAAATTGAATATAACATTTTTTTATCCCGGGTTTTGTGTTTATGCCATCTGCAAAAGGGTTTCCACTTCCTGCATGTTGATACCGAACTCAGCAATGATCAGGGACATGTCAACCGCAGAAATTCCCAGATCCTTCATCACCTGGTCCTTGAACCGGTATGCAAGGCCGTCTGATCCCACACCGCCTCCAAGCATCATGCACAGACAGTCCGCCAGATACACTGCTGCTATCTGCTGATCCGTACTTTTTGTTTCATCGGACAGATGGTGGTGCCGGATGATATTGACCATCCTGGGACTGAACTTCCACATTTTGGCAATCAGGGCTCCCAGTTCCGCATGGTCGATGCCCAGGGCTTTTTTCTCCGCTTCCTGGAAACTGAAGTGTTTGTTTTCCACCAGGTCCGAAATTTTGTGTGCTGCATCTGATACATATTTTTCCAGGACAATTTTTCCCATATCCTTTATCAGGGCTGCGGTAAATATGGTGTTTTTGCCTTTCAAAGCCAACCGGCCCGCCACCTGTCGGGCCAGTATAGCCGAAGACACCGAATATTTCCACATATCCCCTTCTTCCAGTCCATACCCTTTCTGGCTGCCCCCAAGGGCCCGGGACCCGGATTTTATCAATGCCAGTTCAATCACCTGGTCGATGCCCAGCAGGTTGACGGCATCTTTGATGGATTCCACGGGATGCTTCATCCCGAAATAGGCGGAATTGCAGGTTCTGAGCACACTGGCTGTAATGACCGGATCATACTGGATCACCTGTGCAATATCTGCCATGGAACTGTCCGGGTTGTCTGCCACTGCCAGCAGCTGGCCTGCCACGGCAGGAATGGGCTGTAAATTTTTGACCTCTGATACAAGGTCCTGAAGTGATATCATATTTTCACCTCCCCGGATCCGGACGTTTTTACATAAATATCTCCTGTGGCGATCTCGATTCTCACGGTGCGGTTGACATTTCCCCCCACATCCTGCTGGGAGATCATGACCTTGTTTTTAAAAAACAGTTTTTTCAGGGCCATGTAATTTCTTTTGCCGATATTGAAAAAGCCCTGCTGGTCGAGGATCTCCGCCCCGCCGGCCACATACACCTTCATGCGCTGCTTGGCAGCCCCCAGCTGATAGGCGGATTTGAACAGCCGCGGGATGCCGGAATCGGCAAACATATAGGGTCTGGCAGCTGCCTTGTTTTTATCAATGGAAGAGTCGGGCAGCATATAGTGCAGCATACCGCCCACCTTGACAACAGGATCATAAATGACAAGTCCGATGCAGGACCCCAGAGAATAGGTGATAATGGATTCCCCGGGATTATTGCTCACCTTCATATCTGCAACACCGACAATCTGTTTCATTGTGTGTCCTTTACTGTTGGGGTCGGAAGGTTAACTTCTGACCCCGAAAATATGGAAGATGCCGTGGACATCAAGGATAAGTCCCACCCGGCCGTCGGCCAGGATAGCCCCGCCGGCAAGTCCCTCCACACCCTCAAGGTGGGTACCCAGGCTTTTGATGACATATTCATCCTTGCCCAGAAGCTCATCAATGAGAACGGCGCGTTTTTCATCTTTTGATTCAACCACCACAACAAGGCCCTCGTGAACCGGTTTTTTCCGGTTCGACGTGCCTGTTTTGTAAATTTCATTCAACCGGATAACAGGGATCAGGTTCCCCCTGTCCTTGACCATTTCCCCTTTTCCTTCCACGGTATAGCATTCATTTTTTGCAGGCTTGAACGCTTTCTGGATAGCCATGGTGGGGATCACATATTTTTCTTCATCCACCCGCACCAGCATGCCGTCAATGATGGCAAGGGTCAGGGGCAGGCTGATGGTGAATTTGGTGCCGCGGCCTTTTTTGGAAGCGATCTGCAGCTGTCCCCGGAATTTTTCCAGCCCGTTTTTGACCACATCCATGCCCACTCCTCTGCCGGACACATCCGTAATCTGTTTTGCCGTGGAAAATCCGGGCTGCATGATCAGATCGAACACCTGGGCATCGGTCATCTGCTCTTTGCCGGTCACAAGGCCGGTCTGTTTTGCCTTTTCAAGGATGGCTTCCCGGTCGAGCCCTTTGCCGTCATCTTCTATTTCTATGATGATATGGCCGCCTTTGTGGTAGGCCCGAAGGACAATTTCTCCCTGGGCCGACTTTCCTTTTTCCAGACGGTCTGATCTGTTTTCAATGCCGTGATCCACCGAGTTTCTGATCATGTGCACCATGGGTTCATACAAGGCATCCACCACATTTCTGTCGATCTCGGTATCCTCTCCTTTCATGGTGAGATTGACCTCCTTGCCGGATTTTTTTGCCAGATCCCGTACCAGGCGGATCATTTTCATGAACGTGGCCTTTATGGATATCATGCGCATGGACATGGCAATGGTCTGCATATTGGTGACGATCTGTCCCAGCTGGGCAACATTCTGGCTGATCAGAGGATAATCCATGGTCTTCTGCTTGAGCATGGACTGGGCAATGACCAGTTCTCCTGCATAGTCCACCAGGTCATCCAGTTTTCTGGTGCTCACCTTGACCTGGGTATCGGGCTTCTTTGCAGACGGAACCTGGTCCATAAGGGCGGATGCCACCTGACCGGGCTGGGCCTTTTGCGTATCCACCAGGATCTCACCGATTTTTCTGTCCGGATGCTCTCTTTGTATGGCAAGGGCCTGGTCGAGACTGGTCTGGTCCACCACTTTTTTCTTGACCAGGATTTCACCCAGAAGTTCTTTATCCCCTTTGATCAAGGCTCTTTGAAGCGTCTGCAGCTTATCGCGCAGGGCATCCACATCAATATCGTCATCCAGGGGCATGAAACCGGTGTCTATTCCCTGGCTGACCCTGCCAAGGAGCTGTTTCAATGTATCAACAGATTCCAAAATGGCATCCGTTGCCGTATCATTGATGATGAAATCCCCGGAGCGTGCGCTGTCCAGAAGGTTTTCCGTGGCATGGGCAAGCCGGTTGATCTTGTTCAAAGACAAAAACCCGGACACCCCTTTAATGGTATGAAAGGGGCGGAAGATATTATTGATGATCTCCATGTTGGCGGGGTCCTGCTCCAGATCAATGAGATTGACCTCGATGGTTTCCAGGTTTTCCAAAGCTTCGGATATAAAATCAACCAGGATTTCCATGTCATCGCTGGAAATTTTTTGGGCGGGAGTTTCTTTGGTTTCTGTTCCGGCATCCGCAATCTGTCCATCCACAGCTGTTTCATTCACAACAGGATCGGATGGTTCGGTTGCTGCTGTCTTTTCCTGTTCAAACCGCATCTCCAGCAGTTCCAGAACATCTGAACAGTCAAAGGCAAAGGGTTCGCCCCGCTTCAGATGGCTTAGAATGGATTTCAGCAGTACCAGGCCTTCCTCTACCGGCCTGGTACTGCTGATGTTTTCCAGTGTCATGGTTTCCACGTATGTTCTGCATGCCGTGGCAATGTCATGAAACAGGGAGGGGGTTATTTTTTTTGATCCCGCCATAAGCCCCTCCAGAGTATTCAACATTTCCCCGAGAACAGGAATTTCTCCCGGACAGAATCCGCCGATGAGCAGCGTTAATTCATCCAGTTTAGTTTCCAGGTCTGCGTGATAATCAGATATGGGCTCCTGTCCGGGCCCAGCAGCTGGATCTGTTTCACCCGCAGGGGTATCTGGTGCACCTGTCCCTTTTGCATCGGTGGTGTCAGCTGGACCAGCTTCCATGGAACAAGCTGGTGTGTCTTTTGACCTGTGTCCGGCATTTCCGGCATTTTTAATGGCATGTGACAACTCCTTGATAAAGGTTTCCAAAGATGCAATGAGCTGTTCAGCACTGACGTCATTGCCTGCGATACCCTGTGCTATCATATCCCTTGCCCGTATGACTTGTCCGGCCTCTGGATGCAATGACAGGTTTTTGCATTCACCATGCATCTTTTTGAGCACCGGCAGTAAACCCGAAAAGGTGCTGCTGTCTTCCGGATCTGCCAGAACCAGTTCACAGGAAAATTTTTCCACTAAATCGGTAATGGTATCATAGGGCATGAGCGTATCCTTTCCCAAAAGTTATCTGCGGGTTAAAAATTTTTGAAATCTTCATCATCATCAAATGGAATTACCTGATCCGGCCGCACCTCACTGGTACCATGGCCCAGCATTTTTTTGCTGCCGCCCACCTGTTTTTTGCTGCCGGTGCCGGCTTTGCGCGGTGAGGATATGGTCCTGACGTTATGGTGCCCGCCTGCATCACGGTCCTGATTCATTCGACCCGTCACCATCAGCACCAGTTCACCCACATAATCTCTGAGCTGTTCCGCCTGGGCATTCATCTCTTCGGCGGCGGATGCGGATTCTTCCGCATTGGCGGCATTCTGCTGCACCACCTTGTCCATTTCCGTGATGGCGATATTGACCTGTTCTATGCCGCTGGACTGTTCTTTGGATGCAGCGGAAATCTCTGCAATCAGCTGTCCGACCTTGGCGGCACTCTGGGCTACCTGGGCAAATTCCTCATTGGTGGTGGTCACCAGCCTGGAGCCTTCATGTACTTTTTTACCCGTGCCTTCGATGAGTTGTGCTGTGTTTTTGGCTGCTTCCGCCGCCCGCATGGCAAGGTTGCGCACTTCATCGGCCACCACGGCAAAGCCGGCACCGGCTTCACCGGCACGGGCCGCTTCCACTGCGGCATTGAGGGCCAGCAGATTGGTCTGAAACGCAATCTCATCAATGGTTTTAATAATTTTGGAAGTTTCTTCGCTGGCTTTGGAAATATCCTGCATGGATTTAATCAACTGGTCCATGGATGCGTTGGCCCGCTGTACCACCTGGTTGGCATCCTGCATCAGGCTGTCGGCCTGGCCGGCATTCTCGGCATTCTTTTTGGTCATGGAAGACATCTCTTCCATGGAAGAAGAGGATTCTTCAATGGAGGCTGCCTGCTGGGATGCGCCTTCGGCCATGGCCTGACTGGAAGACGACACCTGGCTGGAGGCGGATGCCACCTGATTGGCGCCTTCATCCATGCCCTGGGTGATGCGGGTGAGGGTTTTGTTGATACCTCTGGAGATCAAAAACCCCAGTCCCATGGCCAGTATGACCCCTAAAATAGATGCAGCAATCGACAGGATTTCAATGAACGTAGCCTGTTCATGGGCTTTTTCCACTTCATGGGCTGCCACATCCTGGTTGATTTTTACGATACCTTCCAGCAGATCAAGGGCTTCACCCTGGCGGTCAGCCACCGGTCCCAGCAGCTGGGCTTTTCCCTGTTCCGCCAGAGAAATCCCCTGGTCAATGATCTGGAGCATGGTTTCAAAATGTTCGAACACCTCGCCCATGGCCGGCAGCATTTCCATGGCATACAGTTTCTCGGCACCTTCCAGATTGCCCTGGCCATGAATCTGTTTGATCTGTTTTACCGCCTGGTGAAACCGTCTGTGGGGGTCGTCCATGGCCCGGATCACCGCGGCAAGATCCGGGTTGTCTGTTGTAAATTCAGCCATCCACCGGCCGGCGGCACAAGCGGTATGGTCTTCACCACCCTCAAATAGCTGGTTCATGTTCACCAGGGTCAATACGCGCTGCACCAGGCGATAATGATCCTTGGTAAAGGATTCCACCTGCCGTCCCAGGACCATGGGATCTGCCATGCCCAGCTTGTCCCACTGCTGCATGAGCTCCATGAACTTGTTGTTTTCCGCACGCCAGGCATTCCAGGCCGGGACAAACTGCTGCCACAACCTGGCTTCTTCTTCGGTCTGGGGCAATGGTTCATACACCTTCCAGGCAGCCTCATAATGCTGTCTGGCCTCGGCCAGATTCCGATACTGCCGATCTCTCACATCAGTGGAAAGACCGGGTATGGAAAGGGTCCGCATGGACCCCCGGATGCCCTCTGCCTCCGCATGAATTATCTGCAGGCTGTCCACACTGGGCAGGCGCACCCCCCCGATCTCCTGCACCGAACCCTCTCCCTTAATGGCTCCATAATACCCCACAATACCCACGATCAGGGTGATCAACGCCACCACCCCGAATCCCAGCATTAACTTGGTTCCCAGCTTCATGGTCTTATTCATTGTCTTTCTCCTTTTTTGCCTGTTGTAAGGTCGCAAGTTCAATGGTACCCAATACCCTGTCAATATCCAGAAGGATCTTTACCCCGCTGTCAATTTTGGCCATTCCAAGGATATAGTCGGTGTTGACACTGGTGCCAAAGGACGGGGTATTCTCAATTTCCTCCTGTTTGATGTTGAGGACTTCCGACACCGAATCCACCACTATCCCGATCTGGATGGTCATCTCCTCTGCATCAATTTCCACCACAATGATGCAGGTCCTGTCGGTGTAAGGGATGGCATCCATCCCGAATTTCAGTCTCAGATCAATGACCGGGATTACCTTGCCCCGCAGATTGATCACCCCTTTGACAAAATCCGGTGTCCTGGGAACCGATGTAATGGCCATCATGCCGATGATTTCCTTGACCTTGAGAATGCCGATACCGTATTCTTCATCCGCAAGGGTGAAGGTCAGGTATTTGCCCGTCCTCAGGGTGGTGGACTGAATCGCCTGGTGTAATGCATTTTGTGTCTCAGTCATGTTTTTTCTCCTTTCATCCGGCTTAGCAGAATATTTTATTGCACAATCATTTTATGCAGGACATCACACAGATCTTCGTATTGATTATCCATATAGGTGAAGTACCTGGGGGAAAACCTGTGCACAATGGATGTGATGTCATGGATTTTTTTTGTTGGCAGCACCATCACAATTTTTTTATCCTGCAGCATATCTTTTTTCTCATACAGGTCATCCAGGCGGTCTATATTATGCGTAAACAAAACGATAATGGGTTTTTCCATGTATGGTTTTGTTCTGGAAACTTCTGTGACACAGGATGCAACACTCGTGCAGATATTCATTTTAATGCCGGGCAGTCTTTTCCGGATGATCTGTAAAAAAAAACTGCCTTTTTCTTGTGAATCCCGGTCTATGAATAATATAATTTTTTTCATCTGCTCTCTGGTACGTTTTGGTAACCTGGTGTAAACAAACAACACAATTCATTCACTACTGGTAAATCAAGTTTCATGCCAGTATGAAAAAAACGTAATTGTCTTTATATTTCAAATGGTTAAAGAAAATGGCGTATCAGTACTTTTTGTCATAAAAATATGACAATTTTTTTCAATATCGGGGAAGAAATGCTTGGAAAGGCTTATTTAAAAGGATTTATAGAAAAAAATCTGGCTTGTCACAGAAATATGACATTCACAAAAATATGACATTGCAGCATATAAAACTGCGCAGGACAATCCATTACACCAAGGCAGTCAACTTGATGCCAGGTCAATATCCACGATATGACCTTATCTATTCAATATCTCCCGTAACTGGCTGAACCGGTTTTCCAATAGTGGCATTAATCTGTTCAATTCCATCACATCACCTGCATTACCGGCATTTTCCATGGCCATGGCGCTGTCATGGAAGGCCATGGCAGTGATATTTGCCGCCGCACCTTTGATTTTATGGGCCTGGGCTCTGGCTTGCTGCACCTGATTCTGCTGCACAAGGTCCCGGAGAATGCTTATCTGGCGGGGCATGTCTTCCAGGAATCCGGTGATGATCATGTTTGCCAGGTCCTCATCACCCATCATCCGATGGACAAATGCGCTTCGGTCAAATATACCTGACAGGCCATGCAGTTCCGGCAGAGATGTTGCCGGATATCCAGTGTCTGCATCCGGACGGAATTCCGGCTTCAGCCATTTTTCCAGCTTACCGGCCAGGGCTTCCGGCGCAACCGGTTTGGAAAGGTAGTCATTCATGCCGGCTTTCAGGCATTTTTCCCTGTCTCCGGCCATGGCATGGGCGGTCATGGCGATCACGGGCACGGTGTGATTGCGGACAGCGGATCCGGGGCCCCGGATTTGCCGGGTGGCCTCCAGTCCATCCATTTCCGGCATTTGCACATCCATGAGCACCAGGTCATAGGGGATCTGCTCCAGGGCCTTGAGAGCTTCGGCACCGTTTGCCACGACATCTGCGCGCAGGCCGAGCTTGTTGAGGATGCCCATGGCCACCTGCTGATTGGTGATGTTGTCTTCAGCCAGCAGGATACGCACGTTGGTGCGGCGCAGCTCCCGGACCCTGTGGCGGGTCAGGATCGGTTTCTTGCTGTACCCCGCCTGTCCGGAGAATACGGCAGCCAGGCTGTCGAACAATTCGGATTGGCGCACGGGCTTGGTGAGATAGGCAGCGAAGCCGATCTCCTCGAGACGTGTAACGTCCCCCCGCTCCCCCAGGGATGTCAGCATCAGGAGGCGGGTGTCGTGCAACGCCGAATCGGCACGAATGGCACGGCCCAGCGTCTCACCGTCCATGCCCGGCATCTGCATGTCAAGCACGGCCACAACAAAGGGATCGCCTGCGTCCATGGCCTGGCGCAACAGGCTCAGGCCCGTTTCTCCGTCGGGTGCTTCGCCGCAACGTACGCCCCAGGCCGTAAACTGCACACGGAGAATTTCCCGGTTGGTGGCGTTGTCGTCAACGACGAGAATGCGCGCACCGCTGATGCCCGCCTGCAACAGACCAACCGACATGGCTCGCTCACGTTCCCGGGTATGTTCCGGCTGTTTGTGCAGGCATACCGTGAACCAGAACTCGGTGCCGCAGCCTTCCAGGCCTGCCTGAAGCGGTGGTGCAGGGCTGTTCATCCCGATTTCTCCACCCATGGCCTCGACCAATTGTTTCGAGATAACCAGCCCCAGGCCTGTGCCGCCGTATTGGCGCGTGGTCGATGCATCCACCTGTGAAAACTTCTGAAACAGCGCATCCTGTTTGTCCGCAGGGATGCCGATCCCCGTGTCACGTACGGAGAAACGGATCAAGACATCTGCCTTTGTTTCTTGTACGACACTCGCGCGCACAGCCACTTCACCCTTTTGGGTAAACTTGACTGCATTGCCGGTAAGGTTTACCAGAATCTGGCGCAGGCGGCCGGGGTCGCCCACAAGAAAGGTCGGCACATCAGGTGCGGCAGCGCAGAGAAACTCAAGTCCTTTCTCATGGGCCTTGAGCGCCATCATTTCGGCGAACCCGTCCAGCGTGGCCCGCAGGTCGAAATCCAGCGTCTCCATTTCAAGTTTGCCCGCCTCAATCTTGGAGAAATCCAGGATGTCGTTGATCAGGCCCAGCAAAGACTCGCCACTGGCCTTCACAATTTCAGCGTAGCGCCGCTGGTCCTCGTCGAGTGTGGTATCAAGCAGCAACCCGGTCATGCCGATCACGCCGTTCATGGGTGTTCGGATCTCGTGACTCATGTTGGCAAGGAACGTACTTTTGGCAATATTGGCCATTTCAGCCTCCACAGCCATGCTGTTGGCCCGCTCGGTAGCGGCCTCCAGCGATAGATTGATGTTCTCAAGGTCCTGCCGTGCAGATTGCAGTTCCGTAATATCGACAAAGCTTTCGAGCAGGTGTTGCTGCCCATCAATGTAAATCCGGGTAACGGTTTTAAGAATGGGGACAAGTGTACCGTCGAAACGGCGGATCGTTCGCTCGGCATTGTCCACTTCCTGTTTCAGGTCGATAATGGGACATTGTCCTGTTTGGGCCGGACACAGGTATTGGTTGCAGATCCTGCCGGTCAACCCTTCCAGATCAAGCCCGGCCATACGCGCCGCTGCGGGATTGGCCTCGACAATGACCTTGTCAGAGCAGCGCACCAGAATAATTCCCGCCTGGACAGATTCCATAATGGCGCGGGTGCGTTCATGGGCGCTTTGCAGTTCTGCCTCGGCCTGCTTGCGCTCCGTGATATCGGTAATATAATTGAGTGTCGCCGGTTTTCCATTCCTTTCGGAAAGGACGGCATTAACTTCCACCCACCGAACATTGCCATCTTTATCAACAACCCTGAAAGGATAGATACCAGGCAGGTCTTCACCGTTCAGTCTTTTCGAATGTCGTTGGGCTACTTTTTCCTGGTCTTCCGGGTGGATGTAATCAATAAATGGTCTGCCTGTTAATTCTTTTGGTGAATAACCCAAATAATCAAAACTCTTCTGGTTTACAAATTTAATCAATCCATCCTGTGCCAGCAGGATCATCTCATTTGCATTTTCTACCAGCCAACGATATTGTTCATCCTGAAAGATGTCTTCTCTCTGGTTATCCTCAGATTCTGATTTTTCCAATTCTTCATAGGTTGGTTTTTCAGCCATAAAACACCTTATTTTCACCGTCATGCATCATATCGGTTTCGCTGAACATCGCTTCCATTGGCAGCACTCAGCATGTCTTGTCCAATACCCCCCGCACCTTTTCAGCCAGCTCTTTCATTGAAAAAGGTTTCTGGATAAATGCCATTCCTTCATCCAGCACTCCCTGATGGGCAATGACATTGGCAGTGTAGCCGGACATGAACAACAGTTTGATATCCGGAAAAAGCGCTGTCAGCTGTCCTGCCACGTCCCGGCCGTTCATTTCCGGCATGACCACGTCGGTCATGAGAAGATCTATTTTCTCTGCATGGGTTTTGGCCTTGTCTATTGCCTCACCAGGTGTTGCCGCCGGTAAAACCGAGTATCCCTTTCGTTCGAGCATCATCCGGGTCATTCGTAAAATAGCGGGTTCATCTTCCACCAGCAGAATGGTTTCCGTACCGGTCGGGTCCGGTTTTCCCGGATGAACAATAACAGGTGTCTCATCAGCGGCAGCATATCTGGGCAGATAAATCCTGAAAATGGACCCTTGATCCGGCTCACTGTAAACATTGATGAAGCCGCTGTTCTGTTTGACAATGCCATAAATGGTAGCCAGGCCAAGACCGGTGCCTTCACCGACGTCTTTGGTGGTGAAAAAAGGTTCAAACAGGTTATTCAGGGTCTCTTTATCCATACCGCAGCCATTATCACTCACTGCCAGCATGACAAAGTCCCCGGGAATAAAGCCTGCATGGTCTGCACAATATCCCGGGTCAAAGGTCTTCTTCCCGGTTTCAATGGTAAGCTTGCCGACCCCCGGGATGGCATCTCTGGCATTCACACACAGATTGGCCAGGATCTGGTCAATCTGGGATGGATCCATTTTGACGGGCCATAAGCCTTTGGCCGGTTGCCATGCCAGGTTGATATCTTCACCAATGAGCCTTCGCAGCATACTGAGCATGCTTTCCACGGTATCGTTCAAATCAAGTATTCTGGGATCGATGATCTGTTTTCTGGCAAAGGTCAGCAATTGTTTTGTCAAATCAGCCGACCGTTGAGCAGCGGTTTGAATTTCTTTCAAATCGGCATACAGATCGTGATTTTCTGCTGCTTCTTCAAGGGCAAATTCCGCATGTCCCAGAATCACCCCCAGCATGTTGTTGAAATCATGGGCTACCCCTCCGGCAAGCCTGCCCACGGATTCCATTTTCTGAGCCTGGGTAAGCTGGGCCTGCAGTTTTTCCCTTTCCATCTCAGCCTTTTTCTGCTCGGTGATATCCCTGAATTCAACAGTTCTTACCTGTTTTCCTTTGTAAGGTATGTTTCGGGCTTCCAGGCGAATGGGAAATTCTTCACCGTTTTTGCGCAATCCCGTGGCTTCATAAG